>NZ_FPAR01000001.1:30168-688538 GCF_900116475.1 Pseudoalteromonas sp. DSM 26666 | reverse complement strand
TTCAACGTACTTTAATTAAATCTTTAAAAATTTGGTACGACTGAGTGGATTCGAACCACCGACCCCTACCATGTCAAGGTAGTGCTCTAACCAACTGAGCTACAGTCGTACTATGAGTTTACGTACTATTTAATTCATCCATGAAGCTTCATCCTGTCGGCGTCCTGCCTCCACCTCGTTCGGCTGCGAAGCTTCGCTTCGGTCCAATCTCGCCCAACTGAGCTACAGTCGTACTGCATGTATTTAAGAATTGTTAATTGCTTAACAACGGTCGCTAATATATAGCGTGATGAGTGGTGAATCAAGCATGTTTATGGTTTTTAAGTTTATTTGCCGTTTTTTTATTCATATTGGACTGATTTCGCACGTTTTATAAAATTTTTGCCACCAGATAACATGCTCTTTTGCTGACGCTTTTAGCTGAGAGAGTAAGTTGTTAGAATTTGGGTCAAGTAGGGCATTTACCGCTTCACTACTCACTGCTTGATTAAACCATAGCTGCATATAAAGCGGCTGCAATGTTTCTAAATACCCGCTCAGCTGTGCTTGATAAGGCTGTATTTGTTTTAAATAATATTTATTAAATATATTACTGACAATTTTAGCCTGCTGCTTGTTTTTCCCTTTAGGGCAAATATCTTCTACTACTAATGAATTTACAAACTGGGTTGCTGTATGATTTAAGCTAATTTGTTCTCGCGCAGCTTGAATAAGCTGTTGGTCAAATTTGTATCTGTTGAGCGGTTCAAGCGCTGACAAAATATCATCGCTGTTTATTGCCATACTCCCTTTAGTTTCTATTTGGTGTTTAATGGTCGTTAGCTTTTTAAGCGCCTCAACCGTGTCACTAAACCCAGCCGGTTGAGTGCTGAGTTCTTGGCCAGTAAGCTGCCAAGTGCTGCTCAGTTCAGGTTCACTATATAAAACATTATTAAAATAATGAGCGAGTTGAGTTTGTTTTTGGGTTTTTGCCGCTGCAATTTTACTGTGAACGTTGCTTTGTTTATCTAAGGTGTTTAAACAGTTTTGCGCGCTTTGAATAAAATCTATTTGGTACTTCAATTGGCTAGCAGCGGTGGCTGTTTTGCCTAATTGATTATTATGCTCGCTTATCAGAACGTTAAGTTTACATTGGCTAATACCAGCTAGTTCAGTTATGCCAATTTTAATGGCAGGTTGCAACGCTTCAACTGGCTCTATTAAGGCTAATTGTTGCAGTGGCTTTGTGTGTGGCTCAGGCGTTTGTAAGGTATTACTCAAGCGAGACAAATAGGTTTTATTTGCCTCACTGGGCTGCTCTGAGCAGCCCAAAAGCACCATACAACATGCCGCCAATAACCAATTAAGCGGCAGTTTGGTATAGATTGATTGTTTAAGTGAGAATAAATGGTTCACGTTTAAATCGCCTATGAACGGTCAGCATCAGTAGTATAGCTGCAACTGATAGGCCAACGATAATGCCTATCCAAAAACCATGCGGGCCCATTGCTGGCACTATCATGTCTGTTCTTGCTAATACGTAGCCTAAACTAAAGCCGATTAACCAATAAGAAATAAAAGTGATATACGAAATCGGCGCTGTGTGTTTTAAACCACGTAAAATACCGTTTGCAGCTACCTGTAATGCATCAGGAAGTTGGTAAATACAGGCTAAAATCATAATTGATGAAGCAAGCGCAAGTACCGCAGGGCTATCGCTATATAATTGGCTGATCACGTCACGCCCTACAAATGTAATAAAAGCGATAAACAACGCGACCATAGCCGCCATAATATAACTTGTCGATACCGCTACTTTTAATTGATCTAAATGATTTTGCCCAAATAAATTACCAATTCGTATGCTAATGGCAATTGAGAGGCTCAGAGGCATCATAAATAATAGTGCAGTCACACTGGCTGCAATTTGATGGCCAGACACAGCCACCGCACCCAAATGCGCAATAAACAGGGGAATACAGGCAAACAAGGTCACTTCAAAAAAAGTAGCGAGTGAAATAGGAATACCGAGTTTGGTAATAATACCAATGGTTTTAAAATTGGGTTTTTCAAAGCCAGTTAATAAGCCTTTGGCATCTATTTTTTTACTCAGCTGGCAATAAGTAACTTGCGCAATAGCCATTACAGTAAATACCAGTGCGGTGGCAATACCACAGCCAGCGCCCCCAAATGCGGGTAGACCAAATAAGCCCTTAATAAAAATATAATTGAGTGGGATATTTACCGCAAGTCCGAGTAGGCTGATATAAAACGCAGGCTTGGTCATCCCCATGCCTTCGGTCATATTTCTATACACGGTAAAAATTAAAAAACCAAATACACCCCATTTAACAAAATGAATGTAATCAAAAGCAAGTCCCGCAATCGCCGGGCTAGTATCAAGCTGTAAAATAACGGTGTTGGCAAGCTGGGCAGCACAAAAACCTGCAATACTCAAAAGGAGCGTTAAATAAAGCGCTTGCTGAAAATAATGGCTAATGCCGTTGCGGTCTTTAGCACCCGCAAATTGAGCAATGACTCCCGTTAGGGCTAATAGAATACCTTGTATTGCTAATAAAATTGGGTTCCATATTCCTGTAGCAATTGAGAGGGCAGCGAGATCGGTTGGACTCACTTGTCCGGCCATAATGGTATCAACCACTGACATTAATACTAAGGTCACTTGTGCTAAAAAAACGGGAAAGGCGAGGGAAAGTAAACGTTTAGCTTCCCAACTACAAAAAGTCATAAAAAACAGCTATTCAGAAAAACATGGGCGCATTGTAATCTATTGTGATTACTCTATCTATGTAGACAATCAGCGAATCTATTAAATTGCTGCATAAGCTTACTTTTGTTGCGAATAAAAGTGCTATTAAGTGAATTATTTTAGCGATTGATACGTTAAACTAGCACTTTGTTAGAAAGAGAAGCGATTTTTATGTTTACCGGTATTATTCAAACTCAAGCAACAGTAGTCTCTAGAACCCATACGCAGGGAGTATTACGTTTAGTCGTTTCTGTTAATGAACAATACGTAAAGCATTTAGACTTAGGTGCTAGCATCGCTATAAATGGTTGCTGCTTAACGGTAGTTAAAGTAGAGCTTAGTAATCAAGATGTGGTGGCTCAAGTGCATTTTGATGTTATTGACGAAACTCTGCAGCTTACTAACCTTGGACAACTGGAATTGGGTAGTTTAGTCAATTACGAGCGTTCTGTGTCGTTTGGTACTGAGCTGGGTGGGCACATAGTCTCTGGCCATATTCATTGTACTGCCAAAATAGTGCAAATAGTTAAACTAGAAAATAACTACAAAATGCAGCTTAGCCTTCCAAAAAAATGGCAAAAATATGTGTTATACAAAGGGTTTGTATCTATTAATGGCGCCAGTTTAACGGTTGGCAATATTGATGAGCATGGCTTTTGGTTACACTTAATACCAGAAACACTCGATATTACTAATTTAGGTGCAGCCGTTGTAGGTGATGAATTTAATATAGAAGTTGATCAGCAAACATACACTATTATAAACACCGTCGAAAACTACATGCGCCAACATAGCTAAAATATTTGTTCGTCATCGCTGTCCACGTGTAACTCTAACTTATTACGTGCATAGTCTATATGCATATTTAAATGAATTAGATTACAGCAAGCACTGCATTCTTCATAGTAGTCTTGGTCGCCCATACTGGCATCAAGGTCTAAATGAATATGGTGTCCACAATGTGGGCAGGCGATACGTTGTGATAAAAAGTCTTTCATAACACCCCCTTAAAAATTAAGTTATTTTACCTAGATAGCACATAACGGCTTAATACTAAGTAGCTTGAACTCTGACTAAATGATTTACTCATATTGAGCTATCAACATTGATTTATTACAAGTAAATTTAATGCAATTAGCGTTAAAAATAACGCTCGAATAGATTTATTTTTTAGAGTTCAAGTATAAGTATAGTGCTTATATTTTGTTTACTCATTTATTTAAGTTTAGTAGTTTTTCAACGTGTTCTTTAGCCTGATTTAAGTAATGGCCTGCATAAATATTGGCATGGTTTAAAATAGGGTAAAGCTGATAAATAAGCTTGCGATGTTGGTAGTTCTGAGAGAGTGGATAATGGTGATCATAGGCGTTATAAAATTCATCGGGTAATGGGGCAAAAAGCTCACTCATAGCAATATCGACCTCCCGATCACCGTAATAGCAGGCAGGGTCAAATAGGGTCGGAATATTATTTACAAATCCCATGTTTCCGCGCCAAAAGTCGCCATGTAATAATGAGGGCAAAACATGATGATTATGCAGTTGCTCTTTTACTAAATTTATCAGTTGTTCTGGGTCTGCCAGCACAATGTCTTTTTCAGCTAATAGCTGTAATTGCCAACCAATACGTTCTTCTGCAAAAAATACATCCCATTTTTTATGCCATTGATTTGGTTGAGGCGTAGAGCTTAAATAATTGTCTGTATCAAAACCAAACATCGCTTGCTCGTGTTTTTGATGTAACATGGCAAGGTGTTCACCCATCGTTGACCAATGCGTGTGGGGAAGGTCATCAAGTGTAAGCCACTCTAATACAATAAACGCATATTCTATATTGGCGCCAGTTGTAATACAGTCGGGCACCATAAATATACTGTTTTGAGTGAGTTGTTTTAAGCCCTGTGCTTGTGCTTCAAAGCGATCAAGCTCATTTTTTTGCGCAATTTTAACTAAATAATTGTGCTTGCCATCACTTATATGGAAAAGCTTATCGGTTGATGTGTTTTGCAACTGACGTTTATGGGTGTGTTTAAAATCGTAATGGATAGCTTGGCTGATCTGTTGATTGATTGTTTTCCACATAACAATTGCTCACCTTTTAAACCTATAAATAAACTATGGCAAAAAGGGATTAAATAAACAAATTAATCGGTGTAAAATTAAGACTATCAATTTCTGATACAAATCACTGAAATGGAATAAAAATGAATAAAAGTTTTATCACTAACTTATTGGCAGCGTGTTGTGTTGTTATTGGTTTTGTATTTGATCAAGCCATTGTACTTTCGGTGGGCTTATTTGCACTCTCTGGTGCGGTTACAAACTTACTCGCTATTCATATGCTATTTGAAAAAGTCCCGTTTTTATATGGATCGGGGGTGATTGCGCTCAAGTTTGAAAGCTTTAAAGTAGCTATAAGAAATTTAATACTTACGGAGTTCTTTTCTGAGCATAAAATAGACAAGCTTCTAAGCAAGGCGCAGCCAACGATAGACTTTGAAGCGGTAATTGAAAAGGTAGATTTAAATCCCGCTTTCGATAATTTGTTAGTGGTGATAGAGCAATCACAATTTGGCAGCATGCTGGCAATGTTTGGCGGCACTGAAGCCGTTGAGCCAATGCGAGAAAAATTTATCGAAAAAATGCAATTATCACTGGTGCAAATAAGCGGCACCGACGATTTTAAAATGCTACTAAGCGATATGCTTACTCAAGGCAACAACGCGGAAAATTTACATAATACAGTACTCAAATTAGTGGATGAACGCTTAGATGAACTCACCCCTAAAATGGTAAAAGAAATAATTCAAACTATGATCCGCGAACACTTAGGCTGGCTCGTTGTATGGGGTGGGGTATTTGGTGGCTTGTTTGGTTTGTTGGCAGCGCTTATTTAATAATAAATACACGTTAAGCAGGTACTAAGCCCTGCTTAACGTGTTTGATTCGCGTAAATTGAACGTATTAAAAACCGATTTCCTAGTCATAATTTAGGTTATTTAGATCCCGCCATAATAACCACCATCGGTTTATTTACCTTTGCCAAATCCCTTATTGATGTGCTGGTGGTAGCCTCAATATTGAAAAAGCGTGCAGATTTGTTTAAATCATAAAGCGCTACAAAATCATTCATTGATAAATCATTGCAGCGTAATTTTTTGCCAATTACATGCTTGTTGGTATGGAGCTCTTTAATTGTTTTGTGCAGTGTCAGTTGTTTGTTAGATGCAACGGCCATGCAAACTTGTGTACCGGGTGATGAATCAGCGGCAACAAAAGTGGTTGCCATTACAGGTGCTGTTAATGTTGCTGCGCACAATAATACAGTTGAATATAGAGTTGCTTTGAAAGAAATCATAGTATTTTCCTCTTTGTTTATGTGCAACTTAAGTATTGCTTAATGTAGCCGAAATCTTGTTAACTGAATGGGGCAAGCTGTAAGAAGATGTGTATATAAATCGTGCAATTTTGTAGGTGTATGAAAAGTTGTTCATAAGTAACCTGAACTATGGATAATAAATCTATCTCAAGCAGCTATTTTCAGCGCTAACTGCGTTGAATTTACTTGCAGTAGGCCCACTATTGACTCGAAAACTCGCCTTGTTTTCACTGTAAATTTCTAGCTGGAGAAAACGAACTAAATTATTAATATAATTCAATATGTTAGTAAATCTCTTAACCAAAGTTCAGGTTAAGTAATTTATTTTTGACACACTTTAGCGTTTTCATACTGAAATATTTTTTCAGACTGTTATTATCGCGCCCTAAATTTGTGGCATTTTATATTTTTGGAGCGCAATTGTGAATAAAACGTTAGCCAGTTACTACCAGCAAGCTTATGCGTGTGAGCAACAGCATTTTAACCAATGTTTTTATTGCGGCTGTGAGGCAACAGAGCGCGATCATTGCCCACCATTGCACATGTTACAAAGTATTATTGATTTAGGCGAAGAAGCAGATTTTGTTGCTATTGCGGCTTGTTATGAATGCCATGCATTACTTCATAATGAACGCTTAATGACCATTGATGAGCGTTTTAGTAAGCTTAAAAAGAAACTATCAAATAAATACGCCAAGCCCTTACGTGTGTACAACATGTGGGAAGAAAGCGAGCTTGGCGACATGAGCGATGAATTTGCGCACAGCATTCAAGCGGGCATGAAACTCGGTAAAGAAGCGGCTGAGCGACTCGCCTTTACAGGGTTTAGTTATGCCACTGAAGAAGCGCGCGTTACGGTGCGCGAAAAAACCAAAGAGTTTGATGTAGAAGGCACCGTATTTACCGACTTTAAAGAAGCGCTTAACTATTGCATTACTGTATTAAAAGTACAAAAAAGTGATTTTTATAAAATTTTAGTCGAGGATTATCAAGGCGATTTTAATAAGGCATTGAGCCAATACAGGCATCGTCATGATAAAGTCACCGCCGCAAAAGATGGTAATACATTAATTAAAGATTTTTCAAAATTACATAAGCAAAATTCGGATTTTGTAACCCGAACGGTTAAACACTTTATTAGTAAAGATCCATCGCTCACCACAGAAGGGGCACTGGATAAGCTTTATAACAATTATATAAAAAAATAATTACAGAAACTCACCTTAAATAACCGCCTTTTCACCTGTTTTTTTAGCTTTATGCGTTTGCTTTCGCTAAAGTAGTAAAAAAACAGGAGAACCTAAAAACATGCAAAAATTTGCTCCCTCATTGTTAGCTGTTGGTTTAGCAGCAGCACTTGTTGGTTGCCAAGAAAGCGGCCCGCAAGATGCAAAAGTAACCATTAGTAAAAACCCATACCCAAGTACTTATCAACCCGTTGCTACATCAAGCACATTAATTACCAATGCCACTGTATTAACAGGCACGGGTGAGCGTTTAGATGAAGCCGATGTATTACTTGTTGATGGTAAAGTACAGCAAGTTGGTAAAGATTTAACCGCTAACGCAGACACCACTATCGATGCGCAAGGCAAATGGGTAACACCAGGTATTATTGATGTTCACTCTCATTTAGGTGCTTATCCAAATCCGTCGGTTGAGTCTCACCAAGATGGCAACGAAATGACTAGCCCAAATACAGCAGAAGTATGGGTTGAGCATTCAATTTGGCCACAAGATCCAGGCTTTAATCGCGCACGTGAAGGCGGTATTACCTCGTTACAAATTTTACCAGGTTCAGCTAATTTATTTGGTGGACGTGGCGTTACCCTTAAAAATGTACCGGCTCACACCATGCAAGGGATGAAGTTTCCTGATGCACCATACGGTTTAAAAATGGCGTGTGGTGAAAACCCTAAACGCGTTTATGGCCGTAAAGGTGAATTACCGATGACACGTATGGGTAATATGGCAGGCTATCGCACAGCTTGGATTGGCGCTCAAGAGTACAAACGTGCTTGGGACAAATACGATGCTGATTACGCTGCGGGTAAAAACCCAGAAGCTCCACACCGCGATATTAAATACGATACCCTTCGCGGTGTTTTAGAAGGTGAGGTTCGTATTCACAATCACTGCTACAAAGCAGAAGAAATGGCGATGATGATCGACCTTTCTAAAGAGTTTAATTACCATGCGGGTACATTCCATCACGGTATTGAAGCCTATAAAATCGCAGATTTACTGGCTGAAAATGGCTCGTGTGCAGCACTTTGGCCAGACTGGTGGGGCTTTAAAATGGAAGCCTACGATATGGTACAAGAGAACGTAGCGATTGTTGATGCAGTTAAAAACTCATGTGCCGTTGTGCATTCAGACTCAGACACGACGATTCAACGCTTAAATCAAGAAGCCGCAAAAGTAATGTACAGTGCAAACCAAAATGGTTTTGATATTTCTGAGCAGCATGCAATTAAGTGGATCACGGCTAATGCCGCTAAATCACTCGGCATTGAAGATAAAACAGGCTCACTTGAAGCGGGTAAACAAGCTGATGTGGTTATTTGGAATCAAAGCCCATTTAGCGTTTACGCAAAAGCAGAGCAAGTGTTTGTTGATGGCGCAAAAGTTTACGATAGAAACGATAGCGCATTCCAAGCACAAAGTGATTTTATGTTAGGTCAACAATAAGGAGCACCCAGAATGAAAAAATTATCACGTTCGTTTTCGCTTTCTCTGGTTGCTGCAGGGTTACTAGCATCGGGTGCGGTGAGCGCTCAATCTCTTGCTATAATTAACGCAACACTGCATACATCCTCAGATCAAGGCGTATTAGAGTCTGCCAGCATCGTAATGAATGATGGCAAAATCACTGCAATTAATCCTAGCGATGTTAAAGCAGATAAAATTATTGATGCCAAAGGTCAAATCGTGACCCCTGGTTTTATTGCCACTGTAAATCAACTTGGTTTAGTTGAAGTAGGTGCGGTTGCGGGCTCTCGCGATGCGGGAGAAGAAAAAGCAGGTATTGATTTTGATGCAAGCTTGGCATTTAACCCTCGTTCAAGCCTAATCCCTTATGCACGTAAAGGCGGTGTTACTCGCGATTTGATCACCCCGTACGGCGGTGACAGCATATTTGCAGGCCTTGCCAGTGTGGTGGATTTAAGCGGCAGCTTTGAAAGCGTAAACAAAAAGCAAGCGGCATTAGTGGTTCATTTGGGTGAGCGAAGCAAAGGCTCTCGTGCATTTACATTGCAAACACTGATCAATAAGTTAGATGAGCACCAAACTAAAGCAAGCAAAGAAGCTAAAAAAGACGATGCTAAGCCAAGTGCTGAAGATAAAATAATGGCTAAAGTACTAAAAGGCGATATGCCATTACTAATTAGTGTGTCGCGTGCATCGGATATTGTTGAACTTATAAAAGTGAAACAGCAGTTTGGGGTAAATATTGTTCTTAATGGTGCGCAAGATGCCGTTGTAGTTAAAGATCGAATCGCAAAAGCGGGTATTCCTGTGATCATCAGTGCAATGGATAACTTACCAGGCAGTTTTGATTCATTACATGCAAGCCTAAATAATGCCGGCATACTAGAAAAAGCAGGTGTTAAAGTACTTTTAACTGTGGGTGGCGATGCCAGTCATAATGTTTACCAGCTCCGCTATGATGCCGGTAATGCAGTGTCTTACGGTATGAGCCAGCAAGGCGCATTAAAAGCGATGACTTCAAATGTGGCTGATGTATTTAGTATTAATGCTGGTAGCTTAGAAGTGGGTAAAGCCGCTGATGTTGTAATGTGGAGTAATGACCCGTTTGAGCTGAGCAGCCACGTAAATAAAATGTTTATTAATGGGGTTGAGGTAAGTACTGAATCTCGCCAAGATAAACTGCGTGAGCGCTATACAACAGAATCAAACATGCCACGTGCATACACTAAATAAACTTGTTTAGTTGAATATAAAAGGCCGCATTAGCGGCCTTTTTTATGAACAGCTTTTACTTATACCAATCCGCAAAGTAAACCACTTAAATAAGCGAATTGGTATTAGGCACAAAAAAAAGGCGCTCTTTGGAGCGCCTTTTCATTCATTTAATGGATTTATACCAGTTTAGATAAAATCTCGTTAAATGTTGTGCTTGGGCGCATTGCTTTAAAAGCTGCATCGTCATTTGGCTGGAAGTATCCGCCAATGTCCATTGCTGGGCCCTGTGCATCGTTTAGCTCGCTAACAATTTGCTCTTTGTTAGTTTCAAGGTCGCTAGCAATTTGCGTAAACTGCGCTTTAAGCTCGCTGTCATCATTTTGCTTAGCAAGTTCTTGTGCCCAGAATAAAGATAAGAAGAAATGAGAACCACGGTTATCAATCTCTTTTACTTTACGTGAAGGCGACTTGTTTTCAGCTAAGAATGTGCCGGTAGCTTTATCAAGTGTATCTGCAAGTACTTGTGCTTTTTTGTTACCTGTTGTTGTGCTTAGGTGCTCAAGTGACGCAGCAAGTGCTAAGAATTCACCTAAAGAATCCCAACGTAAGTGGTTTTCTTTTTCGAATTGTTGAACGTGCTTAGGTGCAGAGCCACCCGCACCAGTTTCAAATAAACCACCGCCATTCATTAGTGGCACAATTGAAAGCATTTTAGCACTGGTACCCAATTCTAAAATTGGGAATAAATCTGTTAAATAATCACGTAACACGTTACCCGTTACAGAAATTGTGTCTTTACCTTCTTTGATGCGTGCTAGTGAGAACAAGGTTGCATCCATTGGCGATAAAATTTGAATATCTAGGCCAGCAGTGTCGTGATCTGGCAGGTATTTATTTACTTTTTTGATTAGCTCAGCATCGTGTGCACGTTCTGCATCTAACCAGAAAATAGCCGGATTACCTGTTGCGCGAGCGCGGTTTACTGCAAGTTTAACCCAATCTTGAATAGGTGCATCTTTAACCTGACACATGCGCCAGATATCGCCTTTCTCAACACTGTGCTCAAGTAACGTATTACCGTTTGTGTCTACAACACGGATAGTACCGTCAGCTTTTGCTTCAAATGTTTTATCGTGTGAGCCGTACTCTTCTGCTTTTTGAGCCATAAGGCCAACGTTTGGTACGCTACCCATAGTCGTAGGATCAAATGCACCGTGCTCTTTACAAAAATCAATCGTTGCTTGGTAAACGCCAGAGTAACAACGATCTGGAATTACAAAGCTTGTGTCTTGTAATTTATCGTCTTTATTCCACATTTGACCGCTTGAACGAATTGCAGCAGGCATAGAGGCATCGATGATCACATCACTTGGTACGTGTAAGTTTGTAATACCGCGATGAGAATCAACCATTGCGATAGCAGGGCGGTCAGCGTAAACAGCTTGAATGTCAGCTTCAATTTCTTCGCGCTTAGTGTCATCTAAAGTTTGAATTTTAGAGTACACATCGCCTAAACCGTTATTTACATCAACACCTAGCTCTTCAAAAAGTGCACCGTGTTTTGCAAAAACGTCTTTGTAAAATACTTTTACAGCGTGACCAAAGATGATTGGATCAGATACTTTCATCATGGTCGCTTTCATATGAAGCGAAAATAACACGCCTTTTTCTTTAGCTGCATTAATTTCAGCTTCAAGGAATGCTTGTAATTTTGCAGCACTAATACGTGATGCATCAATAACTTCACCAGCAAGTAGCGGTGTGCTTTGCTTAAGTACAGTGATATCGCCATTAGCCGCTACGTGTTCAATACGAACATCCGTTGCTTCATCAACAGTTAGTGACTGCTCTGAACCAAAGAAGTCACCTTCTTCCATGCTTGCAACATAAGACTGTGAATCTTTGCTCCATGCACCCATAGAATGTGGGTTATTACGTGCATATTCTTTTACTGAACTTGGTGCGCGACGGTCAGAGTTACCTTCACGAAGTACAGGGTTTACTGCACTGCCTTTAATTTTGTCATAGGCGGCTTGAATCGCTTTTTCTTCATCGTTTTTAGGTTCTACAGGGTATTCTGGAAGTGCATAACCTTTTTCTTGAAGCTCTTTAATTACAGCGCGAAGTTGTGGAACTGAGGCACTGATGTTCGGTAATTTAATGATATTAGCTTCTGGTGTTTTCGCCATTTCGCCAAGTTCTGCAAGTGCATCACCAATGCGTTGTTCTTCTGTTAGGTAATCCGGGAAGCTCGCAATAACACGACCAGCGAGTGAGATGTCGCGTGTTTCAACTTCAACACCTGCCGCATTTGTGTACGCTTGGATAATTGGTAACAACGAATACGTTGCTAATGCCGGAGCTTCGTCCGTTTTTGTATAGATAATTTTTGATGTCATCATCATTCCTAGATAGTAGGCCGCATTGGCCAAATTCAACAATGCAAAGAAATCATCGCCTAATACCTTATAAATAAAGTATTAATGTATGCAATGAGTAGTCTGTTAGGTGTTGGTACTCGTATAACCTAAACAAGGTAAGAATAATCACACCTGACGGACTAGTGTCTTTTATAACTAAAATTTATGTAAATCTAAACTAGCCATTAGGCTAAAGTAATTACGTTTTACAGGATAAAGAGTGTAACAAGCTTGGCTAAAAAGGGCTAGGATTACGCGCCAAACGCCAGCAGTTAAACATCTAATAGTGAAATTATTGGGGTAGATAAAATAAAATCAAGGAGTGGGGTTGAATTAACGAACAATGAAGCAATTAATATGGAAGTGGTTAGGGGTTTTAGGGAATTAAGCGAGGATCTAAATAGGTCGCTCGCTTTAGTCTCATATTTACAATCACTCTAAAATATCGCCGTTAGGGGCTATATTAGTAGCGTGTAGACCTTTAGGGCCTTGTTGTAATTCGAAGGTAACATCTTGACCAGCTTTAAGCGTCTTGTATCCGTCCATTACAATAGTGGAGTAATGAGCAAAAATGTCGTTCTCGCAACCGTCTTCTACGATGAAACCAAAACCTTTGGCGTTGTTGAACCATTTGACTTTACCACAAGCCATACTTCTACATCCTTCTATAAGTTGACTAATTTAGTTATCCTAAACTGTATTGTTTGCTAGACTGACTAAGGTTTAATCAATCACCATTTGACTGTAGTTTATTTAAGCAACCAGTCAAGTGTTTTGGGTTATTTTTTAACATTTTATTTATTTTTTTATTCAAGTTTGCTTGAGTTACAAAGACAAGACTATATTTAATTATGAGTGGTATGAAAGATTCTGGTGTTATCGACACCGTTCGCGATAGTGAAAAGCAAAAGTTGCAGCCACCGCGAAAATATAAAGTTGTGTTAAACAACGATGATTACACGCCGATGGATTTTGTAATTGAGATCTTGATGACGTTTTTTAATATGGATAGCGATAGAGCAACTGATGTGATGCTGCAAATACATCAGCAAGGTAAGGGCATTTGTGGTGTTTACAGCGCAGATGTAGCACATACCAAGGCTGAGCAAGTTAACCGCTACTCAAGGGATAACGAGCATCCACTGCTATGTAGTTGTGAGCAGGAATAAATACCACAAAGGTGAACTTTCATCTTTGAAGTGCGGTATAAAATTATTATCTCTGTAAGGGGTTGCCAATGCTAAATAAAGACTTAGAACTAACTTTGAACACCGCGTTTCGTGAAGCGCGTACACGTCGTCATGAGTTTATGACCGTAGAGCATCTTTTATTAGCTCTACTCGATAATCCATCAGCTGGAGAAGCGCTTAATGCGTGTGGTGTTGACATTTCTGGATTAAAAACAGAGTTACTTGAATTTATTGATGAAACCACACCGGTTATTCCTGATTTAGAAGAAGAACGCGAAACTCAACCAACGCTTGGTTTTCAGCGTGTATTACAGCGCGCGGTATTTCATGTGCAATCTTCGGGAAAAAATGAAGTGACTGGTGTAAATGTGCTGGTGGCTATTTTTTCTGAGCAAGAAAGCCAAGCAGTTTATTTACTTAAAAAGAATGATATTTCTCGGCTTGATATTGTTAATTTTATTTCTCATGGGATTGCCAAAGGTGACGACGAATTAGGCGATGATACTGACGATATACATGAAGAAGTGCAAGAAGTTGCCAGTGAAGAAGCGAGTAAGCTCGACAGCTTCACCACTAATCTCAACATACAAGCCAAAGAGGGCAACATTGACCCTTTAGTTGGTCGCGACAGCGAAGTAGAACGCACTGTACAGGTGTTGTGTCGTCGTAAAAAGAACAACCCATTACTGGTTGGTGAAGCTGGCGTGGGTAAAACCGCTATCGCTGAGGGTTTGGCGTATCGAATTGTTAACGAGCAAGTGCCTGAAGTTATTGCTGATGCGGTTGTTTACTCATTAGATATGGGCGCTTTGCTTGCAGGTACTAAATACCGAGGCGATTTTGAGAAGCGCTTTAAAAGCTTATTAAAAGAGCTGCAAGCTAAACCAGGCTCTATTTTATTTATAGATGAAATTCATACCATTATCGGTGCCGGTGCTGCATCGGGTGGGGTAATGGATGCCTCAAACTTAATTAAACCGCTACTTTCTAGTGGACAATTGCGTTGTATGGGTTCTACCACCTATGGTGAGTACAAAAACATTTTTGAGAAAGACCGTGCCTTGGTACGTCGCTTTCAAAAAATTGATGTGCTTGAGCCCAGTGTGGAAGACACCACTAAAATTCTTAACGGCTTAAAAGAGCGTTATGAAGCACACCATGGTATTCGTTACACGCAAAAAGCGTTGAAGGCGGCAGCCGAGCTTAGCGCTAAGTACATTAACGAACGTCATCTGCCTGATAAAGCGATTGATGTTATTGATGAAGCGGGTGCAAGCCAACGCTTGTTACCTACCTCTAAACGTAAAAAAACGATTGGTGTTTCTGATATTGAGCTGATTGTGTCAAAAATGGCGCGTATCCCGCCACAAAATGTATCATCGTCTGATAAAGAAACGCTGAAAAACTTAGACCGTAACTTAAAAATGTTGGTGTTTGGACAAGATCAGTCTATTGATGCATTAACTTCTGCCATTCGTTTGTCGCGTTCAGGTTTAGCGAATGAGAACAAACCCGTAGGCTCATTCTTATTTGCAGGCCCAACGGGGGTAGGTAAAACAGAGGTTACCAAGCAATTAGCTAAATGTATGGGCGTTGAGTTTATTCGTTTTGATATGTCTGAATATGTTGAGCGCCATGCGGTGAGTCGTTTAATTGGTGCGCCTCCGGGTTATGTTGGTTTTGAACAAGGCGGCTTACTAACAGAAGCGGTCATTAAAAATCCACACGCTGTTGTACTTTTGGATGAGATTGAAAAAGCCCATCCAGATATCTACAACATTTTATTGCAAGTTATGGATCACGGTACGCTAACTGATAATAATGGCCGTAAAGCCGACTTTAGAAACGTCGTCGTGGTGATGACCACTAATGCCGGCGTGCAAGAAACCACACGTAAGTCGATTGGCTTTAGTGAGCAAGACCATACGCACGATGCAATGGGTGAAATTAATAAAGTATTTTCACCAGAATTTAGAAACCGCTTAGATAACATTATTTGGTTTAATCACCTCGATAAAGAAGTTATTTTACAAGTGGTTGATAAGTTTGTTGTGGAGCTTCAAGCGCAACTAGACAAGAAATCAGTTAATCTTGAGCTGACGTCTAAAGCACGTGAATGGTTGGCTGACAAAGGCTATGACAAAGCAATGGGCGCACGCCCTATGGCACGTGTTATTCAGGAAGACCTTAAAAAGCAATTGGCAAACGAAATACTGTTTGGTGAGCTAATTTCTGGCGGTACGGTAAAAGTATCGGTTAAAGATAAAAAGCTGCGTTTTGATTACGAAAGTGATTTAACCCCAGCCTAATGGTCGTTATACAAAAGCCTGCTTTGCGCAGGCTTTTTTTTATTTGCCAAAGAAATAGACAACAAAAAACCCAGCAAAGGCTGGGTTTTTTGTTTATTAAATGTAATTACTGGCGAGTATCCATTAATTACATTTAATAAACGCTTAAAGCTAGTTTGCACTAGCCAAAAACTAAATCTCGTTTACGCACTTACTTAGCGAGCACGGAATACGATACGACCTTTCGATAAATCGTAAGGAGTCATTTCTACCGTTACTTTATCGCCGGTTAAAATACGGATATAGTTTTTGCGCATTTTACCTGAAATATGAGCCACAACTACGTGACCATTTTCTAGCTCAACTCGGAACATTGTATTTGGTAAAGTATCAAGGACTGTCCCTTGCATTTCGATTACGTCTTCTTTCGCCATGTTTAGCGTAACACCTCTTTAATAGTTAAACGCTGCAGATTTTGCCCAAAATACGCCAATAAGTAAAGGCGCAGGGGCTATTTTTGTAAATTAAATAGCCAGCCACTGGTCATTGCACTGTTTTTGAGCAGGTAAAAACTGCGTTTTATAGTTCATTTTGTCGCATTCATCTATTTGATAGCCTAAATAAACAAATTGTTTTTGTTGTAGTTTAGCAAATTTAAGTTGCTGTAATATCATTACAGTGCCTAAACTAAAGTGCTCATAGTCAGGGTCAAAAAATGTATAAATTGCCGAAATAGCGTTGTCCATACAATCAGTTACAGCAACAGCCACTAAGTTATCTTGATCCCAAAGCTCTATAAAAGTAATGGTTAACCAACTACAAAACAAAAAGCTTTGAAATTGTGATTTATCAGGTGGATACATACTACCGTCTTGGTGGCGCAAGCTAATGTATTTACTGTAAAGTGGATAGTATTGTTCGCGTTCAACTTGAGAATATTTTACCTCAAAGCGGTTTTTTGCTTTGTTAAGTTTACGTTTTTGCGATTTTGTAGGCATAAACTCATTTGCTAAAATGCGCACAGAACTACACGCGCTGCAAATAGGGCAGTGCGGACGGTAAATTTGGTTACCACTGCGACGAAAGCCCAATCCTAATAATGACTCAAACTTATTGCTGCTGTAACAACTTGGATCGAGTATGACCAACAGTTGCTCTTGGCGGTTAGGCAAATAACTGCATTCAAATGGTTGGCTTAGGCCAATACGAGCGGGAAGTTGTTCATTCATAAATCGCTAATAGCTCCTGTGGTTGCCACATGCTGTCAGGTGGGGTGTAACATTGTGCTTTATTAAGTTTAGTTAAAAATTCTTCACGTGGAATAACGCTAGCACCTAACGACATTAAATAAGGATTTTCTAATTGGCAATCAATAAAATGCGCATTATGGCGTTTAAGCCAATTAACCAGCGCCCACATAGCCAGTTTGGAGCAATTTGTTTGATGATGAAACATTGATTCACCACAAAAAACACCGGTTTGCATAATCCCATATAAGCCACCTGCAAGCTCTCCCTCGCGCCAAACCTCTAAACTATGAGCAAGGCCATGGTGATGGGCATTAATGTACGCCTGTTGCATTTGTGGGGTGATCCAGGTGCCATCGGTATCAATACGTTGATCGCGACACGCTTCTATCACTTCTTCAAAGGCATGGTTTATGGTTACGGTGACCGGGTGCTTTTTTAAATGCTTACGTAGGCTTTTACTAACATGAAAGTCATTGAGCTCAACAATACCCCGCGCACTAGGCGACCACCACATAATTGGCTCGTGCTCACTAAACCACGGAAAAATACCTTGGCTGTAGGCATTTTTTAATCGCGCTACCGACAAGCATCCACCAATGGCAAGTAAACCATCGGGATCATCTAATGCATGGTTGGGATCAGGAAAAGCAAAGTGGCTTTGAGCGAGTTGATAGAGTTGTTTAGTCATAACACCGATTGAATAACTGCATGGTCAAGATAAAGTGTAACCTGTTGCTTTAAAATCACAAACCACAAATTATTGTGTTGTCCATAGGGTTGAGCAGGGCTTACATTCCTGTTAGGTAAATTTTAGACATAAAAAAAGCGCGTTAAAAAACGCGCTTAATTAAATGGTAAACTAATCGAATTAGCTAACCACTTTTACAGGTACTGCTTGTCCAGCGTTAAACTTAGTTGTCATTGCTTCTTCAACAGGTGTAAACGAGGTAAGGTCAATACCTTCAACCGCAGACTTATACTCTTCGATAGTCGGGAAACGACCAAGTACAGTAGAAAGTACTACAACCGGCGTAGAGCCTAGTAGTGACTCACCTTTTTTCTCAGATGTATCGGCTACTACACGGCCTTGGAACAGACGAGTTGATGTTGCGATAACAGTGTCACCAGGTTCTGCTTTTTCTTGGTTACCCATACATAAGTTACAACCAGGGCGTTCTAGGTATAGGATATTTTCATACTTAGTACGTGCCGCTGTTTTTGGTTTTTCATCGTCAAATTCAAAACCAGCGTATTTAGCAAGAATATCCCAGTCGCCTTCCGCTTTAAGCTCATCAACAATGTTGTATGTTGGTGGCGCAACAACTAATGGTGCTTTGAATGAGATAGAACCGTTTTTCTTTTCTAGGTTACGTAGCATGTGAGCAATAATTTTCATATCGCCTTTGTGAACCATACACGAACCAACGAAACCTAAATCAACTGGTTTGTCGTTGTAAAAAGAAACAGGGCGGATCACATCGTGAGTATAACGCTTAGAAACATCATCGTTGTTCACATCAGGATCGGCAATCATTGGCTCAACGATTTGGTCCAAATCAACCACAACTTCTGCGTGGTATTTAGCATTGTCGTCTGGAGAAAGTGCAGGCTCTTCACCAGATTGAATACCTGCAATACGCTTGTCAGCTAAGTCGATTAGACCTTGTAGCGTTTGCGCTTCGTTATCCATACCTTTGTTGATCATGATTTGGATACGTGATTTAGCAAGTTCAATTGACTTAATTAGCGTTTCATCATTTGAAATACAGATTGACGCTTTCGCTTTCATTTCTGCAGTCCAGTCAGTGAAAGTAAACGCTTGGTCAGCCATAAGGGTACCAATATGTACTTCAATGATACGACCTTGGAATACGTTTTCGCCACCAAATTGCTTAAGCATTTGCGCTTGCGTTGCATGTACAACGTCGCGGAAATCCATGTGCTTAGCCATTTTGCCTTTAAACGTCACTTTAACTGAATCAGGAATCGGCATCGCTGATTCACCGGTTGCAAGTGCAACAGCAACAGTACCTGAATCGGCACCAAAGGCAACGCCTTTAGACATACGAGTATGCGAGTCACCACCGATGATGATAGCGCGATCATCAATTGTAATGTCGTTCAATACTTTGTGAATAACGTCAGTCATTGCATGGTAAACGCCTTTCGGGTCACGTGCAGTGATCAAACCAAACTTATTCATGAACGCCATTAGTTTTGGAATATTTGCTTGTGCTTTGCTATCCCATACTGATGCAGTGTGACAACCAGACTGATAAGCACCATCAACAAGTGGTGAAATCGTTGAAGCCGCCATCGCTTCTAATTCTTGTGCTGTCATTGGACCGGTTGTATCTTGCGAACCAACGATGTTCACTTTAACGCGAACGTTTGAGCCTGCATGAAGTGGTGTATCAGATAGAACACCTACCGCATTACGGTTAAAGATTTTTTCAACCGCTGTTAAGCCTTGGCCTTCATGTGAAATTTCTTTTGAAGGTGCATACACAAGAGGAGTTTCAATGCCGAGCGTTTCAGCAGCAAACGTTTGTAGTTTCTTACCAAATACTACAGCGTATGAACCACCAGCTTTCATGAATTCAACTTTTTGCGGTGTGAACGCTGATGATACATCAACCAGTTCTTTATCACCGTTATAAAGCTTTTTCTCTTTTGTATTGATTGTTAATACAGTACCTGTGGCAACTGAATAAGCTTCTTCAAGCACTGCATCGCCATTTTCATCAGTTACAGTATTGCCGTCTGCATCTACTTTCTTAACCCAGTTTTTAAGATCAAGACCAATACCGCCGGTTACATCAACCGTCGTTAAGAAGATTGGTGCGATACCATTAGTACCTGCAACAACAGGTGCAATGTTGATGAAAGGAACGTATGGACTTGCTTGTTTACCCGCCCAAAGTGCAACGTTATTTACACCAGACATACGAGATGAACCAACGCCCATTGTGCCTTTTTCAGCAATAAGCATTACTTTAGCATTAGGGTGTTTCTTTTGAAGTTCAACGATTTCTTGTTGTGCTTCTTCAGTGATCATACACTTACCGTGTAATTCACGGTCAGCACGTGAGTGTGCTTGGTTACCTGGAGACAGTAAATCAGTTGAGATGTCGCCTTCACCAGCAATGTAAGTTACTACTTCGATTTTTTCTTCGATGTCAGGTAGTTTTGTGAAGAATTCAGCTTTTGAGAAACTCTCTAGTAATTCTTTAGCAATTGCGTTACCTGCTTCGTAGGCCGCTTTTATGCGCTCCATATCAGCATCGTATAAGAATACCTGAGTTTTAAGTACTTCAGCCGCTTGTGCTGCGATTGCTGCGTCATCACCAAATGCTAAATCAATTAGCATTTCAATTGACGGGCCGCCTTTCATGTGTGAAAGCAGTTCAAATGCAAATTCTGGAGTGATCTCTGCAACGTGCTCCTCACCTAAAATGATTTCTTTTAGAAACTGTGCTTTAACGCCCGCAGCACTAGTTGTTCCAGGTAAAGTATTATAAATAAAGAAATGCAGTGAATCTTTACGGTGCTCGTTATTAGTATCTTTAATTTGATTAATTATTTCTGATACTAGTTCAGCGCTATCGATTGGTTGTGGGCTTAATCCAAGCTCCGTTTTACGGGTTTGGATTTCTTCCATATATTTTGTATACAAACTCATAGAAAACTCTCGGTAATTTACTTGATATGAAGTTTAGCATTTTAACTGATTTTACAGTTTCTAGTAATGCCTAAATGAATAAAGCTTTTATTCCTGACGATAATTATAGCTAGTTTTACTTATATAATTTGACGGTATTTGTTGCTCACCCTTAGATCCTATCGCACCTAAGCCATTAATTGTATAAATAAAACTAATTTCAATTATAAGTACAATGAATTTTGGTGTTAGTCCAGTTATGTTTGGGCACAAAAAAGGGCTGAAAATTCAGCCCTTACTATATGTTATGAAAACTTATAGGTTATCTAAAAAGCGTTCTGCATCAAGTGCAGCCATACAGCCAGTACCCGCAGAAGTGATTGCTTGACGGTAGATATGATCAGACACATCACCTGCAGCAAATACGCCTGGCACACTAGTTTGTGTTGCATTACCGTTAAGACCAGACTCAACTACTAAGTAGCCGTCTTTCATTTCTAGCTGACCTTCAAACATATCGGTGTTTGGCTTATGGCCAATGGCAATAAACACACCCGCTAAATCAAGTTCTTCAGTAGCATCTGATGCCACATCTTTAATGCGAACGCCGGTCACGCCCATTTGGTCACCAAGCACTTCATCGAGTGTACGGTTGTAGTGCATGACAACGTTACCGTTTGCTGCTTTTTCAGCAAGGCGGTCAGCAAGAATCTTTTCACTACGGAAACTATCACGACGGTGAATAACATGAACTTCATCAGCAATGTTAGATAGGTATAACGCTTCTTCAACCGCTGTATTACCACCGCCAACAACCGCTACTTTTTGACCTTTATAGAAAAAGCCATCACAGGTTGCACAAGCTGAAACGCCGCGACCTTGGAAATTAGTCTCAGACTCTAAGCCTAAATATTTAGCAGAGGCACCTGTTGCAATGATTAAAGCATCACAGGTGTAAGTACCTTGGTCACCGGTTAGTGTGAAAGGGCGCTTAGATACGTCAACTTTGTTGATGTGGTCGAACACAATTTCAGTTTCAAAGCGTTCTGCATGCTCTTTCATACGATCCATTAATGCAGGGCCGGTTAAACCGTGTGCATCGCCAGGCCAGTTTTCAACTTCAGTAGTGGTTGTTAGCTGGCCACCTTGTTGAATACCTGTAATTAAAACAGGGTTTAAATTAGCACGTGCAGCGTAAACTGCAGCTGTATAGCCTGCAGGGCCCGAACCTAAAATAAGTAACTTACAATGTTTTGCTTCAGTCATGATCTTTTCCTAAACGTTTAATACGGTTTTAATGCGCCCGATTCTAAGAAAAACAAGCAGGAAGTAAATAAAAGATGAGATTATTTTTTTTCGCAAATTCCGAAGCTGTTCATTAATGTGTACTAGTAAATGACTTATAGGCAGTGCTCGACTAATAAATAGACTGTTAGCCAATAAAACGACGTTAATTCATGACCAGCCTGATTTTTTTTGTTATCTTTTAACTAATTTTGATTTGTCACTGCTTAATTATGTGACCTAAGTGAATAGGCAACTATGTTATTTTGGCAAGAGAAACCCGCATTTGGGTTGACTTCAAAAGACGTTAACGTCTTAACCAATGCGCAAGAATACCGTACGCAATTGTTAGATTTAATTGCCAACGCAAAAAAACGAATTTATATCACCACACTTTACTTACAAGATGATGAAGCGGGTCGTGAAATATTAGCTGCACTACACAGTGCTTCGTTAGCTAATCCTGCGCTTGAGATAAAAGTATTGGTGGATTTTCATCGTGCGCAACGCGGTTTAATTGGAGCTGAAAAGTCAGAGGGCAATGCAAGCTTATATTGCGACGATTTAGAAAAATTTAATTCAAACGTTCAAGTGTATGGTGTCCCCGTAAAGGCAAAAGAACTGTTTGGGGTGTTACATTTAAAAGGCTTTGTTATTGACGACACACTGCTCTACAGCGGTGCCAGTTTAAATAATGTGTATTTGCAATATAGCGACCGATACCGGCTCGATCGCTACTTTTTAGTATCGCAAAGCGAATTATGTGACTCAGTAGTCGATTTTATCGAATCAACTTTATTAAGTTCTGAAGCGGTACCAAGAATTGATCAACGACCGCTTAAACGTATGGCTGACTTTAAGCTTGAACAAAAGCAACTTATGCGTGAGCTTAAATCGGCAAGTTATAAAAATGCGCAAGAGTTTAATACCCATGCAATGGGTATTCGTTTATTTTTAGGGTTAGGCCGTCGTAATAACGAGCTCAATCGCTTAATTAAAGCGTTATTTGATACCACCGAGCAAGAGTTGGTGTTATACACGCCGTATTTTAATTTTCCAGCGCCTTTAATGCGCTCTTTACGTCGCTTATTAAAGCAAGGTAAGCAGGTTACTATTGTGGTGGGCGATAAAACCGCAAACGATTTTTATCTGCCACCTAGCGAGCCATTTAGTAAAATTGGTGCACTGCCGTATTTATACGAAACTATTTTGCACAAGTTTGTAAAATCGCAAAAACGCCACATAGATAATGGCAACCTAAACGTATACCTTTGGAAACACGAGAGTAACTCGTTCCATCTAAAAGGGATTTGCTGCGACCGCAAAGTGCATTTACTTAGCGGGCATAACCTAAATCCGCGCGCGTGGGGGCTCGATATCGAAAATGGCATCCTGATAGAAGATCCTGAGCAAACGATAATGCGCGACATTGATAATGAACGCCAAGAAATTTTAAAGCATTGTCGTCGTTTAACCGGCCCTGATGATTTAGAAACCATGGACGATTACCCGCAGCCGGTGAAAAAACTGCTTGGTCAAGCTAAGCGCGTAAAAGTCGATTTTATTATTAAACGATTTATATAATACGAGGGTCTGTTGACCACAGACCCTAAAATTTAGATACAAAAAAAGCAGCTAATTAGCTGCTTTTTTAATGCTTATACCTAAATAATGACTTAGGTATAAGCGGTAACTATTATTGTTACGCGTTTTCTACTGCAGTACGTGGGTCAACATATTCCATGTTGAACGCTTCAGCTACTTCTTTGTATGTTACTTGGCCTTTAATTACGTTTAAGCCTTTTAAGAAGTGAGCGTCATCTAGTAGTGCTTTTTTGTAACCTTTGTTTGCAAGGTTAATGATGAACGGTAATGTTGCATTATTAAGTGCAAACGTCGATGTACGTGGAACAGCACCAGGCATGTTAGCAACACAGTAGTGAACAACTTCATCAACGATGAAAGTAGGATCAGCGTGCGTAGTTGCTTTAGAGGTTGCAATACAACCACCTTGGTCAATCGCAACATCAACAATAGCAGCACCTGGCTTCATTGCTTTAATGTGTTCAGCAGTCACTAGTTTAGGTGCAGCAGCACCTGGGATAAGTACGCCACCAATTACTAGGTCAGCTTCTAGTACGTGCTTTTCAAGCGCGTCAGCTGTTGAGTAAATAGCTTTAACTTTGTTACCAAACTGTGCGTCTAGTGCACGTAGTACGTCGATGTTACGGTCAAGTACAACAACCTCAGCACCTAAGCCAACCGCCATTTGTGCAGCGCTACGACCAACCATGCCGCCGCCAATAACAACAACTTTAGCTGGCTCAACACCTGGTACACCACCTAGTAACATACCACGACCGTGGTTTGCTTTTTCTAGCGCTTGTGCACCTGCTTGAATAGACATACGACCCGCTACTTCACTCATTGGTGCCAATAGTGGTAAACCGCCGCGTGCGTCAGTCACTGTTTCATAAGCAATACAGATTGCTTTACTTTTAACAAGGTCTTCAGTTTGTGGAAGATCCGGTGCAAGGTGAAGGTAAGTGAAAAGAATTTGGTCTTCACGTAACATTGCACGTTCAACAGCTTGTGGCTCTTTTACCTTGATGATCATTTCTGCTTTTGCAAAAACGTCAGCAGCTGTTTCTAAAATTTCAGCACCTGCTTGAACATAATCATCATCTGTAAAACCAATGCCCATACCAGCGTTAGTTTCAACAATCACTTGGTGGCCGTGATTTACAAGTTCGCGAACACTCGCAGGAACCATACCTACACGGTACTCATGGTTTTTAATTTCTTTAGGTACACCAATAATCATAATTTTGCCTTGTTAGAACGGGATAAAAATTTTTCACTATTATATTCATGCTAGGGTAGTGTGTCTCACCTTTTTTTAAGGTCTTTGTAGTGTTAGTATCTGTTAAATCGATTTTATTAGAATAAAAAACTAAAAAGCTATGCATAACTTATTAGACCGTATTGATCGCAAGATTTTAGTCGAATTACAACTCGATGGCCGCCTGTCAAATGTTGAACTGGCCCGACGAGTTGGCCTAAGCGCCACGCCCTGTCTAGAGCGAGTGAAAAAGCTCGAACGAGAAGGGTATATTTTAGGCTACAAAGCTGTGGTTGACCCTGCCAAGCTTGGTCAAGGGCTTTCTGTGTATGTGGAAGTAACCATTACCAAAACATCGCCCGACGTATTTGAAGAGTTCAGTGCCGCTGTTAGAAAGCACGAAGAAATTATAGAATGTCATTTGGTTTCGGGTAATTTCGACTTTTTATTAAAAACCCGGGTTAACGATATGTCAGAATACCGAGGCGTGCTCGGTGATATATTATTAAAACTGCCTAATGTGAGTGAAAGCCGCACTTATGTAGTCATGGAAGAAGTAAAAGGTGAAGAGGGCGTGGTGATCCGTCCTTTTGTTGCTTAATGATAGAGTAACAGCCTTTAATATACTTTTGTTGTTGCAGCCAACTTTGCTTTTTTAATAAGTGTGCGACTAAATAATAAAAACTTGTTCATAATCAGGCCATCATGGTTAAGATAAAGTGCATCAAAATACATTTCCTGCTAAGGTATTCTATTGCCAAGTGAGTGTAAAAAATAATAATGAGGGATAGGTAATTATGCGCCTAAACGGTGTACAAAGACTATTAGAAACGGGGCTCATCGTCAGCACCTTTGCAGCGGTATTTATTTTATGTGCTTTAATTAGTTTTCATCCTGCCGATCCAGCTTGGTCGCAAACGGGTGAATTTACCAACGTACAAAATATTACGGGTACAGCGGGCGCGTGGGTGGCCGACATACTATTACTTACCTTTGGCTGGCTTGCCTATTTTGTGCCAGCGGCTATTCAGCTGCTAGGTTACTTGGTGTTTAAGCAGCCACACCGTATTTTACAACTCGATTACACCACACTTGGATTACGCATTATTGGTTTTGCGCTGTTTATTACCTCAGCCACCGCTATTAGCAGTATTAATTTTGATGATATTTATAATTTTTCATCCGGTGGGGTAGTGGGTGATGTGATTGCATCAGCCATGATGCCAGCGTTTAATTTTACCGGTACCTCTATTTTACTGCTGTGTTTCTTTTTTGCAGGGTTAACCCTATTAACAGGTGTGTCGTGGGTACAATTTGTTGATTACTTAGGTGATTTAATTGTTAGGTTATACCGCTTTTTGGTGACCTATGCCCGAGGCTGGATGCAACGTGAACGCATTGCAGGTAAAGTACAAGACGAGCAACCTGATGCTTATTTTGAAGACGATACACGCCAACAAGAACCTGAACTTGCTAATAAAGTAGCAGACAAACCAAAAGCAATTGATAAACCAGCAACTAAGGTTAATGCCCCTCAAGACGACGAATTTATGCCGTTTGACGAGCTTGACCAAATACTCGATCAAGAAATTAGTTTCAGCGCCATAGACGATGAACCGATGGACACCGAGGCAGCACTTAACGCGCTGGATCAAAGCCCTGTGGTTGAACCTGAAAAACCAGCAACAACCGTGGTTTCACCAGCAAGGCCAATTAACAAGCCAAAATCAGGGTTTCAACCGCCGCCAACTGCAAAAGAGAAGTTTGAACAATTATTAGAGCAAGAGCCACCTCCGGGGCCATTGCCGTCACTGGATTTACTCGACAGACCCGACAAAGCAAAAAACCCAATTTCGCAAGAAGAGCTCGATAGCGTATCACGCCTTGTAGAAACAAAACTACTCGACTTTAACGTGCAAGCCACTGTGGTTGGGGTTTATCCCGGGCCTGTTGTTACTCGTTTTGAGCTTGATTTAGCACCGGGTATTAAGGTGTCTAAAATTACAGGATTGTCAAAAGATTTAGCGCGTTCACTTTCGGCAATTAGTGTGCGCGTGGTTGAAGTTATTCCTGGTAAAACCTATATCGGTATTGAGCTGCCTAATAAATACCGTGAAATTGTACGTTTATCAGAAGTCATAAACGCACCTAAGTTTGAGCAAAACCCATCGCCGTTAACCATGGTGCTAGGTAAAGATATTGCAGGGCAACCTGTGTGTGCCGACTTAGGTAAAATGCCACATTTATTAGTGGCCGGTACAACCGGTTCAGGTAAGTCAGTGGGCGTTAATGTAATGATATTAAGCTTACTGTATAAATCGGGCCCTGAAGATGTTCGTATGATCATGATTGACCCGAAAATGCTTGAGCTTTCTGTTTACGAAGGCATTCCGCATTTATTATGTGAAGTTGTGACCGACATGAAAGAAGCGGCTAACGCACTGCGTTGGTGTGTAGGTGAAATGGAACGCCGTTATAAGCTTATGTCGGCATTAGGTGTGCGTAACTTAAAAGGTTACAACCAAAAAGTAATGGAAGCCAAAGAAGCGGGCTACCCAATTATGGATCCATTATTTAAAGACACCGACGGCATGAAAGACGGCCCTAATGAGCTAGATAAATTACCTAGCATAGTGGTGGTTATTGACGAATTTGCCGACATGATGATGATTGTAGGTAAAAAAGTTGAAGAGTTAATTGCTCGTATTGCGCAAAAAGCGCGTGCTGCGGGTATTCACTTAATTTTGGCAACACAGCGTCCGTCGGTTGATGTAATAACCGGTTTAATAAAAGCGAACATACCTACACGTATGGCGTTTCAGGTATCAAGTAAAATAGATTCGCGCACCATACTTGATCAACAAGGCGCAGAAAACTTATTAGGCATGGGTGACATGCTTTATTTACCGCCAGGCACCAGTGTGCCAGAGCGTGTGCATGGCGCGTTTGTAGACGACCATGAAGTACATGCTGTGGTAAACGATTGGAAAGCCCGTGCTAAACCAAATTACATAGACGAAATTTTAAATGGCGATGCCACGGAAGATATTCTATTACCAGGGGAAGCCAGCGAGAATGGCGATGAAGAGTCAGATCCGTTATACGACGAAGCGGTCGCCTTTGTAATAGAAACCGGTAAAGTATCGGTATCATCAGTGCAACGTAAATTACGTGTAGGCTATAACCGTGCTGCACGTTTAGTAGAACAAATGGAAACATCAGGTATCGTGAGTGCACCAGGACACAACGGCGCGCGCGATGTATTAGTACCTAATGGAGCAAATTAATGAAAAAATTAAGTAGTTTATTATTGGTATTGGGCAGTTTAGTTGCTATGCCAAGTTTTGCTGACGACAGCCAAGCATTACAAGATAAGTTATCGACCTTAAAAAGCTTTAAAGCACAATTTAAACAAAACGTAACCGACGGTGAAGGCCAACTGGTAATGCAAGGCCAAGGCAATATTGCCTTGCAACAGCCTTTAATGATCCGCTGGCAGCAAACTAACCCAGACGACACCTTATTTGTGTCAAACGGCGATAAAACCTATTACTTTGATAGCTTTGCTGAGCAAGTAACCATTATGAAAACTAGCGGTTTAATTGACTCTACACCGTTTATATTGCTCACCTCTAAAGACCCTGCGCAATGGGAAAAATACAGCGTGATCGCTACTGACTTAGGCTTTAGCATTACCCCAAATAAAGGCGTAGAAAGCCAAGTAGAGCAGCTTGATATTACTTTTGCTGATAACGAGCAGGGGCTTGCAAAACTGGTGGTTAAAGATAACTCAGGCCAGCTATCTGCGTTTACATTTAGCAATGCACAGGTTAATACTGAGCTTGATAAAACAACTTTTGAATTTACCCCGCCAGCGGGTGTAGAAATAGACGATCAGAGTAACGGTGAGTAATTTAGGATTTAACTTTGGGCCCGATGTGCGCCCACTCGCTGCGCGTATGCGCCCTTTATCGCTTAACGATTACATAGGGCAGCAACATTTACTCAGCGCTGATAAACCTCTTCATCAAGCGATAGTAGCAGGGCGCTGCCATAGTTTAATTTTATGGGGGCCGCCGGGGGTAGGTAAAACTACGCTGGCACAAATTATTGCTAACCATGCAGACGCTGAACTAATTCAAATGTCGGCAGTAACCGCTGGCGTTAAAGATATTCGCGATAGCGTAACCCAAGCGCGCGATAACTTACAAAGCCGTGGTCAGCGCACTTTGATGTTTGTTGACGAGGTACACCGCTTTAATAAATCTCAGCAAGACGCGTTTTTACCGCATATTGAAGATGGCACTTTTATATTTGTTGGTGCCACCACCGAAAACCCCTCATTTGCGCTTAATAATGCGATTTTATCTCGCGCAAGGGTGTATGTATTAAAATCCTTGCAAGAAAGCGATTTATACACAGTAATAGAGCGCGCACTCAAACAAGACGAACAACTTAGCCAAAAGCAAATCGTGATTGCAGATAACGCCAAACAAGCGCTGTGCCAAGCAAGCGGTGGCGATGCTCGTAAAGTGCTTAATTTACTCGAGCAAGCAGTCGATTTAACCACTGAGCAAAACGGCAAGTACAACGTAGACGAACAGGTACTCAGCCAAGTTCTTCCCACGCATTTAGCTAAATACGATAAAGGCGGCGATGAATTTTACGATTTAATTTCGGCGTTTCATAAATCGGTGCGAGGCAGTTCGCCAGATGGTGCGCTTTACTGGTACTGCCGTATTTTAGCCGGTGGCGGCGACCCGCTTTATGTTGCAAGGCGCTTATTAGCAATTGCCACAGAAGACATCGGCAACGCCGATCCACGAGCGATGGAAGTGGCTTTAAACGCATGGGATATTTTTCAGCGTGTTGGCCCAAGCGAAGGTGAGCGCGCCATTGCACAGGCCACTTTGTACTTGGCTAGTGCACCTAAAAGTAATGCGGTTTATATGGCGTTTAATCAAGCCAAACAAGACGCTAAAAACGAGCCAAGCTACCCGGTACCAGAGCATTTACGTAATGCCCCCACCAATTTAATGAAAGACTTAGGCTATGGCGCAGAGTATCGTTACGCGCATAACGAAGAAGGCGCATTTGCTGCTGGCGAAAAATACCTACCGCCAGAAATGGATGGAAAACAATACTACCAGCCAAGTGATCGTGGACTTGAGCAAAAAATTAAACAAAAGCTCGATTATTTAAAAGAGCGCGACGCACAAAGCCCAATAAAACGTTATGAGCATGATTAAACTTTACATGATGATAGCCCTTGGCGGAGCGTCAGGAGCCTGTTTACGGTTTTTTATTAGCGAAACCATGCTAAAACTCCTCGGTAGGGGATTCCCTTTTGGCACGTTGACGGTTAATATTCTGGGTTCATTGTTGATGGGCATTTTATACGGTTTAATAGATAAACAAGTTATTGCCGTCAGTCCTGCTAAAACCCTCATCGGAATTGGCTTTTTAGGTGCGTTAACCACCTTTTCAACATTCTCAATGGATTCGTTGTTGTTATTACAACAAGGTCACTTTATTAAAATGGCCCTCAATATCATCTTAAACGTGATGGTGTGTATTTTTATGGCTTGGCTGGGCCTTCAGCTAGTAATGCAAAAAGGTTAAAAAACTAACATGTTAGATTCTAAATATTTACGTCAAGATGTCGAACAAACTGCAGCACGTTTAGCCGCACGTGGTTATGAGCTAGATGTAGCGGTAGTGACTGAACTTGAAGAAAAACGCAAAACATTACAAGTAAAAACGCAAGAACTTCAAAGTCAACGTAACGCCAGTGCTAAAGCCATTGGCCAAGCAAAAGCAAAAGGCGAAGACGCACAACCATTGCTAGACGCAGTTGCTAACTTAGGCAGCGAGTTAGACGCGGCTAAAGCTGAGCAAGACGAAGTGTTAGAAGCAATTAAACAAATTGCCTTAGCAATTCCAAACTTACCGGACGAGTCGGTACCAGAAGGCGCTGACGAAGACGACAACGTAGAAATTTTAACGTGGGGCACCCCTAAAAAGTACGATTTTGAAGTTAAAGACCACGTTGACGTAGGGCAAGACCTAAACGGCCTAGACTTTGAAATGGGCGTTAAAATTAGTGGCGCACGTTTTACCGTAATGCGCGGCCAAGTAGCACGTATGCACCGTGCACTTACCCAATACATGCTAGACACCCACACAGATAAAAACGGCTACACAGAAATGTATGTACCGTACTTAGTTAATAGCGCAAGCCTTTACGGCACCAGCCAATTACCTAAGTTTGCGGGCGATTTATTCCACACGTTAGGGCTAGTGAACGATGATGGCGAGCAGCAAGCTGGCTTTAGCCTTATTCCTACGGCAGAAGTACCGCTTACAAACAGCGCACGTGATGAAATTTACGAAGAAAGCGATTTACCAATTCGCTTAACAGCGCACACGCCATGTTTTAGAAGTGAAGCAGGCAGCTACGGTCGCGATACACGCGGTTTAATCCGTCAGCACCAGTTTGATAAAGTAGAGCTTGTACAGCTTGTAAAACCAGAAGATTCAATGCGAGCACTCGAAGAGCTAACAGGCCATGCTGAGCAAATTTTACAAGCGCTAGAATTGCCATACCGTAAAGTGATTTTATGTATGGGCGACATGGGCTTTGGCGCAGCTAAAACATACGATTTAGAAGTATGGTTACCAGCACAAGATACCTACCGTGAAATTTCATCATGTTCAAACATGGTTGATTTCCAAGCACGCCGTATGCAAGCACGTTTTCGTCGTGAAGGTGCTAAAAAACCAGAGCTTTTACACACACTAAACGGCTCAGGTTTAGCGGTTGGCCGTACACTTGTAGCAATACTAGAAAACTACCAACAAGCCGACGGTTCAGTAGTCGTGCCAGAAGTATTACGCCCATACATGGGTGGACTTGAAGTGATTGGTAAAGCTTAAAGTACTAGCTGTAAGCTGTAAGCTGTCAGTTTTTAGCTGTAAGCTTTAATAAAGAAAGCCGCTGTTTGTAATGAACAGTGGCTTTTTTGTGGGTAAAAGGTTAAAGGCGAAAGTAAAAGTCTAAGTTACGCTATTTGTCACTAAAAATAGTAAACCTGCCTCTATTGTTTATTTGCACAACACTTTTTGTCTGATATTACTGATCTCCACCATTTTGGTGTGTTGCGCCATTTATAAACCATGAGTGAAGCTAACTAATTGTTTACAGGTATTTATTTGAGGGCTAAGATAAATGCATTGTAATATATGGACATTTGTCGTTTTATAAACCGACAAATGTCGTAGACAAAATTGTTAGGCAACCCTGAAGAACAACCTGAGGAATAAATGGAAAGTATATTATCAATACTAGGATCGGTTGCATCTATCGGGGCTGCGATATGGGCTTTTATCGAAGCTGGTAAGGCCGCTGATTCTGCGTCTCAGGCAGTACAAGTTAGAGACGAGATGATCGATCGTAGACGTTTAGTTGAAGTTTCAAAAGTTCATGCGCAAACAGATAGAATTTTATCCGTCGTATCTAAGATAGGGCCGTCATGTAATATCAAAAAGCTAAAAGGCGTCGACTTTCATGGTATTGCAAAGGAAGTGGAAGAGTACGCAAGGTTTCTTAATGAGCAAAGCTCAAATTTCTCCGAACTCTTTGTAAATAAAGCTAGTTCTCTGTGTGGTGAGCTAAATGAGGATATTGAAGCATTATCAGATGCATCTGACCCCGAATCTATTAAAGAAGTTGGGAAGAGGATTTACTACAAGATTAATAGCTTCATGCCCTTTGTCAAAGATCTCGCTGACGAGCGTCAGGAACGTCCTGTCTCAGCTAAATAAAATGGAAGGTAATATGAAAATATCAGATGGTGAAAAACTAATACTCCTGATGCTGAGTGAACTGTATGAGAATCTTGAAATAGACGGTGAAATTGAACCGAAATTTATCCAGTCCGCAATATTCAGTAATAACTTATGGGCAATACCTTGGAAATATTCTGGGATACCTTTTGAGGATCAAGATGATCCAGAAATTGTTAAAGAGGTTCTTGATATATTGGATATGTGGAGCTTTATTGAGCATAGTTATAAGCAGTTGTCGGACGGAGAAAAAGTACAATTAGAAGAGGCGGCAAAACCGTTTGGAAAAGACCCTAAGTTTCCTGGGTTTGATGGAAATAATGAATCTTCCTATATGGGAATTGCATCTTTTATTGTTAATGATTTAGAGCGATTCGAAGAATTCAAAGGTAGAAATTTCAATTCTCATTGTCCATCTTTAGATGGGCACGGGAGAATGCTTTCCGTTTTCGAAGAGATTCGAAAAAATATGAACTTTGGCCCATTATCTGTTGATGACCTATGCCGCATTCTTAAAGAGCGTATTCATCCAAGTAACAGAGAAAATGCCTAACAAGGCCAGCCAGAGGGATGCCAAAACCGCCGCTTCGCTCTGGTTTTGTCACCCCTGCTGGTGGCGTTAGCTCTCGAAGGATTGTTGAAGTGTTGAAGTTTTTTTTACTAGTGTTCGTTCTGGCAGCAAAAAAACCAAAGGGGTCAAATCTTGACTTCAGACATCAGAACATAAATTCTTCAAAGTGGCTTAATTCAAGCCGCTATTTTCCTCTAAAAGCGCAGCGTCTCTTATCTTCTTTGTGAATAAATCTCTTCATTAAAAAGCACTCAGATAACAACTTAACAGTTAGTTATGTTCTAACTATATGTTAAATAGTAAGTTATCTTTGGCTTTTGCTCCTTTATAATTTATTCTAAGCCACTTCATTGACAGATTAATAAGTTGGCGTCATATGCCAAAGGATATTTATGAGTACTAAAAGTAGACGATTACGTAAGAAATTGTATTTAGATGAATTTGCTATTCTAGGTTTTGAATTTACTTGTAATTTAAATGTAACAGAGGAAGAGTTTGATTTATTGCTAGATGAGCTTTTAGAATTCATCGATAAAAGAAAACTTTGTATTGCTGGTGGAGGTGATTGTAAGTCATTCAGTGGCTTTATTTGTTCTGTTCATCGTTTTGGTTCGGCGACTAACCAAGATAGAGCAGACATTGAGCTTTGGTTAAAGTCTAAAGAAAACATTTCAAATATTGTTGTTAGTCAACTAGTTGATGCAAACTACGCAGTGTAATGATTTATTTAAAGATTATTTGGTTGAAGACCAAAATGAGCAAATATTAACTTCACATATCAGAACTTAAATTTACAAAAGCGGCTTAAAAGCCGTTATATTGCATATTAAGCACAGCGTGATAAATCGGGTTGCCCCAAGTAAATTTATCATTTTTGTCGGATGACGTGGCTTCGCCACTTATCCGACCTACGTTAAAAGGTAGGTTGGTTAAGCCGAAGGCGCCACCCAACAGAGTTCTAATTTAGGTGACACAAGTTGATGATTTAATTAATTTAGTTACTAATTTATGTGTTTATAACCCTCTAAAAGCAGCGAAATTGTCATGAATGTCATTAGTAATACTACAATAATCACTGACTCTTGAGCTTAATTGTAAAAGAGCGAAGTAAGGTTGAAGTTTTAACGTCATGGTTCTGTCGAGCTTGGTATATAAATTGTACTTATATTATTCAACAGCTTTTAAGCGTTTTGTTATGGCTTGTAATTTATCTTCTAGTGTAAAAGACAGGATTAAGGTTTCTTCTACAATTTCTTTCGTTTCATCAACTAACCCTACTAGCTCCGACTCTTGCTCTTCATCTAAGCCTAGAGTGATCATTTTTGATTGTATAGCTTGAGATAAGTCATTTACGAGTATTTTTATTTGTTTATCTTGCTCTGAGCATAGCTTTTTTATGGTACTAAAATCATCAGCAAGTTGACTTTTTAGAGTGTTTAAAGCTTGTTGGCGAATGTTGGCTTTTTCTAATTGTTGTTCAATAAATTCTATCCGGCTTTCTATAATGGTAAGCAAAATAGCGAAGTTATCTCGAAGGCGACCGAGTAAGCCTTCATCCTTTGTATTTATTCCTTTTACAAGCATTGAACAAGCAGGCGCGTTAAATAATAAATTAGAGCTAAATGGAACTATTCGCTTGGCTCTTCTGCCTAGTTCTAGAATTTCTTTTTCCAAGTCAGAAATAGTTTGTTTTGGGAATTGGTGATATTGGTTTGCTACCCTAAACTCTACGCAGCAGCTGGCGCCTGCATTAGTAAAATAGCGCTGTACGTTAGCAAATAATGTGTCTAAATCCGTTACCTCAAGATTGTCAGTAAAAAATGTGACTAATTCTCCAAGTTCGCTTGCTTGTTGCATTGATGTGAAAGCGGTAGATGAAGCGACTTCGAACATTTCTTTTAGATTATTTCGCTCTGTAATGCGCAGCTCTACACGCTTTAATTTTTCGTTAAGTTCCTTAAAATCTACTGGCTTGGCAATATAATCATCACCGCCATAGCCATACGCTGTTAGTTTGTCTTCACTCGATGTTAAGGCTGAAATAAATATAATTTCACAGTCGTCATACGCACCACATTCTTTTATTTCTTTAACCAAGTCGTAACCCGTGAAATCATTACTAAGTAAAATATCCATTAGGACTACTTGAGGCTGATGTTCCTCCATTAAAGCTAATATAGGCTCGCTGCCATCAGATGAGGTAATGTCATGTTGCTTAGATAGGACCATTTCCATGATATTTCTATTTTGAGGGTTATCATCGACGGACAATATTTTCACATGCTCTCCTAAATTTAACTACTCTCATCCTTCTTCAATATAATAGCCATGGAAATGGCTACCCGCAAATAATCGACTTATGTATATTTTTCATTACTTATTTAAGTGATACAACTTGAAGACTCAATTATGGTAGTTAATTAATTTATGTGTTTATAACCCTATAAAAGCAGCGAAATTGTCATGAATGTCATTAGTAACACTACAATAATCACTGACTCATTAGCATCGTGGCATAAGAGCCAATCGACGTTTGAATTTCAAGGTCATGACATTGCATATCATGTGCAAGGGGAAGAGGGCGCGCCGTGTTTATTGCTGATCCATGGTTACCCAACCGCAAGTTGGGATTGGCATAATCAATGGGCTGCGCTGGCTCAACACTTTAAGGTATTTACCCTAGATATGCTGGGTTTTGGTTTTAGTGACAAACCTCAAAATGTTACTTACAGCATAAATATGCAAGCGGATTTACTGACATATTTTTTAAAGATGTTTAATGTAAAAGCAGCGCATATTTTAAGCCACGATTACGGTGATACGATAGCGCAGGAACTACTTGCTCGAAGCAACTTAAATGAGCTATATGCCATAAAAATACAAAGCGTTTGCTTTCTCAACGGCGGGCTATTCCCTGAAACACATAAACCGGTATTACTGCAAAAGCTGCTACTTAGTCCACTTGGCGGGTTTGTGTCGCGACTTGCGAACTATAAAAGTTTTAAGCGTAATTTTGACAATATATGTTCTATACCACTTGCTGAAAAAGAGCTATACGAATTGTGGCAGTTAATTGAATACAAACAGGGTAAGCCTGTAATGGCAAAACTGATTTATTACATCACAGAGCGTAAATTACATCGTGCTCGTTGGGTTGGCGCTTTACAGCACGCTGAAATACCCATGCGTTTAATTTGCGGTATGGACGACCCCGTTTCGGGTCGCCACATGGTTAAACGCTATCGCGAGCTAATCACTAATTCAGATATTATTGAACTGGAAGGGGTAGGCCATTACCCCCAATTAGAACAGGCAAATCAAGTAATCAAATGCTTTATTGAATTTCATCGGCTAAAGGTGACGCATTAGGTTTTAAAAGTTGGATGTTGAGATAGGTACTCTTGACACTAAAATCTTTGAAAAGTATATTGGACTAGTTAGAGGAACTAATAGAATTGTTAAACAAAAGCATTTTAGCAATTATTACTAATGATAATGGAATATAAAATGGATTCAACAGCTGCGAACCCGCAAAAACACTCTCTTACGCTCGATATTTTTGAAGAGCATCTTCATAAAGCAATTGATAAACCCACTGTTAATTATCGTATGGTACGGGTAGGGCCCTCTCGAAATGGCCGAGTTACCAAGCTAAAAGTTCATAACGGGGCTCATAAAGCAACTTGGGCTAAAACGACCATTAATAGTCGTTTAAGAACCATCAATATTGATGTTTATCTTAATTTTAAACAAAACAGTTTGCAACAAGGCGATTATCTTAAATTAAAAACGTTGGCTATAGCTGGTATTAAACAATATTGGTCAAATACAATTACAGTGGCGGGTGTGCGTTTTAATGTAATAGTTAATCCTTTACATAAAAGTAGTTCTGATGCCATTCCTGTAGACCTAGAGATAGAGGAAAGTGAAAGTTATGGTCGTTCAATGAACCCAGCTATATTAGGTATTGATGCGAGTTTTATTTATCAAAGAGGATCTGTAACAGCTGGTATACCATCAAAATTGATTGATGATGAGTTTAAGTTGGTTTCAGCGCATGAGTTTGGCCATTCTATACTTATGTATGTAGGAGGTATTAATTTATCTTGGGGTCATAAAGGTAGTACAAATGTTCTCCTTCAAAATGTTAAAGCGTCTTCTCCAGGTTATCCAAATCAAGGAAAGATTGATCTCATGAAGTATTACAATGACACAAAAAATACCGCTAATCTGAAGCAACGCATTACACGCAGTGAAGCGATTGAAGTTGATATAAAAAGATTAATTTGGAGTTCTGAGGTTCTATGGAAAGATTAAAGGTATTAATTTTTGGATTACTAATAACTTTTGTATTGAGCTCATGTTCAAGTATTTATTGGGCTAGTGTTAAAAACTCTACGGCTGAAGAGTTAATGGTTAAAGTGGTGTTTAAAACTGAGCACGGTACTCAGGTAATGGACATGCCATTAAAAGCAGGTGAAGTAAATGTTTGGCAATATGAACAGTCATCAAGTGAATCAAAAATAATGGATAAATATTTATCTTCAATTGAGATAAGTGACGGCAGTGGCTGTTACTTAGTCTTTAATAAAGAAGAGATAAAAAAGAAGGTTAAAAATACAACGCGGCAAATCGTAATTTCTCCTGATGATTTTCAAAAAGCCTGCGAGAGGAAAGTTAATTTAAACACACCATAAAAATCTTTTGTAAAGCTTCCCTAAAGGGTCTGACCTTAAGTATAAATTTAGCTTGCTGCTACTTTTAGTCTCGTAGGATTTATTTTAAAAGTTAAACATTAAAATAAATCCTACGAGACAATCACCATTCATTTAAGTGAATATCACTTTGGCGTTACCAGCATCAGCTTTGCCTCTTTGCCATCCGTTAATATCGCTACATTACCTTCAGCAGTGACAAACACATCTCTGAGCCTACCTGTGGCTTCTGGGAAAATATGAGTCTGGGTGTATTCATCATTCGCTAAATTAATACTGTAGAGCTTTTTATCGACCAGAGTAGTAATAAGCACGTGGCGTTGCAGTGAAGGGAAGGCTGCATGGTTATCGCCATAATACGCCATGCCTGATGGCGCAATTGAGGGCGTCCAATCTACGGTTGGTTTAGCCATTCCAGGGTAGTCTCTAAAGGGGGATATACGTGCTTGTGAATAATCGTCACCGTTAGTGATTACCGGCCAGCCGTAATTGGTGCCAGCTGTTAAATAATTGAGTTCGTCACCGCCAGCGGGGCCGTGTTCGTGGCTAATAATTTGCTGTGTATCGTAATCATAAACCAAGCCTTGCAAGTTACGGTGCCCGAGTGAATAAATAGCATGCGCGTTAGCGTTTTTGTGACTAATAAACGGGTTATCGTTTGGTATTGTGCCGTTTAAATTTATGCGTAATGTTTTGCCAAGTTGACTGGTAATAACCTGTGCTTGCTCGCGGTAGTCAAAACCATCACCACTTGAAAATAATAAGGTACTATCTGGCAATACAAGCGCGCGGCCAGAATAATGCTGCGGTGTGCCCTTATCGGTGGCGACTTTATAAATAACTTTTGGCGTTGAAAATTGCGCACCATCAAACGTGGCTTTGGCTATTACTAGCCTGTTTGCATCAAGCTCGCCTTGGGCATAGGTAAAAATAACGTCTTTTGAATCACTGTAATTAGGCGAAAGCACTACATCAAGTAAACCACCTTGCCCTGCAACGTATAAGCCCTCGAAATCTAGTTTAACTCGGGTTTGTTGGTTGTTTTTAATGATAACAATATGGCCATCACGCTCGGTGATTAACCAGGTATTGTTTGGGAGTTTAACCATACTCCACGGTGAATTGAGCCCTGTTGCTAAAGTACTAGCTGTGTATTGCTGTGTTTGTAACTCGGCACTGGCGTGACAAGAAAACGCTAAAAGTGACAGTAGCGTAATACAATATAGAGATTGTTTACCCTGCAAGCCTTTGCTAGTGTAAGGAAAAAGTTTTATTTTAAGTTGAGATAACCATGCAGTTTTTAACAAGTATACTCCCGTCATTTTTAGTTTCTTGGTTACTTACATTCACTCTTGCTAGCTTGTTTCATAGTCAATACGTTGTCAATCAATTAGTTAATGTAGGTGTTGTAGTGGGCTTTAATGACCGTGTTAACTTAATCCTTGAAGATTGGCTTGGCTTGCTACCGACCTATGGCGCTATTATTGCTGTTGCACTTGCTATCGCGTTTTTGGTTACTTGGTTTATTGCTAAAAAAATGAACAAGCAAGGTACACAACTATTTGTTATTGCTGGTGTGGTGGCGTTTGCAACGGCGTTAATTGCAATTGAGTCAATTATGAATATTACTATTATTGCAGGTGCAAGAGGTTGGGGTTTTTATGCGCAATTGTGTGCAGGTGCAGTAGGGGGTTATGTATTTGCAAAACTCATTAAGGAAAATAAGCACAAGGCAGCGCATCACGGCTTTTAAGTCAGTATTGGTCTGCAATGTAAAAAGCCGCTATTAATATAGCGGCTTTTGTGTGTATAAATTACCTAGTGATATCAAAAAATTAAACTAAACAGCTTGTAACCACTTAAGCCAAAAATAAGCACTAACACCGGTAAAGTAAGTAAGTTTACCAACATTGAGTTGGTGTATTTGCCCATTACTGTTTTTTGGTTAACCAGCCACACTAGGTAAGTGGTGACAATAGGCAGTAATAAGCCATTTGCGGCTTGAGCAAAAATTATCACGGCAACAGGGTCTAAACCCAGAGACGCCACGGCGGCACCAAATAATAAAATAACAATGGCGACACTTTTAAAGCGGGTGTTATCCATTTTATTTGACCAACCTAACATGCCACATACTGCATATGCACCGGCAAGGGGAGCTGTTATTGCGCTGGTTAAACCTGCTGCAAATAAGCCAATAGCAAAAAAGTAATGGGCAGCATCGCCAAGTAATGGCTCAAGTTGTACCGCCATGTTGGCAGCGCTAATTTGCCCTGCATCTGTGCCATAAAATGCCACTGACGCGGTTGATAAAATTGCCAGCGTGATCACGCCACCTAAGGTGATAGACACACCCGTATCTACATTAGTTTGCTTAATAACTTTTTGCTTATCACTTTTGCTGTCGTGTCTTGCAGCTAAAACACCTGAGTGTAAAAATAAGTTATACGGCACTATGGTGGTGCCCACTAATGCCAATACGGTGGTAATTGAACCCTCAGGCATACTAGGAATAAAGCCTGCTAACACATCACTCAGCGAGGGAGCAGCCATAACTAACGTAGAGATAAACACTAGGCTCATTAAAATCACTAATAAAATAAGCGCGTTTTCAACGACTTTGTGTTTACCGCTGTAAAGTAACACCGCACTTAAAAATGCAATGAGTGGCGTCCAAAGCTGGGCATTAACAAGAGGAAATATTTCAATTAATCCCATGCTGGCACCGCTAAGGTTGCCAGCCTCGTAGGCGGCACTACCTACTCCAATGGCGCTGATCACTAAAAATATAGCGAGAGATTTAAATAGGGGCGTTTCAATGTGAGCTCTTAGCGCTTGCGCTAAATCTTGCCCGGTGGCTACGCCAAGGCGCGCCGCCATAGATTGTAATAATATGGTGGCAATAACTGAAAACAGTAGTGTCCATATTAGTGCAAAACCAAAGTTTGCACCTGCCACGCTGGCAGTCGTAATAGTCCCTGGTCCAATGAAGGCAGCGGTGACGAGTAGTCCTGGTCCTAATCGCATAATTGACCTTAATAGTACTTTTGTATATTGCTATTTAAAGTTACATCTAACGTTTTATAACGCGATGCCTGTATTATTGCTGCCACTTATATTAAGTGCCTTGCAGCGATAGCCGCCCCTTGGCAAACCCTTTTTTGATGATAATCATATGTTAAAAAAGGTCGCGTAGCATACCAACTTATATATAAATTTAAAGGGGGTGTGGCGCGTTTGCACAAAATTAATACAATCAATAAATAACAGTAATAACCGCTTACCTCAGTTTAGGGCTTATTTAACGGCTTAGGGGATGACTGAATAACCTTAAATTGTTCACAGGTTTATGCCAATAACTATAGGCACTATAAACGCTTTGCACGCACTGTATTCAAGCAAAGGGTTTGAATGCCCTAAATATCAACCCATTTATGCCATCACTGCTTTAATGGCCTCTAAGCCTTTTCGCAAAGTGCTGGCATCGGTTGCATAATTGATGCGAATACACTGGTGTTTGTGTGCCCAAGCATCATCAATACCAATAAAAAAATTATGCCCGGGAATAATATAAACATCCTGCTCTTTGAGCTTTTGGCAAAGTTGTTCGCTGGTTATTTTTGCCTCTTTAAACCACAGCCACATAAAAAATGCGCCTTCTACTTTGTGTAAGTAAACGGGAAGGTGGGCAAATATTTCATCAAACAAGTTCATTGCTGTTTGTGCTTTTTCTCGATAAAAAGGCAGCACTGAATTTTTACACAGCGGAAGGAGTTCATCTTCATCAATTAGCCGTGTTACTAAACTTGGGCCAAAACTGTTTGGCGATAAAACCATACTGCCATTTACACGGCCAATGGCTTTAATTATGTCATTGTTAGCTACTACAATACCGGTTCGCAAACCCGGTAGGCCAAGCTTTGAAAGTGACATGCATAAAATAATGTTTGAGTTCCATGTTAAGTTTGCGTCGGTATAAATACACCCAGGGAATGGGTCGCCGTAGGCGTTATCAATGATCAGTGGGATATTATATTGCTTAGCCAATAAATCGAGATGTTGTACTTCTTCATCAGTAATGACATTGCCTGTTGGGTTAGTCGGGCGCGATACACACAGTGCGCTAATGCTGCTGTCGCTTGCTAATACTTGCTCAACAGCTTTAAAATTAATGATATATTTAAATTGGTTTGAGCCACTTTCAGTATTTAAAATTTCGATATCGGGCTTTATTGCTACAAACATATCGTCAGTTAAGCCTTGATCTGCATAGCCTACATATTCAGGTGCCAGCGGAAATAAAACCTTTTTATGGCTTCCATCAGGCATACTGCCAGCTAACAGATTAAATAACACAAAAAAATTGGCTTGGCTGCCATTACCAAGCGCTATATTATTTGCGGTTAAATCCCATGAGTATTCACTTTTTAGTTGCTTGGCCAGAGCTGCACGAAATGCATCATTACCCGTTGGGCCATCGTAAAGTCCAAATACGTTGGAAAGTGTATTATTAGCAACAAGCTTTTGTAACTCATTGATAAAAATATCATTAACCTCAGGCACTAGGGCCGGATTACCACCACCGAGCATAACAATATTTGGATTATTACTGTTTTTAGCATCGCCTAAATCTTCCATTAACTGAGTAATACCATTAGGTTGAGTAAATTTAGTGCCGAAGTTTGAGTAATCCATAATGACCGTGTGCCTTAAAAAATGATAAGTTAGTGTAAATTAACACTATGAATTTGATATTGAAAAATTTTCACCGATTAGATTACTATAGCCATAACCCGCTATAATCGTTTTTCATATTTTAAGTAGGGCAGCCTTATCAGCAACCTTGAATCACACACTAAAACACCTTTAAACACCAAAGCAGACGATTCGGTTATTACTGATACGATTCTTAAAATTGCCACTTTTAACTTGTTTAATTACCTTGAGCCGCCTAATGCCTATTATGAATTTGAACGCATATACACCGCAGAGCAGTGGGCTAGAAAGCAGCGTTGGCTTGTAAATTACTTAACCGAACATCAGCCTGATGTGATTGGTTTTCAGGAAGTATTTAGTATTGAGTCGCTTAAAGAATTAGTTAAAGATCAAGGCTATACGTACTTTGGCGTGGTAGATGAGCCCCAGGTAATCGACGACTTTATTTACAAACGCCCTGTTGTGGCAATAGCCGCAAAATACCCAATTGCTGAAGTGGCAACTGTTGAGCATGACCATGAGCTTGCTGAAACCCTTGGTTTAACTGAGGATTTTACATTTAGCCGAAAGGTGCTTAGAGCTACAATAACCTTACCGCATATCGGCAACACGGATTGTTATGTGGTGCATTTTAAGTCTAAGCGCTCAATGATAGAGCTTGATGAGCAAAACAAAGACCTCACACCCGAAAAAAATATTATCGAGCTATTAAAAGCCGATATAGCAGGGAGTTGGGGCTCAACTATTCAGCGCGGCAGTGAGGCTACATTGCTGATGATAGACATCATTGCGCGCCGCGAATCTACACAAAATCCAATGGTTTTAATGGGCGATTTTAACAACGACTTAGCTGATGGCGTTTTAAGCCATTTACTAACAAATACACTGCGCTTTGCCCCCACGTTTGACAGTAACACTTACCTTGCAAAATATTGCCTTAACGACGCATGGCAGTTATTTGCAAGGTCGCAATTAAATTTGGCTAATCAAAATAATGAAAATACAGTGGATTTAAAGCGAAAGCCTACCCATTATTTTGGCGCGAGCAGCTCAGTGCTTGACTACATTTTGTTGTCTTGCGAGTTTGACTCAAGTTACGACGACAGCTTTTTTGAGGTGAGCCATTACCATACTTACGATCGTCATTTAATTAACCCTGAATTTGAGCGTGATGATTTAAGCACAGATCATGGCGTGGTATTGATTAGCTTAGCATTAAGGTCGTAGCGGGTTTTGTTACTGTAAATAGTAAGCTAATCTGCCGCTGACATAATTAATATTAAGGCGCTCAGTAGGTGCCTTGATGTTTTCTCTTTCTTTTATCCTGCTGTTTTAAAAAATCACTAATAATTAGTGCATTAACTCTAATTTATATTGATCCACATCATCTTTATTAACGGTGAGGGTGGTAGATTAGTGAAGCTGGATTTTTAAGTTCGTTTAAATCGCTTATTACAACTACCCTTGTTGTACTTACAAAGCAGGGTTGCTTTCATATAACAAATAGCGTGCTGTATCCTAAAAATTTTTACCTTAACTACCCTCACTTACATTACTTTATACATACATGGAGTTTTAGCACATGACAATTAAATCAACGTTCAAATCTTTGAGTAAGCTCGCTGTATTGGTCATTGTGGGGGGGGCTGGCTGGTATGCTTGGCAAACCTTGCAGCCTACATCATTTGCTGAACAACTCCCTGACAGTGTTGCCTATGGGAATGGGCGAATTGAAGCGACTGAGTACGATATTGCTACAAAATTACCGGGCCGCTTAGTTGACGTTATGGTGCAAGAAGGCGATATGGTCAAAGCGGGTCAAACGTTAGCGGTTATTGATACTGATGATTTAAACGCACAGTTACGTGAAGCTCAGGCGGGGCTTCGTGTTGCCAGTGAGTCTCGTAAATACGCATTAGCGATTGTAGAGCAGCATAAAAGTGAGCTTAATTTTGCACAAACTGAATTGCGCCGCTCTGCAAAATTATTAGAAAAAGGCCATATTTCAAAAGAAGTGGTAGATCAACAACGAACCACCTCTGCTATTGCCCAAGCTGCTTTAACCGCGGCAAACGTAAAAGTTGTGCAGTCGGATGCTGAAATAGAAGCAGCGCAGGCACGTATTGAGCGATTACAAAGCAACATAGCCGACAGCACGTTAACAGCACCAATCAATGGACGCATATTGTATCGATTAGCTGAGCCTGGCGAAGTGCTTGGTAGTGGTGGTAAGGTTTTATCGTTATTGGATTTAACCGATGTTTATATGAGTATATATTTACCAACAGCGCAAGCGGGCAAGGTAACAATAGGCTCACAAGCGCGCATTGTTATTGATGCTGTTGCCGAGTATACATTGCCGGCTAAAGTGACGTTTGTATCTGCACAGGCGCAATTTACCCCTAAATCGGTAGAAACCCGAAACGAGCGCGATAAACTGATGTTTAGAGTTAAGGTAAAGCTCGACTCGCAGTTATTAAAAGATCATATCAAACAAGTAAAAACAGGGGTGCCAGGGCTTGCTTATGTGTTGTTAGCACCTGAAAAAAATTGGCCTACGTCGTTACAGGTACGAGTACCTGAATAATGGATAACGCTAATAATAACACCGATAAAAACGCGCAACAGCCACCTCTTGAAAGTGTGGTTACGCTTACTAAGGTGAGCCATCGCTATGCTAATAATCGCGTGCTGGACAACATTAGTATTTCATTACCTGCCGGGAAAATGGTCGGGTTTATAGGCCCTGATGGCGTAGGAAAATCAAGCTTGCTGGCACTTATAGCGGGGGCAAGGGCGATTCAAGAGGGGGAGGTTGAGGTATTAAACGGCAATATGCGCAGCAGTGGTTTTCGTAATACGGTGTCGCCACGCATTGCTTACATGCCTCAAGGGCTTGGCAAAAATGTGTATCCAACACTTTCTGTGTTTGAAAATATAGATTTTTTTGGTCGTCTATTTTCTCAAAATAAAGCCGAGCGAAAACAACGAATTAATAACCTTTTAAAAAGTACAGGCTTAGAGGCATTTGCCGATCGCCCCGCAGAAAAGCTCTCTGGCGGGATGAAACAAAAACTCGGTTTGTGCTGCGCACTGATCCATGACCCTCAATTATTAATTTTAGATGAGCCAACTACCGGGGTTGATCCGCTATCGCGTCGTCAATTTTGGCAATTAATAAACAGTATTCGCGCTGAAAATACACAAATGAGCGTACTGGTTGCGACCGCCTACATGGAAGAAGCCGATGATTTTGATTGGCTAGTCGCTATGGACGATGGAAAAGTAATCGGTACGGGCAGTCCACAAAACCTGAAAGCGCAAACTAATAAAGAATCGCTTGATGAAGCCTTTATAGCATTACTTCCTGAAGAAAAGCGCCATGATCATCAACGGTTAGTTGTGCCACCTCGTAAACAAGACTTAAACACAACTCAGTTCGCTATAGAAGCAAATGAATTATGTAAAACATTTGGCGATTTTACCGCCGTTAACAAGGTGAGCTTGAGTATTGAACAAGGTGAAATTTTTGGCTTTTTAGGCTCAAATGGCTGTGGAAAAACTACCACAATGAAAATGCTTACGGGGTTACAACCGGCAACCAGTGGCGAAGCAAAATTGTTTGGTGAAAAGGTCGATGCCAATAACATAGAAAGCCGCAAATGCGTTGGTTTTATGTCACAAGCGTTTTCGCTTTATAACGAGCTTACAGTGAAGCAAAACTTGGTATTGCATGCGCGTTTATTTCACTTACCTGCAGAGAAAATAGAGCCGCGCGTTAAAGATTTAATTACTCGGTTTAACCTTAAAAAATACAGTGACGATTTTCCTACCGATTTGCCCCTAGGTATTCGCCAGCGTTTATCGCTTGCTGTTGCGGTAGTACATAGCCCTGAAATGCTCATACTTGATGAGCCCACATCGGGGGTAGACCCCGTTGCAAGGGATGACTTTTGGCAGCTACTCATTGAGCTTTCGCGCGAACAAGGCGTGACTATTTTTATTTCGACTCACTTTATGGATGAAGCGGCACGTTGCGATAGAATTTCGTTAATGCATGCAGGTAAAATACTTGCCAGCGATACGCCAGCTGCACTGTGCCAAGCGCGTAATACCGACACACTAGAAGCTGCTTTTATTGCTTATTTAGAAGAAGCAGTAAATGCAGCCGGAGCAAGCTCGGCGTTACAAGCATCGATAACGGATAAACCCAAAGTATTGGCTAAAGCGCCCGCTACTCGTAAAAATAACACTAACCCCGCATTCAGTTTATTGCGGTTATTTGGTTATGCGCATCGCGAAACGCTAGAGTTATGGCGCGATCCTATTCGCCTAACGTTTGCTTTGCTGGGCTCGATAATTTTGCTGTTTATTTTAGGTTATGGCATTACATTTGATGTTGAAGATTTAAGCTTTGCGGTACTAGATCAAGACCAATCACCCGAGAGCCGCAACTACATTCAAAATATGGCAGGTTCGCGTTACTTTATTCAAAGAGCAGATATTAGAAGCCCGCAAGAACTTGATAAACGAATGCGCAGTGGTGAGTTAAGCGTGGCCGTTGAAATTCCACCTAACTTTGCTCAGCAATTTAAACGCGGCCGTAAACCTGAAATTGTAGTGTGGATTGATGGTTCTATGCCGTTTAGGGCAGAAACGATTAATGGTTATATGAGCGGCGTGTATTACAGCTATTTAACCAAATTATCTTTGCGCACTTATGCACAAGTACCAAACTTAGTGCCAGCTAATATTGAATCTCGATATCGTTATAACCAAGATTTTAAAAGCATTGAGGCCATGGTGCCGGCGGTTATTCCACTACTATTGGTATTTATTCCTGCAATATTGATGGCGCTTGGCGTAGTGCGCGAAAAAGAGTTGGGTTCAATCATAAACTTATATGTAACACCGGTTAATCGGTTGGAATTTATTATTGGCAAACAGCTGCCTTATATTTTAGTGAGTATGATCAGCTTTTTTGGCTTAGTCGCACTTGCTATTACCGTGTTTGGTGTGGCGCTAAAAGGCAGCTTTTGGGCGCTTAGTTTGGCTGCATTATTATACGTTACAGCGACTACGGGGGTGGGGCTGTTAATTTCGGCTTTTACAAAAACACAAATTTCAGCACTGGCAGCCACTACGGTGGTTGTGTTGATGATTGCCGTTAACTTTTGTGGGCTAATTGACCCTGTTTCTTCCTTAGAAGGGTTTGGCGCGATTATAGGCAAACTGTTTCCGACCACCTACTTTTTAGAGGCATGTCGAGGGGTCTTTAATAAAGCGCTTAATTTTTCTGATTTATCAGCCCAGCTACTGCCTTTATTCGCTTTTATACCCGTGCTGACTTTGGCCAGTGTATTTTTACTTCCAAAGCAGGACAAATAGCCATGCAACGTCGCGGAAACATTATTAATTTAGGTATTAAAGAGTTGCGTAGTTTATGGCGTGATAAGGTTTTGCTGCTATTCGTTTTTTTTGCTTTTACTGGGCTGATTTATGTGGTGGCTTCAGCCACGTCGATAGAGTTAAATAATGCGCCGATTGGAGTTGTTGATCACGACCAATCGCAATTATCCAAGCGTATTATTAATGCCTTTTATGAGCCTTACTTTAAAACACCAGACAGTATTTCATTAAGCGATGTTGACTCAGCTATGGATAATGGCCGTTATACTTTTGTGCTTAATATCCCGCCTTATTTTGAGCGTGATGTACTTGCAGCTAAGCAACCTACAATTCAAGTAAATATAGATGCTACGCGTATGTCGCAAGCATTTATTGGTGATAACTATATTCAAACCATTATTAACGGAGAAGTAAATGAGTTTGTGCAAGGTTATCGAACCGTTTATTCACTGCCAATAAAGCAATCGGCGCATATTATGTTTAATCCAAACATGACAAGTGTATGGTTTGGTAGCGTGATGGAATTAATGAACGTGATCACAATGATTTCGATTATTTTAACTGGCGCCGCGGTGATCCGTGAACGCGAACACGGCACATTAGAGCATTTATTAGTGATGCCATTAAGCCCCTTTGAAATAGTGATGGCGAAAATTTGGGCCAATGGGTTAGTGATTTTATTACTGACTACGTTTTCATTATTTATTGTGATCGAAGGTTTGTTACAAGTGCCTATTCATGGCTCGCCAGGCTTATTTTTATTTGGCGTTGCTATTCATTTATTTGCGACCACATCGCTGGGTATATTGTTAGGAACGCAGGCGCGCACCATGCCGCAACTTGGGTTATTGATGATCTTAATTTTATTACCATTACAAATGCTCTCTGGGGGTGTTACGCCGCGTGAAAGTATGCCTGAGGTAGTGCAAAATATTATGTTATTGGCGCCAACAACGCATTTTGTAAAATTTGCTCAAGCTATTTTATACCGAGGGGCTGGGTGGGATGTAGTTTGGCCTTACTTTTTAGCATTAACTATTATTGGCAGTGTGTTTTTTACTGTTGCATTAATGCGCTTTCGTAAATCAGTGGCGCAAGGTTAGGGTAATAAAATATAACGTGTAATTTCAAAAAAGTGGCTGTGATAAAGCCACCCGTTAACGTTAAAGCGCTAATGGGTGGCTATTGAAGTATGGGGGAGTGATACCATCCGCAATAATAATTAAGCGAATGGGGATGACTTAGTTTAGTCTTGGGTTAATTTCTAAAGGAGATAGCGTAATGGTCGCATTACTGCTTGCTCCTTTATATTCTTGATAGTCTTTGTTTTCAAACAGCGTGTAAAAAACATCAACATAATCGTCATTATTAGTAAACCACTCATCCGGCATTGCTTTAAGTAGTTCATTGGTCAGCTTAGGGATAATGGCATAACCCTGCGCTTGTAAATCAGGAATGCTCGCCATTACTTGCTCTGATATTTCTAATAATTTTATTGCTAGAGTTTTATAGTTGGTGTTGTCATCTTGTTCCATTAAAAGTAAATCAACCGCCTGCCAACGATAACGCTGCCAATGAATGAGCACTTGATTAGGGCTGTAATCAGTTTTGTCATGATCTAAATACGGTAAATCAACGATATCTAATATTGGTTCATCTCGGGTCGGGTCGATACCCGTTACAATGGCATAAATTTCAGCACCACCTGAGATCCAAGGTTCTTTATCATCTTCTAAGCGTATTTTTTTCAATACACTGGTTTGCAGAGGTTGTTCATTGCTTAACTGGTTTTTTGGACTAACCGTGGTTTTACTGAATTTGTTAGTAGATAAAATTCCTCTCATTACTGCAATACCCGCATCTTGTACTTTTTGTTGATCTAATTCGACAATAAAGACAGGTTGGGTCGGCATTTGGTCAACACTAAGATAATGAATGTCACCATACTGATCGAACGCTTCAATCTCGCTCCATTGCGTATCGTCACCAGCGGGTGCAAATGCAAATAAAGGGCGTTCGCCTTGCTGCCAAGCGCTAAGCATTTTATCGCTTGCCAAACGCACTTGTAACAAACTACCGGTGTTTTGTGGTAAACCTTTCAGTTGTTGTAACGCGTTGTTTGCTAAACGAGTATTTTGTTGTGTGTGCATACCTAAAGACGGTAGCTGATCCGCATTCAAAACCAGTTTATATTGGCTTAGCGTTTGTTTAAGATCAGCGTTTAATACACTGTAATTAAGCGCTATTTGTTTTGCGAAATTGCGTTTAATGGTGGCTACGTCTTTGTATTGCGCCAACTTAGCCAAGTTTTCACCTTTTTCGATTTCATATTGAGCTGAAAAAGCGGGCGCTGATACACAGTTCAATAGCGCTAAGGTTACCAAGCATTTGGTTATTTTATTCATCATATTCATTTTACCGTTCCGTTATCAGTAACACTATAAAACAACACTTAGAATAAATACTCAAATAAAAATTATAAAATACGTAATTAGTACTGGTTTTAAGTTGCGCTCAGACTCTAAAAAAATACCAAGACGCTGTGATAGAGTAAGTTTTATATAAAGAATGAATCTATTACAAAAAATTATTTTACTAAAAAGTAATTACTATATACATCAGTGGCTTATCTTTGGCTTGATAGTTGCTGTAACTACTATTCTAATAACAACACAAAGGATTAAACAATGACCGATATAGCACATTCAGCGTTTATAGCATCTTATTTATATTTAATTATGATGTTAGTTCAGTGGGCAGTGGCAACGTTTAGTAAAGCCAAACAGCCTGGGGCTGTACCAGGAAAAATTGATAAAGACCTATCTCATGAGAGTTTTATATTTAGAGCGCATCGCACCTTTCATAACACATTAGAAAACAGTGCGTTATTTATAGGAACGGTTTTATTTGCCTTTGTGATTAATTACCACAGTTCGGTTTTTGCAATCTGTATTTGGATTTATGTTACTGCACGTTTAATTCATATGGCACTGTATTACGCCATTGCCACCGAGAAAAACCCCAGCCCGCGTAGTTACTTCTTTTTGATTGGTGTGATTGCAAACATTGTGATGTTAGTGCTGTTAGGACTGCGATTAGCAAGCTAATTAAATGATTAAAGCGAAAAGCAGACAGTCCCTAGCTTTTCGCTTACTTATTTTATTGGGCTGGCTTTGTTTTTCGGGTTACCATAAAACACATTAATGAGCCTAATGTAACTAATACTACGCCTTGCCAAAATGCGTTGGTGAGCGATAGTGATAAGTAAATAGAGGCAAATAGCGTAGACAATACAGGAATAAAGTAAGACAAGGTGCCTAAAAACACTAGGTCACCGCCAATTATTGCTTGGTTCCATAGTGCGTAACCTCCACCAATAACCACCCCTGCCAGCAATAAAGTAAAACTAGAATATACGTTAAACTCAAAGCTGGGTTCATTACTCAGTCCGTAACTTATCCATAAAGAAATTGCCGTGGCTGCAAAAAATACACTAATGGCATTTTTACCCTCGCTAAGTTTAACCGTTACACTGCAATACACAGCCCAAATAAACGCTGCTGCAAACGCCATGGAGTAGGGTACTGGATTGTCACTAATATTAGCGGTTAATACTTCCACAGATAAACCACTATTACCTGCAATGCACCATGCAACGCCTAAAAACGCAATCAGTATGCTGGGGTAGACTAATACGCTTACTTTAGTGCGGTTAACAATAATCGAAAATAAAATGGTTAACGCTGGCCAAAGGTAGTTAATAACCGCCATTTCTAACGCTTGCTGGCGACTATTTGCAAAGCCAAGCGATAAAGCCAAACACATTTCGTAAATCACAAATAAGCTGCCACCAAAGACTAAATAGCGCTTTGGATAATTGTTTAGCTTTGGTACACCCATGACAAGCATTAAAAAAATCGCACTGACGCTGTACATTAAAGCAGCACCGTCAATAGGGCTAAATAGTTCTGATAAATCACGAATAAAGGCAGTTAAACTGCTCCAAAGTAAAATAGCGAACACCCCATAGAGGGTGTATTTATGTTTGCTTAAAAATGACATGGTGAATTGCTTGATGAATGATAAAAAGTCAGCCGCGAATGTGACATTTTAAAAACAGTGGGGCAAGAGGTAGACTATAAAATTCGACTAAATAACTATAAATAGCTTTAAAATCAAATAATAAGTTTAATTTTAGTAAACAAGAGCAGGCTATAATAATGGCCCGCCCTCAATTAGTTTAATTACTCAACGCCAATAAAGCCGCCGGTTTGATGTGCCCAAAGAGCAGCATAAATGCCGCCTTGGGCAATTAATTCATCGTGACTGCCTTGCTCTACAACGCCGCCTTCATCAAGCACGATGAGTCTGTCCATTTGTGCAATGGTTGATAATCGATGGGCAATGGCGATTACCGTTTTGCCTGTCATTAAATCATCTAAGCTTGCTTGAATAGCCGCTTCGACTTCTGAGTCTAATGCGCTGGTGGCTTCATCAAGTATGAGGATTGGTGCGTTTTTAAGTAGTACGCGTGCAATGGCAATACGTTGGCGTTGACCGCCTGACAGAGTGACCCCTCGTTCGCCTACTTGCGCATCAAAACCTTTGTTGCCTTTGCTGTCTTCTAAATCGGTTATAAAATCAAGGGCTTTGGCTTGCTTAGTTGCATCGAGCATTTCGGCTTCTGTGGCATCGGGTCTGCCGTATAAAATGTTATCTTTTACTGAACGATGCAGTAGGGATGTATCTTGGGTAACCATAGCAATATAGCGGCGAAGGCTTTCTTGGCTTACATCCGTGATATTTTGGCCATCAATACTAATGCTGCCTTTGTCGGTGTCGTAAAAGCGCAGCAACAAGTTAACTAATGTGGATTTACCCGCGCCAGAACGACCCACTAAGCCGATTTTTTCACCGGGTTTAATGTTTAAGTTTAATCCGTTTATTACGGGGCCACGGTTATTTTCATTCGCGGCTTTACCGTAGTTAAAATGTACATTATTAAAGTCGATTGCCCCTTGGGTGACCTTTAACGTTTCGGCTTCTGGTTTGTCAGCAACCGCAATAGGATTAGAAAGAGTGCGCATGCCATCGGCTACGGTACCAATGTTTTCAAACAAGCTGCTAATTTCCCACATGATCCATTGGGCCATACCATTAAGCCTTAACGATAAACTCAATGCCACGGCAATCGCTCCTGCACTAATGGCGCTTAACGACCATAAATACAAAGACACTGCTGCTACCGAAAACACTAACAAATAGTTTAAGCTTTGAATGACCACGTTTAAGCTGGTGACCAAGCGCATTTGTTTATAAACAGGCTGTAAAAATACATCCATACTTTGTTTGGCGTATTGTTCTTCGCGTTGGGTGTAAGAAAACAGCTTAATGGTTGAAATATTTGTGTAGCTGTCGACGATACGGCCGGTCATTTCTGAGCGTGCATCAGCTTGTGAACTGGCAATACTTTTTAATCGGGGTACAAAGTAAATTTGCACGCAAATATACAATGCTAGCCACACTAATAATGGCAACATTAAACGCCAGTCTGAGGCGGCCACTAAAAACACCATTGAGCCAAAATAAACAGCAATGTACATCAGTACATCAAGCAATTTAGTGACTGACTCACGAACGGCTAATGAGGTTTGTAATACTTTTGTAGCGATACGCCCAGCAAATTCGTTTTGATAAAAGCTGACACTTTGGCGCAGTAAATAACGGTGTGCCAACCAACGAATCGACATAGGGTAATTGCCCAATAGCGATTGATGTAAAATAGCTGATCTAAAAAACACCACTACAGGCATGACGACTAAAAGCATTAACCCCATTTTTATTAACGCGGATTGTTGCTGCGAAAACAGCTCTTCAGGTGTGTATTCGCCAAGCCAGTCAACCAGTTGGCCCATATAACTAAATAAAGACACCTCTAAAATAGCGAGTAATGCGGCACTGAGCGACATAAGCACTAACGACAATTCCATGCCTTTGGTGTAGTGACGACAAAATGCAAATAGGGTTTTAGGAGGCTGAGATGGAGAACGCTCTGGGAACGGTTTAGTCATCCGTTCAAATAGTCGATACATATTAACTGCTTAATTAAATATTTATAAAGATGTCCCACTATACCATTGTAAAACACAAAGGCGCAGTGAGAATGAGGTGTGCGTCGGTTAACTCAAGTTGAGTTAACCGTTTATAGCTTGGTGTGGCCGGTTTTATTTTTTACCAGCCAATACGATATACCCAGTGCTAAGGTAACTAACGCAAGGCCAACAATTTGCTCTGAGGTCACTAATTTTAAATCGAGGACAATAATTTTACGCGCCACAGCCATCAATGCGGTAGCAATAACCAGTTCAACAGGCAGCGAGCTTGAGCCCAAATATAACCGAATGTTAGTAAATATTTCTACCGCAATTAGCACCACCATAAAGGCACCAAAGGTTTGCAGAATGTCTTCAATATTTAATAAAAAATAAGGCGGAGAACTTAACCGCATGTATAAAACATACACTACATCAGCAATACTCCAAAAAATAACCAGCACCATGAGCACTGCCAGTATTTTAATTGCAAAGCGAATAGCATGATGTAAATACTGCATCAGGGGATCAACATGATCCTCTGGTAATTCTTCGTGTTTCTTCATGTTATTTCAGCACCTTATTGATTAAATTAGCCTTTATAAAATGATAGCTGATTAATTATGTTTAGCACTATATACGGTCAAAACAGTATAAGTGATTATTTTTATTAAAATAGGGTGCTTGAACAGGGGAATTGTTTGGTGAGGGTTAAATTCTAAGTAAAATTCAAGGTGTTAATAATATGTAATTAAGCGTGTGATTTTTAGTGTCTATCTCAAAAGGTTTGCGGTTATTGGTTTGTGCTGTCATGTTGGTGGCATTCATTATGAGGATAACAATGCTATGTCTAATTTAGGTTTAAAGTTAGTTAATCGACTTACAAAGTATGGTGTGTTGGCATCATTAAGTTCTGTAACGCTTACAAGCTTTGCTGGCGAGTCTACACAACAAGCATCATTGCATAAAATTGCACAAGAAATTTCGGCGCAGCGTATTGAGAGTGATATTCAAACGCTGGTGGGTTTTGGTACGCGACATACGCTATCAGAGACTAAGTCTGATACACGTGGTATTGGCGCGGCAAGGCGTTGGATAAAAAAAGAATTTGAAGCGATTTCGGCACAATGTGGTGGCTGCTTAGAAATAATAGAAGTAAAACAAACCATTTCAGGAGAAAAGCGTATTCCTAATCCTGTAGAAGTGGTTAACATAATTGCGATTCAGCGCGGCAGTACTGAGCCTAATCGTATGGTGATGATGTCGGGTGATATAGACTCGCGTGTTAGTGATGTAATGGATTTTACCAGCGATGCGCCAGGGGCAAATGATAACGCTTCAGGGGTTGCCGGTGTTATTGAGGCAGCGCGTGTTTTATCGAAATATACATTTAATGGCTCGGTTGTTTACGCGGCGCTCTCAGGTGAAGAGCAAGGTTTATTTGGCGGTAAAATTTTAACCGCTTATGCGCAAAAAAATAATTGGCAGGTTCATGGTGTTTTAAATAACGACATGATTGGTAATATTACCGGTATTAATGGCGTAACCGATAACACCACTGCACGTATTTTTTCTGAAGGGACGCGAGTGGTTGAAACCAAAGAGCAAGCGCGTACTCGTCGTTTTACAGGTGGCGAAGTTGACTCAGCGAGTCGTAATTTAGCGCGTTACATAGACACCATTGCCGATAAATACATTGAAAATTTAGACACTATGCTGGTATACAGACTCGACCGATTTGCTCGAGGAGGGCATCATCGCCCATTTAATGATGCGGGCTTTGCGGCTGTACGTATAATGGAAACTAACGAGCATTACGACCGTCAACATCAAGACCTACGCACCGAAAATGGCATAGTGTACGGTGATACCATTGATGGGGTTGATTTTGATTACGCCGCAAAACTCACGTCATTGAATGCGGTGAGCCTAGCGTCAATGGCATGGGCACCAGCGCCACCGAAAGAAGTGAAAATTAGTGGTGCCGTACGCGCCAGTACCACACTTTCTTGGCAACCATCGGATGATAAAAATATTGCCGGTTACAAAATTTACTGGCGCTATACGAGTGAGCCACAATGGCAATACAGCCAATGGGTTGATAATGTTAGCGAGTTTACGCTTAAAAATGTGGTTATTGATAACTACTATTTTGGCGTTGCTAGCGTGAATAAACAGGGTGTTGAATCGCCAGTGGTGTTCCCCGGTGATGTGGGGTCGTTTGATCACAACATAAAATAATCGGTTTGCTTAAAAACCCAGCAAACAGCTGCGAATAAGGTGTTAAGCACGCTATTTATGCTTGCGCCTTATTTGTTATGCCCTTAAAGTGTAAACAAAGAAGTAAAAAGGTTATTAAAATGCAGCAACAAGAACAAAAACCATTAACACCAGAGCAGCAAGCTGAACTTCAGCAACAAGAAATTCAATGGCAGCGCGAATGTTTTCAAAATGCGCAAAAACATTTAGCTGAAAAAGGCATTATGCCCAAAACATTGCTTGAAAAAGAAAGCCGTTTTTTAGCGCCTTTATGCGCGCTATGGAAATTTAAAGCGCAAAACGGTAAAAGCTACTGGGTGATCACTGGTCGTTTACCAACCGATCATGCTGAAGCATCTGCAGCAAAAGATGCACGCGATGCAATGCGTTATTTTTCACTGCAGTGGCAGTTAAAGGCCGATCAAATTATTACCGCGGGTGCGCGAGATAAAACCCAAGCTGATTTTGCAAATTTACTGATTAACCGTGCACATGGTTTATATGAAATGCATGAAAACGAGCAGCTGTGGGCAAAAGAACCCGCTTAATAAATAAAAGTGAATACATTTAAAAAAACCTAACTTAGTGACCTAAGTTAGGTTTTTTGTTGGAACTTTCAGAATTAAGCTCGAAACATAAATAGACTCTAATAAGCGCTATCTACGCGCACTGTGTTGTTGGTTAAATAAATAAGGCGTACATTATCACCTTGGTGAAAACGCATAGCGGGATCGCTGTCTTGTACCACCATAAATTGTTCACCATTTTCTACTTGTATAAGTAGTTCAACTAATTGGAGGTTTTCATAGCGTTGTGTCTGTTGCTGATTATGCGCAACATTACCACCAATCACTGATCCTAAAATAGTTGCAACCGTGCGACCGCTGCCACCACCAAACTGGTTACCAATAACTCCACCTAATAGGGCACCGCCAAAGGTTTTCCAACCGTTACTTTTATCGTGAACCAATTGTTGCTCTGTAATGTTGCGCACCGACTTCACTTTACCAAATAGTACTTGCTGCACAGGAACGGCTTTATTGCGTTCATACTTGGCAAAAGTGGGGGCACTAAATATTAATAAAGTGCATAAAAATAAGCTAAGCGTTTTCATGGTTCGCTCCTGTTAGTTACCAACCAAAGGTAGATTTTTCACGGGTTTTACGAATTTCAGTTTCGTCAGCCCATTCAACAAGGCCACTTTGCATATCCATTAAGCGCATTGTAAATTTGTAGTACACATCGGCTTTGTCAGCATTGGATTTAACAATGCTCGATAGGTTACCGTACAGCATATATTGCGCACCAATTTGTTTACCAAAGGCCACCGCAGTGCTTGGATTGATCAGTGCATCTTCATTTTGAAATGTAAGTTGTTCACGAACCGCTTCTACACGAGTCATATCAACAAATCTAAATTTTCCACTGCGAAGTAATTGAGTCGAAATTGAGTCGGTAATTGACTCAGTGTCTATGTGTTCACTGGTTTTGTTTTTAATACGCTCAACAAATACCACAGGGCGGGTATTGGCAGTCATAGTACCAACCACTGGCGAACTTAGCAGTGAGTCGGTCATTTGCGAGGCTACTTTTTGTAGGTCGGTAGAGCCAAAGTTTATATCTGTGGTTTCTACGGCTTGGGCATCACCATAGCTAACGACTGCTTTATTAGCACAGCCTGTTAGTGTGAGTGCGGCTAAGCCTAAAATTGCATAGCCAGAGAGTGATTTGAATTGTTTATTGATCATCATGGTTTCCTTTAATCTTTAAATTCTTGTGCTTCAGTAGACACTTCTCTTACAGCTAGAGAGAAAGTAACAGCATTAGGGCTAGGCGCGAGCCCTGCAAGCTGAGTTTTAGCAAAGCCAAATAATGTGAGGGCTTGCCACGGCGAGTGGTTACCTTTAATTACAAAGCCATCTTTATCAAACCAGTTAAATTGATACTGTAAATATTGTGACTTTTTATAGGTACTTGCCAAGGTGACTACCACGTCGGTTAGGTTATTTGTTTGACGAGTTTTTACATTACTAATTAATAGCTTTTTTGCTAACTGTGGATTGTTAACATTGAGCTGCTCTTTGTAGGCATTGGTAGTTTGTTCAACTCCAATGCCTGAGGTTACAGGTCGGCTGCTACATGCGCTAAGCATAAACAACGCAATAATGGGGAGTATATATTTCATGATGGCTCCTAAAGTTGCACTACATGGGAGTTAAAATAGTTATTAACAGAGGTTAGGTAGATTAACGTTAACCTTTGCTTACTAACGGTAAAATTTATTGGCGGTTGTGAGCCAACATTTAAGGTATGTTCGCCTGCAGCCACTGCAATGCGGGCAAGGCTAATTTGATTGGGTAAGGTAAGCCAGCTGCGGGTATCGGCTTGCTCAGATGCAAGATTATATAAGTTTGCTAAAATATTCCCCACATCACCGCCACTGCGGGCAAGCTCAGCGCGCAGCTTTTCTTTCGCCACTAAGCGCAATATTTGCCTCGATACGCGCCCAGCAACTTGCTGCTCTAACGTTTTAGCGGCCAGTGCCTCTAAGTGCACTAGCGGGCTTAGTGATAATACATGGTCATTAATTTTGACGTTGTTAACGGTGCTTACATAAGCATTATTTATATAAATGGGCATGGCGAGACTATAAAAGCGGGCGTCTCCCTGTGAAGTATAAATGGGTAATCGTAATTTAAATTCGTGTTGTTTTGGTATCAGGCCTTGTTCGAATAATATAACCACTTCGCCTTGGTTTTTTTCTAAGCTGTTAACTTCACCAAACTGGCGTTTAAATTGGTTATAGTCATCGGCAAAACCTTGCTGCTTAGCAAGACGCAGTACATCGTGTTGTAAATACGGATTGTTAGGTTGTATTTCGAGTGCTTTTTTATAGTCTATGTAGGCATCATCACCTTGCTTTGCCGTTTCATATAGTAACCCTGATAAATAAAACGTGTACGCATTTTGAAAGCCATTTTTGACCGAGCGAATTAAGTTATCCATATCGGGATAGTGTTGCTGTGCTTGGGCAACCGCATTATCAAATTCGCTTTGATTACTTAATAGTTCATCAACTTGTACTTTATTAGCACGGCGTATTTCAACTAAGGCGCTTTCAATATCATGTTTATAAACATAATTGAGCGCTTTGTAGCTATGCAACATACTCATTTCGTAGGCGGGCGGTGTATAACCAATAGCTGAGTCGTTGGTTAACAGCGCATTACTTTGCTCAAGCCCAGCACTTACTTGTATTTTTGCAGCTTGGCGCTTAGATTGCATTTGTTGATAGACAGTTTCAAAATGAACTTGTGCGTTATCGGGGTTATTGGCTAAATCCGCGATACGGCCTTGTTCTAATTGGCTCAATAAATAATTACTGTGTGTTTTGCTGTTTTTGCTTATTAAGGAGCGTGCACTCTCAATATTATTATTCGTAATGGCTTGTCTAATAGGGGTGGTATTAGTGGCGTAATCATTAAAGAGATCGTCAAAGCCAATGGTGCTGCAACCACTTACAATAAAGCAAAGACTAAAAATTAAAATGTGACGCACGCGCACTCCTTCTTATTTATTCTGTAAGGTTAACATACTGCCAATAAATACAAGTGTGAAAGATTGTAAAAAAGCGTAGTGTATAAACATAGAACAAAAACCCTTAATAAAAACTTTATCATTTAAAAAATAACCATGGTAACGTTTACAACATTGGACGTTAATTTAATCGGTATATAAATACGGTACATATTTATCAATACGTTAGGAATTAATTTGAAAGCAACACTGTTTACTATTATCGCGTTAGTTGCCTTTGCTGCAAATTCGTTATTGTGTCGGTTAGCGTTGGCGCAAGGCTACATTGATGCGTGGAATTTTACCGTTATTAGGTTACTGAGCGGGGCAGTGTGTTTGACCATTATTATGCTGCTCTATACTAGGCAGTTAAATAAAAAAGCGCAGTTAAGTAATCCTATTATTAACGATACTGGCAGTTGGCGAAGCAGTGCTAGCTTATTGATATATGCGCTGTGTTTTTCTGTTGCTTATATCGAGCTTGATACCGGCATGGGGGCGCTTATTTTATTCTCGGCGGTGCAATTTACAATGATTGGCTGGGGCATATATAAACAAGAGCGTTTAAGTGCTGTGCAATGGCTTGCATTTATAGTGGCGTTTGCGGCATTTGTTTACTTAATGCTGCCCTCGCAAACAGCCCCACCGCTGATGGCTGCATTATTAATGAGTATAAGTGGCATTGCGTGGGGAATTTACAGTATTCGTGGCAAGGCGTGTGTGTCGCCGCTAAGAGCCACTGCCTTTAATTTTATTCGTAGTTTATTAGTGCTACCTATTTTAATTGTGGTGGGAATGAGCCAGCTTAAAAATATACGTATCGAAGGGGCGTTACTTGCAATAGTCTCAGGTGCCATCGCATCTGGCGTAGGGTACAGTATTTGGTATGTGGCTATGCCACTATTAAAGAGCACGCATGCAGCCATAGTGCAGTTATGCGTACCCGTTTTGGCGGCTATTGCAGGGGCAGTGTTTTTATCAGAGACATTAACTGTACAATTTATGCTCCCCAGCAGTATCATTTTACTAGCGGTATTAGTTTTTACTTTAAATAAAAAGACTAAAACTGTTTAACTGGTGGACTTACATTGATCACAAAGCGTTCATACAATGCAGGTAAGTGGGTTAAAATAGCGTCTTTACCTAATAAATCACTGTTTTTAATGCAGTCGTGCAACACTTCTGGCGTAAGGTGACGAATAAGCTGCGCTGATTGCGCTATGTGGCTAATATGCCAAAGCTCAGGAGCTACCCCGCCTAAGTCGAACTGGTAAGGTCGATAAAATCCAAATTCTGCTAGATGAGTGTCTAGCCATTGGCTTAGTTTAGCAAAAGGCCCACCTTGCTGATATTCATTAGGGCTCAATTGCAAAACATAATCGTCACTCACTGCGCTTTTATCGTAAATATCTAAATCAGTCCCTAAATGATGGCGACTCGCCCCCGGTAGCGCAGAATAAAGCATAATGGCAATGCATTTATCAATATCACTGAGCGAATTAATATCAACGTGTTGCTGCGCTTTGTTTAATACCGGCCGCTTAGCGGAAAATTTAGCGTTCCAAATAGCTGATTGACGGTTAAAATCCCGAAAACTTGATGCAATACATAAATCAAAGCCTGCTGATGCAGCCGCAGTTTGCAGTGCAATAAAGTCATTTACAATATCGGCATGCAAAAAGTGATTTTGTATGGCAACTAAATGTGCATCACTTTGGCCAGTGATGCATTGTATGAGTTCTTTATTTGCAGTCATTAAGTTAACAGGTGCTCTAATATTTGTTCGTAAATATCGGCCAGCGCGATTAGGTCGTCGGTGCTAACACACTCGTCCACTTTATGAATAGTGGCATTACGTGGCCCTAATTCAATAACTTTAGCACCCGTTTGTGCGATAAAACGACCATCTGAGGTGCCACCTGTTGTTTCTAAGTTAGTGGTTAACCCCGTTACCGATTTAATGGCGGCTACGGTGGCATCAACCAATGGGCCGTGATCGGTTAAAAACGGCAAGCCATTCACAATCCAATTGAGTTCATAATTTAAATTGTGTTTTTGTAAAATGGAATTTACTTTTTGTTGTAGTTGTTGATGAGTAACTTCGGTACTAAATCTAAAATTAAATTGTACCTCTAGCTCCCCAGGGATCACATTGCCTGCGCCCGTACCGCCATTAATATTAGAGATTTGAAAGCTGGTGGCTGGAAAAAAGTCATTACCCATATCCCACACAGTTTGGCTTAACTCGGTTAAAGCTGGCGTGGCTAAATGAATTGGGTTTTGTGCTAAATGTGGATAGGCCACATGACCTTGCACGCCTTTTATAGTTAAAAACCCCGTGAGTGAACCACGGCGGCCATTTTTAACCACATCACCGAGTACATCGCGAGAAGAGGGTTCACCTACAAGGCACATATCTATTTTTTCACCGCGCTCCTCTAAAGTATCAATAACGCGGGTAGTGCCGTTAATAAACGGGCCTTCTTCATCTGAGGTAATTAAAAACGAAATGGAGCCTTTGTGATCTGGATGCTTAGTCACAAAGCGTTCGGTTGCCACAATCATCGCTGCTAATGAGCCTTTCATGTCGGCAGCGCCACGGCCATGCAATAAGCCGTCTTCAATTAGGCCTGCAAAAGGCGGGTGCTGCCAGTTTTTTTCAGGCCCAGTGGGCACCACATCAGTATGACCGGCAAAACAAAAATGCGGTGATTGCGTGCCTTTTCGTGCCCATGTGTTTAGGGTATCGGTAAAAAATAGCGATTCAATATCAAAGCCAATGGCGCTTAGGCGTTCATTCATCATATGTTGGCACCCAGCATCTTCAGGTGTAACCGACTCTCGCTGAATTAAGGCTTGGGCTAGGGTAATTACTGGATGGGTCATTATTTAAAAATCTCATCGTATTGTGCTGCTTTAAAGCCTAAGTGATATTGCCCGTTATTAACAAGAACAGGACGTTTTATCATCGCCGGTTGTTCAACGAGTAGATCTATAGCGGTTTGTTTAGTCAAGCTTTGTTTTTGCTCATCAGTGAGCGCTCTGTACGTTGTGCCACGTTTATTAACCAATTGTTCCCAATCAATATGTTCTGCAAAGTCGCTTACCATGTCGTTATTAACGCCGTCTTTGCGATAGTCGTGGAAAGTGAATGCAATGTCGTTATCGCTTAAGTATTTTTTTGCTTTTTTAATTGTATCGCAGTTGCTAATGCCATAGAGAGTGATCATAAATCTACTTCTTTTTAATAATAGTTAATAAGGTATCTACACCGGCATTAACTTGCGGGTGAGAATAATGAAAAGTGCCTAAATTATGGCCATTGAGAATTATAAGGCTGGCTAAAATAGGCGAGTCGAGCTCACGTAAATCAAAATAGGCAAGGCGTTGGCCTTTGGTTATTTTGCTGCCGTTAAGCTGAGCAATATGAGTATGCGTAAGAGTTTGTGAATCGGGCACCGCTAGATTTATTAATACTTTTAAGCCGTTGTTGGCTTTTAAAATAAATTCACAACCGGCACTTTTTACTTGCAGTAAGGTGCCATTAAAGGGCGCTAATACTTTATGACTCGATAAGCTAACAACAATACCTGGGCCGAGTGTGCCAAAACGAAAAAAGGGTTGTGGATGCTCTTCCATTGGCATCACTTTACCACTGAACGGACTCGTGATTTGTATCGCGTTTCGGCCAATTTTATTTTTAGTTAAATAGCTAACGTCTTCAGATTTCATTATTTATTCAGTTACCACGTTGTAGCCATCGGCTTTAAGGGCTGTAATTGCTTTGGTGACCGTTTGTTTTTTTACTAAAATATAGTCGGTATCATATGTGGATATCGAAAAAATGGACACGCCAGCTCTGGCTAATACGCCTGACAGATTTGCCATAATGCCAGTTAACGAAAATCCTAAAGGGCCTATCACTTCCAGTGCTTGCCAATTAGATTCAGTATCTTGGCTATCAATAATAAAGTCGACAGGGCAAACAACTGACAGTTCATCATGCGTTTTTGAGATAAAAAATAACGGTTGTTTTAACAGCGCAGGCGGTATGTCAGCATCAAGGGCTAAACTATGAATAGATAACACGGTGCTGTGTAATTGTAATGTTTGTTTTGACATTAAACGTATCGCCAGCAGCAAAATAATAGCTTTATAGTATAGAGTATTGAAGCTAAATTAAAGGCTCAAGTTTAGGCAGTGCTATATTTTTATTAGCTAAAAAATAATTGTCCACAATTTCTGTGGATAAGCTTGGGGGTTGTGAGGTATAAATAGCCTAACCAGTTAATTATTAAATAAAAAATGGCTAGACTATAAAAAGGGCAAGTTAATTACAGGCCTTAATTAAGCGCTTCTACTTGCGCCGCCTGAATGGCTGTTAAAGCAATGGTATACACAATATCGTCAACTAATGCGCCACGGCTTAAGTCGTTAACAGGTTTGCGCATCCCTTGTAACATAGGACCAATACTGATCAAATCGGCACTTCGTTGCACTGCTTTGTAGGTGGTATTACCCGTATTTAAATCAGGGAAAATAAACACGGTTGCTTTACCGGCAACCGGGCTATCTGGCGCTTTTTTTATAGCTACACTTTCCATAATAGCCGCATCGTATTGCAATGGCCCATCGATAATGAGATCTGGGCGCTTTTGTTGGGCAATTTTTGTTGCTTCGCGGACTTTTTCTACATCAGCGCCACTGCCCGAATTACCCGTGCTGTAACTTATCATTGCTACACGAGGTTCTATGCCAAATGCGGCAGCAGAATCGGCAGATTGAATTGCAATGTCGGCTAGTTGTTCAGCATTAGGATCAGGGTTAATAGCACAGTCACCATAAACAAGCACTTGATCAGGCAATAACATAAAAAACACTGATGAGACTAATGATGAACCCGGTGCGGTTTTAATCAACTGTAGAGGCGGGCGAATGGTATTGGCTGTGGTATTGACTGCCCCTGAAACCAGCCCATCTACTTTTCCTTGCTCTAGCATCATGGTGCCCAGTACCACGTTATCTTGCAGTTGTTCCTTTGCAATAACGTCAGTTAAGCCTTTGTTTTTACGAATTTCGACCATAGGTGCTACGTAGTCATTAATAATACTACTTGGCTCTATTACAGTCACATGCTCGTTCAGTTCAATCCCTTGTTGCTCCGCAATGCGTAATATTTCATCGCGATCGCCAAGTAAAATTGTTTTAGCAATGCCGCGCTGGCCACAAATAGCAGCGGCTTTAATGGTACGAGGCTCGTTACCCTCAGGCAGTACAATCGTTTTATCCGCTTTACGGGCTTTATCGGTTAATAAATACCTAAAGGCCGGCGGGGATAACTTGCGGGTTTTTCCCACACTTTTTGCTAATGTGTCCAGCCAATCAGAATCGATATGTGCAGCGTTATGATCTTTTACTTTTTCTATGCGCTGCTCATCGTCGCTAGGCACTTCTAGGTTAAAGTTATGCAGCAATAAAGAGGTGCGCCAGGTATCGCCTTCGGTTGCCAAAATTGGCAGACCAGTTTGCATAGCTTGTTCGCATAACGCCATAATACGCGGCTCAGGTTCAAAACCACCGGTAAGTAAAATTGCACCTAGTTTTGTGCCATTCATGGCCGATAAGCAAGCAGCAACGAGTATATCTGAGCGATCGCCAGGGGTTACCAATAACGCACCTGGCGTAAAATAGTTTAAAATATTGGATACTGTGCGGGCACAAAATGTAATTCGTCTGAGTCGGCGGTGTACCATATCGCCTTCGTTGATAATAGTGGCTTTTAAATAGGCACTTAAATCTTTAACACGTGGGGCAACCAGTTCAAAATCCCACGGAATAGCGCCGAGTAACATAAACGGGTTTTTTCTAAAAATAGGTAAAGAAGCTAAGCGGTTTAATTCGTTATCAAGCGCTTCTGGCTTATAGGTATCGACTAAATCGGCGCGAGCACGACCTTCCTCATCAAGGGGGGCGTTTACTTTATTAAAAATACAGCCAAGCACGCGAGGGTGGTCAATGCCACCATAGTTGCCAGCGGCTATTTCAAGTCGGTCTTCAATTTGAGTAATGTTGTAATTGCCAGGGGTAAGTACAAAAACGATATCAGCCCCTAAAGTTTGTGCGATTTCGCGATTTACTCTGCCCGCATACGGTTGGCGACGAGTAGGCACCATGCCTTCAATAATAGCCACTTCATCATCGTTAATTTTACTTTGAAAACGCTCTACAATTTCTTCTAGCAGGTCATCGCCTTTGCCATCGCCAATCATTTGCTCGGCGTAATCCAGCGCAAATGACGTGGGTGGATCAATAGGCGAGCCTTGGGTAACAATTTGTGTTGACTTTTCTGGGCCTGTTTCACCCGCGCGTGGTTGGGCTATAGGTTTAAAAAAATTAACTTTAACAGTTTTTTGTTCCAGCGCCCTTACCAAACCCACCGATACTGAGGTTAAACCAACCCCAGTAGAAACGGGGATCAACATAATACGACGAGCCATATTATAACTCCTTGGTGATGTTTGCGGCATCAAGTGCGATCACCCATTCTTCGTTAGTGGGCATAACAACCGCTTTGCTACGTGAATCAGCTGTACTAATTAACCCAGCTTGGCCAAAACGTGCGTCAAGGTTTGCTTGTGGGTCTAAATTAATACCTAAAAAGGCCAATTGTTTAAGTACTTTATCACGGATAATATCGGAATTTTCGCCAATACCGCCGGTAAAAATAACTGCGTCTAGCTGTTGCAGCGGGACCATGTAAGCGGCTATTTGTTTTGCGAGGCGGTAACAAAACATATTAAGTGCCAGCATAGCTTGCTGGTTGCCTGCAATAGCTGCTTCTTCTATGGTGCGACAATCGTTAGACAACTCGCTTATGCCTAATAAACCACTTTTTTGATTGAGTAAGTCATCAATTTGCTGAGCAGTGTAATCGAGTTGCGTGGTTAAAAAGTTAAATAGGCCCGGATCAATGTCGCCACAGCGCGTACCCATAACAAGCCCTTCAAGCGGGGTTAACCCCATACTGGTATCAACACTTTTGCCATTTTTAATCGCACACACTGAACAGCCGTTGCCTAAGTGAGCGCTAATAAAGTTACTGTTTTCAATAGGAAGTGCTAATAACTTCGCAGTTTGCCCTGCCACATAAAAATGGCTGGTGCCATGAAAACCATATCGCCTAACACCAAAGTCTTTATAAAGCTGATAAGGAAGGGCATAAAGATAAGCGACTTCATCCATTGTTTGATGAAATGCCGTATCGAACACGGCTACTTGCGGTAAGTTTTTAAATGATGCTTGCGCTGATGAAATACCCAGTAAGTTAGCGTGGCCATGCAAAGGTGCTAGCGTAGCTGCTTGCGTGATACCTGCAATAACGCGTTCGTCAATTAATACTGATTGGGTAAAATGCTCACCACCATGCACAACACGATGACCAACAGCAACTAGTTGCTCATCAAGATTGTGATCTTTTATTAAATCAACCAGCGTATCAATGGCATGCGCGTGTGCCTGATTAGCAGCAAGTTTAATAGTGGTCTTTTCTCCCTTAAATTTATATTTTATTGAGGGAGCATCTGCACCTAGGCGCTCAGCTAAACCTGAAATAATGTCTTTTCCTGTGTTTGCATCAATAATTGCAAACTTTAAACTTGAGCTTCCACAATTAAGTACCAAAACATGGTTTGGTTTTTTTGGGAGAGTTGGCATAGATTCATTTTCCATTTAAATATTAATCAGTACACTTGGTTGATATATAAGCATCGTAAGCTTAAATGGGTATAGACTAAAGTGTAGTTGACTTTATTAAAAGGGCTTTGTGGAATTCTTTCTATAATTTATGCTTTTTGTGAGTTTTACTAATGAAATTAAGCATTTTTACCGATAAAGTGAGAGTTGTGTTACACTTTTATAAGCAAGATGCTTTTACAAGTGTTAAATGCCGTGATTGTGAGGATTTATAATGCAAAAAAGTGTGATATCACAAGTTCAATTAGGGCGCGCTTATGCTAAAACATGGCCTATGCGTAAAGAGGTCGCGCCATTATTTGCCGAGTTTAAAGTGATCAGAGCAACCGAGCTTGCGATTACGGTAATGCCTATTTTAGCCATGCTAACTTTGTTTTTTCAGCTTAATTATTTAGGCCCTGATTTTTTACCTCAAGCTATTGCCAGTAGTCTATTTTTTATCTCCTTGCCGTTACAAGGGCTTTTATGGCTAGGTAAACGTGCGGAAACAGAATTAGAACCCGCTATGCTGCAATGGTACAACGAGTTGTTTGCAAAAATGGTCGCCAACGGTTACGACGCACAAATGGGGAAAAACAAGCCCCGCTATTTGGAGCTTGCTGAATTGTTAAAAGACATGTTTGATAAAATGGATAAAACCTTTACTAAAGAGCAGTTTTAACAAATTGGCTAATATAAAATGACAAGGTAACCTTATGATGCTGTTTTTGTTCAAGTGCCTGCCAATGCTCGGGTCTGAACTTCCATGCAAAGGGTGTCATCATTATTAAATTTCTTACGTCGCTAAATGTGAGTGACACTTGCTCTGTAATGAGCTGTTGCGATGATTGTTTAAAGCCTGTTGGCGTAGCAACTTCAGTATGTTCATTTACCGTATTATAGATATATTTTTTCAACTCTTTGAGGTGCATAGGCCCAGGGCTTGCCACCACTAAACAGCCATCCTCTTTAACAAGGCGAGAAAGTTCATCGTCAAACAAAGGGGCAAACACGCTAATTAACACATCAGCAAGGTGATCATTAAAGGGCGCGTGGCTTATTGATGCCACGCTAAATTGACATTGTTTGTATCGTTTTGCTGCGTATTTTACCGCCGACTTAGATATATCAACACCATACACAGTAGCTTGCGTGTTATTTGCTATAGCATGGGTATAAAACCCCTCGCCACACCCTAAATCAATCACTATATTTGCATTGAGCGGTTTGACTAAATTAGCTAAGGCTGTCTGTAAAAATGCATAATGGCCTTGCTCTAAAAAAGAACGCCTTGCTTGTACCATTTCTAAAGAGTCACCGGGCTGTTTAGAGTTTTTATTTTGCACGGGGAGTAAGTTTACATAGCCTTCTTTGGCAAAATCAAAGCTGTGGTTATTATCACAGCGTAATATTTTTTCATTAAGTGCCAATGGAAGTTTGCAAATAGGGCAATGGTAATGAAGACTCATGAGCCTAAATAGTCCTTATCAAAAAAAGTTTTTACCCAGTGCGGGCGATAGGTGATCATAACAGTTATTGCCATACCGTTTAGCATTGCTTCAGGAAACGCTAAAATAGGACTGAGATAAATGTAGTTTTCTGTTAGCTGATGCCAATTATATTCGCCAATTGCGAAATAAAAAACACCCCCGAGTATAATGTTAACGCAAGCAACGACACCAGCCGTTAAAAAGCTACAAACAAATATATAGATAAAAAAGTGCCGCGCTAAGTAGTGGTAACAAAGCATAAATACAAAGTAGCTTAATAATACTGGAATAAACGCACTTATTAGTAATTTTACCGCAATCAGCTCGAATGCTATTTGTCCAAAAGCAGTTAGCAGGGCTGTTGCTAATACACAACTTAAAATAGCCAGACGCCAGCCTAAAATCAGCGTAACAGCAGTAATGCCCAGTATATGAAGATCAAGCCCAGGTAAAATACCGGCTTTTATACGCCATAGTAAAGCGAGCACCAGCGCGCAGGCAAACACGCCAGTTTGCCTAGCTGGCGTATTAAATAAATTGGCGTATGTTGATTTATTAACACTTAAAAAGCCAATAACAATAACACCAATCCACAGTAATGCCTGTAATTGCACACTTAGCATAATCGTTAATTAAACTCAGACCAAATAGGGGCATGATCTGAAGGCTTGTCGATAGCACGTAATTCGTAATCTATACCGGTGTCGATACAGCGAGCTGCTAAGTCATGCGTTGCCAGAACCACATCAATCCTTAGTCCACGATTATCAACAAAACCCTTAGAGCGGTAGTCAAACCATGAGTATTGATCGTTAGTTTCTGGGTTTTGCTCTCTAAAGGTGTCTTTAAAGCCCCAGTTTAATAACGTTGCTAGCCATTCACGCTCAACGGGTTGAAATGAACATTTTCCGGTTTTTAACCAGCGTTTTGCGTTTACCTCACCAATACCAATATCTAAATCGGTTGGAGAGATATTAATATCGCCCATTACAATTACATCTTGATCAGGCGTGTAATGACTATTTAGGTGAGTCATTAAGTCTTGATAAAATTGACGTTTATAAGGGAATTTAGTTTCGTGGTTGATGTTATCGCCTTGCGGGAAGTAGCCATTCATGACATGCAGGTCACGGCCATTTTCTTGCTCTACGGTAACGCTGATCATTCGCTTTTGCGACTCATCTGTGTCGGTGGAAAAGCCTTTTAATACCGACTTAGGCTCTTTTTTGCATAACATTGCCACACCGTAATGCGCTTTTTGTCCATGAAAATAAACGTGATAACCCATTTTTTGTACATCGTCTAGCGGAAATGCTTCATCGTGCACTTTTATCTCTTGAAGACCAATAATATCTGGCTGGTGTTTATCAATAATAGCTTGTAACTGATGTAGGCGAGCACGCAGGCCATTGATATTAAAAGAAATCACTTTCATAAAGTTTACCTTCAAATTTATTTTCATTGTTAGCTAAATTGTATCAGTATTTGGAGCGACATAACATGACTGAAACGAGAAAATAGCTGCACAAATGTTGATCAATTTTTGCTTAATGTTTAAACATTGTAAATGCAATATTAAATAATAAAATAAATAAAATATTCAATTGATATGTTAAAAGTTGTCTATATAATGCGCAAAAATCGTTTGTTTAACTCGTTCAAATAGGACTACCTGATGAAAACTCAATTACTTTTAGCCGCCTCTCTTTTTGTTTCTGTAACTGCTACTGCGCAAAGCAATACGTATTACAGCCAAGACAACAAATTAGAGTCTAACTTATGTGTAGTAAGCGCCAATGAGGGGTTTTCGGCTGCTCGTAAAATGGCAGCAAAGCACGGTGTATATTTATCGCGTTATTCAAAAAGTATCCTATGTAACGGTCAAGACATCCGTGACATTGCAAAAAAAGAAGCAGCAACGCAATCAGTTGTGTCTAAAGTAGAAGTATTTGCAAAAGATTCACACCAAGAAACACAGTTATGTATGACTGCATTAAAGCAAGGCTTACAACCAGTACGTAAGCAAATTGGTAACTTAAATTCATTAAAGTGTAATGGCCAAAGCGTTACTGATTTTGTTAAGCGTTACCAAAACGCTGCAATCTAAATTACCGTATTAGATATAAATAGCTCGGTTATTACCGAGCTTTTTTTTTTGCAAAAATTACCAGAGTAGCTTGCAAAAATTGCATTATTAAATATCGCAATAGAAGTTGTTTTTGTTTAATTGTTTAATTGTTTGATTTTAATCGTTTATTTTTTTTGGCATCGTATTTGTATCACTAGATTTGAAATTTATTAATACAAGGATACGTCTGATGAAAAAATTAACGATAGCTTCTACTGTTTTAGCCGCATTGAGTTTAGCCGCTTGTTCTTCAAATCAAGGTTTAGAAAAAATCGACAGTGATTTTGCAAGCTTAGATAACGACAGCGATGGCTTTATTTCTAAAACAGAAGCCGACGATGATAGTATTTGGCAGCACTTTTCAAATATAGATACAAATATGGATAATCAAATAAGCCGTAATGAATATGATGCTTATATGCAGCTAAATGTTGGGAAAGTTGCTACAGATAGTGAAGTGAGTGAGTCTGCATTTAAGGCTGATATTGCGAAGTTTGATAAAATAGAAAATGACTTTAAAAGCTTAGATAATGATAGCAACGGTTTTATTTCAGTTTCTGAAGCTGACGATGATGATATTTCAAATCATTTTGGTTACATGGACAGCAATAAAGATAAACGAGTAAGTAAAAAAGAGTTTAATAGCTATATCAAAAAGCATGGTGATTCTGTTGCAGAGGACGATGCACTTGAGCAATTTAAAAATAGCTAAATTACATTATTAAATACACTTGATACCAAGCCAGTGTTTTTCACTGGCTTTTTTATACCTATAAAATGTTATTTTATTAATATGTTTTCCTAGTTTGCCGTTGTTCTGTCATAATAGATGGCTGTGTGTTTTTATTAACTTTAGAGTGATTATGGTTGGTCGGCGAATTAGTGATGAACAATTAATTGAAATCATTGAAGCGGCGATTTTTGTGGCAGGCAAACCCGTATCAAAACGTCATCTTAAGGACACGGTTTTAAACGACTTAGCAATTTCTATGGCGCGCATTAATGATGCTGTAGAGGCCATTCAAGTTCACTATCAGACGCGTGGAATACGTTTAGTTGAAGTAGGCAGTGGCTATCGTTTTCAAGCGTGCAGTAGTTTAAGCCCATGGTTGAGTAATTTATGGCAAGAACGTGCCCCTAAATACTCGAGAGCATTACTCGAAACCCTGTCGTTAATTGCATACAAGCAACCCATTACCCGTGGTGAAATTGAGCAAGTGCGGGGTGTAGCAACTGGCTCAAATATTATTAAAACTCTGCTTGAAAGAGAGTGGATTAAAGTAGTTGGGCATAAAGAAGTACCCGGTAAACCGGCACTTTATGCAACGACTAAACAATTTTTAGATTATTTTTCGATAACGGGACTTCATGATTTACCCGCATTGCCAGAGCAACAGCGAAGTAAAATTACCCAGTTATTAAGTGATCCTTCTGTGAGAGAACCATCCGAATGAGTATACAAGGTGAAAAGTTACAAAAAGTCCTAGCCCGTGCAGGTGTAGGCTCACGCCGTGAAATGGAAAAATACATTGATGCAAATCGTGTGAGTGTAAATGGTAAAGTAGCTAAGTTAGGCGACAGGGTTGAAGAAACCGATTTAATTCGTGTTGACGGCCATACCGTTAAAATAGAAGAAAAAGCAGACAGAATTTGTCGTGTAATTATGTATAACAAACCAGAAGGCGAGTTAAGTACGCGTAAAGACCCTGAAGGCCGTAGAACCGTTTTTGACCGCTTACCTCGTATTGATGGCGATCGCTGGATAGCAGTAGGCCGATTAGACGTGAATACCTCAGGCCTAATGCTGTTTACCAATGACGGTGAATTGGCAAACCGCTTAATGCACCCAAGCTATGAAGTTGAACGCGAATATTCAGCACGTGTATTTGGTGAAGTCACTGACGAAACAATGAAAAATTTACTACGTGGCGTAGAACTTGAAGATGGCCCCGCAAAGTTCACTGGTATCAAGCCTATGGGCGGTGAAGGTATTAATCGTTGGTATAATGTAACGCTTAACGAAGGTCGTAACCGTGAAGTGCGTCGTTTATGGCAATCACAAGATGTGGAAGTATCACGTCTTATTCGTATTCGTTACGGTAAATTAGAGCTTGATAAGCGTGTACCGCAAGGTGGCTGGATTGAGTATGATTTAGATACGGTTAACTATTTACGTAAAACAGTAAAGCTTGGCAAAGAAACACAAACTAAGCTGTCGGTTATTCCTGAAAAGCGTAAAGACAAGCGCGCTAAAATAAACCAAATTCGCAAGGCGGTTAAAAAGCACAATCAACGTGTAAAACCGACTAAACGTAAGTAATTAAAGCATAAAACAACAAAGCCGCTTTTTATAGCGGCTTTTTTACGTTTAAAACTAAATATTACTTTTTAGCTTGTGCGTCTAACGATTGGCCATTGATATTTTTTGAGTCTTCACTCATTAAATACAGGTAAGTTGGCATTAAATCTTCAGGTGTTGCTAGTAAATCACGATCTTCACCTGGAAATGCACTTGCACGCATTGATGTACGTGTTGCGCCTGGATTGATGCAGTTAACACGGATTGGCGTTTTTTCAACTTCACACGCCCATGTTTGCATCATACCCTCTACCGCAAACTTAGAAATAGCGTAAGGTCCCCAAAATTCTCTTCCTTTACGACCTACACCCGATGAGGTAAATACCACTGAAGCACTTTTTGACTTACGCATTACAGGGAACAACGCTTTGGTGATCATCGCTTGTGCAGTTACGTTTACTTTCATTACATTTTCGAATGTTGATGAACAAAAGTGCTCCAACGGCCCTAAAGTACCTAAAATACCAGCGTTATTTAATAGTCCATCAAGGCGGCCAAATTGACTTTCGATAGTTGCAGCAAGGTCGCGGTAGTTTTGTTTAGTTGCACCTTTTAAGTCCATAGGCACAATCGCTGGCTGTGGGTAGCCTGCATTGACGATTTCGTCATACACACATTCTAGTTTATTAGTTGTTTTTCCTAATAAAATAACGGTTGCACCATGTTTAGCATAAGTAATTGCTGCAACACGGCCGATACCATCACCTGCGCCTGTTATCAAAATTACTTTATCTTTAAGTGCGTTTTCAGTTGCTTGATAGGTATGCATAAAAGTACCAATGTTTAAATTTTTTTTGATTTTAACATAGCAAATCGACAAGTAATCGAATTTATTACAAATTTAGGTGGCGAAACTAGAAAGTTTACGTTAAGTTTAACTGGTCTAATGTCTCATTAATATACTAGCTACATTATTTTAACTTAATTACACTGACTATAAACACACTATAAAAATAAGATTTGTGCGGAGAACACTATGAAAAAAATGCTACTCTCGCTCTCAGTTGCAGCTGCATTAGCAGGCTGTGGCGGCGGAGAAACGTTAGAAGATGTTAAAAACGATTCAGTTACAGTTATTCCAAAAGCTACGGTAAAATTTGACCCTGCAAATGGTGTAATTTCGGTTCCTAATGATTTATTGATGAGCGGTACGCGCGATGGCACATTAAACATTCCTGGCGAGCTAAATGACGAAAATGTTTCTATCCCTCGCGCTGCGTATGCAGATCCGCAACTTGCACTAGGGGCACTTGATGGCTGGTCTACGCAAGTTCCTTTTAAAATAGATTTAACGTTTCCACCGGGCATTAGCCTAGATGAAACGTCTGCAGCTTCACCAGGCTCAGTACGTATTTTTGAAGTGATCATGGGTGCAAGCCTAACAGATGCCGAATGCTCACAAGCACCAGCCGGTGCTGCATGTAAATTAGTGGGCGAATTAACCTTTGGTGTTGATTTTGTTACACAAGGCTCTGGAGACGCGGTTGCTATTATTCCACTTAAGCCATTTAAGGCCGGTAGCTCATACATTAACGTATTAACGACGGGGCTTAAAGATTCAGAAGGTCGCTCAATTGAGCCATCATCAACATATGCGACTGTTAAACAAGAAGCGCCGTTAGTAACGCCATCACAACTTGCGCTGCAAGGGGCTGTTAACAGCTACGAAAACGTAGTGGTAAGCTCAGGAAATATCACCAAAGACGATATTATTTACTCAGCTGCCATGACAATGCAATCAGCAGGTCCTGTGCTTGGCACAATCAAAAAGATTTTAGCAGCAAGCTTAACAGAGCCAACAATTCCAACGCCTGCGTTGCAAATTCCAACACAGCCTATGGCTAATGTACAACAAGCGTTTGCAATACAAGGTGTAACGGTGCCTGACGTATTCCAAGTAGCACAGTACCAAAAGGGCAGTATTCAGTTACCTATGTATTTAGGTACGCCGAAGGGTAAAGAAATCAGTGATTTAAATGATACTTACTGGCAAGGTATGTGTGATAACGCAGTGGCTATCATGGGTTATAAAGCGCAAGCGGGTGAAGCGTTCCCAACTGATCCTATTAGCGTTAACGATGCAACATGTGCAGCGTTAAGTGATGGACAGCTTCGTGATTTAGGTTTAGATAGCACGCGTCATTTAACCAAGTATAACGTTATTCCTAAAATGCAAAGTATGGCGACTGTGCCAGTACAAATTACTAAGCCTATTTTACCGGTTGTTAATGCGTACCGAACAGGCTTAGGTTTAGAGCCTTTTGCTGCTATGCCAGAAAATGGCTGGCCAGTGGTTATTATGCAACACGGTATTACCACACAAAAAGAAAGCATGTTGACACTAACAGCACAGCTTTCACTTCAAGGCTTCGCAACGGTTGCAATTGACCATCCTCGTCATGGCGAGCGTGGAATAGATGTTGATGTTGATGGCACAGATGACTTTAACGCAACATCAGGCTCTGTACTTAGTTACATGAACCTAAGCTCGTTATTGGTCGCTAGAGACAGCTTACGCCAGTCAAGTGCTGACTTACTTGGTTTACGTTTAGGCTTAAACTTCAGTGGTGATAGTTCACTCAATTCTAGAGATGTATCTTATATTGGCCATTCACTGGGCTCAATTGTAGCGCCTGCATTTATTGCACAAGCGAATAGCCCATTGGCTGATCAAGTAGACCCACTCTTTAAAGTTAATGCTGTTGCATTGGCAAGCGGCGGTGGCGGTATTGCTAGCTTCTTATTAGAGTCAGCCGCGTTTGGTCCATTTATTCAAGGCTCTGTACTTTCTCAAGCTGGAACTGCTGAAGCTGACGAGTTTAATGCATTCTTAAATGCTGGTGCGTTATCAAACTGTGGCGCCTTGTTACCAGACATGCAGGACTTCTTAAGCTGTGGCTTTAATGAATTTGCAGCATCGCTAACGATGGCGGGAGAAGCTGATAAACTGGCTAACATCAAGGGCGTGATGACGCAGTTTGTATTTGCAGCACAAACAGCATTAGATAGCGGCGATCCGACTAACTACGCAGCAACCGTTAAAGCACTACAAACACCTGTGTATATGAATGTTGTTGTTGGTGATGGCACTGATAGTAACAAGCCAGACCAAGTTATTCCGCCGATGACTGCTAACAACCCAATTGCAGGTACACTGCCTCTAGCTAACTTTATGGGGTTAGAAACAGTGAGTACATCTCAAGCACCAACAGAGATGGGCGCTAGCTATTTAGTTAAATTTAACACAGGTCATCATGGCTCGGTATTAACACCGGCGCAAGATGAAAGACAGTCGTCTACAGCAGCGGGCAGCGCAGCAGCTAATGCAGAAATGCAATTGCAAATTGCAACTTATCTAGCATCGCGTGGACGTTTATTATCTGTATCAGATACTGATATTGTGACTAATTAATAATCAACCACTCAATTAAGTCTAAAAAGCCACTGTATAGTGGCTTTTTTTTATTTTAAAGCATGCTAAATTGGCTGAAATTTATAAACGGAGAACACAGTTGGAATTTTTATACGAGTACGGCTTATTTTTTGCAAAAACCATTACCTTTGTTATTGCTATTGCTGTGATTTTAACCTTAATTGTAAGCTCGGCTGTTAAGCCAAAAGCGAAAAAAGGTGAGATTGAAATTGATGACCTATCAGAGCAGCTGACCAATATAAAAGAAAGCTTTTTAAATAATACGCTAGGTAAAAAAGAGTTAAAAGCCTATCAAAAACAACAAAAAGCAGAGCAAAAAAAAGCGGACAAAGAAGCGCCTAAATCACGACTCTATGTTATTGACTTTAATGGCAGTATGGACGCACATGAAGTAGAAAGCTTGCGCGAAGAAGTGACCGCGATAATTTCGATAGCGGATGCAAAAAAAGATAAAGTGTTAGTTCGCCTTGAAAGTGGTGGTGGCGTGGTACATGGCTATGGTTTAGCCGCATCACAATTACAACGTTTAAAGTCAGCCGGTATTGAGTTGACTGTTTCTATAGATAAAGTCGCCGCCAGTGGTGGTTACATGATGGCTTGTGTGGCTGATCATATTATTGCAGCACCGTTTGCAATTGTTGGCTCTATTGGTGTTATTGCACAAATTCCAAATTTTAATAAAATTTTAAAGAAAAATGATGTCGAGTTTGAGCAAATTACGGCGGGTGAATTTAAACGCACGTTAACTTTATTTGGTGAAAATACCGATAAAGCCCGTGAAAAGTTCCGCGAAGAGATAGAGCAAACTCATGTATTGTTTAAAACTTTTGTGAGCACTCAGCGCCCAAGTTTAAATATGGATTTAGTGGCAACGGGTGAACATTGGTTTGCAACCCAAGCAATTGAAAAAGGGTTAGTCGATACTATTAAAACCAGCGATGATGCGTTGTTAGAGCAACAACATCAACATCAAATATACAAGGTGCAATACAAGATTAAAAAAGGATTAAGTGACAAGCTGGCAATGGGTTTGAGCCATGGTGTGAATAAAGCGGGTGTAAGTTTAATGTCAAAGTTTAAGGCGTTAAACCCTTAATAATTTAATCACTTAAACCCAACAAAAAAGCCTTGTTACTTAACGAAGTAGCAAGGCTTTTTTTATGACTATTGTCAGAAATACTAATCAATAGATTTGTGGTAGTCCTCTAAATCTTTTGCTGCATTTGGGTCGTTAAAGATACTTTCATCTAGTTCACCTTCGCTTTTAGCGACGACACACGTAACCATACAGTCACCCGTTACGTTTACTGCTGTACGGGTCATATCAAGCAATCTGTCTACACCAATAATAATGGCGATGCCCTCAACAGGTAAGCCAACTTGGTTAAGTACCATGGCTAGCATAATTAAACCAACACCAGGTACACCCGCCGTACCAACAGAGGCAAGCGTTGCAGTTAGTATCACCATTAAGTAATCAGAAATAGTTAAGTCAACACTAAATACCTGAGCGATAAATACCGTAGCCACACCTTGCATAATTGCGGTGCCATCCATGTTAATGGTTGCACCAAGCGGAATAGTAAACGAAGCGACCGAATTATTAGCGCCAAGCTTTTTAGTTGCCGTTTCAAGTGTAATAGGCATAGTCGCGCTTGAACTTGAGGTACTAAAAGCAAATAAACAAGTGTGCTTCATTTTAGCCAAGAAAGTGAGCGGGTTTAGACCCGTGAGTATTTTTAGCAGTAGGGTGTAGTTTACAAATGCGTGTAGTAATAAGGCTAATACAACCACGCCAAAGTACTTAGCTAAACTCACAATTAAGTTTAGTTCAATGGTAGTGAACAATTTAGCCATTAAGAAAAATACGCCGTAAGGGGCAATGTTCATTAGCAAAGTAACCAGTTTTAAGATAACGGTGTTTAAGTCTTCAAATACAGTAGCGACACGTTTACCTGCCTTTCCGCTAAGTGCCATTGCAATACCGAATAATAGAGCAAACACAATTACTTGTAACATGTTTCCTTTTGCCATTGCTTCAAAAGGGTTGGTAGGGAACATATCAATAATTACGCGAGCTAAAGTAGGCGCTTCTTTGGCATCATAACTTGCTTGAGAGGGTAACCCAATGCCTTCACCCGGGTTGAATAGTAGCGCTAAGGTAATCGCGACTGTAATCGCTATTGCCGTTGTAACTAAGTATAAACCAATTGATTTACCGCCTAAACGGCCTAATTTCTTCGGATCGCTTAAACTGCAGGTACCACATACCAGCGATACAAATACTAAAGGCACAACCAGCATTTTCAAACTGGCTATAAATATTTGCCCACCTACATGAAAAAGGCCATCAACAAAAAAGGCTTTAATTGGCAAAGAGAATAACCCAAGAGGAATTAGGTAATCGTCTTCACCAGCTAATATAGCCTGAAATATAAAGCCTACTGCAACACCAAGCACCATACCAATCATGATGCGAGTAGTTAAACTCATTGAACGGATTTTAGACATATTTCCAATCTATTTTTTATAAATTTGGCATAGACTAACAGCATGTAATTTTTTTTACAGAAAAAACGTCAACTTTTTAAAAATTTTTATCAAAAAAAGGAGTAAAAAACTGAGATTTTAGACTAAGTTATAGGTTAACATTAAGTAAATAAGTTTAACTTAGTAATAGCGCAACGGAGAAACCTATGCCTTTAACTCGTTTGCTCAGCATTATATGGCTCAGCACATTACTCATCGCCTGTGGCGGTGGTGGCTCACTGGAAAAAGAAAGTGGAACCGTTGGCGGTGATACTGGAGGCACCGGTGGAGACGTTGTCGAACAAGCAATTCAAGTTGAACTTGATTTTGAAGATAGAATTGTTACTGCCGATAACCCGCTAGAGGTGGTTGCAACGGTAACCGGAAGTGATGGTCAACCTGTTGTGCGTCAAGAGGTAAGCTTTACCACAACACTGGGTTCTTTTATACCGGCTACAGGTAGCGCTTTAACAAATTCCAGCGGTGTTGCAACTATCGAGCTTAGCGCGGGTAGTGTTGAAGGAGCAGGAACCATTGTTGCTAGCTACGAAGACGCAACAAGTAAACTTGGCTTTTACACGGCAGGTGATGAGCCTCAATCGAATGACTCAACCGCAAATATTGACATTAAAATTTTACAAAACTGCCCTGATAGCTGGTTAAATATAGACAGAGATTCTATAGAGCTTGATCCATCTGACTGTTCTCAAAATAGTAATTTACTTGGGCAACAAGCTATTGTATACGCAAAAATCACAAAACCTGGCAGTAATACGCCAGCAAGTAATGTACTGGTTCAAGCGACAACAACGCTAGGTATTTTATTACCTGAAAGCTTAACGGCTAAAACGGATGCGTTTGGTGTTGCTATTTTGAATTTATTGCCTGGCAGTAGCTCAGGTGTTGGCCAAGTTGAGTTAACCGCTCAGGGCGGCGTTGCGAGTGCTTTATTTGAAATTAACGCTGTTCAAGTAAATGTAAATTTAAGCGCGGGTATTGCAACTGGTGATGTGTTGTCTGCAGGTTCTACTACTATTATTACCGCTCAGATTGTAGATGGTAGCAATAACTTATTCACCACTCCACTTGAAGTACAATTTACCTCGGCATGTGCAGAAGAATCTACTCCTAGAGCCACTATTGATAGTGTGGTAACTAGCATTGGTGGTACGGCAAGCGCAACTTATAAAGCGGATGGTTGTAATGGTGTAGATACGATTACAGCAACCGTGGTTACTGGTGGTAATGTTGCGACTAAAACAATTAATATTAATGTAGCTGCCGCTCAAACGGGTTCAATCGCGTTTATGGGTGTGACCAATCAAGTGTTAGCTATTAAAGGAGCTGGCGGTCAGACTCTCACTGAAAACTCAGAGCTTACCTTTAAACTTTTAGATATTAATGGTAACCCTGTTGGTCAAAAGCAGATTGATTTTGCTCTTTCGCAAAACCCCGGCGGCGCGTTGCTAGACAGTGCATTTCAGTTTACCAATAATGAAGGTTTAGTGACTGTAAATGTCCGCTCAGGAAGAGCCGCAGGAGTTTTATCTGTTATTGCATCACATCAAGTTGTGAGTGGCGATACATCACAAAATAATGTGATCTCTATTGTGTCAAATGACATAACCATTACCACTGGTGTGCCAGATCAGGATAGTTTTACGCTTGCAGTACAAACATTTAATACAGAATCACTAAATGAAGCTGGGGTGACTACAGACTTAACTGTATTTGCAGCCGATCACTTTAATAATTTTGTTCCTGATAACACGGCAATTTATATTGCCAGTGAAGGTGGTGCAGTTGGCACAATAGATGATCAACAGTTTACGCCTTTATTACTTTGTCGCACCATAGATGGTGTGTGTAAAGCGCAGTGGCGTAGCCAAAACCCAATTCCTTATCATTACAGCATTTATAAAAACTCTGTGGCTGATAAGTGTGACCGTTTTTTTGGTCAAGCAGCACCTTGTACATTAGGTATCAGAGAGTCACAACTAGACACAAACGGCAATCTACTTACCTATCTTGATAGTAGCGGTAACCCGATATCACTTGCGGATGCGCCAAGTAATGCGCCAATAGATTATCCATTAGGTGGTCGTGTAAGCTTGCTAGCATACTCAGTGGGTGAAGAATCATTTAATGATGTATCTGCTAACGGTGAATTTAATCAAAACGAGTTTGATTCTACATTACAAGATTTACCTGAAGCATTTATAGATTTTAATGAAAACGGTATTTTTGACGGAAATTTACCCGCACCTGCGAACCCTGTAAATTCTAATGGCGGTGAAGATGAGTGGTATGTGGAGCGCTCTGGTGCACTAAATAATGGTCAGTTTGATTCCGGCGATGGCATTTACAATGGCTTGTTATGTAGTGACGAGGCGCTTGCTGCAAATGCATGTACGCGTGAAACAGTAAATGTACGCGATCGTTCAGAGTTAGTGATGTCTGGAAGTACACCTTACATTAGAGCTGTAACGGCTTTAGATGACTGTAGTTTAAGTGATGGTATTCGCTTAGAAGCTTCCGATATGGCGGGTATGTGTGACATAAACCTTATTGATATTAGCAATTCCACACCTTACAGCGCGATTTCAGTGACTATCTTCTTCAGTGATATTCATAATAATCCATTGCCTGCAGGTACTACAGTTACTGTCACTGCCGACAATGGTGTGTTAAGAGGGTTAACAGATTACACCGTTGTGAATACTGCGCAACAAGTGCCTATCTCTGTTTCAGTAAATATTACAAAAGAGGCTGAGCCAAATGATGTTGATTCTGGCTTTTTATACATCGAATTTGTGACCCCTGGTGGAGTGAAAACTCAATATACCGTGATGTCGATTTTAGACGAGCCTAAGGTTTAAAATTAATAAAGCATAGAAAATGCCAACCAATAAGGTTGGCATTTTTGTTTCTATTCTATATATTCCACATCAATTATTCAAAAAGCACTGGTTTGATTAAATTTACAACAGAAATTGTTTGTTTATTCAGTAAATACTGAAAAGTTTGTATTAAAAGCTTGTAAGAACTAGTGTTTGTAGATATACCTATAAATATTCGCGCCGCATGAGTCGGCTAAACACATTTAAAAAACTAGGTTAGAAATAGGCAACTATGGGCAAATCGCTAGTAATTGTAGAGTCACCTGCTAAGGCTAAAACAATTAATAAATACTTAGGTAATGATTTTATCGTTAAGTCCAGTATTGGACACGTACGAGATTTACCTACTTCAGGTTCTGGCAAAAACAAAGCACCAGCAAGCAAAACGCCTGCTGAGGTGCGTAAAATGCCACCTGATGAGAAAGCAGCGTATAAACAGCAACGTGACTACACTAACTTAGTCGCGCGAATGGGAATCGATCCTGAAAAAGGATGGGAGCCACATTACGAAATATTGCCGGGTAAAGAAAAGGTTGTTCAAGAATTACAAAAGCTTGCCCAAAATGCTGATCAAATCTATCTCGCAACGGATTTGGATAGAGAAGGGGAAGCTATTGCTTGGCACCTTCAAGAAATTATTGGTGGCGAGCCAGAAAAATATAAGCGTGTTGTTTTTAACGAAATCACTAAAAATGCAATACAACAAGCATTCGAAACCCCAGGTGAGTTAAACACCGACATGGTTTATGCACAGCAGACCCGTCGCTTCTTAGACCGTGTTGTTGGCTTTATGGTATCGCCCCTATTATGGGCTAAAGTAGCGCGTGGTTTATCAGCGGGTCGAGTGCAATCTGTTGCAGTGCGTTTATTAGTTGAACGCGAACGTGAAATTAAAGCATTTATTCCTGAAGAATTTTGGGACATTCATGCCGATGTTAAAAATAGCGAGTCTGACCTACGTTTAGAAGTCGCTAAACAAGCAGACAAGCCATTTAAGCCTGTAAATGAAGCACAAGCTACAGCAGCAGTTAAAAGCCTTGAGAATGCCGAATATAAAGTTGTCAGCGTTGAAGAGAAACCAAGTAAGAGCCGTCCAAGTGCGCCATTTATTACTTCAACAATGCAACAAGCAGCAAGTACCCGATTAGGATATGGCGTTAAAAAGACCATGATGCTTGCCCAGCGTTTATACGAGGGGGGTTATATTACTTATATGCGTACCGATTCAACTAATTTATCGAAAGATGCGGTTGAAATGTGTCGCGAATACGTAACCAATGAGTTTGGCGCCAAGTATTTACCTGCTGATCCGATTAACTATAGCTCTAAAGGTAATGCACAAGAGGCGCACGAAGCGATTCGTCCTTCTAGCGTATCAGTGCTTTCTGGGCATGTTGAAGGTGTGGATGCCGATGCGAAAAAGCTTTATGAGCTTATTTGGCGTCAGTTTGTGGCCTGTCAAATGGTGCCAGCTGAGTACGATTTAACCACCTTAACGGTCGCTGCCAACGATTTTACATTGAAAGCAAAAGGACGTGTTTTACGTTTTGATGGTTGGACTAAAGTGCAACCGGCAGTACGTAAAAAGAATGAAGAAGATCAATCGCTGCCTGCTGTTAAGCAAGGCGAGGTGCTCACGTTAGTTGAGCTTGATCCTAAGCAGCACTTTACTAAGCCACCGGCTCGTTTTAGTGAAGCAAGCTTAGTTAAAGAGCTTGAGAAACGTGGGATTGGTCGTCCATCTACGTATGCCTCTATTATATCAACGATACAAGATCGTGGTTATGTACGAGTAGAAAATCGTCGCTTTTTCGCTGAAAAAATGGGGGAGATTGTCACCGATCGCCTTGTTGAAAACTTTACCGATTTAATGAACTTCGATTTTACCGCTAAAATGGAAGGCCGTTTAGATGATATCGCCGAAGGTGAGCGTGTTTGGACGCAGGTACTTGATAAGTTTTATGCCGATTTTTCAACCCAGTTAAACATTGCCAAAGGTGAACCCGATGAAGGCGGTATGCGTCTTAATCAAATGGTAGAAACCGACATTGACTGCCCAACGTGTGGCAGAAAAATGGGTATTCGTACTGCTTCAACGGGCGTATTCTTAGGATGTACTGGTTATAACCTGCCACCTAAAGAGCGCTGTACTACCACTATGAACTTAGTGTCGGGTGATGAAGCGGTTGCAGCTGATGTTGAAGACGTTGAAACAGAAACATTAATGCAAATGAAGCGCTGTCCAATTTGTGAAACAGCGATGGATTCATACCTTATCGATGAAACCCGTAAACTACACGTGTGTGGTAATAACCCAGCGTGTCATGGGCATGTGGTTGAAGAGGGTACGTTTAAAATTAAAGGTTACGACGGCCCTATTATTGAATGTGATAAATGTGGCGCTGATATGGAATTAAAATCAGGTCGATTTGGTAAGTATTTTGGCTGTAACAATGACGAGTGTAAAAATACACGTAAGTTATTAAAAAATGGCGAAGCCGCGCCACCAAAAGAAGATCCCGTTCATATTCCTGAATTAGAATGTGAAAAGTCTGAAGCCTATTTTGTATTACGTGACGGTGCTGCAGGTATTTTCTTAGCAGCAAATACGTTCCCTAAATCACGAGAAACACGCGCCCCCAAAGTAGAAGAGTTACAGCGTTTTAGAGAGCGTATTTCGCCTAAGTTTTACTACTTAGCTGATGCACCAGCTAAAGATCCTGATGGTAATCTTGCTGTTGTGCGTTACAGTCGTAAGAATAAATCACAGTATGTAATGACTGAGGTTGATGGCAAAGCAACTGGTTGGACGGCACACTACGAAGGTGGTAAATGGGTAGAAGAGGCAAAGAAAAAAGCCGCGCCTAAAAAGAAAGCCGCCGCTAAAAAAGCGCCTGCTAAAAGTAAAGCGAAAGCAAAAGTAAAAAAAGACGATGAATAATTAATTATTCACCGCTTTAAGTAATAAAAAACCGGAATGCACAGCCTGTGACAGTTCCGGTTTTTTTGTCAAATCAAACCTATCGCAATGGCATTTCTAATCTGATTTTTTACTTTACAGGATTAAAAAATGTAACCAATTTAGGTTCAATTCACATAATTATTCATTAAATTTTAACAGCAGTGACTTTGTTATAGCCTTCAGATGTTAGTTCATCATTCACACACTTTAAAACATAGTTATAAAGCTCTTCATTGCTTACGTCGTCTTCTTTAGCCCAACTAACACACATTTCTGTGAATTCTTGAATCGTCTCAGCTGAAGCGTCTGTAGCATCGTTTGCCACTGCATTAGCAGCAGATAAAACGAAAAATGGTGCAACGATTAACGCGAGTAATGCTTTATTCATTTTCTTATTCCTAAAAATGGAGTAACAATCGAGTTATGTATTCATACAATGCCTACATAAAACAAGTGTAACCAAGCCAGAACATCTCTGTTGGTATATTGATTTTTAATCGAATATAAAATAAAGGGAAACGAAATATTTTTATCGTCAAGATGAGCGTATCGCGTAAAAGTGTTTAACCTTAACTAATTGTGTTACAGCTAAATTTAGGCTAATGTCGCGTTTTAATTTTTAGGTGTTCTTATGTCAGAGCCACATATAAATAATATAAATAAAAAAATACAACCTGTTCATAAAGTAGAGCATGCTCTTGAGTCGTTTATATTCAAAGGACGCTGGTTATTAGCCCCATTTTTTGTCGGTTTACTATTTGCTGTGGTTTTATTACTAATAAAATTTTTTAAACAGCTGTATTTGATGGGGATCGCAACGTTTACTGCCAGTAATCAAGAGTTGTTGGTGGGTATATTAACTTTGGTTGATACCGCTTTGTTAGCTGGACTTTTATTAATTATTATATTTAGTGGCTACGAAAACTTTGTCTCTAAGCTTAATATCGAAAATCATGAAGACCGTCCCGTATGGATGGGAAAAGTAGGGTTTTCTGGTTTAAAAATGAAACTGATTAGTGCAATAGTCGCCATTTCAGCCGTTGAGCTACTAAAAGTGTTTATAAGCTCTGCATCTCATTCAAATGATGAATTACTCTGGAAAGTGCTGATACACGTTACCTTTGTTGTGTCGGGTGTACTGTTTGCATTTACTGATTACTTAAATAGTAAAACAATTAGCCATTAAAAAATGCTAAAAAAACCCGAGCAGTGCTCGGGTTTTTTATAATAATGCAAATATTAACTGCAGTGGGCGTAATAACAACCAAATGGCTCAATTGTCAGTGTTTCATTATCAAGCTTTGCGTTGTGATGAGAAAGGTCGCTATGTTCATTTTCAACACTTGCATTAATAGTAAGTTTTGCTTGTGAAGCACTCAAATTGAATACACACAACATTTTTTCATCGTCTAGAGTACGGTAAAACGCTAAGATTGGCTCTTCGGTTTGTAAAAACTCAATATCACCTTCAAGTAATACCGGCTGGTTTTTACGCCATGCCATAAATTCACGGTACGCATTTAATATTGAGTTTGAATCATTCTCTTGTTCAGCAACTGCTTGCAGCCTATGTTGTTGATCAACAGGTAACCACGGTTTTACTTCACTAAAGCCCGCATTGTGAGCATTGGCATGTGAGCTATCAAGGTTTTCCCAAGGCATTGGGGTACGACAACCATCACGGCCTTTAAAGTTTGGCCAAAACGTAATGCCGTATGGGTCTTGTAAATCTTCAAACGCAACGCTTGCTTCACCGAGCCCGAGTTCTTCACCTTGATACATACACACGCTACCACGTAACGAGGCCAATAGGGCGGTTAACATCTTACATTGCGCAGGGTTTACTTCACCCGTTTCGCTCCAACGGCTTGCAACGCGCTCTACGTCATGGTTACTAAATGCCCAGCAAGGCCAGCCTTCAGTCATACGTTGTTCAAGTGTAGTAACGGTGTTTCTTATATATTCACTCGAGTAGTCATCAGTTAGTAGCTCAAAGCTGTAACCCATGTGCAATTTATCGCCGCCTTGGGTGTATTCTGCCATGGTGGCTAATGAATCTTCAGATGAAATTTCACCCAGTGACACGGTTCCTGGGTATTTATTGAGTAAGGTGCGAATGTCACGCATAAACTCAATATTTTCAGGCTGTGTGTTGTTGTAGTAGTGATACTGAAAAGCATACGGATTGTCTTCACTAAAACCACGGCCCTGACGCTTTTCTTTTGGTTTTGCAGGATTATCACGAAGCTGTGCGTCATGGTAACAAAAGTTAATTGCATCTAACCTAAAACCATCAACGCCTTTTTTAAGCCAAAACTCAACATTGTCTAGTACAGCTTGGCGAACATCAGGGTTATGAAAGTTAAGATCAGGCTGTTCCGTGAAAAAGTTATGTAAGTAGTATTGTCCACGACGCGGCTCCCATTGCCATGCACCGCCACCAAAAATTGATAACCAGTTGTTTGGTGCTGTTCCGTCTTCTTTAGCATCAGCCCACACATACCAATCAGCTTTATCGTTGGTTAAATCTTCACGGCTATCAATAAACCATTGGTGTTGATCTGAGGTGTGACTAAGCACTTGGTCTATAATAATTTTAATATCGCGTTGATGTGCTTGCGCAATGAGCTCATCAAAATCATCTAAGTTACCAAAAAGCGGGTCGATATCGCGATAGTCGCTAATATCATAACCAAAATCTTTCATAGGTGATTTAAAGAAAGGTGAGATCCAGATAGCATCCACCCCTAAGCTTTTAATGTAATCAATGCGATTAATTATCCCTTTTAAGTCACCAATGCCATCGTTGTTGCTATCTTGAAAGCTACGCGGATAAACCTGATAAATAACCGCACCTTTATACCATTGCTTTTGGGCCATGCCTTTCTCCGTTTTCACACTGTCTTTGTGTTGTTCTTTTTTAGAGGTGTTAATCCTCGTTTATTTGAAAAAGCATACTTGAAGCCCGTCATACTGTAAAAAGTCTGCATACGTATGCACCGTTTTAAGGTCATTAAAAGAGGTTAAATCAATCGCTTATTTCATCGATTTTAACGCCGGTTTATTGAATATCTCTTTACCAATTTGGTTTGTTAAATTGTTAATTTATTGTTTGCGTTATTTAGGTGCTTAAAAATAAGGGGGTGCACTAAATTGGTGATTATTAATATTGGTCTTACCAATTGTACATAAATAAATGTCCTCCATAATAATAAATTAGAAAATAAAATAGCGTCGTGTCACTTTATTTATGTTTAATGACACACTTATTTTATCAAAAAATAAATAATGACTATCATTAAAGCTATAAATGCTAATTGCACTAAAATAACTCATAATAAAACAGTCACTTATAAAATAGTGTGTAAATTTAATGTTAACTTAATGCGTGTGGTGTAACTTTGAATACGTATGCATAAAGTTGTTAATAAAATAATACGAGCGTTAGTATTCATCCTGACAACAAAATAAGCTCGCAGGCTTAACTATCACTTAAGCAAGTAAGCGGGTATCACATTATGGGTAACGGGAAAACATTATGGCTATGTTCAAACCAAGTATACTAACGCTAGCATTAACTGCTGCTGGACTATCAAGCTTTGCCACCACTGCGGCACAAGAAGAAACAATAAAAAATGATGATGTAGAAATCATTGAAGTAAAAGGCTTTCGCGGTAGTGTTGTTGAATCAATTAATACTAAGCGTTTTTCAACACAGGTTGTTGAGTCAATTTCTGCAGAAGATATTGGTAAACTTCCAGATTCATCTATTGCAGAGTCAATCGCACGTTTACCAGGTTTAACAGCACAACGTCTTGATGGTCGTGCTAGTCGTGTAAGTGTTCGTGGTTTTAGTGAAAACGAAAGTGCAACCACCTTTAATGGCCGTGAGCAGGTATCTATTGGTGACAACCGTGGTGTTGAGTTTGACCTTTACCCGTCAGAAATTATGAGCGGTGTAACTGTTTATAAAACGCCAAGTGCTAGCATTGAAGCAGAAGGTATTGCCGGTGTAATTGATATGCAAACGGTAAAGCCTTTAAGTAAAGGTGAGCAAGTGATCATGTTTAATGGTCAGTATGAGCAAACTAGCTTTGATAAATTAAACCCAGATGGCGATGACAAAGGTTTTCGTGGTACCGTTTCATACATAGATCAGTTTGCAGATGACACCATAGGTGTTGCATTTGCTTACAATACTATGAGCTCACCAAACCAAGAAAAGCGTTGGAATTCTTGGGGTTACCCTGAGTTTACAGGAAATGATGGACAAAACTATTCAATTTTAGGCGGCGCTAAACCTTTCGTACGATCATCAACCCTTGAGCGTGACTCAGTTATGTTTGTTGTTGAAGCTGCGCCAAATGACCGTTTAAACATGACGTTTGATGCATTATATGTAGATTTCAACGATGAAAAAATCTTACGTGGTATTGAAGTACCTTTCGCTTGGGGTCAAGGTAGCATCGACCCAAATAGTGTTACTGTTGATGAGCAGTCTGGCTTTATTACCAGTGCAGTAACCGAAGGTCAGCGCGTAGTTGTGCGAAATGACTATGAAGAGCGTAAAGCAGAGCTATCACAATTTGGTTTTAACGCTAAATACGATATTAACGATGAGTGGTCAGTTGAATTTGATGCCAGCCGCTCAGAAGTAGATCGTACGATTTGGAGTATTGAAAGCTACTCTGGTACCGGCCGTGGCGATTCAAATGGTGTTGCTGATAACATAGGGTATGCATTTGACGGCGGAAATACAGGTGCACAATTTACTCATCAGCTTGATTACAGCGACTATGACCTAATTCAATTAGGTGGCCCATTATCGTGGGGAAGCAGTGCTGCGCTTAATAATAAGTACGGCTTAAATGACACACCTTATCAAAATACCGCACAAGATGGCTTTATTAATGCCCCAGAAATTAGCGATGAGCTTTCAACGCTTAAGCTAGCGGCCAGTAAAGTACTTGAAAACGAATACTTTAGCCGTATTAATTTTGGTTTATCTTACCGCGACCGTGAGAAAGTAAAACAGTCTGAAGGTTACTTCATGACTTTAAAAGATTTCTCGTTAGATAACCCAGGTATGGTATCAGTGCCAGAGCAATACCGTTTAGGCTCAGCAAGTTTAGACTTTATTGGCATGGGGGATATGATTGCATATGACACTAATGGCCTAGTAAATGATGGTTATTATGATCTACTACAAGAAAGCTTAACGGATCAAAAACATTTAACCCGTTCGTGGACGGTACAAGAAGAAGTTACCGCTGCATTTATTCAAGCAGATATTAATGCAGAGATTGGTGGCATACCGGTAACAGGTAATGTGGGTATACGCTATGTACGCACTGAGCAATCTTCGCAAGGCTTTGAAGCATCGAATATTAATGGTTTAGTGGTTGCGTCACCTACCGACATTAGCCACGACTATTCAAATGTATTGCCAAGCTTGAACTTATCTTTTGCAATCGACCAAGAGCAAACAATTCGTTTTGGTGCGGCTAAAACAATTTCTCGTGCTCGCCTTGATGAAATGCATGCATCTATTGAAACAAGTTATAACAGCGAAAAGCCAGACGAAAATGGTAACTACTGGTCGATTTCTGGTGGTAATGCAGAGCTTGAACCAAAAGAAGCAACAGGCTTTGACTTAACATACGAAAACTACTTTGATGCAGAAGGGTACTTTTCAGCAGCGTTATTTTATAAAGACATTGACCAATGGATTTTTGATGAGCGTTACGATGTAGATGTAACTGGTAAAGAAGATCCAGCAACGGGTGAAGTCCCACCTGCGGATAGAAATACAGCAACTCGCTCAAGTAAAGTCAACGGTGGTGATGGTAATTTATGGGGCTATGAGCTTTCATTATCATTCCCTTTCAGCGTATTACATGAATCGTTAGAAGGTTTTGGTTTAATTGCCAGCCACACCAGCGTTGAGCAAGACTTGCAAGATCAAAACGGAAACGATTACGAACTACCAGGTTTGTCAGACAAAATTGATAGTTTAACTGTGTACTTCGAACGCAATGGTTTCCAAGCACGTACTAGCATGCGTAAGCGTAGTGACTTTAAAGGTGATATCTACGGTTCAGGTTTTGCAACACAACAAGTTGATATACTTGGTGAGACTATTTGGGATGCGCAAGTAGGCTATGATTTTGCTGATTCTGGTATTGCTGGTTTTGAAAATTTGTCGATGACATTCCAAATTCAAAACATTACCGAAGAAGCGTTTACTTCATTGCAAGGCGATAATGCGCTGCAAGTGCGTGACTACCAAGATTATGGCCGTACTTACTTACTCGGTGTAAGTTACAAGCTATAATTTAAGTTGTTTTTAAAAGCCCTTGTGATTTGTTTTACAGGGGCTTTTTTATAGTGACTTTGCCTAATAAATTATTTAAGCGGCTTTAATACACAGCAAAACGTGGACAAACATATGAAACCAATAAAACACGTCGTCATTGCAGGCGGTGGTACAGCTGGATGGATAGCCGCTGCACTGTTAAATAAAGTATTAGGTAAAGTAATTAATATTACCCTAATAGAATCAACTCACATTGGCACAGTGGGCGTAGGGGAAGCCACTATTCCCCCTATAATGCAGCTAAATAATGCATTGGGTATCAATGAACAACACTTTATAAATGCCACTAACGCGACGATTAAGCTTGGTATTGAGTTTGAAAACTGGAAAAGCTCAGCACACAGTTATATGCATGCGTTTGGCACTTTGGGTAAAAACTTTCCTTTTTGTGACTTTTATAATTTTTGGCTTAAAGGCCAAACGCAAGGCAACAAAGATGATTTTTGGGATTTTTCATTAAATTATCAGGCTGCGAAAAACAATAAATTTGCTCCACTGAATACCATTTCTAACACGTCGTTACCAGGATTAAGCTACGCGTATCATTTTGACGCCAGTTTGTATGCTGAGTTTTTAAAGCACTTAGCCACAGAGCGGGGGGTAAAACATCTAGATGCTAAAATTAATGAGGTCATGCAGTGCCCAACCAGTGGCAATATTCAGAGCCTAACCCTTGATGATGGCAGCAGTATCAGTGGCGATTTATTTTTAGATTGTACGGGCTTGCGTGCCTTATTGATTGAGCAAACACTCAATACTGGGTTTGTAGATTGGTCGCACTACTTACCCTGCGATAGCGCCATTGCAGTACAAACAGCATCAAATGATGAATTAAAACCTTATACACGTTCAATTGCGCACAGTGCCGGTTGGCAGTGGCAAATTCCATTACAGCACAGAATGGGGAATGGCTTAGTATATTGTAGCCGCTATATATCTGATGACGATGCAAAACAATTATTACTCAATAATCTTCCTGCAGAGCCTATTACTGAACCCCGATTAATTAAGTTTAAAACGGGTCGTCGTTTAAAACAGTGGCATAAAAACGTCGTTGCCATTGGCTTATCGAGTGGGTTTTTAGAGCCACTTGAATCAACCAGTATTCACCTAATACAAAGTGCTGTGACGCGTTTAATTAAGTTATTTCCTCACCATGGGGTTAGTGATGCGTTAGTAACAGAATTTAATAAGCAAAGCATCACCGAAATCGAGCATATTCGTGACTTCATTATTTTGCACTATAAGCTAACTGAGCGGGAAGATACTCCATTTTGGCGTCAATGTAAGCAAATGGAAATTCCGCAATCGTTAGCGCATAAAATGGATTTATTTAAACAAACGGGCAAAGTAGTGCGCGAAAACGATGAGTTATTTGCCGAAGTGGCGTGGCAACAAGTCATGATAGGTCAAGGCCTATTACCCGATGATTACGGTGCACTAGCAGATTCATTAACCAATGAGCAATTAGCCGAGTTATTTAGTAATTTAAAAACATTAATAAATTCAACGGTAGAGCAACTGCCAAGTCACACCGTATTTTTAAGTAGTTTAAAACCAAAGTAAGCCCCCAAAAAAGTTTCATGCTGGCAGTTTAATTTTTGGGTTAACAGGGTCTGAATATAGCTGTGAATACGTATGCAGCAACTGTAACCAAACTACAGTTAGCTTTAGTATAAACCAATGACAACACTGAAATAAAAATGACACACACAATGAAAAAAAGATTTTACATACCCTTGCTGCTATCAAGCACATTAGTTGTGCAAGGCTGCAGTGATGATAATGAAAGCACGCAAGCAAAAACGGTTGTAAATAAGACAGAGCCTGTAAAGCCAGTTGTTTATCAAGTGTTTACTCGTTTATTTGGTAATACGCAAACAGCTAATATTCCGTGGGGTACTAAAGAGCAAAATGGCGTGGGTAAGTTTGCTGATTTTAACGATGCTGCGCTTAAAGGTATTAAAGAGTTGGGTACTACGCATGTGTGGTATACCGGCGTTTTACATCATGCCTTAGTGGGTGATTACACCGAATATGGTATTAGTCAGGATGATCCAGATGTGGTTAAAGGGCGTGCAGGCTCGCCCTATGCAATTAAAGATTATTACGATGTAAATCCTGATTTGGCGGTAAATGTAACGAACAGGCTCGAAGAGTTTAGCGCGCTTATTGAACGTACCCACGATCATGATATGAAAGTGATAATAGACATTGTGCCCAATCACGTTGCACGTGATTACCACTCAACGGCTAAACCTAATGGCGTTAAAGACTTTGGTGAACAAGACGATACCAGCAAAGACTATGATGTTAATAATAACTTTTATTATGTACCTGGTGAGTCATTTCAAGTGCCTTCGAGCGACAGTTATCAAGTGCTTGGCGGAAATTCTCATCCCTTAGCTGATGGTAAATTTAATGAAACACCGGCTAAATGGACAGGAAACGGTGCACGCTCTCCACAGCCTAATATAAACGACTGGTACGAAACAGTAAAAGTAAACTACGGTGTTAAACCCGATGGTAGCCTAGATTTTCCAACTTTACCTAAGGCGCTAGAAAACCAAGACTACCGTGCACATTATGCCTTTTGGCAAGATAAAGAGTTACCTAATAGCTGGTATAAATTTAGAAATATTGCGCTTTATTGGTTAGATAAAGGCGTGGATGGCTTTCGCTATGATATGGCTGAAATGGTGCCGGTTGAATTTTGGAGCTTTTTAAATTCATCGATAAAAATGCATAAACCCGATGCATTTTTACTTGCCGAAGTGTACAACCCATTGATGTACCGAACTTATATTCACCAAGGTAAAATGGATTACTTGTATGACAAAGTAGGCTTTTACGACACCTTAAAAGCTATAATGCAAGGCAAGCAAGCCGCAAGTAGTATTTTTAATGCTCAGCAAAAAGTGGCTGACATAGAGCAACATATGCTGCACTTTTTAGAAAACCATGACGAACAACGTATCGCAAGTCCTGATTTTGCCGGCGATGCCGCATTGGGCAAGCCTGCAATGGTGGTCTCTCACCTAATCAGTCGCTCGCCAAGCTTGCTTTATTTTGGACAAGATGTCGGTGAAGATGGCTCAGAAAACGCGGGGTTTGGTAGCCCGACTCGCACCAGTATTTTTGACTATATTGGTGTTCCTGCTCACCAAGCGTGGATGAACAACGGTAAATTTGATGGCGGTCAGTTAACAACTGAACAAGCGCAATTACGCCAATATTACATTTCAATTATGGCACTTAACGATTTACCAGCGATTGTTGCCGGCGATATGGCGCAACTTATGATCACGGGGAGTGACAGCGTGGTTGGTTTTGTGCGTACCTTAGGCCAACAATCATTATGGGTGCTGAGTAACTTTAGCCAAAAAACGCAAACGGTTACCGTTACACTTAGCCCGCACCAAGCTTTAACTCTCAAACCTTCAACGTTAAATGACCTGTTAGAGGCGCATAACGGTATTTTGGTTAATCACGATCAACAAAACGCCACCTTTACACTGACCCTTGATGCACTCAGTAGTGCCGTTTTAACAAATAAGGCTGACCATGAATTATAATAACAAACCAACCTTAAGCTTTTGGCAAATATGGAACATGTGCTTTGGCTTTTTAGGCATTCAATTTGGCTTTGCACTGCAAAACGGTAACGTAAGTCGGATTTTTCAAACCCTTGGGGCGAATGTAGACGATATTCCAATTTTGTGGGTAGCAGCACCACTCACAGGGTTAATTGTACAGCCAATTATTGGTTATTGGAGTGATAAGACGTGGGGCAAATTAGGTCGCCGTCGTCCGTTTTTTTTATACGGCGCTATTTTAACCACATTATCGTTATTTATTATGCCAAACTCACCAACACTTTGGATTGCAGCGGGCATGTTATGGATCATGGATGCATCGATTAACGTCACCATGGAACCATTTCGCGCCCTTGTAGGCGATAACCTACCAAACAAACAGCGTGCTACGGGCTATGCAATGCAAAGCTTTTTTATAGGCGTAGGCGCCGTGGTTGCTTCTGCACTTCCTTGGATGATGACAAACTGGTTTGATATTGCCAACACCGCCGCTGCAGGGCAAATTCCTGATTCAGTAAAGTACTCATTTTACTTTGGTGCAGTTGTATTGCTGGTCGCAGTGGGCTGGACAATTATAACCACCAAAGAATATTCACCTGAAGAATTGGCCGCATTTAATCAACAAGAGCAAACTCAAGTTGAACAGACGCTTTGTGCACAAATTAACTTTAGTAAAGGCGGCAGTGTATTTACCGTGTTAGGGCTTGCCGTACTTGGTTTAGTCACTGGATTAAACCTAGAAAAAGAGCTGTACCTATTAGCAGCTGGCTTAGTGAGCTTTGGCGTAATTCAATTTATTGCAGCCGCACTACAAGCAAAAAGCCACACCAGCGGTGGCTTTTACCAAGTCGTTAACGATGTGTTCACCATGCCAGAGGCGATGAAACAACTTGCTTGGGTACAGTTTTTTAGCTGGTTTGCATTATTTGCCATGTGGATTTACACCACCTCAGCGGTAACCAGTTTTCATTATGGTAGCAGCGACACAAGTTCAGCGGCGTATAACAATGGTGCAGACTGGGTGGGTATTTTATTTGCGGCTTACAACGGTTTTGCTGCATTGGCGGCTTTATGTATCCCGATCATCGTTAAGCGTGTTGGTTTAAAACTAGCGCATGCACTTAACCTTATTTTAGGTGCGTTAGGTTTGGCGAGCTTTATGTTTATACAAGAACCGAGCTTACTTATTTGGCCAATGATAGGTATTGGTTTTGCGTGGGCGTCTATTTTGTCGTTGCCTTACGCCATGTTAAGTACCTCAGTACCGAGTCATAAAATGGGTGTGTATATGGGAATATTTAACTTTTTTATTGTGATCCCACAATTATTAGCCGCCAGTGTACTTGGCCTGATACTCCGTCACTTTTTCCAAAATCAACCTATTTACGCATTGATGCTAGGTGCTGTGTCTTTTGTACTTGCAGCGGTTGCCGTACTGCGTGTTAAACAGTCTTAATTTAAGGGGCTAAAATGAAAAAATATAACCTAATTACCGCGACAATATTGGCCGCAGGCCTTGTAGGTTGTGGCGTGCAAAATACGCAAACCAGTGCAGTAGCGCGAACATCAGTGAGTGCGCCAGGCGCACCAGGCGAAGCCCCATTTTGGGCATACGCAGGCAAAACTGGGATAGGAACGTCTTTTGAGCAATACCAAAATGGCCATTACAGTGACGAAGCACCTACAGGTAAAGTGTCAAAAGTATGGTTTTCGATTGCCAAAGGGATGATCACCGAAACCATGTTCGGGCTTATTCATCAAGCGCAAATTAAAGACATGCAATTTGTTGTAGTCGGAAAAGATTTTACAGTCACCGAAGCTGACGATTTAGACGTTACCATTGATTACTTATACAAAGATGATAAAGGCCGCCCGTTATCATTAGCATACAAAGTAGTAAGCAAAGATAAGCAAGGTCGCTTTAGCCTCGAAAAACATATATTTACCGATCCAGACGGTCAAAGCTTATTTGTACGCAGTATTTTTAATACCCAGCTTGAAGGCGTTAAGGCATACGTAAGCGTTAACCCGTATGTTGATAATAACGGCCTTGATGATTTTGCTAAAACAACAGAACAAGGATTGCTGGCATGGCAAGACAACAGCTACCTTTCATTGCAAGGTGCGCAGCCATTTAAACAAACAAGTGTTGGTTTTACAGGTGTGAGCGATGGTTTAAATCAGCTGAAAACAACTCAGCAGCTTACTCAGGTTTATAAAAATACCGGTGAACAATCGGGTAATGTTAGCCTACTTGCAGAGCTGGGTGAAATTGGTGAAAACAGCCAGTTCGATTTAACCCTAAGCTTTGGTAATAGCGAACAAATCAGCTTTAAACAAGGGCAAGCTACGTTAGCCAAAGGTTACCAAGCGGTGCTTGATAATTACAACGGTAAAGGCGAAGCGCTTGGTTGGCAAGACTACCTGCAAAGCCTTGCACCGCTAAATAATATGAGCGAACAAACAGCAGATAACGGCAAGTTACTTTACACCAGTGCCATGGTACTTAAAGCGCAAGAAGATAAAACTCATGCAGGCGCACTTATTGCCTCACTATCTAACCCATGGGGCGAAACCGTATCGGCTAAAACAGGCTCTACTGGTTACAAAGCGGTATGGGTGCGCGACTTTTATCAAGTTGCCATGGCATTTATGGCAATGGGCGATACCGCAACAGCCAAAACCGCATTTGAATACCTTGAAAAAGTACAAGTAAACAGCAAAACCCCGGGAAACAAAGGCGACACAGGGTGGTTTTTACAAAAAACACACGTAGATGGCGAACTTGAATGGGTAGGCGTACAGCTAGACCAAACAGCAATGCCACTCATGCTTGCTTGGAAACTTCATCAAGCTGATGTTTTAACAGATGCAGAGCTGAGCGATTGGTATAGCCGTATGTTAAAGCCCGCGGCAGACTTTTTAGTTGAGGGTGGCCGTGCAAACATTCTATGGAACGATACACAAATAACGCCGCCAGCCACTCAGCAAGAGCGCTGGGAAGAGCAAGAAGGGTATTCGCCATCAACCACCGCCGCGGTTGTTGCTGGTTTAATTACTGCAGCCGATATCGCTAAACTAGCAGGTGATAATGCCAATGCAGCACGTTACCTAAATACAGCTAAGCGTTATAACAATGATATTGAAAAATTAATGTTTACAACGGCTGGTAATTTAGAGTCGAGCGCTTCTGATGGTGAATATTTTATTCGCATTGGCCAAGACAAAGACGCCAATTCAAATACTAAAATTAACGCTAATAATGGCCGTGAAGGGTTTAATAAAAAGCAAATACTCGATGGTGGATTTTTAGAACTGGTTCGCTATGGCGTGCGTGATGCACTAGCGCCTAGCATAGTCAAAACACTGCCAGAATATGATGACGAAACCCTAACCGATAACCTACAAGTTAAATACAGCTTTGAGTTTACTGACGGCAGCGGCATATTTGCAGGCTACCGCCGCTATGGTAACGACGGGTACGGTGAAGATGAAGTAACTGGCGCTAACTATGCGCAAGGTGGTAAAAACAGCCCAGGGCAACGTGGGCGAGTTTGGCCATTTTTTACCGGTGAACGAGGCCATTACGAAATTGCCGCCGCGAATGCCAATAATACGTTAGATGCAACTAAACAGCAGGCTATTAAAAATAGCTATGTAAAAGGGCTAGAGCAATTTGCTAACGAAGGTATGATGCTACCAGAACAAGTATGGGATGGCGTAGGCGTTAATAAAGCGGGTTACACGTTAGGCGAGGGTACAAACTCGGCCACACCACTGGCGTGGACACATGCGGAATACGTAAAGCTAGTGCGCTCATTAAGCGACAAACAAGTATGGGATCATTACCCGGTGGTAACTAAAGCACTAAAATAACCGCAAATTACCCGCAGTTCAGGTTAATTAACATAGCCGTAGTAAAATACGGCTATGTTATTTATTACAATAATAACGAGGCTGAAATGAAAACATTTACCTTGAGCGCATTAGCATTAGCAATCATGCTAACAGGCTGCCAAAGCGCACCATCATTAAATAACAACACGAATAACACCGAAACATCGCTACTAAATACTGAACAACAAGCAAGCCCTTGGTGGGAAAGCGCCATTTTTTACCAAATTTGGCCCCGCAGTTTTTACGACAGCGATGCTGATGGCCATGGCGATTTTAATGGTATGACCCAAAAGCTCCCGTATCTACAAGAGCTTGGTGTTAACGCATTGTGGTTAACCCCGATGTTTGAAGCACCGTCGTATCATGGTTATGATTTTACTGAATTTTACCAAGTAGAAAACGACTACGGCAGCATGGCCGAGTTTGAAGCCTTTATAAAAGCTGCTGACGACAAAGGCATGAAAGTCATACTTGATTTAGTTATAAACCATATATCAAGTAACCATGAATGGTTTCAGCGTTCAGCAAAACAACAAGCTCCTTATGCAGATTACTTTATTTGGCGCGACGATATGCCAAAAGCAGGAAGTGGTTGGGGGCATGCTTGGAGTAATAACGACCAACCCGACGCAGTATGGCATTGGAATGAAACACGTCAGCAGTATTACTATGGTGCGTTTGGAGCCAGCCAACCTGACTTGAACTTACGCCACCCTGATGTTGTTGCCGAAATGGAAAAAATGGCTAAGTTTTGGCTTGATAAAGGCGTTGCAGGGTTTAGATTAGACGCAGTACGTTTTGCAATGGAAGGTGGCGCAGATGCGCAAGCCGATACCGACGAAACCATTGCATATTGGCAGCACTTTAGGCAATACGTAAAAAGCGTAAACCCTGAGGCATATTTAGTGGGTGAAGCATGGGCAGACATTCCTGTGGCGGCAAAATACTTTGGCGAAGGTAAAGGCCTCGATCAAGGCTTTGATTTTGAAGTGGGCTATAAAATACTGGGCTTATTAAAACCCAATGCCAGTGGTGAAGCGCAATTTGGCACCATGCAGTCTAATCAACAAGTGAGCACCGTTGATGCCAATGTGCTCAAACAAAATTTACAGCAACGTATTGACTCAACTGCGCCACTTGATTTTTTTGCACCGTTTTTAACTAATCACGACCAAGAACGTGTGGCTTATCAACTAGCTGAACAAGACGATAAAGCAAAACTTGCCGCCGCCATGTTATTTAGCTCCCCTGGTACACCGTATATTTACTACGGTGAAGAAATTGGCCTAACACAAGGTGGCACAGGTCACGATGTGTATAAACGCGCGCCAATGCAGTGGAATAACAGCAACCAAGCTGGCTTTACTCAAGCTCAAACAAGTTGGGTTGAGCAGGCTGAACTGTTTGGTGATAACTACACCCAGTGGTGGCCTGAATATTTAGCACAGCAAATTAATGCTGCTGATCGCAATGTAAAAACGCAACAAGCACAATCTAATTCACTGTGGCGTTTATATCAGCACTTAATCGCACTAAAAAAACAGCGCCCAGAACTGGGTATTAAAGGTCGTTATGAATTAACACAGCATAACAACGGCCTTGTCGAAATAACCCGCGAGTTAAACGGCAGTAAAAGTATGTTTGTACTTAACTTAACCGCTAACCCGCAAAGCATCAGCGGTATAAAACGTCAGGGGTTAACGCCTAGCTGGCAACACGACCTCAATGGCGAACAACTCGCTGGCTATGGTTTGTTGTTACTGAATAACACACTATAAATAAAATACACATAAAAGGGGCTAACATACGTAAGCCCCTTTTATGAACATGCTTTAATTGCATTACCCCCAAGTTATAGCGCATTTTAATGAGTCATAAGTTGCTTAACTTCTTCTGGCGTCATGGCGCTTATCATGAAAATGAATATAAGATGCAATCCACCTCAGGTAGGTGTCCACGGTGCATAATGAATACTGACGTACCAACATATAATCAGCGATATAATTTAAAAATGGGGAACGCGTTTTTATATACTCAATAACTATACTGTATTTATATACAGAATGGTTGTTGTGCTCCCATATTCAAGAAGATGAGCGACGAGCGCACTTTCTTCTTTCTTATTATATTTAGTAGCAAGAAAAAATTTTAGCTGGCAATGAGTTAAGTTATTTGTTAAAAAAGTAATTAATAAATATATTAGCGTGACGCTGGCAGAAATGTACGCGACGAGCGCACTATAAAATTGTTAGGTGCTACAAGTGAAATGTCAGTGTCAAAGCATGGATATAAGAGTTACTGGCTGGAGAAATGATAGTTACTTCAATTCAATGCCTGAGATGCAAAGTTATGGGAATGGTTGGCAATCTATTCTCAAATGCTCAACTTGTTCTCAACATTGGCTAGTTGATCACTTCGACAAAGTACAGTCACTATTTGCTGTGAAAATTGACTCTCCAACTGATGTCAGCAAAGATCATCTATTGAGGAAACACATAAGTGCGTTACTTAAAAAGTACAATGGTTATTCAACTAACAATTGTCAATTTGCTGGCTGTAATGAATTGGCATTAAAAGGAAAGGCTTTTTGCCCTAAATGTTTGATTACAAAGCAAGGGGTCTATGAATAAGCTCGCACCTAACAAAAAAATTAAATCACTCACTTCGTTCGCTGGGACGCATACACGTGGGCTGCTTCGCATTATAGCCCACATGTATGCGCCCCTTATTTAAAAGTTATGTTACTAGATAAGGATATTTATGAAATTAAGCATCGGAGCTTTATTAACACTCTGTCTAATCTCAGGCTGTACAAGTACATCAATTAAGCCGGTGAAATGGGAATACAAAACTATAAATGTAAATCCATTTAAAAATGGGCTTATTGGTAGAGAGCTAAGAGAAATCGAAAAGGAATATTCTAATACGCAAAAAGAGCTTCTTTCAAAATATGGTGAAGATGGCTGGGAATTGGTTCATATTGAGGGTAAAAACTATATTTTTAAAAGGCCAGTTCAGGTTAATTAAGTAACATAACAAGTGACTATGGTGTCAATTCCTAATTTTAAACCATTTTAGGATCCCACATGGCACCATCCCTCACCATAGAATTTATGATCACTACCAGCTTTCGTATGCACGCAATAATGGCTACCTTTTTAGGCTTTCCTGCTTTAACCATGCGTTGATAAAGGTCTTTAAATTTAGAGTTGCACTGAATGGCTGACATCATCGCCATGTACATGGCAGTTCTTATTTTAGGTCGGCCGCCACGTATCATTCGCTTACCTTGATACACGCCACTTTCACGATTAAATGGGGCTACACCCACTAAAGAAACGGCCTCTTTGTTGTTCACATAACCTAACTCAGGCATATCACTAAGCAAGTTAAATGCGACCACATAGCCAACACCTGGCACACTTTGGATAATGGCATTTTTTGCTTTGTATTCGTCACATTCTTCAATCAGTTTTTGAAGTTTTAAATCGACTTTATCTATTTGGTTTTTCAGTGCAGTTAAGATAGGTTTTATGAGTGACGATAGTGTTTTTGGCATTATTTGAGAGCGATTTTTCTCCATCGTTTGCATATCCATTAACTGACGTCTTCTCGAGAGTAAATCGCTCATCAAGCGCATTTGCTCTGGCTTTAAAGATGATAAAGGCGGTTTAATCGCTTCACCAAAGTGAGCAATAAGTTGTGCATCAAGTTTATCCGTTTTTGCTTTTTGGCCGATAGCGCCTGCGAAGCGTTTTATGTTCACGGGATTAGCAATAACGAATGGAATATTCGCCTCAGCGCAGGCTATGATAAAAGGCTGTTCAAGACGTCCACTTGCCTCAATAGTAACGCGTGTTACTGGGTGTTTTTTTAAGATTTGAATGGCGTGTTTAATGCCACTTTGATTATTTTCTACAGTAAAGTAAATGTCTAAAGGCCTGATATAAATATCGAGTTGTGTTTTACCTGTATCGACACCGACGTTAATTTCATTTTGATTATTTATTGTATTCATAATAAGCTGACTCTGCCTTGCTATTCGGGCTCGAGGCCCCGTTGACTATCCGAGTTTAATGCTTGGAGTTTATACAGCGTTCTAACTTGTTACTGGTCTCTCAATAGAGGAGCCTACGCTCAATCGAACTACTGTATAAAAGGCTTTGGTTGCAGCCAAAGCTTGGGCCTCACATTACCCGAACTAGGTTAAAGTATTAATTTATGGGTTTATTATCCATACAAGTCGTTAAAGCAGGACACTGCTCCTCACCCGTTTTAGTGAACGACTCCACATAACATTAAGGAGCAACACAGCCTAATTGGCCCTTAAACATAGCGAGTTGATTTTAGTTTAAAAATAAACTGTTGACATAATATGTCATGGTGGTTACTTTTAATACATAATATTAAAAGGAAAACTAAAATGGAAATTTGGAATTTATTTACTGATTTTATTGTGCAATCAATCACCTTTTTTACCCAAGAAGTGGGCGTAAGCCAAGCGGTTGCAATTATTTTGTTTACCGTTATTGGACGATTAGTTTTAATGCCGATTAACCTTGTTGCTATGGTTAACATGGTTAGAAATAAAAAAGCAATTGCCGCCCTAAAACCTGAGCTAGATAGCATAAAAAGCAACTATAAAGACCAGCCCAGTGAAATCGCAAAATTAACTATGGCGCTGTATAAAAAGCACAATATTAAATTTATAGATAAAAAAAGTGTGATTAATATGGCAAGCCAAGGGGTATTTGGCCTTGGAACTTTTCAGGCTCTGCAACAAATTGTATTGAATAGTAAATTTGCTTGGATTACCAGTATTGCAAAGCCTGATATTGCGCTTTCGTTATTAGTGGGGGCTATTACATATTTATCTATGATGATGCCAGGTAGCGCAGAACAAACCAGCACTTTATTGTTCCTAATTCCCGCAATTATTTGTGTGGTTACTCTCGTTAATTTTCCTTCTGCAATTGGCTTATACTGGGCTACATCAAGTAGTACTAGCTTATTGCAGTCATTATTAGTAAATAAGTATTTTAAAAACCATCAGCCGCAGCATGCTTTGTAAAAGTCGCTAAACAAAGGAATGGCAATAATGAATATGTGTTATCAACCCACAGCCGATTTAATGGCTTCTGCACAGTTAACCTACACCAACATGCGTGGATATTATGAGTATTATGGTGTTGATTGGCAGCAACTTAAAATATGTGAGCAAATTTCAGACCTTGAAAATTGGGATGTTTTGTTAAATGGCGATTTAGTGGGTGCAATGCGCTTGGCTTTCGATGATGAGGGTTGCTATATACCTGACTTACAAGTAGATGCTGCGTTTCAAAATATGGGTATTGGTGCTGCAGCAATTAGTGAGTGTTCTCGTTTAGCTGTACACAGAGGTGCTATGCAACTTAGGCTTCGCGTTTTTAAAATAAGCCCTGCGCACAAGCTTTACACACGTTCAGGTTTCAGCATAGATAAAGAAGACGACAGGTTTTATTATATGTCTAAAAGCTTAGTTTAATGAGCGTGACTTTTATTTTAAAAATTAATGTTGCTCAGTCACTGTAGATTAATATTCGCTCATTCAAACTGCTATCCCGACAATTTAATAAAATAGTTATGGATAGATTATGCGCTTTTTTACAAACAAAACAGCCACATTGAGTGTTTGCTTTTTATTGCTTGGCACGGGTTTTATGCTGATAGAGCACAGTCTGTATCAATATGTTGATCATAATGGTGTTCTACATGAAAGCTTGTTTATGCCCTTGAGCATACTGTGTTTTGCTTTGGGGTTATTTTTTGTGGCCAGTTTATTAGCCCGAAAAGTATTCGGGCTCTTTAAAAGCGCTAGTGGAGGTGGGCATTAACCGCTGTTGTTATTGCTCATTATTTAAGTTAGCGGGCTCTAATAAGTTAAATGTCGGTAAGCGCCATTTAAAGCGTACCGATGCCATTCGAATTAAATAGCCTACTACTAAACTTGCAACCACGCTGATATTGTCGTCAATGTTGTAGTGATGGAGTGCTAAGTATAAACACGCAACTATCAGCGCTACGCTTGCGTAGAGTTCATGGTGTAATACCAGTGGTGCTTGGCGACAAATTAAATCACGCAATAATCCACCAAATACGCCGGTCACAATAGCAGCGACCACACAAATACCATAGTGCAAACCCATATTAAGCCCAACTTGGCAGCCAATAATACTAAATGCGGCAAGCCCTAAGGCATCTAAACGCATAAATATGCCTTTAAATTTAACCACCCATTTTGCTAGCCAAGTTGTAACAATACCCGCCACGCATGTGATCAGTAAATATTCAGGATGCTTTACCCACGTTAACGGGTAATTGCCAAGTAAAATATCGCGTACGCTGCCACCCCCAATCGCTGTGACACTGGCTACTAGCATAACCCCAAACCAATCCATGTTTCTGCGCCCAGCGCTGAGTGCACCGGTCATGGCTTCTGCTGTAATTCCGATGATGTAAACAATAGTGAGTAGCATGAAATAGTCACTTAAACTTTTAAGAGCAAAAATAAAAGTGCGATTGTAGAGATAAAATAGTGCATTGACGAGTGAAAAATCACATTAAAAACAGCCACTTTCAGATTAAAAAAACTAATGTGATAGCAAGGTGTGAATAGGCTGTTAATCTAGAGAACGCTTTTGGTTTGCTGGTAAAAACAGCAAGGACAAATGACCGCAATTAAGCCAATAAAGCCCAAATAAATATAAGGGTAAGAGGAGGGGGATTTTGCTACTTTTTAAAGGATGGCCTCACGCAATGAGTTAACTTGAGCCGCGCGCAATTAAACGCGGTGGCAGCAGGGTACTTTGTACTTGCTCACCACGAATTAATTTAAGTAAGTTTTCAACTAACATTTGCCCCGCTATAGTGGTGTTTTGCTCTATGGTTGTCAGCGGCGGATTAATGTAACTGGCAATAGAAATATTATCAAAGCCGATTACGGCTACATCTTTTGGCACGTTAATATTGGCTTCTTTTAGCGCGCGTATTGCGCCTATGGCAATCAAATCGCTGGCAGCAAAAAGTGCATTAAAAGTAATGTTATTAGCAATTAAAGATCGAGTAGCATGGTAGCCAGATTCTTCGGTAGAAATTGCATTGGCAATTTTACGATCATTTAAGGTGACACCGTTTTGCTGCAGTTCGTCTTTAAAGCCATTAAAACGGGCAAAAAACTCAGGGCTGTGATCAGAGGCATCGCCAATAAATGCACAATCAGTTCGGTTATGCGCCAGTAAATGCTCAGCGGCAAGTTTACCACCGCCATAATTATCGCAACTTATAGTTAAATCAGGGCGGTTATCAACGCTTGCTCCCCAGCAAACAAATTTAGTGTTTTGTTCAAGCAAGGTATTAAATTTTGGTTGAAAATCAATGTAGTCGCCATAGCCTAATAAGATTATTCCATCTGCTCGATGGCTGTCTTCGTAGTCTGCTTGCCAATCAGCGCTGGCTGATTGAAATGAAACAAGTAGATCATAACCTTCTTTTGCGCAGGCACGGGTAATACTGCCCAGCATGGCTAAAAAAAACGGATTGATTTGTGATTCATCTGAGGTCGGGTCTTCAAACAACAGCAATGCTAAAGTACTGCTTTGTTGAGTGCGCAAGTTACTGGCGTTTTTGTCTACTTTGTAATTAAGTTTTTTAGCAATATCGTGAACACGTCTTCGTGTTTCGTCATTTACCAGTGGACTATTTCGTAAAGCACGGGAAACTGTAGATTGAGACACCCCAGCATAATGGGCTATATCAAACGAGGTGGCTTTACCTTTCATCACGATTACTTACTTAAGAGGACAATAAGGGGATATTCTCGTTTATTAGTGATTTTTTTCAAGCTTATTTGTCAATAAAGGCATTTTTTTATTGATTTTTTCATGACACCGGTGTCACAATAAGGGCGTTTTATCATTTTGTTGTCAAAACGTATTAGCTACCTTTATTATTAAAGGTAGCATTTTTTTACAGTGATAGCTGCTTTGAGGTGATAGCTCAAAGTAAATAAGTATCAATGATACCCCATTAAAATAATAAGTACTCATTACTTAAACAAAAGAGATAACACTATGGGTTTACACTCTAGCACACACTTTGATCCTATTCTGGTTGCCGATATTGGCGGCACAAATGCTCGTTTTGCGTTGATCACTGGGTTCGACGAATCAAGTAATCAATTTACCATTGAGCATAATCATACTTTTCCCAGTGCTAACTATGGATCGCTCGAAAGTGCTACCGAGTACTACTTATCAACAGTGTCTCATATAACCCCTAAACGCGCATGCCTTGCAGTAGCAGGCCCTATAAATGCAGGGCAAGTTCATTTAACTAATTTAGGTTGGCACTTTAGCGTTAATGATTTTAAACACCACTTTGACCTTGCTCAATTAAGCGTTATAAATGACTTTGCTGCTTTTGCCTACGCAGCACCGTATTTAGACCCTTCACAAAATGTCACTGTTAAACCTGGTCAAGCGGATGAGTCTGCCAATATAGGTGTAATGGGTCCAGGCACTGGTTTTGGTGCAGCATGCTTAGTTAGAACCGCACATTCGTGCGCGGTGATGAGTTCAGAAGGCGGGCATATTTCGTTAGCAGCCGTTAATCAACTCGACGCTCAACTTATTCAAGAACTTAAAAAAGATCACCCTCATGTATCGGTAGAAACGGTATTTTCGGGCCCTGGCATTGCTCATTTATATAAAGCCATGGCTGCGGTTAAAGGGGTGGCTGCAAAAAATTTAGATGCCGCACAAATTAGCAGCTTAGCCAATAGCGGTGAATGTGAAGTGTGTGATGCAACGCTTAATCAATTTTGTGACTGGATTGGCAGTGTTGCGGGCGATTTAGCATTGGCCTACGGCGCCTTAGGCGGCCTTTATATTGGCGGTGGAATTTTACCACGCATGCAAGCTCGTTTACTTGAAAGTCGTTTTATTGAGCGCTTTTCGCAAAAAGGTATTATGTCGCAGTACACAGGTCAAATTCCGGTGACGTTAGTAACACAAGACAACATCCCATTAATTGGAGCTGCCGCGTGTTTGCATACGAGCCAACAGGATTAATCGCTTTGCATAGGTTTGGAAATAAATAGATGAAAAAAGTCACTATAAACAGCGTTGCCAGTCATGCAGGTGTTTCTAAAAAAACCGTATCGCGAGTACTCAATAATGAGCCTAATGTCAGTGCAGCTACACGCGAAAAAGTGTTAGCCGTATTTAAAGAGCTAGATTACACCCCAAACCCAATTGCACGCGGCCTTGCACAAAATCGCAGCTTTATCATTGGTTGCATTTACGATAACCCTAGTAAAAGTTATATCACCCGTGTGCAAACAGGCGCACTGGCTGCCTGCCAAGAGAACAACTATAACTTGCTTATTCATCCTTGTGAGCTCAGGGGCGATGCACTCATTAACAATATTGAGCAGTTATTGCAGTCATCACGCCTTGACGGTTTAGTATTAACCCCGCCATTTTGTGATTTTGGCGAGTTGGTAGATTTTTTAAAGTCGAAAAAAATCCCTTATGCTCGAGTCGCTTCTGCAATTTTAGATGATGATTCTATTTCTGTGACCAGCAATGACGAGCAGGGTGCGTTTGAAATTACCGAACATTTAATAAACCTAGGACATACGTCTATCGCGTTTATTAAAGGTCACCCAGATCACAGTGCCACTGAGCAGCGTTTTAAAGGTTACAGGCGCGCATTAACAACTCATGGCATTGAATTTAACGAACGCTTAGTTGAAGAGGGTAACTTTAGTTACCATTCAGGGGTAGACAGTGCGCGTAGTATTTTAGATTTATCGCCACGTCCTACCGCTGTATTTGCATCAAATGACTACATGGCAGCGGCAGTGCTCAAATTAGCCACGCAGCGTAATTTACGTGTACCTGATGATATTTCTATCGCTGGGTTTGATAATGCACCAATAGCGCGCCACATTTGGCCTGGGCTGACCACCATAGCGCAACCTGTAGAAGAAATGACAAAACAAGCCGTTACGCAATTGATCACCCATATTATTGAGCCGCAAGAGTCGCCATATAAAGTGATTTTAGAAGCAAAATTAATCACGCGAGAGTCAACTGCAGCCGTAAAATAAAACCCTTTTTTCACAGTAGCCCGAGTATGAGTGACGCTTACTCGGGCTTTTTTTTGTCTGTATTTTTAATTTTCATTATTTGCTTGCTGGTATTTCACTAAAAATTCACGTTTATTTATTGTACATGTTAAAAAAATTGGCTATTTTTATGACTCAGGGTTGACACCGGTGTCAATGTCATGCGTTAATACCCTGACACCGGTGTCAGGGTTGTTGTGAGAGGCTCCCTGGTAGCGTACCTTTGAACGGGTAAGTCAAAGATGCTCAGTACAGTTATTTTCGTGGAGTCTATAATTGTTACTGAGCCTTTATCCTCTAACGAATAGAGATGAGTAAAATTATGTTGCACCCTCGAATTCAAGAAGTCACAGATCGCGTTATTGAGCGCAGTAAACAAACCCGTCAAGCCTATTTAGATCGTATTTCGCACGCAAAAAAACAAACAAGAGTTCGTGCTGGATTAGGCTGTGGCAATATTGCTCATGTAATGGCTGCGTGTAGCAGCGATGACAAAGCGCGTTTAAAAGCAGACGAGGTGCCAAACCTTGCAATTATCAATTCATATAACGACATGTTATCTGCACATGTGCCTTACAAAGAATACCCCGATTTAATTAAAAGCATTGCCACTAAATTTGACGCCACCGCGCAAGTTGCTGGCGGTGTACCTGCGATGTGTGATGGTGTTACGCAAGGGCGTGATGGCATGGAGCTATCGCTTTTTTCTCGTGACGTTATTGCTATGTCTACTGCGGTTTCGTTATCGCATGACGTGTTTGATGGTGTGTTTTGTTTAGGTGTATGTGACAAAATTGTCCCAGGCCTATTAATTGGTGCTTTATCATTTGGTCACTTACCTGTGTATTTTTTACCAGCAGGGCCTATGCAATCAGGTATTCCAAACAAAGACAAAGCACGTGTTCGTCAAAAGTTTGCACAAGGACTGGTATCTCGTGAAGAGCTACTAGAAGCTGAAAGCGCTTCTTATCACAGTGCGGGTACCTGTACGTTTTATGGTACCGCTAACTCAAACCAAATGCTAATGGAAATAATGGGCTTACACTTACCAGGTAGCTCGTTTATAAACCCATACACAGAACTGCGTGATGGCTTAACCGGTAATGCGGTTGAAACCATGCTTAAGCAGCTTACTGAAAACAAAGATGGCCCGTGTTTAGCGGATGTGATCAGCGAAAAAACCATTATTAACGGCTTAGTTGGCTTGTTATCAACAGGTGGCTCAACCAATCATGCAATCCATATTGTGGCGATTGCTAAAGCGGCCGGTATTCAAGTTACATGGAAAGACATGTCTGATTTATCAGCGGTTGTTCCATTACTGACGCGTATTTACCCTAATGGCTCTGCAGATGTTAATCACTTTCAAGCAGCCGGCGGCATGGGCTTCTTGATGCGTGAATTAGCAGGTGCTGGTTACCTTCATACAGACGTAACCACTATTTTAGGCGAAGGCCTTGCACCTTACATGTGTGAGCCACTACTCGATAAAGACGATAACTTGATTATGAGTGATGCGAACGGCCCAAGCAAAGTTAAATGGGTAGCGTGTCCAGAAAACTCACATGATGAAGAAGTACTTCGCCCAGTAAGTAACCCATTTAGTAAGCAAGGTGGTTTACAGCTACTAACGGGTAACTTAGGTAAAGCGGTTATTAAAGTCTCTGCGGTTGCAGAGTCTCATCAAGTGGTGTCGGCACCGGCTAAAGTATTTAGCTCACAAGGTGAGTTACAGGATGCCTATAGCCGTGGCGAACTTAACCAAGATTTTATTGCTGTACTTAAAGAGCAAGGGCCAAAAGCCAAAGGCATGCCTGAGCTTCATAAGCTCACACCGGTAATGGCAACATTACAAGATCAGGGCTATAAAGTGGCTATTGTTACCGACGGTCGTATGTCGGGCGCATCAGGCAAAGTACCAGCGGCAATCCATTTAGCACCTGAAGCGGTTGAAGGTGGGATTATTGCTAAAATTCATGAAGGCGATATTGTTACTCTAGATGCGCCAAATGGTATTTTAAAACTGCATGTTAGCGATGAAGAGCTTGCACAGCGTGAGCTACAAATTAGCCAAGCAAGCCAAACGTTTGGTACAGGTCGTGAATTATTTACTGGATTTAGAAACATAGTAAGCAGTGCCGATTTAGGTGCAAGTGCTTTTGGACTTGAATAATAATTAGCCATATTGGGTAATGAGGAACAAGTAATGAGTATTGAAAAAATCTTAGCATCGGCACCGGTAGTGCCAGTGGTGGTAATCGAAAAATTAGAAGATGCAGCACCACTTGCAAGAGCGTTATATAACGGTGGCCTAAAAGCACTTGAAATTACACTGCGTACACCCATTGCAGCTGAGGCTGTAAAACTAATGAAAGCAGAAGTGCCCGAAGCTTATGTTGGTACAGGTACTGTGGTTGATAAAGCAAGCTTTAACGCATCAGTAGAAGCGGGTGCTGACTTTATGGTGAGCCCAGGTGTTAGCGATGAATTATTAGCGCTGGCAAAAGAGTCTACTATTCCATTTTTACCCGGTGCAGCGACCCCAAGCGAAGTGATGAACTTAGCTGCTCATGGTTTTAAGTTCTTAAAGTTTTTTCCTGCAGAAGCTGCAGGCGGTGCTGCTATGCTTAAATCTATTGGCGGCCCATTACCTGATATTACTTTTTGTCCAACCGGTGGCATTAGTTTAGCAACCGCACCTGATTACTTAACACTTAACAATGTTATTTGTGTAGGTGGTACCTGGATGTTAGATAAGCAACTTATTGAAAATAAAGACTGGCAAGCTATTGAAACGCTTGCTCGCCAAGCATGTGAAGTTAATAGGAGTCAAAAATGATTAATGTAGCAATTAATGGCTACGGCCGAATTGGTCGTAATGTATTACGTGCACTGTATGAATCAGCGCAAAATAATGAAATTAAAATTGTGGCTATTAACGATTTAGCCCCAGCCAATGTAAATGCTCATCTGACTCAGTTTGACTCAGTACATGGTCGTTTTTCACAGCAAGTAACGCTTAAAGACAACACCATGTTAATTGGCGATGATGTGATCACCTTAACGCAAGAACGCGACCCTGCTAACTTACCGTGGAAAGCGCTAAACGTTGATATCGTACTTGAATGTACGGGGTTATTCACGTCACGCGAAGCGGCTAATAAGCATATTGAAGCCGGTGCTAAAAAAGTAGTGGTATCGGCACCTGGTACAGATATGGATGCTACCGTAGTGCACGGTGTAAACAGCGATGTAATTAATGCCGATAGCAATATCATCTCAAACGCGTCGTGTACAACTAACTGTTTAGCGCCAGTAGCCAAAGCAATAAACGATACGGTAGGGATTGAACAAGGTAGCATGACTACTATTCATGCTTATACCAACGATCAAAACTTATCTGACGTATACCACCCAGATTTATACCGCGCGCGTAGTGCGACTCAATCTATGATCCCAACTAAAACGGGCGCTGCAAAAGCGGTTGGTTTAGTACTACCTGAACTTGCCGGTAAACTAGATGGCATGGCGGTACGTGTACCTACAATTAATGTGTCGTTAGTTGATTTAACGTTTATTGCTAAACGTGACACAAGCATTGAAGAAATTAACCAAGTGGTTAAAGCAGCCTCAGAAGGGCCAATGAAAGGTATTTTAGAGTACAACGAGCTGCCGCTTGTTTCTATCGACTTTAACCATAACCCAGCTTCATCTATTTTTGATGCAACGCAAACACGTGCTGATGGTAAATTAGTTAAAGTAATGGCGTGGTACGACAACGAATGGGGTTTCTCAAACCGCATGTTAGATCAAGTTAAAGCGCTGGGTGCCTATTTATAAATTTTCCGTGTAGTTAATTTAGCTTTATCCAGCCAAGCCACGCATTGCGTGGCTTTTTTTGTGTTTTAGTTAGCCCAAAATTTGCTAGAATATGCGCACTAGAATAGGGACTGCATATTATATTAAGGAAAATAATGCTAAAACACGTCACTAAAAAAATATTTCGCACCAGTCACCTGCAAATTGGTGAGGGTAATATCAGCGGTTACATTGCTTGCTTTTTGGCGATATTAAGTTGCTTGGGAGTGCTTGCATTCCACTTCCCTGAATATTTAACGACTCCAGAATTGCGTAAAAGTTATAGCGTCGAGTTTTTACGTCAACTTATGTTTGTTGCCCTTATTATTTCAGGAAGCCTGGGCTTACTTAATTTTGTACGAAATACCAATAAGCGCTTGGGGGCGACTGCGTGGTTTTTTATTTTGCTGGCAATTGGCTTTGGCGGCCCGAATGTTGAAGTGAATGACTTTGCAGATAACACCCCTTATATTGGCTTAGATTGGTTTATATTAGACTTATTAGGCTCAACCTTAATTTTTATTTTAATTGAAAAACTACTTCCGCATCGAAAAGAGCAAAAAATACTGCGTAGTGAATGGCGCGGGGATTTAAACCATTTCTTTGTCAATCATCTAATAGTGGGCTTTGTATTACTGGTTACTAATCATTTTGTTCATTATGGTTTTGGTTGGGCGGTGTCGAGCACATTACAAGGTTACATAGCGCAAATGCCGTTTATACTGCAGCTATTTTTAATTATTTTGGTGGCTGATTTAATGCAGTATTGGACACATCGTGCGTATCACGAAGTCCCCTTTTTATGGCGATTTCATGGTGTGCACCACAGTGCCAAAGAAATGGATTGGCTCGCAGGCTCTCGTCAGCATATTTTAGAAATACTGGTTACCCGTAGTTTAGTGTTAACGCCTATATTTGTGCTGGGTTTTTCACAGCAAATTATTAGTTTGTACGTGATTATTGTAGGCTTTCAAGCGGTATTTAATCACGCTAACGTAAATGTAAAATTTGGGTGGTTAAAGTATTTTATGGTTACACCGCAGTTTCATCATTGGCATCACGCATCCGATAAAGCCGCAATTGATAGAAATTATGCAGCCCATTTTTCGTTTTTAGATTATTTGTTTGGGTCTGCAGTAAAAGGGCAAGCAGAGTGGCCTAAAGAATAGGGGGTTGTGGGTGATTACATGCCTGTAGGTATGCTAAAGCAACAAATTTACCCGTTTAAAAAACAAAAATAGTGTTCATTCTAGCTTGCGGCCATAATATTAATGGCCGCATAACCACTATAAAAAGTCAGCTAATGCGCTAAGTGTTGGCCGCTGTGCGATATTTTCGCTCATGCATTGCTGCGCAATATGCTGTAAGTGCATGACTTCAGCGTTTTGCTCTTGGCAGGTTGTGAGTAAATCCTCGATTAAACATCCCAAAGCTCGCACTTCTATTAACTGCATTTGTTGACGTTGATAGTCACTGAGCATAGTAAGATCAGTGGCCGCGCCAAAATCTCCAAACAGCACACGCGCGTGCGGATCAACCATGGTATTGTGCGCATATATATCACCATGGCTTATATTGTGCTGGTGCAAGTGGGCCACAGTGCTAACCATTTGCTGCGCTATGGCATAAATTGCGTGGGTAGAGTAGTGGCAATCGCTTTCAAATATATCTCTAGTACAGGTATCAAGGCTCGGCGGTAAGCCTAGATTTGTAAAGCTTGTATCAATTAACTCCATCACTAAACCAAGCTGTTGCTGTTGTTCAATGTAAGCCAGTACTTTAATTAAGTTTGGATGCTCAAGCGCTTGCAAGCAGCAATTAACTTCATCCAGCGGATAACCATCGCTTGTAATAGTCCCTTTAAATAACTTAACAGCAACCGGCTCTTTATTCGTTGAATAAGCAAGATGGATAATCCCTGATGCGCCTTGGCCTATTACTTTACTGAGCGAGTAGTCACTCAGTGGTTTATTGGCTAAATTTGATTGGGTAAGGCACTGTGATTTATTAAAGCAATTACCTGCAAATGCAAGCCAAGTCAGCTTTGGTAGTTCAAATAGCCAATCATCAATTTGAGTTAACTGATTTGCAGAGAGCCTAATTAGTTCCAGGTTATGGCAGTTTGCCATGCTTATTGGTAGCTCACTGAGCTGATTACCTGCCAATGCCAGCTTCTTAAGCGCAGTGTATTGTCCAAATGTTGCAGGCAGCTTAGCTATTTTATTATCTGTAAGAATAAGCCATTCAATCGCTTTAGGCAGGCAGTGATCTGCAAATTCAGTGATGTGATTACCTTTAAATGCAACCATGATCAAAGCAGGGCACTTAGCAAGTATTTTAGGTATATGTTTAAACTGATTAAACGATAAAAACAGTCGTTTTAATTTTATTAAGCAGGCAAATTCATCAGGTAAATCAGATAAATTGTTATTAGATAAATCCAAGACTTCAAGGGTATCCGCGAGGGTAAAAATTTCCTCTGGAAAGTGGCTTAGTGCTTCAACTAATTGCAGGTGTTTTGCACCAAGTAATTGGCCGCTGCGAAGTTGTGAAAGGGTATTCAAAATTAATAATCCATTTTAAAATCAATAAAAAGGCCAACTAAGTTGGCCTTTAAACACGATTAAGCTTTAACGTTTAAAATTGTGCGTTGTGGTACACGTTTTGTACGTCGTCACAATCTTCAAGCATGGCTAAAAAGCGTTCCATCACTTCTACATCTTCGCCTTCAATAGGGGCTTCTACTTGGGGTACAAAGGCAATTAAGTCTTCGTCAAACTCTGTCACACCCATTTCTTCAAGTGCGGTACGCGTATTGTTGTATTCAGTGTGTGGAGCAAATACGGTCACTTTACCGTTTTCTACTTCTACATCGGTTACATCAACGTCAGCCATCATTAGCGCTTCAAGAACGGTTTCATCGTCGTCACCGTCAAATACAAAAATAGCAAGGTGATCAAATAAGTGTGATACCGAGTTTTGTGCGCCAATTTTAGCGTTTGCTTTAGTAAAACACACACGCACATCAGCAAAGGTACGTTTGTTGTTGTCGGTTAAACAGTCAACAATAATCATGCAATTACCTGGGCCGTAACCTTCGTAGCGCGTAGCTGCATAGTCTTCACCGCCGCCGCCTTTAGCTTTATCAATGGCGCGTTCAATTACGTGAGCCGGTACTTGGTCTTTTTTAGCGCGTTCAATTAAACGACGCAGTGCTAGGTTACCGTCTGGATCAACACCGCCGTTTTTTGCACAAATATAAATTTCTTTACCGTATTTTGAATAAACTTTAGTTTTAGCACCCGCAGTTTTAGCCATTGAATCTTTTTTGTTTTGGTAAGCTCTTCCCATCTGCGTTTCGCCTTAATATGTATAAATAATTGAAAAAATTTGCAAGCCCATATTCTAAAGGTAAATGCCGGGCAGGGCTAGTAAGTATTGAGATTGATTACTAAGTAACGGGGGGAACAGTTATTATGAATGGAAAATAAAACAACCCGCCGAAGCGGGTTGTTTAATACCTTACAATCTATGAAGGGTTGTCAGGGGATTACCAAATACGAACACGTTCTTCTTCTGGTAAGTACAACTCATCACCTGGTTTTACATCAAATGCTTTGTACCAAGCGTCGTGGTTACGAGGAGCTTGTGCTCTAAAGCGACCTGGCGCATGCGTACCGCCACGTAATTGATTTAACATGCTTTGCTCAGTACGTTTCTCTTTCCATACCTGTGCCCACGCTAAGAAGAAACGTTGATCGCCGGTTACACCATCAATCACAGGGGCTTCTTTACCATTTAGGCTTAGCTTGTAGGCATGATAAGCCATGGCTAAACCACCTACATCACCAATATTTTCACCTAAGCTGTTGCGGCCATTTACAAAGTTACCTGGAATTGGCTCATATTTGCTGTACTGAGCCGCCAGTTTGTCGGCTTTAGCATCAAAAGCAGCACGGTCTTCGTCAGTCCACCAGTTACGTTGTATGCCGTTAGCATCTGATTTTGACCCTTGGTCATCAAAGCCATGGCCCATTTCGTGGCCAATCACGGCACCAATACCACCGTAGTTTACCGCAGGATCTGCATTTGGATCGAAAAACGGCGGTTGTAAAATAGCGGCAGGGAATACAATTTCATTAAATGAGCTATTGTAATAAGCATTTACACGTTGTGGTGTCATACCCCAGCGATTGCGGTCGGTTTTCTTAAGCTCTTTTTCAACGCTATCGGCTTGGAAAAACTCACGCATATTTTTTACATTAGCCATTAAATCATTTTTGCTAATACTTAAGCCTTCGTAAGATTGCCATTCGTCTGGGTAACCTATTTTTGGCACAAACGCCGCTAATTTTGCACGCGCATTTACTTTTGTTTCTGCGCCCATCCAATCTAGGTTATCAATACGCTCGCCAAGGGCTGTGCGTAAGTTTTCAACCAGCTCAGACATTTGCTGCTTCGATGACTCAGGGAAGTAACGATCTACATAAATTTTACCAATCGCAAAGCCTAGTGAACTAGTGCCTGACATTTGGCTGATCGCACGTTTCCAGCGCGGACGAGGCTCCTGCTGACCATTTAACTCTTTACCAAAGAAAGCAAAGCTGGTGTTAAATATGTCTTCTGACAACAGCCCAGCGTTACCATTAATTGCATGGTATGTTAGGTAGTCTTTCCATACGCTTATATCTTCGTTGTTGATTAAATCAATCATGGCCTTTACAGGTTCAGGCTGCGACACGTTTAGCTGCGGTACTTTGTAACCTGTTTGCGCAAAGTATAAATCCCAATTAAATCCAGGGTACTGGGTACTTAACTCGTCGCGTTTTATTTGGTTTAACGTTATGTCACGATTACGGCGTTTTTCACGTGGCCAATGACCTTCTGCAATTTTTGTCTCTAGCGCTAAAATTGCTTGTGCACGTTCAGTGGTATTTTCAACACCAGCAAATTTAAGCATGTCGGCAATATGTGCAACATACGCTTCACGAGTTTTTACAAAACGCTCTGCATCTTCAAGGTAATATGAACGATCAGGTAAGCCTAAACCACCAGCACCTAACGACATTTCGTATTTATTAGGATCTAAGCGGTTAAACCACATACCACCACCAATTGGGGCGCTAACACCTGTGAGCCATGAATTACCAAAGATTTTTGCTAAGTCATCAGTTGAGTCGACAGCATTAATATCGTTAAGCAATGGCTTAATGGGAGTCACACCAAGCTTATTAAGCGTGTCGGTATCCATGTACGAATTATAAAAATCGGCAACTAGTTGCTCTTCTGCATTTAAATTTTCACGTGCTGCAATGTCTTCAATAATTTCTTTTACACGCTCTTCACTGCGTTCAGCTAACGCAGAAAACGCACCATAGCGTGTTTTATCTGCTGGCATTTCGTAGTTGTCGTACCATGAACCGCTGGCATACATAAAAAAGTCATCGCCTGGTTTTACAGCTTCATTGCGGGCAGTTAAATCAACCCCAAAAGTGCCTAATTCAGCTTGCTCAGTTGCTTGTGGTTTTTCAGCGACTGCTGCGACTTGCTCAGTTTTTGTTGTTTGTGGCTCTGAACAGCCGGTAATAAATGTAGCGGCGAGTGCCGCTGCAATTAAACTTTTTTTCATTACTTTCCCCTATGAATTCACGTTATTTAATTCGTTATATTTTTGTTATAAAAATAGCTATTTGATTGTATTGATAACTTCACTGCAAACAAACCTTTTGAGGTGAATAACCGTACCGGTCGATAAGATGAATAAAATACTATCGAAAATAGCAAAAAACACTCAACTACTTCAATCGTTCTTGAGCGGCTTAGTTTATTGCGCCTTTGACTGCTTTTGCTGTAATGCCCACATACGGGCATATTCACCGTTTTGATTTAGTAGTTCTTGGTGTTTGCCTTGTTCAATAATTTCACCAGCTTTTAAAACAATAATTGAGTCTGCATCGGTTATGGTCGAAAGTCGGTGTGCAATAACAATACTGGTGTGATCATTTGCCACTTCACGCATTGCTTTTAAAATAGCTTGCTCTGCATGAGAGTCGAGCGCAGAGGTTGCTTCATCAAAGATTAAGATGGGTGATTGCTTTAAAATAGCACGGGCAATGGCAATCCGTTGTTTTTCACCCCCTGAGACTTTTAACCCACGCTCACCCACGAGGGTTTTATCGCCTTTGTCTAAGCTATTTATAAAGTCGGTTAAGTGCGCCATGTTAATTGCTTTATTTATTTCATCTTCAGTTGCTGAGGGTCTGCCATAGGCAATATTCTCACGGATGGTGCTATTAAACAGCACAGTATCTTGGGGGACTATCGCAATGGCTTTACGCAAGCTTGCAAGAGTAACTGTATTAATTGCTTGTTTATCTATGCTAATAGTGCCTGATGACAGCTCATAAAAGCGATACAGTAATCGGGCTAATGAGCTTTTTCCTGCACCACTTGCACCCACAATCGCGACTTTTGAGCCGGCAGCAACATTAAAGCTAATGCTTTTTAAAATAGGCCTTTTACTGTCGTAGTGAAAGCTTACTTTATCAAAGCTAATTTCACCTTGTTTAATGACCAATTCTTTAGCCTCATGAGCATCCGCCACTTTAGGTTGTGTATTAAGCAGGCCGAGCATGTTTTCAAGGTCGGTGAGGGCACGGCGTATTTCGCGATACACAAACCCTAAAAAGTTGAGCGGTAAAAAGAGTTGAATCATATACGCATTGATCATCACCAGTTCACCAATCGTTAACTCGCCCGTGACAACTTCGCTTGCGCCAAGCCACATTAATGCGGTTATTGCACAGGCAATTATGAGTGCTTGCCCTGAATTTAGCGCCAGTAACGAGAGTCTGTTTTTTAATCGTGCTTGTTCCCAGGTTGCTAAAAACGTATCGTAAGTTTTAGCTTCATACTCTTCGTTATTAAAGTATTTAACGGTTTCGTAATTTAATAAGCTGTCGATGGCGCGGGTGTTACTTTGGTTGTCGGCAGCATTTGACTCGCGAATAAAGCGGTTTCGCCATTGGGTAACTGTCACGGTAAAAAAGATATAAATAGCCACAGCAAGCAGGGTGATCAGCGCAAACCAAATAGAAAACAAGGTGCCAAAAATAATCGCCACGGTCATTATTTCAAACAACGTGGGCACAATATTAAACATTAAAAAGCGCATTAAAAAGCTCAAACCACTGGTGCCGCGCTCTATGTCTCGACTTATACCGCCAGTTTGCCTGTCTAAATGAAAGGCTAAATCTAACGAATGCAAATGTTTAAATACTTTAAGGCCAATATCACGCATGGCATGTTCGGTGACTCGAGAAAATACAGCATCGCGTACTTCACCTAAAAACACGCTGGCAAATCGCAGTGCGCCGTACATAACGAGTAATAAGGTTGGGACGAGGAGTAGCGGGTTAATTGATTTATCAACCGCATCAATTATTTCTTTTAAAGCCCATGGCATGAGCAATGTCGCGCCTTTAGCACCGACTAGCGCTAATATGGCAATCAGCACACGGCCTTTAAATTTAGTGATATAAGGCCAAAGAGTTTGAATGCTTTGTTTTAAATTCATAGCGTCGGGGCGTTTTACTGAACTTTGTCTGGAGCGCATCGAGGATCTCAGTATTTGTTTTTATATAAATGAATTAGCTTAATATTGGCTATTGTATTTTAATTAGCTGCCCTTATATACTAGCTATCCTTTATTTTAGTTTTAAATGACAGATGTTTAAATTTCGCGTTTTTTTAGCTACTTGCTTGTTTTTTGCTGCACTCTTTAGTGTGCAAAGCCATGCTATGGGCGTAAAGCACGAATTAAACAGTAACCAAAGCAGTTATAGCCATGTTGTTAATGTCGAAAACTTAACTAACGCTCCCACACCGTTAAAGTCGCTAGGTAATTTACAGCATAAAAACTCAAAGCATTCTGAGTTTGCTGCGCATCAACCTAGGCTAACAGCCAATAACTCATTTTTATTTTTACACAGTGCGCAGGGCGATCCTGAATACGATGTAGTGCATGAGTTTTTTGCCCTAAATGGGTGTAGGCATATTTTTTTGCGACCGCAAGCAGTCACCATAAGTCAGCCTTGGTATACCTGGGTATTTAAAAGTAAAAAGTCGCGCTTGAGCGGCTGGAAAGATGCGAACCTGTTATACACCGCTGTAACCACCTACCACGCTTAATGTTTCTTATTTAATTTAATTGGTTTTAACGCTTTGTGTTTTGACCTGCAGATTAATTGTACCTAATAGGTACGTTACTGGGCTATGCCGAGTAATAAGGAACAAAGATGTTAAGTCTAAAAAAACAAAAAAAGCCATTTATGGCTAAATTTAAATTAAGCTATGTAGCCATGATGATTGTATTGGTTTTACTAGCAATAAGCGCCTTACCTAATTTATACCCGAATAAATCGTGGTTGCATATTAGTGCCGCTCCTGAGGTTAAAACACAAGCAATACCAAGTACTGAAAACATAGTGCGCTTTTTAAATAGCCAAGGGTTTGAGGTCAGCCAAGGGGTAGAAAACCAAGCAACAATTAATGTGCTTTTAAATACACCTACGCAAAGTGCCCAAGCTCAAGCGGCTATAAAATCGAATTACCCAAATACACAAGTTAAAATTGTAGAACATGCAACCAGCCCTGTTTGGTTACAAGAGTTTGGTTTATCGCCCATAAAGCTGGGTCTTGATTTAAACGGCGGGGTATTGTTTGTACTTGATGTTGATTTAGATAAAGCCATTGATGAGCAATTACTCAGTGCTTACCAGCAAACGAAAGCCATCATTGTTAAACAAAAAGCCTATGGTGTTAAAGCAAAGCAAACTAACCAAGGCTTTGAAATAAGTGCATTAGAAAATGCAGCCGAAAAGCTAACCTCAGTTATTAGCGACCTTAAAAGCCGCTTTGAAAATCTAACTATAACCACATCAACTCATGGCAACTTACAGGTCGTTAAAGTGAGTTATTCTGAGCAAGGGCGCAGCGCATTTGATAAACAAGTCATGAGCCAAACACTCACTACGCTTCGCTCACGCATTGAAGAGTTAGGAATTACCGAGGCGGTTACACAGCGCCAAGGTAAGCAGCGCATTCGCATTGAGCTACCCGGCGTCCAAGACCCAGCCGAGGCAAAACGTATTATTGGTGCTACCGCGTCACTTGGATTTTATCAACTTAAAGAGATTGGCGGGCAAACATTTAATTTGCAATCGGGTGGGACTATTAAGCTCGACCCTGTGCCTATTTTTACTGGTGAGCACATTAATAATGCCAATATTGGCCGTGATGACTGGGGTAAACCTTTAGTACAACTGAGCCTAGATAGCCAAGGTGGCGATGCTATGTCGGCGTTTTCTAAGGCGAATATAGGCAAGCCGATGGCAACGCTCTATTCAGAGTATTCACAAAATGCTAAAGGTGAAGTGGTTAAAAAAAGCGAAGTCATTAATGTGGCGAATATAGCCCAGCATTTAAGCTCGCGCTTTAGTATAACCAATATGCAAAACCAGCAAGCGGCTGCCGATTTAGCGCTATTACTTCGTGCAGGATCGCTTTCGGCGCCAGTGACCATAGTACATGAACAAACTATTGGTCCAAGCCTTGGTCAAGACAACATTAACAATGGATTGGCGGCGTTAATGTTAGGCATGGGGTTAACGCTTGCCTTTATGGCGCTGTGGTATCGTCGTTTAGGGCTTATTGCAAATGTTGCGTTAGTTTTAAATTTAACGTCTTTAGTGGGGTTAATGTCATTATTACCTGGGGTGGTTTTAACACTTCCTGGTATTGCAGGTTTGGTGCTAACCATAGGAATGGCGGTTGATACTAACGTGATTATATTTGAACGCATTAAAGAAGAGCGCCGCAAAGGACGCCCTCCATATCAAGCGATACAAGAGGGCTATAAACAGGCAGCGAATACGATTTTAGATGCCAATATTACCACGATGATCACCGCGATTATTTTATATGGCATAGGTTATGGCCCTGTAAAAGGCTTTGCTATAACGCTGGCGCTGGGACTTATCACATCGGTATTTACTGGTGTGTATGTATCGAAATATTTAAGCCAAAGCTTATATTTAAAGCTGGGTAAAAAAGCAGGAGTAAACGCGTATGCTTAATTCTTTTTTAAAATGTGAGGCAGGGTCTCGTATACGTTATACAGGCATGCTGATCAGCGCCATATTTGTGTTGTTGTCGGTATTCACCATTGCACAAAAAGGGCTAAACTTTGGCCTTGATTTTACGGGTGGATACTTAACAGAGTTTACCACCAGCCAAGGTGTTGAACTAAAACAGCTTGAGCAATTTATTGCAAAAAATCATCAGGGTGAATTTGAGCTAACAGCACAGGGCAATAATCATTTTCATCTAACACAAGGCCCCAATAATACAAGCAATAACGATGACTGGAAAACGGCTATTAGCCAAAACCCAACTATAAATGCTGAGGTTTTATCATCGGCTTATATTGGCTCTCAAGTGGGTGATGAACTATTTGAACAAGGCTGCTTAGCATTATTTGCTGCGATGGTCGCGGTAATGATTTATTTAGCTGTTCGTTTTGAATGGCGTTTGGCATTAGGCTCTGTGGTGGCTTTATTTCATGACTTAGTGCTGGTGGTTGGCTTATTCTCATGGTTACAAATAGAGTTTAACCTAACTGTTTTAGCCAGTTTGTTGGCGATTATTGGCTACTCACTAAATGACTCAATAATAGTTGGAGATAGGGTGCGCGAGCTGTTGCGCATACCAACAAACATCACACTCAAACCAAGCAGTATTATCAACAGTGCTATTAAAAGCACCTTAACTCGTACGCTTATTACCTCCGGGACTACGCTCGCAACGGTGGCAAGTGTTTGGCTGTTAGCAGGGGCGCCGCTGCAGGGATTTGCAATTGCTCTGTTTGCAGGAATAGTCGTAGGCACGTTATCGTCCATTTGTATTGCTGCAACATTACCCGAGCTACTTGGGTTAAGTGCTAAAAACTACGATAAGCAAGTGGATCAGCAAACGCAGGCATTAATGGATATGCCATAGGCTTAAATCAGTATTGTTGTTACACAGCAAAGGGATAGTGTTAGGTGTAGCAACAATGCTAAAATGGCAAAATTATTTTTACCGTATTTAGTGAATTTCCAAATGAATAAAGCCCATGTTACAGAGCACCTGCGTTTTGCCTTAGAAGAGCAGCTCAATACTGCGAAAATTGCAGCTAAAACAGCCCACGATACCGCGACCCACGAAGAAAGTATTGCAGAAACTCAATATGATACGCTCGGGCTTGAAGCTGCGTATTTAGCGCAAGGTCACGCTGATCGGGTGAATGAGTGTTATAAAGAAATACAACTATTTGAAGCCATCTACAACGACGCCGTTACAGGCACAATAGCAGTCAGTTCATTGGTGTGTTTAGAAGATGATGCAGGCACACAAAAATGGTTTTATTTAGGCCCTGCAGCTGGTGGATTAACCGTTGATATTAAAGGCACAACTATTCAAGTACTTACCTCTGGTGCACCATTAGGCCAACAGTTATTAGGTAAACAAGTCGATGATGAAGTTAGTTTAACACTCGGTGATGTAAAACATAGTTACGATGTGGTTAAAGTGCTTTGAATGTAGTATTTATTTGTCTCTTACGCTGAGACGCAGCATCTCGTAGGCCTCTTTGTTAAATAATTGCCTGAAACTTATAGAATAAAATTAGAGATGAGCCGTTTATGAACTTAGTTTTGGTTAGTGATATATTTGGTAAAACAGCGGCTTTAAAAGCATTAGCTGAAGAACTAAACGCTCAGTCTATTGTCGATCCCTATGGCGGGGTGGATATGGCATTTAACAGTGAACAGCAGGCCTATGAGTATTTTAGTCAGCATATTGGCCTTGATGAGTATGTCGCTATTTTACAAAAAGCGATTAAACCACTCGCTGGTAACATCATATTGATTGGTTTTAGTGTTGGCGCATCGGCAATTTGGTCAATGTCTTCACATCCGGCGATTAAAACGATAACTAAGGGCATTTGTTTTTACAGCTCGCAAATTAGGCACCATACTGAGCTAAACCCGGCATTTGAAATAGAGTTAATTTTTCCTCACTATGAGCAACATTTTGATGTAAAAGCACTTCAGACTAAGTTGGCAACAAAGCCTAATGTTTCCGCTAAGTGTGTTGATTATTTGCATGGTTTTATGAACCCGCATTCGAATAATTTTAATCAACGCGCTTACGATGAAACATTAACTGTGTTATCTAATAAGCTAATATAATAAACTAGTTAAGGGGTGTTTATAACTCGATGTTAGCTGGTTTCACTCAATCACAACTAAGGCATTTATAGCGTGAACTTATAAGATTTGCTTGAGTCTGATAATCATTAATGGATAAGCAGTTAAATAAAGGACATAAATTTAAGGGAATATTATGGAGATAGGGATTTTTACCGTCACAATTACGGGTGTTTTACTCACGGCTTTAATTATAAAGTACTTAACCTTTAGGCCTGAGCGTGTTTTTTCTGATATTGGAGAAAACGTTCTACTTTGCAAAAAACCTCACTGGTTCAATAATAATAAAAGTAGAATGCAGCTTATTCCCAAAGGGGCGATAATTAAAATACAGCTAGCGTCAAATACCGTTACTTTATTTTGTAAAAGTGGCAATGTTATTGATATACCAGTGCCAAACTCAAAGTTTACTGCCGATGTTTTGCAAAGCGCAAAAACACACTTTCACAAAGCAGAAGTAGTAATACTAGACAACTAACACACCACTTTGAGAACTGAATTTAGATTTTCAATTTTTTAAAAGGCGCTTAAAATCAATTAGTTAAAGTGGATGTCAGTTTGTTAATGCAATAAAGCGCCAAGATTACACAGGTTCTTGCTGTATTTAATTGTTTATTTCAATGGGTTTAGGCTTTTTTAACAAATTTAGCCGTCACCATCATTTCACCTATGCCATCTACTTTACAGTCAAGCTCATGATCTTTTTTATCAAGTACACGTCTTACTAAGGCCTTGGTGCCAATTTTAATAACTTGTGAGCTACCTTTAATTTTTAAATCTTTAGCTACGGTTACTTTGTCGCCATCAGCAAGTAAAGTGCCGTTTGCGTCTTTCACTAAAATAGCGTCTTCGTCATTAGTAACATTCGGGTTCCACTCATAGGCACATTCTGGGCAAATAAGCAGCTGCTGGTCTTCGTAAACGTATTCACATTGGCATTTAGGACAAGCGGGAAGAGACATGATGATCACTTTTAGTATTAAATTTTGGCTATTTTAAAACACAAATTAGCAATAAAAAAGTTCATCAAAAATTTTTATCTTTACGCTAAAAATATCTCGTTTGTGCGCATCTAAAAAAGGGCATATAAATCACCTGTCGCTTAAGCAATTTAAGCGCTAACGTTTATAGTAGATATTCGTTAAAGCACCTATCGTATTAAGTGATTTGCTAAATGCTGCACTTAGTGCGATAGGTGTTTCTATTTGCTGTTTTATTCGCTGAGCTAACTGATTAGCAAGGCTGCTTTGTATATTTTGACTTAACTAGGAAAAGTCGTGTTTAAAACCTTAATTGTGGTTGATAACAATGAGCAAACGCTTGCTCTTTCATTTGAAAATGTCATTACCTTTAACACCTATTTGCGTGACTACCCAAAACGCAACGAACCAAAAACCCGCATAATAAATCTATGTGATGCTAGCCAGTATTTAAGTAAAGGCTATTACTGTTCGTTACTTGCTGAGGCACGCAAGCACCAAGTATTACCGAGTGTAAAAACAATTAACGCGCTTCGAAGCAATCAAGCGTCATTACAAAATATTGGGCATATTGATGGTGCTGTTTATTTTGGTCATGCGGGAAATGATCAACAAGCTAAAGCCGCTAAATCGGTATTTAAACAATATCCGGCACCTATTTTATTTGTTGATGAGCAAGGCCTATTACAACAAGGATCATTAGCGTCCCTAAGCGAGCAGCAATATGCTGCGTTTATTGAAAAGCTAAATGAGTTTACCCAAACGCAATGGCGTATTGGTAAAGTAGAGCGCCGTTTTCGTTGGGATATGGCGATATTGGTTGATCATAACGAAAAAGTACCGCCAAGTGATAAAGATGCAATAGCCCGTTTTATAAAAGCAGCAGCGAAACATGGTATTAACGCAAAAGCACTCAGCTTTGAGGAAATAGACAATATTGCCCAATTTGATGCGTTGTTTATTCGCCAAACAACAGCGATTGATCACCCAACCTACCGTCTTGCAAGTAAAGCGCAAAGCTTAGGTTTAGTGGTGATTGATGATGCGGAGTCTATTTTACGATGCTGTAATAAAGTGTACTTACATGATGCATTCAATTATCAAAAAGTACCGAGTTTAAAAACCGTGGTGGTGGCAGATCAATCAAAAGACACAATTGAGCAACTAGAAGCGTCGTTTACTTATCCGCTGGTATTAAAAATGCCAGAAGGGTCGTTTTCAAAAGGCGTGTATAAAGTTGCTAATCGTGATGAATTAGAAGCTAAGCTTAGTGAATTATTTGCTTTAAGTGCGTTAGTTCTGGCGCAAGAGTACATGTACACAGAATACGATTGGCGTGTAGGGGTACTTAATGGTCGTGCTATTTATGCGTGTCGTTATTTAATGGCGCGTAACCATTGGCAAATATATAACCATGACGCGAAACGGTTTTTCTCGGGTGGCTTTGAAACATTACCTACGTTTGAATTACCTAAAGCTGTACTGGATGCTGCTTTAAAAGCATGTAAAACCGTGGGTAAGGGTTTATACGGTGTGGATGTAAAAGAGCATCAAGGCCGTGCGTATGTGTTGGAAGTAAACGATAACCCAAGTATTGATCACAAAGTAGAAGATGGTTACTTAGGTGATGAGTTATACATGATCATTATGGATGAGTTTAAACAGCGCCTTGAAGCACGAGGTCGCGGCTAATGCTTAACGCATTGTCTGATATAACGATTTTTGCAGGGGCGGATATTAGTATTCGCCCTGCAAGCGCGAGTGATTTAAACGCCTTAGTGGCGCTTGAAAATGCTTGCTTTAGTAACGATAAGCTTAGTGCGCGAAGTTTAAAGCGCTGGCTTAGTGCTAAACATGGGATTTTATTAGTTGCCGAGCACAATGCGCAATTATGTGGTTACGGTTTGGTGTGGTGCCACAAAGGCACGCGGTTAGCGCGTTTGTATTCGTTAGCCGTATTACCGACGATGCAGGGCAAAGGAATCGCTAAAACGCTGCTTAAAGCCCTTGAAAAAGCCACTAGTGAGCGTGGGCGTATTTATTTGCGTTTAGAAGTGGCAGTAAATAACGACAGCGCCATAGGGCTTTATAAAAGTGTAGGGTATCGTGTTTTTGGTCAGTACAGTGATTATTACGATGATCACAGTGATGCCTTGCGCATGCAAAAAAACATCCGTCAAACCAGCGAGTTGCAAGTTGAGCGTTTAACGCCATGGTATCAGCAAACTACCGAGTTTACCTGTGGGCCTGCGGCATTATTAATGGCAATGGGCTCGCTTGATAACAGCACAGAGCTGAGTCAGTCACACGAATTAGCTTTATGGCGTGAAGGCACCACCATTTTTATGACCTCGGGACATGGCGGTTGTCATCCGTTTGGTTTGGCACTGGCTGCAAATAAACGGGGATTTAAAAGTGAGGTCATTGTTAATACCTCAGAGCCATTATTTTTAGATGGGGTACGCAGTGATAATAAAAAAACGGTGCTGGCGACAGTACATCAGCAATTTGTTGAAGGCATAGCCTCGGCTAATATTCCTGTTACCTATAAAGATGTTGAACTAACCGATATAGAAACGTGGTTAAACCAAGGTTTTAGTGTGTTACTGCTAATAAGCACTTATCGGTTTGATGGAAAAAAATCACCGCATTGGGTATGTGTTACTCATTTAGATGCGCACTGTGTGTACGTACATGACCCGTTTTGCGAACCAGGTAACGACAATCAATTAGCGATTGACTGTCAATATGTGCCAATTGCACGCAGCGATTTTAGTAAAATGTCGGCTTTTGGTAGTCAAAGGCTTAGAACGGCAGTTGCTATTGGTAAAAAATAATAGATTAGGATTTTAAGTGACATTTTTAGATTTTATCGATGTAGCCCCATACTCGTGGGCAGCTATTGGTACGGCGGCTTTTTGTGGGGCTATTATTGGTATAGAACGGCAATTGCGTGGCAAACCTGTAGGGATCCGTACTTCTGCACTGATCACCTTAGGTACTTACTTGTTTTTATCGACTGCGTTTAATTTACAAGGGGATGTGATTGATCATTCTCGCGTAGTCGGGCAAATAATTACCGGCATCGGCTTTTTAGGCGCAGGCGTAATGCTCGCAAAAGACGGTGCGGTAGTCGGGGTTACCTCTGCTGCCACCATTTGGGTACTGGCCTCCATTGGCGTGATGATAGCAACCGAAAACCTCGGGGCTGCTATTAAGCTCTCGGTGCTTGTGGTGGGTATTTTATACGGCGTTGACGTGCTAGAAGCTAAGTTTAAAAGCTTAAGTAAAGGTGTGCATGCTAAAGTGAAAAGTTATCATAAACGCTATTATAGAAATAAATAGTCGACTAACGTCAGGGTGGTATTAAGAACTTTAACCGAAGTAAAGTGTTTTAGGTATAGTATTAACCTAAAAAAACTGGATATAGCAAGCAATCAATTCAGTAACACTGTAAGCATATAAAAATGGTATGCTGTGCGGAATAATTTATAAAATTATATAAAACGTACTTAATGACAATGATTGATAAACAAGTTTACTTAGTAGATTACCAGTGAAAATACCAAAACGGATACACTTTTTATGGCCTAACTGATGAAGTAGTTATTCGACTGATGAGCGGCAAAGAAGCTGACGTGTTTATTGTTAGATGTGGTTAGCAGTTTCGTTGTGCAAAGATATATTAAGAAGCTAGTAAACTCAGTTTCAAAAAGGCCGCGAATATCAATAAGGACGAAAAGCTCGTGGTGGACACTAGGCTCGTTACGGTCTCAGAGTACCAACAACTTATGGCTGTATGGATGGGGTTTTACTTATGGGGTTGGTGTCTGATGGCAATGACAATATTGCTCCTCAACTAGCTAATGTAACGCCCTTTGAAAACCAAGCAATTGAACAGTATGGGCAAATGATGGGTAACATTTATCTTATGCTGTGTGCAGGCGTTATTCACGGTGATTTATATGAATTTAATGTATTAGTTGATGATAAAGGGACCGTTATTATTGATTTTCTCAGCTGTCAGTGTGGCTGCAAATAATAATGCTGAAGCGATGTTTACCCCTGTTGTTAATATTATGCGCCGTTACTATGGTGAATTTGCTCCAGCTTTATTAGCCTCACAGTATGATTAAGAAATGTGGGCATTATTTGAAAGTGTTCACTTAACAGTAAACACCTCGTTGACTGGTTTATTTGAAGACAGTAGTAAACTGTCTGATGTTGATTCGGTACTTGATGAAATTCAAGCCGCGAAAGAAGAAGATCAGCATGAAAAATGTGTATTTTAGATCGTAATAATCACTTAGTTACAGCTCAGAGTGTAGAATAACGGCCTCTGAGCATGTCGTGTTAAGCGAACCAATTGCTCTTTTGCGGCCTTGCTCTTTGGCTTGGTAAAGGTAATTATCGATTACTTTAATATGTTGCTCCAGATCATTGGTCGCAACGAGCGTTGCAAAACCAATAGAGACAGAAACTGTGATCTCTGTGTCATTGATCTTGATTGGGGTTCTTTCTATATCACAAAGAATACGCTGGATAATAGCTCGATTTTGTTGCTGATCAGGAGTCGTATTTATGTGCAATAAAAATTCTTCGCCGCCCCACCGAACAAGCTGATCACAGGCTCTGAGGTTTTCTTTTATTCTTTGTACTATTATTTGCAGTACCTTATCACCGGCATCGTGGCCATGTACGTCATTAATCTTTTTAAAAAAGTCGATATCAAGAAGAGCTAATAAAGTGTATTTATTTGAATTATCGACGGTTTGTCGGTTTGATAAATAATTATAAAAATAACGACGGTTTTTTGCTTGTGTTAAAGGATCGTGGTTACTCTCATACTCTAATGCGTTGTTCTTTTCTTTAAGTTCTCTATTCAGCCGTTTAATACTTATTGCTGTCAATGTTGTTACTACAATGAGCACTACCAGTGCTAGGGCAGCTAGAAACCAAAATTGTTTTTGCACATTTAAGCTTTTAGCATAGGCATCTTTAATGTCGAGTTGTAACTTGGTTTCTAACAGTTGCTTTTCAGAGCGCTCTTTTTCAAGTACACTATTTAGATACAGCGCGTTGTCTTTTAATGCTTTATTTTCTATTTTATCTTTAAGTTTACTACCTTTAATGAGGTAGTCATACGCTTCCCTAACAAATCCCTGCTGCTTCAGTAATTCAGCCCAACCAATCAATCTAATAGGATCATTCGTGGGATCATAAGCTGTGCTTTCAAACCACTGGTATCCCTCTTTGAACAGTGTCTTCGCTATTTCTACTTGTGCTGCTTCACCACTGCTTAGTAAAGCGAAAGCACGGGCAACCTTCGCATAGGCAATATGCTGTGATAACTGTGACTTCTCGGCAACCGCTAATAGGTGCGCTGTAATCGCTAAATTCTCACTTATTGCTTGTGTTTCGAAGTAAATATTTGATAAATTTGTACTTATAATAATATCAAGCTGACTATCGATAGCTGATATCTGCTTTATTTGTTGATAAACATCAATTGCCTGTGAATATAATTGAGCATTGATAAGTATGTAACCTCGCTCCAGCAAGAAGTTTACTTTTTGATAGTCGCTAACTGCATTATTAATTGCCTGCTGATTTATTTTTAAAGCCATTTCGGTTTGATTTAAATCATTATAGAGCAAGGCTAAGGTGGCTAGGCTGTTGTTGTGCTCTTCGTGATCTTGATTTAATATGGTAATGTCAATTGCTTCATTGATTACGGCGACGGCTTCGTTGAAAAAACCTTTTTCCATTAAGAAATAGGCATAATCATGGCTAAGAAGATAAAATAGCTTAGCCGAATGAAGTTGGTTTTTCGCACTGTATATGCTGTGAAATTCTTTATAAAAATCTTCGCTATCATCCGCTCTTATATTCCCTTGCATTAAGCATAAAAAATTAGCGACGCGAAGATCATGGCTATTATTTTCGGTTGCCTGACTTGCCAGATGTTGTTGTATTATTGCGGCATCATCCTCTTTGTTCTTTTCTGTAATGAGACAATGTTTGTAAAGTAGGTATGCACTGTTGCCTAGATGTTGGTAATCTGATCGCAACCTTAAAGTCGTTAATTCAGCTATTTGCTTAGCAACGGAAGTATTATTGAAAATAGCCTGATCCACTGCTTTTTCAAAGTCTGTATAATAAAAGCCGCGAGAATCAGTAGAAAAAGCATAACAAGAAACGATAATAAGTAATAAAAGCAACCCAGATAAACAGAATTTTTTTGCTGTTAGCATATATAATTTTCATATTCACAACTTATTAGTTAGTGTAGTTGAGTGTCGTAAAGTGTCAATAGTCTGGTTTAATTCAACTAAATAGCTTTCGTCTGACTACTTTTCTGTATTCACTCGGGGTTTGACTTAATATCTTTTTAAACACACGGGTTAAATGTCCTTGATCGTTATAGCCAACTTCTAACGCGACTTCCTGAATTGATAAATTCGATGAAGCTAGTAATTCTTTTGCACCTTCAACCCGTAGCTGCTGCCAGTACTCTATAGGGTTTTGATTTGTAGCGAGTCGAAACCTGCGTGTAAACGTGCGGTAACTTAAGCTAAATTGTGCCGCGACTTCTTGTAAATCTAACTCACTAGATAAATTAGTTTTTAACCAAAATTGTATTTGTGCAATAAGTTCATCAGCATGTCGGTTAACGGCGCCTTCTAAATAGCGTTGATCTTCGTAGGGTTTACGTATTTCATGTGAAAAGTTCCGCTCAACATGCTGCGCCGCTTCTTTACCATAGTATTGGCTAATAATATGAACAATAACGTCAGCTAAGGCATTTAAACTGGCTACCGTATACAGGCGCTCTGATTGGGTAATAAAAAAATCAGGTTTTAAGCTAACGTTTGGATAATCTTGAGAAAATTGCTTGGCATAATGCCAGTGAGTGGTTGCAGGGTGACCATCAAGTAAACCGGCTTCTGCGAGTAAACAATTGCCGGTACCAACACCAATAATATGGCTTCCCATGGTAAAACTCTCATTGAGCCAATTAACTATTGGTTGATTCGTTTTAACAACTGGGCGTGGATTACGCCAAATACCCGGAACAATGATTAAATCGCAATAGGGAGCGTTATCACTGCTGCAATCAGGCACGATGGCTAAACCTGTTCTGGTTGCAATAGGAGCCATATTTTTAGCAATTAAATGAATATTCAGCGCTCTAAAGTGTTGCTTACTAGTGTGCCCCTTGGCAAACGCTTCACCTGCTCTGAGCATTTCAATTGGCAAGGTTAAACTAGTTACCAGTAGATGCGAGTAAACAGCAATAGCTATATTTAATGGTGGATTTGTTGGGTTATTGCTCATTCAAATGCTCCGACCAGTTGTTTTTGGCCTTTTATGCTTAATATTTGGCTATTAAAGCACAAAGTCGTGTGCGTAATCCATTTAAACTGACTCCATATTCTTATAACACGTTTTTTTAAAGGTAAATTATGACCGCATTACCCGTCATTGTCGGCATGGGAGGCATTAATGCCGCTGGCCGTACTTCTTTTCATCAAGGTTATCGTCGTATCGTGTTAGATAGCTTAGAGTCTCAAGCTCGCCAAGAAACATTTTTAGGCCTCGCCACATTAATGAATTTAGTGAGTGTTGTGAATGGACAACTACAAGACATGCAAGGCAATAATGTTGAGCAAAGCGACATAGAAGCACGTTTTGGTGAGCAAATTATTGCAGGTACATTAATTCGCAAAATTGAAAAACAACATTTTGATGTAGATGCCACACCATGGCAGCAAAAAATGACGTTAACCGCATCGGATGAAAATGCGATTGTGTTTGAAACACGCCGTCGTGATTTACCTTCGCCAGTTCCTGAAAGTTGGCACGTAGAAGAGCTTGAAAATAAAAAAGTGAAAGTAACTATTGCTGCTCAATTTGATATTAAACATGATTCTACTCGTGATAACCCAATTAAATCTGCTGGGCAACTACCCACAGGGTTTGATCCGTCAATTATGTACAATAGCCGCTACCAACCTCGTGGTTTACAAGCAACTATTTTTGCTGCCACCGATGCAATAAAATCAACCGGACTTGAATGGCAATACATTATGAATAGTGTTGAGCCTGATAAAATTGGTACCTATTCAGCATCGGTTATTGGCCAAATGGACGATAAAGGATTAGGTGGGTTAGTCAAAGCGCGCCAGCAGGGTGATCGCGTCAGCACTAAGCAGCTAGCACTGGGTTTAAATACAATGTCGACCGATTTTATCAATGCCTATGTTACGGGCAATGTAGGGACTACTTTTTCTACATCGGGTGCGTGTGCTACTTTTTTATATAACTTGCGCGCAGCAGTAAATGATATACAAGCAGGACGCACACGTGTTGCAATTGTGGCAAGTGTAGAATGTGCGATTACCCCTGAAGTGGTTGAAGGCTTTGGCAATATGAGTGCGCTGGCTAATATTGAAGGTTTGCGCCGCTTAGATGATTTAAGTAATGACGATGAACCTGATTATCGTAGAAGCAGCCGCCCATTTGGCGAAAACTGTGGCTTTACTTTAGGTGAAGGCGCACAAGTGGCTATATTAATGGATGATGCGCTGGCACTTGAACTAGGTGCAGACATTATGGGCTGTGTGCCTGATGTATTTGTTAACGCCGATGGAGTAAAAAAATCAATTACTTCACCTGGGCCTGGTAACTACATTACCATGGCAAAATCGGCTGCACTTGCCAGTAGCTTACTAGGTAAAGAGGCATTACAGCAACGTAGCTTTATTTTAGCCCATGGTTCAAGCACACCACAAAACCGCGTAACTGAGTCGTTAATTTATCATAAAGTAGCGCAAACATTTGCAATAGATAATTGGAAAGTAACCGCCCCTAAAGCGTATGTTGGCCATACTATAGCACCTGCCAGTGGCGATCAGCTTGCCATTGCCTTAGGTGTATTTAGTCATAATATTATGCCGGGTATTACCACTATAGATAAAGTGGCTGATGATGTTTATGCAGATCATTTAGATATTCGTAACAGTCACTATGATTGTGGTGATATGGATATTGCATTTATAAATTCTAAAGGGTTTGGTGGTAATAATGCAACAGCCACAGTGCTTTCAGCAAAAGTAACGATGCAGATGCTTGCTAAGCGTCATGGCGATGAAATGATGGGGCTCTATACCAGCAAACATGCAGCGGTAAAAGAAGCACAACAGCACTATCAACAACAAGCAGATTTAGGTCAATACGCGCTAGTTTATCGTTTTGGTGATGGGCTGATTGATGAAAATGACATTGTTATTGATGAGCACAGCATTCAGCTGCCAGGCTTTGAAAAAGCAATTATATTCAATACAACAAATTCCTATCAAGATATGTTCTAAGCACACATACTTGTTAGCAAGGCGCTTTTTAAGCGCCTTTTTTAATGACTAAAAACAACAGCGTAATAACTAAATATATTTAGCAATCAGGCTGTTTTTATTACGATATTTCCAGTTTAAGTAGCGCTTAGCGAGTAAGGCGGTAAGCACAACCACTACAGCTATCATCGCCATGGTTGCAATATAACTCATACCATACCCTGATGGTAAGCCAACAAGGGTTTCACCATAGGTCATATCACTAAAGTTAAATCCAAGAGCAGGTATTAAAAGCCAACTGATAGCATGCAGCAAATACAAGTGAGTGAGGTAGGAAAACATGCTGGTTTTACCTAGTACTTGCAGAAAATTTTGCGAAAAACTAGCCTTTAAGTGGCTCAACAGTTTTAGCGCAATTAAACCAAGCCCTACAGTAAGTAACATAAATTGTAACGACAACGGATATTTAGTCGGATTTAAAAACGACATAATAGTCAGCAGTGGATCTGTATGTGTAGAAAACTGTGACATATCACCGTATAAATTAAAGCCGCGTAGTATTGAATAAAGTGCTAGGCAGCTCATACCCATAATAAACGCGTAATTCATCACTTTTTTACTATAATGGTGAGATTTATAATATACACCTGCACAATAAGCCAAACACATGAGTCCAACAATAGGCGCAACGGGGTAGGTCGTTCTAATAGAAAAACCAAACGGCAGTGCTAATACATTTTTTTGATGAACGATAGACCACAGTGTATGCGCGATGGTGTTACTTTCAAAGGTAATACCATCTAATAAGTTATGACCAAATACCAGTAATAACCCAGCTATAAATACAGGGTATATACCTATTAAGCGAAGCAAGCCAAGCACCACAAAGCCCCAGCCAATCGCCCAAATTACTTGAGCATATAACATCGGGAAAAGAGGATTAAAACTCCATGACCATGACACAATTGTAAACTCAAATAAAATAAGCACTAAGCCTCGAACTATTAAAGCGTTAGCAAACTGACGAGTACACGCGTATTTATGCTCTGTAATAGCGGCAGAGAGGCCTGCTAAAAATACAAATAATGGCGCACAAAAATGCGATATGAAGCGTGTGAAAAAAGTAAGCGCATCTGTTCCGGGTATGGTCATGGGATCAGTTACTGAATAATTTAGACAATAATACATGCCGTGATCTATCACCATAAATATGATGATAATGCCGCGTAATAGATCAATATGATGCAAGCGACTTTGCGATAAAGATAATGACATAAAATACAATTAACAAGAATGAAAAAATGAACTTGATTATATGTTATATTATATCAATTTGCGAGGATGTTAAGGCAGTAATTTTGCGTGAGCTATCACTGTTTATAATTTCGGTTGCTAACATATTTTTACAGTTTAGTTTTTTTGATAGGTTACTATATTCACTTACAGAACAGCACATCAAGAACGTAATGATGTACACAGTATTAAAAGGCTAAAAATGCAAAAAATACTCATTTTATCGGTATTAACTATGCTCAATGGTTGTACCTTTTTTGGTGCTGTATTGGATGGGCAAGCTGTTTCAAATGCGGATGATAACCAAAGCATGAATAATCCTGCTCGTTCCACTCCTTATAAAAACCCACTAGAGCCTGTTCCTGTAAACAAAGAGGGATTTTCTTTTACCGAGCTTGGTTTAAAAATAGACTCTGCAGTATTTGATTTAGTAAAAGGAGATGACGGCACCATTAGAAAATGCCGACAGATCACAAAAAATCTTAAAGAATGTGTAGAAGTAGATAAATCTACTCTACACAGTAATGAATCTAAGCCGATAAAAACTGATGATGAAATAATAAGTGTTGGTCTATAAAGCTACTAATAAAAAAGTAACTATGATCGTAGCCAGCGTGCATTTCGAGCTGCAGCGGATACGCTTTTTTATTAGCGATATCGACCAAATTTTGCGGCTTAAGCTGCTCTTCTAAAAAGTTATCAGCATCACCTTGGCTTACCAGCATAGGTAAATAGTTAGCTTGCTCGGCTTGTTGCATTAATTCGCAAGTATCGTAGTGTGCCCACGTTGTTTTGTCGTCGCCTAAGTAGCCTGTAAATGCTTTTACACCCCACGGACACGCCATAGGATTAACAATAGGACTAAATGCCGAAGCGCTGGTGTACGATTGTGGGTTTTTAAGTGCAATCATCAATGCGCCGTGCCCGCCCATTGAATGACCACTAATTGCTTTTTTATCTGTAACAGGAAAGTGTTGCTCAATTAGTGCCGGTAACTCATTAACAACGTAATCATACATATTAAAATGGGTGTTGTAGGGCGCTTTTGTGGCATTAAGGTAAAACCCAGCACCTTGTGCAAAATCATAGCTGTCTTCGTTTGGCACGTTATCACCACGTGGGCTCGTATCTGGCGCTACAATGGCGATACCCAGCTCCGCTGCTTTTTTAAATGCGCCTGCTTTTTGCATAAAGTTTTCATCGGTACAGGTTAAACCTGATAACCAGTACAGTACCGGCACCTTATTGGTTTCACTGGCGCCTGGCGGTAAAAAAACTGCAAAACGCATAGTACAACGAGTGCTTGAGGCGCTATGGCTGTATTGCTTATGCCATCCGCCAGTTACTTTAGCGGTTGAAATATTTTCTAACATAACAATCCTTAAAAGCCGTTACTTAATAGCAACGGCTTGTGATGGTAATTAAGTGAAATGAGCGTATTAGTAATGAATTACAGTACGAATACTTTTACCTTCATGCATTAAATCAAAGGCATCGTTAATTTCTTCTAGGCTCATGGTATGAGTGATAAAGTCGTTTAGCGCAAATTCACCCGCCATGTAACGCTCTACAATTTCAGGAAGTTGTGAGCGGCCTTTAACACCACCAAATGCGCTACCACGCCATACACGGCCAGTAACAAGTTGGAACGGACGAGTTGAAATTTCTTGGCCAGCACCGGCTACACCAATAATCACAGACTCTCCCCAACCCTTATGACAACACTCAAGCGCAGAGCGCATCACATCAACATTACCAATACATTCAAATGAGTAATCAACACCGCCATCGGTCATCTCAACAATGACTTCTTGAATTGGCTTGTCAAAGTCTTTTGGATTAATTAAGTCGGTAGCACCTAGTTTGGTCGCCAAGTCAAATTTAGAGGTATTAATATCAATACCAATAATACGGCTAGCACCAGCCATTTTAGCACCAATAATGGCAGATAAACCAATACCGCCTAAACCAAAAATAGCCACCGTATCGCCCGCTTTTACTTTAGCCGTATTTGTAACAGCGCCCATACCGGTAGTAACACCACAGCCTAATAAACAAATTTCTTCTAACGACGCTTCTTTGTTTACTTTAGCCAATGAGATTTCTGGCAATACTGTGTATTCAGAAAATGTAGATGTACCCATATAGTGGTAAATAGGCTCGCCATCTTTGAAAAAGCGAGTGGTGCCATCTGGCATTAAGCCTTTACCTTGTGTTTCGCGCACTGCTGAACACAAGTTTGTTTTACCTGAAGTACACATTTTACATTCACCACATTCTGCGGTGTATAAAGGAATAACGTGATCGCCAACTTCTACACTCGTAACGCCTTCGCCCACAGCGTAAACCACCCCAGCGCCTTCATGACCTAAAATAGCGGGGAAAATACCTTCAGGATCTTCACCTGATAAAGTAAAAGCGTCTGTATGGCATACACCAGTGGCAGTGATTTTTACCATTACTTCGCCTTTTTTAGGCATCATCACATCAACTTCTTCAACGCTTAAAGGCTGATTAGGGCCCCAGGCAATCGCTGCTTTTGATTTTATAAATTCAGACATGTGTATATCCTTTGTAGTGGTTTGAATATGAATTGTAGACCCATACTGTTTGGGTGATGAGGTTATTGTATTTGTTTCTCAGATAATGATAATCTTCAATTTAATAAAACACTTTTACAGTATGGTAATAATTATGCGTTGGGAAGGTATTGATGAGTTTATTGCTGTTGGCGAAGAGGGAAGTTTTACCCAAGCTGCACAGACGTTAGGTTTCTCGGTTGCTCATATTAGCCGCCATGTTACAAAGCTAGAACAACGGTTAAATACGCAATTATTAACACGTACCACTCGAAAGGTTGTGTTAACCAAAGAGGGCGAGCAGTTTTTACACCAAGTTAAACATTTACAGCACGCAATGGACGAGGCCACTCAAGGCTTAGCATCGGTACAAACCTCACCTAAAGGTAAAATTAAATTAACAGCACCGGTTATGTATGGTGAAAGTTTTATTATGCCCATTGTGCATTCATTTATGCATGATCACCCAGAGGTAGAAGTAATCGCAACGCTCTCTAACGAGCAAGAAAACTTATTAGAGGGGGGCTTTGATTTAGCCATTCGACTAGGCCATTTAAAAGATTCAAGCTTAAAAGCGCGGCGCTTGAGCTCGCGACGATTTATTATGTGTGCTTCACCTGCATATTTAGCGTGTTTTGGTGAGCCTCACACTTTGGGGGAGCTTAATAATCATCAATGTTTAATTGGCAATAGTAGTTATTGGCGAGTAAATGAAAATAATCGTGATAAACATATTAAGGTCGCAGGGCGATTGCATTGTAATAGCGGCTGGGCACTGGTTGACGGCGCTAAAAAAGGTTTGGGTATTGTTCAGTTGCCTGATTACTATATTGAAAATGAAATTAAATCCGGTCAGTTAGTGCCTATATTAACTGCATACCAACCACAACAAGAGGGCGTGTGGGGTCTATATCCGCCACGGCAATTTGTGGCTACTAATGTGCGGGTATTACTTGATTACTTAGTAACAGGGCTGAAAGTTTAGCAGGGTTTACTGGCTTGTTTAAAATATAGCCAAGTGTCAGATTTATAAATTATTTCTTACATTTATGGTGATATTCAATTGCGCTGAGTTCGTGCTACTATAACGCCACACTTTTGGCATTAATGTTTTAATTAATATGTTTCAACCTGTTAGCCTATTTATCGGACTCAGATATAGCCGCTCCTCTAAAGGCAATGCGTTTATTTCGTTCATTTCGTTTTTTTCTATTGCAGGTATAGCGATTGGTTTAATGGCGCTTTTTACGGTCAGTAGTGTAATGAACGGCTTTGAGAGTAGTTTAAAATCTAATATGTTGGGGCTTATTCCACACGTTGAAGTACAAGCCAAAGATCACTCCAAAGCGCAAATGAATTCGTTAAAATCTGCGCTTGAGCAATCACCGTATGTTGATCATGTTAGTTTGTACCGCCACGGTGAAGCCATATTGCAAACCAATAAAGATCTTCACGGGGTGTTATTACAAGGGCTTTACGACAATAACGGCTCGCTGTATAAAATCACCGACAAAATAGTGCAAGGCAATTGGCAAAGCGTACTAAATAATAATTATAATATTGCAATAAGTCGTTATTTAAGCCGCAAACTTGGCGTTGGCTTAGGTGATAAGTTACGTGTAATTATGCCTAACGCATCTACGTACACCCCACTTGGGCGCATGCCAAGCCAACGTTTATTTAAAATTGCTGCTATCTATGAAACTGGCTCCGAAATAGACATGGGACTGGCATTTACCAGTGGCGTATCACTACAACGGGTTTTAAAACTTAGCAACAATACGGTACCTAATTTAAGCGTGTCACTGCATGAGCCGTTTGCACTTGACCAATTTATGCAAGACAGCCAACACATACTCAATGACTTTAAACTCACCGACTGGCGAAGCAGTCAAGGCACTTTATTTGCCGCCGTTGCGATGGAAAAACGCATTATGTCTATGCTCCTTGGCTTAATTGTGCTGGTGGCGGTATTTAATATTGTATCGGCACTGACCATGATGGTCAGTGAAAAACAAAGCGAAGTAGCAATTTTGCAAACATTAGGGCTCACACCAAGCCAAGTGCAAACCGTATTTATGGTACAAGGGCTCTATAACGGGGTAATTGGCACGGCCGTGGGTGCTTTTTTAGGTCTTTTATTAAGCTTATATATAAATGAACTGCTGGCTTTGGTTGGTTTAAATTTACTATCGGGAATTTCACTCCCCGTCAAATTTGATGTGGTTAGTTTAAGTGTTATTGCCGTTTTAAGCTTAGCAATGAGCTTTTTAGCGACTTTATATCCAGCGCGCCAAGCCGCTAAAGTAAACCCAGCAGAGGTATTACGTTATGAATGATTTAGTAATTAGTTGTGAAAAAATAAGTAAGGTGTACCAAGACGGGCAAAATCAGGTTGAGGTATTAAAAGGCGTTGATTTAGCCCTAACGCAAGGTGAAATGCTGGCAATTGTTGGCAGCTCAGGTTCAGGTAAAAGCACCTTGTTACATATTTTAGGCACCTTAGACACGGCCAGTGCGGGTAGTGCAAAAATAAAAAACCAAGACGTTTCTAAGTTATCTCGCTCGCAGCAAGCGGCTTTTAGAAATAAAAACTTAGGGTTTATTTATCAGTTCCACCATTTATTAATGGAATTTAGTGCGGTTGAAAACGTTGCCATGCCATTACTCATAAAAGGGTTGAGCGCGAAAGAAGCCAAAAAGAAAGCACTTAACATGCTAGATAAGGTAGGCCTTGCACATAGAAGTAGCCATAAGCCTTCGGCTCTTTCTGGTGGTGAACGTCAGCGTGTTGCCATTGCACGCGCTTTAGTGACAGAGCCTGCGCTGGTGCTTGCTGATGAGCCAACGGGTAATTTAGATAAGCAAAATGCGATTAAAATTTACGATTTAATTAATGAGTTAAATAAAAGTTTAAACACCAGCTTTGTGGTAGTGACTCATGATTTAGAACTGGCAGATAAGCTGGGTAAAATAGCGTACTTAGATGATGGTAAACTATCAATAAAAGAGTCTAGCCATGTTGCTTAGTGCCTTTATTAGTAAACGCTTTAGAGCCTATTCAGGCCATAAAGATGAAAAAAATGCCTTCGTAAGTTTTATAGCCAAAGCATCCACTATTGGTATTTTACTTGGTGTTGCCGTGTTAATTGTGGCGTTATCGGTGATTAATGGGTTTGAGCAGCAATTAGTGCATCGTTTATTAAGTGTAGTGCCGCAAGTTGAATATGTTGCCCCAAGTAGGCCAATTGCCGATTGGCCCACTAAAGTCGAAAAGTTAAAACAGCAACCACACGTAACAGGCGCAGCCCCATTTATTGCTGTTAATGGGATGGCGCAATTTAAAAGCCAATTAAAAGCGGTTGAGATCCGAGGTGTTGAGCCTTCGTTGGAAGGTGATGTGTCAGCCATAAACCAATTTACACAAGGTAAATTAGTCAGCCAGTTAACAGATGATGATGTTATTTTAGGCAAGCAAATTGTTAAGCAACTTAATATCGCATTAGGTGATAATGTGACCTTGTTAATCCCGCAAATTAGTGAAAAAGGCCAGTCATTACTCGCCCCAAAACGTGTTACCCTCACGCTTGCGGGCATTATAGAAATGGGCGGACCAATCGACAGCAGCGCTGCTTTTATTCATCTTAACAAAGCACAACAAACCTTAGGCTATGATCAAAGCCAAGTAACAGGGTTACGCTTGCGTGTTGATGATGTGTTTTCGGCGCATCAAATAGCGCTTCGTGTTGGCCAGACTATTACCGATTATGTGTATATTTCGAGTTGGCTTAGAACGCAAGGTAGCTTGTATCAAGATATTCAAATGGTGCGCACGATTGTTTATATTGTGGTGTTTTTAATTATCGCGGTGGCGAGTTTCAATATTGTGTCTTCACTGGTAATGGAAGTGCGTGAAAAAGAAGGCAATATTGCTATTTTAAAAAGCATGGGTGCCAAAGACAGTACCATATTGGCTACTTTTGTCATGCAAGGCTTAACCCAAGCATTTGTGGGTGTACTTTTAGGCTCAATTGTTGGCGTGATTTTAGCAATTAATATTAGTGAGCTATTTACTTGGCTGAGCTTGTTACTGGGTGAAAACCCGCTAGAAGGTGTGTACTTTATCGAATTTTTGCCCAGTAAATTAGTTTGGCAAGATATCGTGTTGACCGTTATAGCCACCTTTGTGCTTGCGATATTGGCGACGCTATATCCAGCATGGCAAGCAACACGCGTAGATCCGGCAAAGGTATTGGGTAATTAAACACAGTATTTAATAGGGTGCTTAGTGTAACTCTGATAAACTGCGCCGCTACTAAACAGCTTTTGTTTGCTGAGCGCTTATTTACCTTGGGATTTACTTTGACAAATAACGATATTTTACGCCGTATTCGCTACACCTTTGATTTAACTGATTCAGCTATGGTTGATGTTTTCGCCGCAGCAGCGCAGAGCGTAAGCACTGAGCAGGTGATTGCATGGTTAACTAAAGAGGGCGAGCCTGGGTATACCCCAATAAGTGACACTGAATTTGCGGTATTTTTAAATGGCTTTATAAACACCAAGCGCGGCAAGCGTGAAGGTGAGCAGCCAGAGCCTGAAAGTAAATTGAACAACAATATTATTTTTATGAAGCTACGTATTGCTTTAAATATGAAAGCAGAAGACGTGATCGCGACCTTGGCGTTGGTTGATTTTGATTTAAGTAAACATGAGCTAAGCGCATTTTCACGTAAAGTTGAAAACAAGCATTACCGTGTGTGTAACGATCAAATATTGCGTTTATTTTTAACCGGTGTACAGCGTACTTTTCGCCCAGATGGCGAAAAAGCTTAATGCATTTTATGGAGGTTGAATACAACCTCCATTTTGACCTCTCCACATTTACTCAATCATCAGTCTATCCTTCTACAACTTCAGTCTCATAAAGCAGTTTATTTTGTCGCTCTCGTAAAAATGTAGAGTCGTATTTTGTTTTACTATTTTTTTAATACTTTTAACGTGTTATTCATTCAAATGGGTGTTTTTAGCATATAAATTCTTTTTTAATGAGTTTTTATACAAAAGAAACAACAATTTAATTCAACATCAAACACGTGCATCCAGTTTATCTATGATGTTAAAGTGTGAAAATAATGATCGGATAATTAATTTCTTCACTAACAATAGCATTGATCATTTTTCCTATTTCAAATTAAAAAATACCTACATGGAAGAATAAATATGAATTATATACACACAACCATTGCGCAGTTAAAACAAACGAGCCCTGCGCAATGTGAGTTTTATCAAGCAGTGGAAGAAGTGCTTGACTCACTTGAACCTGTATTTGCGCAAACAAGTCATTACCAACAACAAGCAATTATTCAAAGAATGGTAGAGCCAGAGCGCCAACTAATGTTTCGTGTGCCTTGGGTTGACGATGAGGGCAATATTCAAGTGAATAAAGGCTACCGTATTGAATTTAATTCGGCGTTAGGGCCTTACAAAGGCGGCTTACGTTTTCACCCGAGTGTAAATGCCAGCATTATAAAGTTTTTAGGCTTTGAACAAATTTTTAAAAATGCACTAACAGGTTTGCCTATTGGTGGGGGAAAAGGCGGTGCGAACTTTGATCCTAAAGGACGCTCTGATGGCGAAATTATGCGTTTTTGCCAATCCTTTATGAACGAGCTATACCGCCATATTGGCCCGACTACCGATGTACCTGCCGGCGATATTGGCGTAGGTGCCAGAGAGATTGGCTATATGTTTGGTCAATACAAACGCTTAACAGGGCGTTATGAAGGGGTGCTAACGGGTAAGAGTTTACTTTGGGGTGGATCGCTTGCCCGTAAAGAGGCCACAGGCTATGGCGCTGCCTATTTTGCTAATAATATGCTTGAAGAGCGTAACGATAGTTTATCAGGTAAGCGCTGTTTAATTTCAGGCTCTGGTAATGTGGCTATTTATGCCATGGAAAAGTTATATCAACTTGGTGCAACGCCAATTACCTGTAGTGACTCTAAAGGCACTTTATATGATGAGAATGGTATTGATTTAAAGCTGATAAAACAGCTCAAAGAGCAATCAAGAGGGTGTTTAAGTGACTATTTAGATAGTCATTCACAAGCCAAGTATACGCCTCGCGATGACTACCCAGAGGATGGTCATATGGTATGGCGCTACAGTGCGGATGCGGCATTCCCTTGCGCCACGCAAAATGAATTGACCGAAGCGGATGCAAAAGCGCTACTTGATAATGGCTGTAAATTAGTATGTGAAGGTGCCAATATGCCCTCAACCAAAGAAGCGATTGATTGCTTTATTGAAGCAAAAATAGCTTATGGCCCGGGTAAAGCGGCTAATGCCGGTGGCGTGGCAACCAGCCAACTAGAAATGGCGCAAAATGCCAGTATGCAAAGCTGGACGTTTGAAGAAGTTGATGAAAAGCTCAAGCAAATAATGAAAGATATTTTCACAACAGCAAGCGATACCGCAAAAGAATTTGATCAACCCGGTAATCTATTATTAGGCGCTAACATCGCTGGATTTAGACGTGTAGCCGATGCAATGATTGAACAAGGCGTTGTATAGTAGCGCCTCGGCTATTTAATTAACTCTCTACTTTTATTCGTTATATCCTGAATAAGAATTGTTCAGGATATAGCAAAAATAATGTATAATATTATTTAATAAGGTAAATTTAACTCGCTAATTAATAACAATAAACTATAGTGTGGATAAGGATCAGTGAGCTTATTAAGGAGAGTGCAGGTGCGACTTATTCCCGCAATTTTTTATTTTTCAAGTGCGACAGAGCACGACTTCCAAAATCAACTTAATAAAAGCTCAATGCGTCTTGCTGATGCATCACTCTACCTTGTAACACTTTTTTTATTATCTTTTATTTTTATGTCTTGGTTTAATCAACAAGAGCCTGCTAATTCAACCATAACAATTTTACGTGTAGTTATGGTATTGCTATCGATAGTTCTGATTATTATAAATAAAACACTAAGTTCAGAGTACTTACATTCGCGCTTTTTTAGTTATGCGGTTTTATTTTGTTTTTTATTTAGTTATTTCTTCTGGGTATATGTTCAGCGTTACGGTGAGTTGAAAGAGGGAGGGCCTATGCTTGTAGCGGCTGCATTTATAGCCATACCGATGCTGCACTTAGGACATAAACTGGTTTTATGGTCAATAATCGGCATTGCCTTGATATTTATTGAGCTTTTTTCTTCTACTTCGATTGTATGGACACTTTATTTTTATTTTAGCATGGTGATTGTATTGGCTATTGTGCAATATCAACTAGATACCTTATTAAGAAAGCAATATAAAGCGGAGTTATTTGAAACGGAAAAAGCCAACACCGATCAGTTAACAGGTATGCATAATCGGCATAGTTTTGATCGGCGCTGTAAAGCATTAATTAACAAGTTAGCGCCATCACAATATTTAGGGTTAGCCATGATTGATGTCGACTATTTTAAAAAATATAACGATAACTACGGCCACTTAGAGGGAGATAACGTACTAATAGCAGTAGCAAACCGATTAAAGCATTGTGACGCTGATATTGTGGTGCGTTTTGGTGGTGAAGAATTCATATTGGTAAAAACATTGCAAGCGAATGAGCTAGATTGGTTAAGTGACTTACCTAAGTGCTTCGCAGACGACCCCATTGCACACCAATATTCACCTTTTAACCGTATTACTGTCTCTGCCGGTATTGCAATTGATCAATACACGACATATAGACCTTCAATAAAATCATTGTTAGCAACAGCTGATGTAGGGGTTTATAAAGCTAAAAATGCAGGACGAAATATCAGTATTACCGATTTTGTTGACCCTAAACAACCTGAAATTGAGTAAGACAATGCAAAGCACTAAGCTGATAGTGCTTCGCATTGAATCGGTTTACGAAAATGCAGATTCGGCGAGCTCTTCTTGCATTTGTTCACGCATTTTAAATTTTTGCAATTTGCCGGTTACCGTCATCGGGTAATTTTCAACAAAGCGAATGTATTTAGGTTGTTTAAAGTAGGCGAGTTTGTCCTTTAAAAACAGACGAATTGCTTGCTCATCAAGCACTTCACCTTCTTTAGGCTGGATCCAAGCACAGACTTCTTCGCCAAATTTTTCATCACTAATGCCAAAAATAGCGGCGTCTTGTATACCCGGATAGGTGTAAAGCACTTCTTCAATTTCACGCGGATAAATGTTTTCACCACCACGAATAATCATGTCTTTAATTCTGCCAACAATGCTGACAAAGCCCTCACTGTCCATTACCCCTAAATCGCCCGAGTGCAGCCAGCCGTCATTGTCGATAGTGGCTTTGGTTTTCTCTTCATCATTCCAGTAGCAACGCATAATGCCGGCCCCACGGCTACATACTTCACCAGGCTGCCCGATTTTTTGAATGTCACCAACCTCATCAATAATTTTTACTTCGGTGTGTGCAAGTGCTCGGCCAACCGTAGTGACTTGACGCTCAATAGAAGAGTCGGTTTCGGTAATGTTATTAATTGGGCTGCATTCTGTTTGCCCATAGGCAATTACCACCTGATTCATATTCATGAGTGTTTGTACTTTACGCATCACCTGTTCAGGACAAGTTGAGCCTGCCATAACACCCGTTCGCAGTGTACTTAAGTCATACTCGTTAAAGTTATTAAGCTCTAACTCGCTTATAAACATAGTGGGTACACCATGAAGGCCGGTGCATTTTTCTTGTTGTACCACCTCTAATGTAGTTTTTGGATCAAAAGAATCACGTGGATAAATTGCAGCGGCCCCTTTACTGACACACAATAAACTGCCTAATACCATGCCAAAGCAGTGATATAGCGGAACAGGAATACAGAGCTTATCGCGCTCAGTAAAGTGCATAGCTTGTGCGACTAAAAGCGCATTATTCAATATATTTTTATGCGTCAACGTAGCCCCTTTAGGGTTTCCTGTTGTGCCAGAGGTAAATTGAATATTGATATCTTGATTGCAATCGAGGGTTTTGGCCACCGCTTGCAGTTCTAATTTATGTGCATCGGTGGGCATGCTCATAACCTCATTAAAGGAAAACATCCCATCGACGGGTTCATCACCAATACAAATTACATTTTTTAAAGTGGGTAATTTGACTGCGGTTAACTCACCTTTGTTACAACCGCTAAGCTCAGGAGCTAAACTTTGCAGCATATTAATATAGTGGCTGCCTTTAAATTCAGTGGCGGTTATAAGCGTAGAGCATTCCACACTGTTTAGTGCATATTGCAGTTCACTAGGGCGGTAAGCTGGGTTAATGCATACCATAATGGCACCTATTTTAGCGGTGGCAAATTGTGTTAAGCACCACTGTATATTGTTCGGTGACCAAATACCGACCCGTTCACCAGGTTTTACCCCTAAAGCCAGTAACCCCATAGCAAGTTGATTAATCTGCTGTTGAAATTGCTTATAGCGTAAACGTATATTTTGATGGGCAACGACTACGGCCAGAGCGTCTGGGTTATTGTCGACAATGGCGTCAAAGTATTCGCCTATGGTTTGTTCTACTAATGGTGTGCTCTGAATTCCTTTAAAATAGCTGCTTGATAGCGGTATAGTGTTTATTTGCTCTACTTCTTTTATCACTTTTTGTGTCGCTTTCATGACATACTCCATGTTTTTATTTTTGAGAGGCCTGCTGTTTAAATAAACACGAATTGTCGACAAAAGGAAGAGGGTTAGACTAATGTATTATACCAATCGGCAATAATACTAAATCATTTTGAGGGGGCAAATCAGACGCTAGCTGTGTTAAAGATTTCTCATTTAGAACAACTAACTAACGAAATATTTGCTTTGATATCGACACGATTTCCTCCCTCAAATTAGATCACTTAGTTAAGCGAATTGGTATTACTGTTTTTATGTAGAATTTAAAGACAAAAAAACGCGTACTCTCTAGCGAATACGCGTTTTTATAAGGATGTAATTAATTTACATTTCGTCGCTGCGATACGTTTTTTTCATGATGTAAACGTAAGCATTAACAAATGCATTTTCTTGATACTTTTTAAGACCGGTGTCTTCAAACGCGATAGGTATCGGATTACGTTTTACTTGTTCTTTTATTTCGGTGGTTGAAAACACGCGTACATCGAGATTATCGATTAACTGAATAGCGGTTTCCATTTTGAATCCTTTAGCGCTGCCAGCAAACTTACCTTTAGGTTGGCGTTCGCGAATGGCAACCGAATCAATTTGGTAATCTTGCATTAACTTGGCAAAATCAAACTGAAACTTACGCATTACTTCAGTGTCGTTACCGTTACCTAAGGTAAAGCGTGTTTGGCGCACATCACGAATATCAAAAACGTCATTATCTTTACTTAAAATACAAAGTAGTACATCACTACCGGTAATTTCTACACCACATGTTCTCATTGCTAATCTCTACTATAACTTAATTACCCGTTATTATACGCAACACGCATTAAAATGCGAGTTTAAGCACTTACAGTGGTGTTTTTGTTAGCGCTTAACGTCCATTCGTCATTTTGATGTAACAAGGTCTGTTTATCTTTGCGGCTAAATGTGCAGCCCTCCTTTTTTTAGCCAAGACAGCGCTATGGTTTGTTTACTTTAAATAGGTGTAAGCGTTGCTCAATTTTTTACTTAGCGCCAGGTGATAGCTCCCGGGCTTTAACTAAATCGCCCCTAGATTGAACAAATCCTAATATAGAAAGCCAACAGACTCCTATTAAACGTTATTAATTGCACTTTTATGGTAAAATTGGGTGGTTTTTAATAGCTTAAAACTTGTAATTAATGCTGCAGCACGCGACAATAACTCTCTTGTAGTTGAGCAGACTCAGCATCTACATTAGCCATTTTTGGCGAAAAATAGTCAATGCTTATTCGTAAAAGCGTTGTCGAGTCATTCTCATTTAATTAATTAAAAATACACGTGATACATTGTAGGTGTCACCACTGTATGTAAGGATTTATAATGCCAGTTATTACTCTTCCTGACGGTAGTCAGCGTAGTTTTGAAAACCCTGTAAGCACTCTTGATGTAGCAAACGATATAGGCCCTGGTCTTGCAAAAGCCACCATTGCGGGTCGTGTTAATGGCGAACGCGTAGATGCGTGTGATTTAATTAGTGACGATTCTCGTCTTGAGATCATTACCGCAAAAGACGACGATGGCCTAGAGATTATTCGCCACTCGTGTGCGCACTTAATTGGTCATGCTGTTAAACAACTTTTTCCTGATGCAAAAATGGCGATTGGTCCAACAATTGATAACGGTTTTTACTACGATATTGATATGGAACATTCGTTATCTCAAGATGATCTTGATGCCATTGAAAAACGTATGCTACAGCTTGCAAAAACAAACTACGACGTAGTGAAAAAAACCGTTAGCTGGCAAGAAGCGCGCGACACTTTTGCAGCGCGTGGCGAAACATACAAAATTGAAATACTAGACGAAAATATCGCACAAGATGACCGTCCAGGTTTATATCATCACGAAGAATACATCGATATGTGTCGTGGTCCTCATGTGCCAAACATGAAGTTTTGTCAAAACTTCAAAATTATGAAAGTGGCCGGCGCATACTGGCGCGGTGATTCTGAAAACAAAATGCTACAGCGTATTTACGGCACAGCATGGGGCGATAAAAAGCAACTTAAAGCGTATTTAAAGCGTTTAGAAGAGGCTGAGAAGCGCGATCACCGTCGTATCGGTAAAGCACTCGATTTATGGCACTGGCAAGAAGAAGCGCCAGGTATGGTATTTTGGCACAACGATGGTTGGAGCATTTACCGCGAGCTAGAAGACTTTGTGCGTGAAAAATTACGTGAGTACCAATACGAAGAAGTGAAAGGTCCAATGATGATGGATCGCTCTTTGTGGGAAAAATCAGGGCATTGGGAAAAGTATTCAGAAGCCATGTTTACCACGGAATCTGAAAAGCGTGAATACGCAATCAAGCCAATGAACTGTCCAGGTCACGTACAAATTTTCAACCAAGGTTTAAAATCGTACCGTGACTTACCACTGCGTATGGCAGAGTTTGGTTGTTGTCACCGAAATGAACCATCAGGCGCGCTTCATGGCTTAATGCGTGTACGCGGCTTTACCCAAGATGATGCGCATGTATTTTGTACAGAAGAGCAAATCATGGATGAAGTATCGGCCTGTATTAAAATGGTTTACGATACCTATGAAACATTTGGTTTCGAAAAAATTGTTGTTAAACTTTCAACTCGCCCAGAGCAACGTATTGGCGAAGATGAAATGTGGGACAAAGCAGAGCTTGCACTTGCTGACGCACTTAAAGCAAATGACATTGAATTTGATTATTTACCAGGTGAAGGGGCGTTTTATGGCCCTAAAATTGAATTTACTTTGTACGATTGCTTAGACAGAGCGTGGCAGTGTGGTACAGTGCAACTAGATTTTGCATTACCGGGTCGTTTGGGCGCTACTTATGTAGCTGAAAATAACGAACGTCGCACACCTGTTATGATACACCGCGCTATTTTAGGGTCTATTGAGCGCTTTATCGGTATCTTAACAGAAGAGTACGCTGGTTTATTCCCAACGTGGCTTGCGCCTAAGCAAGTGGTGATTATGAATATCACCGATAAACAAGCACCTTATGTGCAGGAAATTGTACAAAAATTAAATAAACTTGGAATTAGAGCCGCTGCTGACTTGAGAAATGAGAAGATTGGCTTTAAAATCCGAGAACATACACTTAAGCGTATTCCTTACTTACTGGTTGTTGGCGATAAAGAAGTTGAACAACAAGAAGTAGCAGTACGAACTCGCACAGGTGAAGACCTAGGCAAATTTAATGTCGATGATTTTATCGCTAAAATCAGTGAAGAAATCAAAAATCGACAGTAAAAATCGAGCGTGTAGGGCAATCACAAACAGCCAACTACACGCTTATATTATTGATATTCTTGGAGGAACGTACCATTAGAGGCGGCAAGAAAGGGCAACAAACAGCTCAAAAAAATCGTATTAACGAAGAAATTACAGCGCTAGAAGTTCGTTTAATCGACATCGACGGCGAACAAGCTGGAATTCAGTCATTAAAAGACGCGCAAGCTATGGCTGATGCAGCGGGTGTTGATCTTGTAGAGATCAGTCCAAACGCTGAGCCGCCTGTTTGTAAGGTTATGGACTACGGTAAGTTCATCTTTGAAAAAAGCAAAGAACTAAAAGAGCAGAAGAAGAAGCAAAAGCAAATCCAGATTAAAGAAATCAAATTCCGTCCGGGAACGGATGAAGGCGATTATCAGGTTAAGCTGCGCAACTTACGTAAGTTCTTAGAAGCTGGCGATAAAGCTAAGATAACTATCCGCTTCCGTGGTCGTGAAATGGCTCACCAAGAAATTGGTATCGAATTATTAAACCGTATTAAAACCGATTTAGAAGAGTTAGCAGTTGTTGAGTCTTTCCCAAATCGTGTTGAAGGTCGTCAAATGGTTATGATGATGGCACCGGTTGCTAAAAAGTAATAATTAGGCGATAATACGCACCGAATTTAGCTCAGGTTTGCAAGTGATGTGAAAATGTCCACCTGAGTTAACCGGTTTTAAAGTAAAATTGCGGTATTTATATCGAGTTTTCACCGGAACATAGCAGTAAGTTAGGCCTTTAAAGTGGAGCTATAGCAATATATCTCACGCCTTCTTACTAAATTTAAAGCAATACAATTGGAGTTATTGCAATGGCTTACAAGCTAAAAAGTCACAGAGGCGCAGCTAAGCGTTTCAAAAAGACTGCTTCTGGCGGTTTCAAGCGTAAACAAGCGCATCTTCGTCACATTCTGACTAAGAAAACTTCTAAGCGTAAGTTACACCTACGTCCTAAGATGATGGTTCATAAAAATGACCATGGTCTAGTTTCACGTATGTTACCATTCGCTTAATAGGGGTTTTTAGAAATGGCAAGAGTTAAACGCGGCGTTGTCGCACGTGCACGTCACAAAAAAGTTTTAAAACAAGCGAAAGGTTACTACGGAGCACGTTCACGTGTTTACCGCGTAGCTTTCCAGGCTGTTACTAAAGCGGGTCAATACGCTTACCGTGACCGCCGTGCTAAGAAACGTACTTTCCGTCAACTATGGATTGCACGTATCAATGCTGCTTCACGTCAAAATGGTCTGTCTTACAGCCGTTTTATCAATGGTCTTAAAAAGACATCTGTAGAAATCGATCGTAAGATCCTTGCAGATATCGCTGTTTACGACCAAGTTGCATTCGCAGCGCTTGTAGCAAAAGCAAAAGAAGGCCTAGCGGCAGCTTAAGTTTTTGTATAAGTAATGAGAAGGAGCCCATGGCTCCTTTTTTTGTGCCTGTAATTTATTATCTTTTTTATGCGCTTGTAGGCTTTTTCCTTTATTTATTACCGTTGTGTGTTCGTTTTTTTAGGTACTTATTAGCCCTTTTTATTCAGTAGATGTTGATAGCGTGGCTGGGCTGCAACTAAAAATGCCGTTGGCTGTATTTTTTTGTTGAACCACCGCAGTTTTGGCAACTAGAAAAGTTTAATTGCTATAATTTTTCTTAATTAATGGGTTTGTTAGAGAAGTATATGTTTATAAGTTTATTGGTTTTATCTGCAAGTATGGCAAATAGCAATCATTTACCGCCATTATTACCATGGGAAGGTAGTAGTACCTCACTATTGCAACAACAGGGACCCTTAACCACAGACTTTGAAATTTCTGCAGGAGTCTCGTCTCCCAATTATGCTGATACCATGGCATTTGTTGATAGATTAGTGGCGGCGAATCCCACTCAATTTAAATCAAAAACGATTGGCTATAGTAATAGTAAACGAGCAATAAAAATGTTGATTGCCAGCGAACAAGGTTTTTTTAATGCGGGTCAAATGGCCAATAGCACCAAACCAACCGTGCTTATTCAGGCTGGTATTCACGCTGGTGAGATTGATGGTAAAGATGCGATGTTTATGCTGCTTAGAGATATTGCTACGGGTAAACGACGCGATATATTAAAAAAGGTAAACATTTTATTTATCCCAATATTAAACGTTGATGGTCACGAGCGTAGTAGTGCGTTTAATCGTATTAATCAGCGTGGCCCTGTAAAAATGGGTTTTAGAACAAACGCAAATAATCTTAATTTAAATCGTGATTACACTAAGCTTGATACGCCAGAGGTTAAAAGCGTCCTTCAAGTAATTAATGATTATAATCCGAATTTGTATATTGACGTACACGTGACTGATGGGGCTGATTACCAATACGATGTAACCTATGGCTATAACCCGGTATTTGCTAGCGAGTCGCCTGCCATTTCAGATGCGCTTAACCGTTATTTTAAACCAATGATTGATCAAACCCTCACTGAGCAAGGCCATATTCCGGGCCCTTTAGTGTTTGTTATGGATAAGCAAGAATTTAAATCAGGGCTGGCCGGTTGGGTTGCCACACCGCGGTTTTCAAACGGGTGGGGTGATTTAAAGTCATTGCCTACCATTTTAGTTGAAAACCATTCTTTAAAGCCATACAAACAACGCGTGTTAGGGACTTATGTGTTTATAGATGGTGCTATTGAAGCATTATCAGCGCATAAAGATAAACTCGCTAATGCAGTAAAAAAAGAACAAGAATTTGTTCCTAAGCAATTAATTGTTAAGCGTGGTTATTCTGAGCAGCCTGATCATATCGCGTTTAAAGGTATTGCTTATTCTAAAAGCCTGAGCCCATTGTCAAATCAACAAGAAGTAAGCTATTTGGGTAAAAAACAGGATTATGACAAGCTGCCTATTTTTTGGCAAAAAGAGGTGCAGCACACGGTTGAAGTACCAAAATCATTTTTTATTCCACCTGTTTACACCGATATTATTGAGAAATTAGCCCTGCATGGGGTGTCAGTTAATAAGCTCAGTGGTGCCAACACTCAGCCATTAAAAATGGCAAAAGTAGCGCAATATAGTTTTGATAAAGCGCCATTTGAAGGGCGTTTTAGAGTGTCGGCTAGTTTTGATTATGTACCAGCTACAAATGTGGATTTAGATGGTTGGTTTGAAGTGAGTACGCAGCAAAAGGCAGGAGAGTTAGCTGTCCACTTGCTACATCCTGAAGCACCAGATTCATTTTTTGCTTGGGGGGAGTTTAATACTATTTTTCAGCGCACTGAATATATGGAAAATTATGCTTTGATACCGTTTGCTGAAAAAATGCTTGCTGATGACCCCAAATTAGCCCAAGAATTTGATAAAAAAGTAAACCAGGATAAAGACTTTGCTAAGAACGCTGATGCACGTTTAAATTGGTTATATGAGCATAGCCCATTTTATGATCAAGCTTATTTGAAATACCCAGTTTTAATGTCATACGAAGAGAATATAGTTATTCCAGCACAAAAAGATAAAGAAATATAAGATGAAAATAATCACTATTCCCGTAACCCCGTTTATGCAAAATTGCCGCATTATAGTATGTGAACAAACCCAGCAAGCTGTCGTGGTCGACCCTGGCGGTGATGCTGACAAAATTAATGCATCACTTAAGCAGCATAATTTATCATTAGCAGCGATTTGGTTAACCCATGGGCATTTAGATCATGTAGGCGCTGCGCATAATTTACGCGAGCAACACAAGGTAAAGATGATTGGGCCTCATGAGGATGAACGTTTTTGGTTCGACAATTTACCGATGCAAGCCACTATGTTTGGCTTTAAACCGATCAACTCCTTCTATCCTGATGAATGGTTAGCCCATGGTGATAGTATCAAAATTGGGCAGCTTGAATTTAAAGTACTTCATTGCCCAGGGCATACGCCAGGGCATGTTGTGTTTTATCAACAAGCACAGAATACGGTTATCGTCGGGGATGTTATTTTCAAAGGTTCAATAGGGCGTACCGACTTTCCTAAAGGCGACAGCAAGCAGCTAATCGACTCTATAATGCAACATATCATGTCATTACCACCGAACACTGCAATTTTAAGTGGCCATGGTGACAACACCCATGTTGCTCATGAACAGGCTACTAACCCATTTGTAAGTGGCCAGTTTGGTTGATGTGCATATTTGTTAAAAATAAGCAGACTGCTTTTTAAAAAGGCTGTATAATTTAACCAATTTATTAGATAAATAAGAAATAAAATGTCTCTAAATCACGTAGATCGCCAAATATTGGCACTTTTACAACAAGATGCAAGTTTATCAACTGCTGAGATTGCAGACAAAGTCGGACTTTCTCAGTCTCCTTGTTGGCGTCGTATTGCTAAATTAGAACAAGATGGCTACATCAAAAGTAAAGTCGCATTGCTTGATGAAAAAAAGCTGGGCTTTGATATGTTGGTTTACGCCCATGTACGTTTATCAAACCATGGTAAAAAGAATTTAGCTGAGTTTGAAAAATTAATACTTAGCTATGATGAAGTGACTGAATGTTACACCATGGCTGGCACTATGGACTTTATGTTGCGTATTATTTCTCAAGGCATAGAAGGTTATGAGCACTTTGTACGCGATAACTTGCTTAGCTTAGAATATGTACAAGAGGTTCATTCTAATGTGACCATGACGTGTGTTAAACGAAGCACGGCACTGCCACTTTAAACTTTACTAAGCAGCTAAAAACACACAGGCTGAATTAACTATAATTGTGAAATGAGCGCTAATTTGATAAAATCTAGCGCTTTTTTTGTTAGCGAAATAAAACTGAGGAACTCAATGTTTAACTTACTCAGCAGAGCGTCAAGCTCTGCTAAAAACGATATTCTCTCTGGATTGACAGTGGCACTTGCCTTGATCCCAGAAGCTGTTGCATTTGCCTTTGTTGCAAATGTAGAACCTCTTGTTGGTTTATACGCCGCATTTATTGTGGGCTTAATTACGGCTATTTTTGGTGGTCGTCCGGGTATGATTTCGGGTGCAACCGGTGCATTAGCGGTTGTGATGGTAAGTTTAGTACTTGATCACGGAGTGGAATACCTATTTGCCACTGTGTTGCTGATGGGACTACTACAAATATTGGCTGGGGTATTTAAGCTCGGTAAATTTATTCGTATGGTTCCGCATCCTGTTATGCTCGGTTTCGTTAACGGTTTAGCGATTGTTATATTTTTAGCCCAGCTTGGACAGTTTAAAGTGCCTGATGGTGCTGGCGGCCAAATGTGGATGACGGGCAGTGCGCTTTACATCATGTTAGGTTTAGTGGCGCTAACGATGGCAATTATTCACTTTTTACCAAAATTAACTACCGCGGTGCCTTCATCACTGGTTGCTATTGTTACTGTAACGGGTTTAGTGATTGGTCTTGATTTAGAAGCACGTACGGTACTTGATTTCTTAAAAGGCATGACAGGAAATGAAGCTGCAACCATTGCCGGTGGCTTACCACAGTTTCATATTCCTATGGTCCCTTTTAACCTAGAAACACTACAAATTATCTTTCCATATGCGCTTATTCTTGCAGCAATTGGCTTAATTGAATCGCTGTTAACGCTAAGCTTGATTGACGAAATTACAGAAACCCGTGGCCATTCTAATAAAGAATGTATTGGCCAAGGTGCGGCCAATGTCACATGTGGTTTCTTTGGTGCAATGGGTGGCTGTGCCATGATTGGCCAATCTATGATCAACATTAATTCAGGTGGGCGTTCGCGTTTATCAGGTATTAGTGCAGCATTGATGTTACTTGCATTTATTATCTTCGCTTCAAGCTTAATCGAAATGATTCCACTGGCGGCATTAGTTGGGGTTATGTTTATGGTGGTGCTGGGTACGTTTGAATGGGCGAGTTTCAAAATGATGAAACGCGTCCCTTTATCTGATGCTTTTGTAATTGTATTAGTTTCGGGTGTAACGGTTATTACCGACCTTGCGATTGCGGTGTGTGTAGGTGTTATTGTCTCTGCGTTAGTGTTTGCATGGCAGCATGCAAAACATATTTACACAACTAACTATATTGATAAAGAAGGTTCAAAAGTGTACGAGCTACATGGGCCTTTATTTTTTGGTTCGGTTAAAAACTTTGCTGATTTATTTGATGTAAAGAACGACCCTAAAGACGTTATTGTTGAGTTTAAATACAGCCGTGTTGCGGATCACAGTGCAATAGAAGCAATTGATAGCCTAGCTGATAAGTACAATAAAGCGGGTAAAAAGTTGCATTTACGTCACTTAAGTAAAGACTGTACAGAACTACTTCATAAAGCACGTGATTTAGTGGAAGTAAACGTAATTGAAGATCCGACTTATAAAGTTGCTTCAGACAAACTTGCTTAATAAATAAAAAGTAAACATTGAGAAGCGAAAGGTACATACCTTTCGCTTTTTTTATGCATATAGATCAATTGAATCGCTTAACCGAATAGCATCAGCCAACGTTATCGTTTGCGATAGGGCTATTAAAAAGTAAGACAGTTGGTAGTGCTATACCCGACGATAAATCGATATAATAGTGACAAATTTACAAGGTAATAATTAATTTTGAATTGGCAGTCTTTAATTGATAACAGACAACGTTTTTTCTGGCTTTTGCAAATTGCAGGCTGGATAGGTTATGCGTTAGTTAACTATATTGGTTCTAAAGTATTCGAAATGCGTGATATTTACGTATTCGTTATTTTACTAAACGCCTATGCGGGCTGTTTAATGACTGTGCCTCTGCGTTATATTTATCGCAAAATTTGGAATGCCTCACCTTGGGTATTAATTATTGTTGTATTTGGCGCCTCTTATATAACCGGTACATTATGGGCCGTGGTGCAAAAGTTTAACCTGTGGGAAATTTATCGCCACGGATACCGTCCTGAAGAATGGTTTTATTATTTACAACAAGGACTCGATTCTGTTTATATTATTTTGTGTTGGAGTGGTTTGTACTTTGGTGTTAAGTATTACCAGTTATTACAAAGTGAACGTCAAAAAGCCTTAAAAGCAACCACAATGGCGCACGAAGCGCAGTTAAAAATGCTTAGATACCAGCTAAATCCTCATTTTTTGTTTAATACGCTCAATGCAATATCAACCTTAGTTTTGGTAAAAGAAAATAAAGATGCTAACTTGATGGTATCTAAATTGAGTGACTTTTTACGCTATACGCTTAATACTGATCCAATTAAAAAAGTGCCGCTGGAGCAAGAGTTACATGCATTAATGCTCTATTTAGAAATTGAACGTGTACGTTTTGATGAGCGCTTACAAGTTAATGTGGACGTGAGTGAGCAGGCCAAACAAGCATTAGTGCCAAGCTTAATATTGCAACCGATCATCGAAAATGCCATTAAATATGCGATTGCCCATATGTCAGAAGGTGGCGTTATTGATATAAAAGCACAAGTTTTTGCTAATGAATTATTACTTGAAGTGGGCGATAATGGTCCTGGCACTGATATTGAAAATGGCCAGTTAGTTAATGCACAAGGCGTAGGGGTGGCAAACACCCGAGACAGATTAAAAACGCTCTACGAAAATAATTACTCGTTTGTATTATCACATAATACGCCAAGTGGATTAAAAGTTAACCTGCGAGTCCCGTTTGAGAAGGCTGTGAAGAAATGACAAGAATAAAAACGCTTATTGTTGATGATGAACCATTAGCACGTAAAGGTTTAGCCGTCAGGCTTGAAGAGTTTTCTGATATTGAAGTGATCAAACTGTGTAGTTCAGGTTTTGATGCGATTGAAAGTTGTAAAAACGAAAAAATTGATCTCGTCTTTCTTGATATTCAAATGCCTGGTATGAACGGTTTTGAAGTGGCACGTGCTTTAAGTGAAAGCAGTAAAGATTTACCTGCCATTGTGTTTGTTACGGCGTTTGATCACTTTGCTGTTAAAGCATTTGAAATTCATGCTTTAGATTACATTTTAAAACCCGTTGATGATAACAGATTAAAACAGGCGGTAGAAAAAGTGCATACCTATTTAAAAACTCAGCAGGATAACGCCCATAAGAAAAAACTAGCGAGTTTCGTAGCAGGGATAACAGGCAATAACTGCGAAGAAATTTTAAAGAAATTAGCCACTGGCGATACCCTTACAGATCGTCGTTATCCTGAATCATTGGCCGTAAAAGAGCAGGGCGAAATTGTCAGAGTACCCGTTGCTACTATACAGTGGGTAGATGCGGCAGGTGATTACATGTGTCTGCATTGCCAAGATGGGCAAACGCATATATTACGTAAAACCATGAAAGAGCTTGAACAAGAATTAGATCCAAGCTTATTTGTACGTGTTCATCGCAGCGCGATTGTTAACACCAAACAAATTAGCAAGCTGGTAACTCAGGTTAGTGGTGAATATTTATTAGTGTTAGATAACGGACAAGAGCTTAAAGTAAGTAGAAGTTACCGTGATAAAGTAAAAGCAGCACTGGCTAGCTAACTTTAATAAATAACATAAAAAAACGCGAGCTTTTAGCTCGCGTTTTTTATGCGCGTTACAGTTACGAAACCGTGACTATTTTCATCGTGTTGGTTGCACCAATCGTTTCCATCGCATCACCGTGGGTAATAATCACGGTATCGCCTGCTTGTAAAGAGCCTGCGGCTACAAGTGTGCTTAATGCATCTTTAACCATGCTATCTTTTTCACATTTTGTAGAGTCAAAAAATACAGGGTAAACACCACGATACAGTGCTGTTTGACCTAATGTACTTGCATGACGTGAAAGTGAATAAATAGGCAGTCCAGAGCTAATACGCGACATCAATTTTGCCGTACTACCTGACTCAGTCAAGGTGATAATCGCTTTAACAGAGTCTAAGTGGTTAGCTGCATACATAGCTGATAAGGCAATTGATTCGGCATTAGAAGAAAAACGGCTGTCTAAACGATGTTTAGAAACGTGTGTTTCTTTTTGTGATTCAGCACCTAAACAAACACGCGCCATAGTAGCAACGGTTTCTTCCGGGTAATCACCAGCGGCTGTTTCAGCAGAAAGCATCACTGCATCTGTGCCATCAAGTACTGCATTGGCAACATCCATAACTTCTGCGCGTGTTGGCATAGGGTTATCGATCATCGATTCCATCATTTGCGTAGCGGTTACTACGGTACGATTTAATGAACGAGCACGACGAATAATGAGTTTTTGTTTACCCATTAGTGCAGCATCACCAATTTCAACACCTAAGTCGCCACGGGCAACCATAACAGCGTCAGACGCTAAAATAATGTCATCAACTGCTTCTTGTGTTTCTACTGCTTCAGCACGCTCAATTTTAGCTAAAAGCTGTGCATTAGAGCCTGCAGCTTCCGCAAGTGAACGCACATAACGCATATCATCGCCACTGCGAGGAAAAGAAACCGCAATGTAATCAACACCAATTTCAGCAGCGGTGATTAAATCTTCTTTATCTTTTTCCGTAAATGCAGGTGCCGTTAAGCCACCACCTAAACGGTTAATCCCTTTATTATTAGAAAGTACGCCGCCAACAGTCACAATGGTATGAACTAAGTGACCTTCAACACTTTCTACGGTGAGTTGAATTAAGCCATCGTTTAATAGCAATAAATCACCAGGGGCAACATCTTGTGGTAGCTCTTTGTAGTCAATACCGACGGCGTTAATATCGCCTTGGCCTTTTTCCATTTTGGCATCAAGAATAAATTTTGCACCAACAGATAAGGTCACTTTGCCTTCTTTGAAGGTTGAAACGCGAATTTTTGGGCCTTGTAAGTCAGCGAGAATCGCGATGTGCTTACCAAGTTTAGTTGCAATATCTCGAACAGCTTGTGCACGGTCTTTATGATCTTGTGCAACACCGTGTGAGAAATTTAATCGAACGACATTTGCGCCTGCACGAATAATTTTTTCTAAGTTATTATCTCTATCTGTTGCAGGTCCAAGTGTCGCGACTATTTTTGTACGTCTTAACATTAAATTCTCCTGTGTGCTTTTTTTAAGCAAGTTGACGGTTATTTTGTTTTTAGCGATTACTAATAAAGAGCAATCTTTAGTTTTATGCAATTTTTATAACATTGCGACTATTATATACAAAATGAATATGTCATCATTATGACACCGGTGTCACAGGGCGTCAATGATCTAAAAATTTAAATAGCACTGCTATTTCTTCCCCTGAGAGGGCGGTTGTTTGATATAATTGCGGCGTTTATTTTAACTGTAATAAATGCATGTAGCTTTGCTCATGGCTGCGGTCTGAGTATAATGCACGCGGTATTATTTTAATTTACTAACCAAATAGTTGTTACCGAGGAGGGCACTAAATGCAAGTTGCATTAGTAGGGTTAGGCGTTATGGGGAAAAATCTTGCCCTGAACTTGATTGAAAAAGGGATAACGCTTGTCGCTTATGACAAAAACCCAAATGCGGGTGAAGAATTACTAAGTTGTGCTAAATCACAAGGCATGGCTGATAAACTTCACATTGTCTCTGATCTAGGGGATATGGTTAGGCGTTTAGAAGCACCGCGTTCTATTTTATTACTTGTGCCTGCTGGTGAGTTAGTTGATGCGGTTTGCAACGAGCTTATTGAAGCGGGTGTTCAGTGTAGTGATATTATTGTTGATTGTGGTAACAGTAATTATAAAGACGGTATTAACCGTAAGCTCAAATACCAAGATAAGTTTGAATTTGCCACTATGGGTATTTCAGGCGGTGCCGAGGGTGCACGTCACGGTCCAGCTATGATGGCCAGTGGTTCTGAAGGTGGCTGGGAGCGTGTCGAGCCATGGTTTACAAAGGTTGCTGCAAGCTATAAAGGCGAGTCGTGTTTTGCGCGTGTGGGCCAGTCAGCCAGCGGCCATTTTGTAAAAATGGTTCATAATGGAATTGAATACGCACTCATGCAACTGATTGCAGAAATGTATCAGCTATTGCGTCACGGCACTAATCGCTCACCTAAAGAAATTGCAGAGATATTTAACGAATGGTCTCAAGGGCAGCTAAATAGCTATTTACTGTCAATCTCAAGCCATATTTTATCACTTGAGAATTCGCATAATGTGCCGCTTGTAGATTTAATTGACAATAAAGTAGGCGCAAAAGGCACCGGTTTATGGACAGCACAAAACGCCCTTGAATTAGGTATTGCGGTACCGTCGCTAGTGGCTGCTGTACAAGCTCGTCATTTAACCAATGCGTGTAATACCACTGCCGCACAAGAAATGACATACAGCGCACAAAATACCACGCAAGTTGATATTGATTTAGATGAATTAAAAGATGCGTTTACCCTTGCGAGCCTGTTGGCTTATCGTCAAGGACTTGCATTAATTAAAGGCGCTTCACGAACTCATCAATGGAAAGTTGATTTAGCGAAAACGCTACAAACATGGCGTGCAGGGTGTATTATCCGTGCTGATTACCTTGATAGTGTAGCGCAAGGCGTTGAGTTTATTGACACGCTTGAAAAAGAGTCATTAGCGATGCGTAAAGTGACTGGCCAAGCCGTTATGACGGGTCTGGCGTTTCCTGTGCTTAGTGCAACACAAACCTACTTAGCAACGCTAACAACACCAAGTAATGGGCACTTAGTTCAAGCCCAGCGTGATTACTTTGGTGAGCATGGCATTAAAACCCACAGTGGTGAAACGTGTCATTTAACTGACTTAGTTGATATTGACGCAAAAGTTCGTTAATAAAATCTAAGTTATCAAAAAGGACGCTAAGTAGCGTCCTTTTTTGTTATTCGCTTAACTGATTACTTAACGGGTCAGCTCACCACGCAGGTTATCTTGCATTAAATGGCGAATTGTTTCAATTTCTAGGTTTTGACTAAACAAGTAATGCAGCTTAGTTAAGCATGCTTCTAAGGTCATATCGTAACCGCTGATCACGCCTATGTTTAACAGCGCATTACCCGTGGCATAACCGCCCATGTTCACTTGGCCTTTTAAACATTGGGTTAAATTAGTAATAATAACACCCCGTTTACTTGCTTCATCCAGAATCGCTAAAAACTCAGGGTCTTGTGGCGCATTGCCTACACCAAAGCTTAGCAGTACAAGGGCTTTAATATTGCCATTAACTAAGCTTTTTACTACTTCTTTGCTGATCCCTGGGTATAAATACAGCACGCCAATAGCTTGCGGTGTAATAGGGGTAACTTGGAGTTCATTTTCTACATACGGGCTTAATTGCCCTTTGATCAGCTGAATATTAATACCTGAAAGTGCAAGCGGCTCTAAGTTAGGTGAGGCGAATGCATCAAACCCATCTGCATGGGCTTTAGTGGCACGATTACCTCTGAACAACTGATTATTAAAAAATAAGCTGACTTCTGCAATGGGGTAGTTAGCCGCTAAATACATGGCATTAAGTAGGTTAACTTGGCCATCTGAGCGTAATTGAGACAGCGGAATTTGTGAGCCGGTCACAATAATAGGTTTAGTTAAGTTTTCAAACATAAACGACAGAGCTGATGCAGTATAGGCCATAGTATCAGTACCATGCAGTACCACAAAGCCATCGTAATCTTGGTATTTACTTTTTATGTCATCGGCGATGAGTTGCCAATGAGCCGGTGACATATCGGAAGAATCTATAAGCGGGCAGTATTCATGAATATCAAATAATGGCATTTCTTCACGATTAAACTCTGCGTTATTAACCACGGTTTCGGTTAAAAACCCTTCAGCAGGAATATAGCCGCGAATTGATTTTTTCATTCCTATGGTACCGCCAGTGTAAGCGATATAAATGCGTTTACGTTTCATAAAAAAAGCCCAGTAAAAAAACTGGGCTTAGTATAACGCTAACTGCTAATCAATACAGCCTGTTAAGGCACTATTGTGCAATAGTACACTCTAAACAGCGGGCATAAACACCTTGTGGATCGTTATAATCTTTTAGGTTTTCTACTTCACTGCTTAATTGTTTAATAACACTTTGCAGATTAGCTTGGCTGGCTAATACTGCTGTTTTTTGTGTTTCAAGCCCAAGTACTGATTTAACAGCGGCATTGCCGAAAATATCTTGAAGCATTTTTTCTTGTGGGCTAAGCGATTGCTTAATTGTTTTAACGTCATAGTAGTTAAGCTTTGCAAGCTCAGCAGCTGCTTTAATCGCATCTTGTTTATTACCAAGTTTATCAACTAAACCAAGCTCTTGTGCTTGAGAGGCAATCCATACCCGGCCTTGGGCAATTTTATCAACTTGCTCTGGGGTCATATTACGTGCCTCAGCAACCACATTTAAAAAGCGTCCATACGCTTCTTCAACACTCATTTGAATAACTTTAGCCATTTTCTCGTTAAGTGGGCGAGTGATTGAAAAACCTGCCAATTCGGTGGTCGCTACGCCATCTGAATACACACCTATTTTAGCGAGGGTATCTTCAAATGTCATAAAGGTACCAAATACGCCAATTGAACCGGTAATTGTACTCGGTGCTGCCCAAATTTCATTGGCCGCCGATGCAATCCAATAACCGCCTGATGCAGCTACTGAGCTCATTGATGCAATAACGGGTTTACCAGCAGCTTTAAGTGCAAGTACTTCAGCACGAATTACTTCTGAGGCAAACATGCTGCCACCGCCTGAATCTATTCGTAAAACCACCGCTTTAACCTTGTCATCAAGTCGGGCTTTGCGAAGGAGGGCTGCAGTTGAATCACCACCAATTTCACCAGCACGGCGTTCACCATCAACAATAGTGCCTTTAGCAACCACAACAGCGACTTTTTCAGTCATAGGGTTATCAAACTCAATAGGCGGTTTTACTAAACTTAAGTATTCACCAAAAGAGACTTGTTTGAATGTTTTTCCATCTTCATTTTCTCCAACCAATTCAATTAATTGTTGGCGAATTTGCTGATTGGTTTTTAATGAATCAACCCATTGGTTATCCAGTGCATATTTACCGGCATCACCATTAGCGGCTTGCATTTTAGCTAAATAAACATCCATTGTTTCATCAAAGTTTGACTCATCAAAAGGACGTACAGCACTAACGTCTTGCTTATATTCATTCCATAAAGCACCAAGCCATACGCGGTTTGCTTCTTTAGCTGCCTCTGACATATCGTTTCTGATAAACGGTTCAACGGCCGATTTAAAGGTACCTACACGGAATATATGCTGAGTGACTTCTAATTTTTCTAATGCGTCTTTGAAGTAAAGCGGGTACATACCGTAGCCTTCAATAAGCACACTACCATAAGGATGCATCGCAATTTCGTCTGCATGCGCGGCAATGTAATATTGTGCTTGGGTGTAGTAATACCCTGAGGCAATCACTTTTTTACCAGTTGCTTTAAATGTTTCAAGTGCCTGCGTAATTTGTTTGAGCTTATTTAAATGTGCTTTTGGCATTTCTTGTAAATCAAGCAAAATAGCGCTTATACGCGAGTCTTGTGCTGCTTCATTTATTACTTCAACTACATCGTCGAGCAATATTTCACTGGGTGAGTCAGCACTGGCCGTTGCATCATTGATAGCGGCTTCAACAGGGTCTATATAGGTTTTTTCTTCGACAATAGGGCCATTAAGGTTAAGTCTAAGAACAGAGCCCTCTTCGACAATAATTTTATCACCGTCACTTGATACCGATACGATAAAAATGACGACCAAAAATAAAAACAATACGTTGAGTATTAAACGACGTGAGAAGTTGATCCCCGTCCATATACCTTTAAATACCTTTGCTATCAAAATAGCTCCTTAAATTGGTACAGCTAAAACGTTATTGCCATCTTAGCGTAGAATATAAATAAATTTAACTGCTAAATCGTAACGAAACATTTATAAATTCAATTACACTTGAGATTAAACACGTGTTTATTTAATAAATAATTACTGAAATTATGGCTGTAGTCACTACTTTTATCACACGCTATTGGTCAAGATAAACGCAGTCAACAGGTTTTAAGTTAAAAAATTATTAAGTTTAATCTGCTCATATATTGCTTATTGTTGGTCATTAAAGCAGAATTGACTAAATGCACACAGGTTAGACCAGTTATTGGGGCACAGGATGTTAGAACAAAAATTAGAACTAAAGCACACACAATTACGTAACCGTTTAGTAATGGGATCAATGCATACCGGCCTCGAAGAGGGATGGCATAATCGTAAACGCCTACGTGCTTTTTATGAAGCACGTGCTAAAGGTGGCACAGCAATGCTCATTACGGGGGGATATAGCCCTAATCTTCGCGGCAAGTTAACGCCTATTTCATCATCATTTAATAGTTATTATGATGTTTTTAAACACCGCGCTTATACACAAGCTGTTCATCAACATGGTGGTAAAATTTGTCTGCAGTTATTGCATGCTGGGCGCTATGCTTATCATCCATTCAATCAAGCCCCAAGTGCTATAAAAGCACCGATCAACCCTTATAAACCTAAGGCTATGTCTTTAAGTTCAATTAAAAAAACCATTAAAGATTTTGCTCACTCTGCATATTTAGCAGAAAAAGCAGGTTACGATGGCGTTGAGGTGATGGGCTCTGAAGGTTACTTAATTAATGAATTTATGGCACCGCATACAAACAAACGAGACGATGAGTTTGGTGGCAGTCTTGAAAACAGAATGCGTTTAGCTGTTGAGATTGTAAAAGCAGTAAGAGCTAAAGTTTCAGATAAATTTCTAATTATTTTTAGACTGTCTGTTATCGATTTAATTCCGAATGGCTCAACTCCTGAGGAAGTAACACAACAAGCTATTGCACTTGAAAAAGCAGGTGTTGATATTTTTAATACTGGCATTGGTTGGCATGAAGCTCGAGTACCGACAATTGCAAGCATGGTACCCCCAGGCGCATTTAAAGAAGCGTCAAAGCGTTTGAAAGATGTTATTAGCGTGCCTGTTATTGCCGTAAACCGAATTAATACACCAGAGATTGCTAATGATATTTTAACGGCGGGTGAAGCTGATTTAATCTCTATGGCGCGCCCTTTACTTGCCGATCCTGAGTTTTTTAATAAATACCAAGCCAAGCGCTCTGACCATATTAATATTTGTATTGGATGTAATCAGGGCTGTTTAGACCACGTATTTAAAGGTAAACGTGCTACGTGCTTAGTTAACCCACAAGCGGGTTTTGAACTTGATTACCCTCTAGAAAAAGCCGCAACAGCTAAAAATGTATTAGTGGTTGGAGCGGGTCCTGCGGGGCTTTCTTCAAGTTGTTACTTAGCGCAAAAAGGTCACAATGTAACGCTTATTGACCAAAAGCAGCATATGGGTGGGCAGTTTAATTTAGCCATGCAAATACCAGGTAAAGAAGACTTTAATCATACATTGGCTTACTTTACCAATGAACTTAAGCGTTTAAACGTCACCATTGAATTAGGCAAAGCATTTGATGATAGTATGCTGAGCCAGTTTGACGATGTGGTTTTTGCCACGGGTGTAAGGCCACGTCAAGCCTCTATAGAATGTAGTGATGACAAACGTGTTTTTGCCTACGATGAAGTCATTCGCGGTGAGGTTGAACTTGGTAACTCGATTGCGATTTTAGGCGCAGGCGGTATCGGTTTTGATATGGTGGCATTTTTAAGTGAACATAAATCACAAAGTATCAGCGACTTTAAAACCCAGTGGGGAATAGAGTGCGATGCTCAGCCTCATAAAGATGAGCGTCAACTTTATATGCTTAAACGCAGTGAAGGGCGCTTTGGTGGTGATTTAGGTAAAACAACCGGTTGGATACATCGTCAAGTTGCTAAACAACATGGCGTTAAGCAAATTGCCAATTGCCAGTACCATCGTTTTGATAAAAACGGCCTAACTATCAGTGTTGCTGGCGAAACACAAGTATTGCCAGTTGATACTGTGATTGCTTGTATTGGCCAAGTGTCTAATGACGAACTATTTAAGACGCAAGCAGAGAATGCCAAGGTTCATGTTATTGGTGGCGCTAAACTGGCAGCGGCTATTGATGCCAAGCGCGCTATATTTGAAGCTTTACAAGTTGCACGCAGTATCTAATATGCAATTTAAGTAAGTACACGGGTCTGATTATTTTTTAAAGATAGTTAACTTATAATCAGACCCTTATATTGTTGATTTTTACTTTCCCCCATTTCTTGTATAGCTAATAAATACGCTATTGCGACTTTTAATGGTGCCTCGGCTACAACGCTTAACTGGCAAAATTAAATTTATAAAGCCCATCATTAGTTCGACCTAATTATTTACACGCAAAAGGCGAGCGCCACTTTGTAATGGCACAAATACACGGCTATTTGGGTTGCGATATTATTTGTGTGCTTTTTTAACCTAGGTACTTTCTTGATAAGCAAATAATAACAGCGGGGTGCCCATTATATTTTAACCTAAGGGTTTCAATGGTATGCTATTGTTTTGTCTTTTGAGTAATTATAATGGATGCTATTGAGCTTTTATTAACCCGCCAGTCAGATGCAAAACTGACAGAGCCAGGCCCTAATGAAGAACAACTAAACATTATTCAGCAGGCTGGGCTCAGAGTTCCCGATCATGGCTGTATTGCGCCTTGGCAATATATTATTGTTCAAGGGGATGCACGTCATAAGTTGGGTGAAATTTATTATCAAAGCGCTTTGGCCGAGCAGCAAGCTGAAAAAGTAATTAATCGTGCTAAAGAGTTACCCCTTAGAGCACCCATGATCATTATTGCCATTGCAAAATATCAACAACATCCAAAAGTACCAAGAATAGAACAAGTTCAAAGTGCAGGCTGTGGCGTGCTGGCTATGCAACAAGCCGCATTTGCACAAGGGCTTGGCGGTATTTGGCGCACAGGTTACTTTGCACAAAGCCCCAGTGTTAAACAAGCGCTTAACTTAAATAATGATGATGAAATAGTGGGTTATTTGTATTTAGGGACGCCAGCAGTTGAGTGTAAAAAGTCACCGCGCCATAAACCAGAAAACTATTTTAGTTTTTTGTAGCAATAGGATGAACTTTTTATATTCAATATAGTCATAATTCATTAAGTTAATCGTGTTACACTACCGCGGTTAATATTGTAGCTGCGAGAAGCGCACGGAAGCACCATACGCAATAAATCTTCTTCAGTTTGTTTTTTAATCGGTTGTTTTTTGGTAATGTATGGAAAGTCTTACCAATAATAACGATAAAGAAGACGAAAATGATGGGAAATTTATTTTTACGTGAAAAAGAAAACTGGTTTGCTTGGTCAATCTGGGGTGTTGTTGGCGCGCTTGCGACATTTTATGTTGCAATGAATACACAAACAGCTCACTTTATTGCTGCAACTGCGATGGGTGTCCTAGTACTGCTTACATGGTGGATGCAACAGTCTCGACGATTTGATTTTGGCAGAGCCTTTAAAATATGCTGCTATGTTCTATTATTCACCGTACTACCTTCGTTTGTGTTAGTTGTGATCCCAAGTGATGATTTAAACCGCTTCGATTTAATATTTCAAAGTATTGCATTTTTAACTGCCAGCTTATTGGTGTGTTTAGTATGTTCTTGGATTGCCCGCAGACCTAAACAATATTACTAGGGTTTATGACTATCCTGATTAATATTTAACTATTTAACCGGTTTTAGTAAAATAGGGCTTTACAAGCTAAGCGTATGATCTTATTATGCGCGCCGTACGGAGAGATGGCAGAGTGGTCGAATGCACCGGTCTTGAAAACCGGCAGGGGTTTATAGCCCCTCTAGGGTTCAAATCCCTATCTCTCCACCATTATTTAAAAAACCGCCTTATTGGCGGTTTTTTGCTATCTGGAGCTTTATTATGTCACAGTCCCCGGAGTTATCCTTTTCTAAACGTTTACTCAAGCACATCCTGCTATGGACTGTGTTTGGTTATTGTTACCAAAGTGCCATATCGTTATTACAAAAAATGGCCATTGATGCATACCCAGATAATGCGCTGATGATGACTTTCTTATATGGCATCGGGTTTAATCTTTTATCCGGGCATTTAATCACAAAATACGATCATTTTTGGCCAGTGTGGGGCGCGTTTTACATTGGCATTATCGGTTTGGTGGCTGTGCCTCTTTTGTTGATCGGCGTGGTCGGATTGTTGCCGATGAGCTTACTTGTTGGAATTTTGCTCAGTTTACCTGTGTGTACCTTTGCTATTGGTTTAATTAAAGAAAAACTCAATAAAAACTAGCCCCAAACGGCTTTTATTTTGTGATAGCATATACGGGTCTTTTAACTAACAAAACGTGAATAACACATTATGTCAGATAATTTTACTACAGATGCTGAAAAAGCAAGTTACGGTATTGGCTTACAAATGGGTGAGCAACTTAAGGCTAACCCTTTTGAAGGTTTAAACTTAAATTCAGTATTTGAAGGCATGAAAGATGCGTATGCAGGCAGTGCTTTTCAAGTAGAGATCCCTGAGATCCAAGCTGCATTTGAGAAAATCAACGAAGAGATCCAAGCTCGTCGTGAAGAAGAAGCTAAAGTATTGGCTGCTGAAGGTATTGCATTTTTAGAAGAAAACGCAAAACGTCCTGAAATTACAGTTACTGAGTCAGGTCTTCAGTACGAAGTACTTGCTACAGGTGAAGGTGAAAAGCCAACTGCAGAGTCTACAGTACGTGTTGATTACCACGGTACTTTAGTAAACGGTACTGTTTTTGATAGCTCATACGAGCGCGGTCAACCTGCTGAATTCCCAGTAGGTGGCGTGATCAAAGGTTGGACTGAAGCATTACAAATGATGCCAGTAGGTACTAAATGGCGTTTATACGTTCCTCATGAGCTTGCTTATGGTGAACGTGGTGCCGGTGCTGCAATCGCACCTTACTCAACTCTAGTATTTGACGTTGAGTTACACGCGATTCTTTAATTAGAATTTAGTTGTAAAAAAACCGCATTCATTATTACGAATGCGGTTTTTTATTGTCTGATTAAAAATGAGCGCGTTTTAAAAGTAGCCTCTAACGCCAAATTGGAAGTTACGTCCAGGAAGAGGTGCCGTATCTTTAATAAATGAACTATGTACAAAGCCAAGTTCATCAGTAATGTTATCAACACTTAGGTAAAGCTGAGTGTCAACGGCACCTAAATCAAGCTGATAATTAGCTTGTAAATCAATTAATGTATAGCCATCCGTTGCCGTTTCGTAAGCACTAATATCATTTTGCTCAAAGTAATGGGTTCCTGTTAAGGTAAATTGCGCATTACCTAGGGTATATTGTAGTTCTGAGCCCAATTTATTGGCAGGGATACGTGGTAAATTACCTTCATTATCTTTTAGTTTGGCGCGAGTAGAGTCACCAAATACTTTTACCATGGCGCTGGGGTTTATTTGATAATGTGCATCAAATTCAAAACCATAAAGCTGCGCATCTTTACTGGTAAATTGATAAACATCAATTGCATCGCTGTGTCCATTGGCAGCAGACTCAAAGCCATCCATCTCATCAAACACTAATCCGGTGTTTTGTTGATAATAAAAGTTTTTAATATCGTTATAGAAAAAGTTGACGGTGTAGCCAAAGTCACCGCTAAAACGACGTAAACTAATATCAAGATTGGTAGAGGTCTCTTGTTTAATTTCTTCAGGTTCAAAATGCGCTTCTGCCCCTTCAATATGATAGCCCAAGCCAAGCTCATAAGTACCTGTGGCAACATGCAAACCATTAGAGAGTAATTCAGCTGAAAGTGGCGCACGCTCTGAATGTGATAAGCTAACGGCTAGGTTGTGACTTGGCATATACTCCCAAATCGCACCGGCTGAGGCACTTACATTAGTAAAGCTTTGGGTGTAGTTAATAGTCTCATCTGCCGATACAGGTTGTTCATCATGGCTGTGCTGATGTGTATCTACATCACTTTTGATATCATAATCTTCTAGGCGGGCGCCAAGCTCTACGGTGACATCGCCAAATGTGCGTTCTTCAAGTAAATATAACGCATGAGTGGTAGTGACACTTGCAGGCGTAAACGCTTCTTCGCCAATTGCATCGTAATCAGATTCACTATAGTGATAGCCAATCATGCCATGCCATTGGCCTAACTGATGCTCTACATTTAAACGTGCTTCAGTGGTTTCGTTACTAAACGTGGTGCCAATCGCGCCATCTTCAATTTCACTGTGAGTGTAGTCGGTGTAGCCAAGACGAAGATTAATCGATTCAATCCAGTTATCATGAAATGCATAACTTACCAGTCCTTGCCAACGATCTTGCTCTAAATGAGCATAAACGGGAGTTTCTGCGTGTTCTTCATCTGCGTGCGCTTCATGATCGCCTTCTTCTTCATGGGCATGACCGTGATCATGTGAATGCCCTGGAATGCCATAGTCTGTTTCAATATTGCCGTATGAAAAGCCAACGGTTAAATGCTCACCGACATAGCTGGTACCAAAGTTCACTGTTTCACTGTCGATAAAAGTATTTTCAACTGAAGTGGCTGTTTCTTCATCGCCCTCAATGTGTACTTCACCTTCTTCATGTTCATCTGGTAGGTTAAAGCGAGGCGTTTGATAGTCATCACCACTGCGTTTGGTGCCATCAAAATGAAAATTAAAGTTATTGCTGCCTGTTTCTAATTTTGCCGCATAGGTGTTCGCATTTGAAACGGTATCGTGTGTGTATTGTGCCGCTCCCGAGAGTGCGTCAATATTATTGGTTGGAATACGGTTATCAACCACATTTACTACACCGCCAATAGCACCAGAGCCATATAGTAGGGTGCTTGGGCCTCGTAGTACTTCAATTTGTTCAGCGGCTAAGCTATCACTTGATGTCGCGTGATCTGGACCGATACGTGATGCATCACTGCTATCTAAACCGTTTTGAGTAATTTTAACACGAGGACCACCTAGGCCACGAATAATCGGACTTGAAGAGACAGGGCCGAAGTAGCTAGCGTTTACTCCTGGTATTCCTTTAAGTGTTTCACCTAGGGTCGGTTTCGCTTTATTTTTTAGTTCATCCCCTGATAGTACGCTTACAGGTGAAATCATTTCTAAGCTATTTTTATGCAGTGCCGAGGCATACACAACAACAGTTTCAACCGAAGACGGCTTTAATGTAACAGTAATTGTATCGTCTACATTCTCAAGCGATATACGTGAATCGATGTAGTTATCTTTACTAATATGTAATTGGCTTTTAGCATCTATGTCGATGCTAAACTGACCTTGTTCATTGCTTTTCACGCTTTGTGACTTTCCATGAACATGGATAGTTGCATTAGCAATAGGTTGTTTTTTTGAATCTGTTACTGTGCCGTTAATCGTTGCTGCTAGGGCAGAGTGAGAACACAAAACAGACAGTAGCGCTGAGGATATGAGTGTTAACTTTGTCATAATTACTTCGAATCGTGGTTGTTATGTTGTGATATAATATAACACTACAAAATGGCATCATCAACAATGTTATACTATAACTTTTAATTTTGCGTTGAATGGCAAAATAATCGCGTTAAATTTACATTACCAGCTCATTATTACCGATCAGTGCATTTGTTATATTTATTCGCTTAAGAGCGGCTGTCTATCATTAGTATGTCTAATTTTTTTTGTGCTTTGAAAGGATTTTGTTTATCGATTGGTTCAAGCATTTCACAGTCATCGTTTATCATTTCTGAAATTAAACTTGGGTAGTGTCGGCAATCTTGAGGACGGTCATGGTAAATACTGCATGTATATTTATCTTTTTCTTGTGGATATTTTTTACTGCTAAGTACTAAAAATGGGCATTGCGTTAATTGCTCGCCTGTTTTGGGATCAAACCATAGCTGATCGTTTTTAACATATTGAAATATTTCTGGGTTGAATAACGCCCACATTTCAATTTCATCCTGATTTGTATCTAAATCTGCCGCACCATATTTAGTGCAGCATTTACCGCATTGATTGCAATTTTGCATAGGGTAGGTATTTACTATTGCGACTTAAATTAAGCGTTAAGTGTAGCACTGTAATATCCAGGTTTTTAAATTAAACCTCTGTTTTTATCGCTTATAATACTTTTGTAACAACGCAGCGCTCAATAATAATGTACTATTAGGGAATATATTTCGAATACGATGCCTTTAATAAATCAAAAAAGGCGCGTTAATAAGGTAGCAATTAATTATGAATACTAAAGTATACAAAGCGGTTCACGATTTGGCGGAAAAGCTGATGGCAGCGGCTAATAAAAATGATACTAAACAGTTTGAATCTTTATATGCTGAGCTAAAAGCTATTTGTATTGAAAACGAAAATACAGCGAAAGATCACCCTGTTCAGTGGGAAACATTGGCTGATTTCACCGAAGAGCTAGAGGAAGCTATCGAGACTTACGAAAAAGCGTTACAGAAGTCGATAGAAATTAATAACAAAGATCATATGTCGTCTGTTGCCTTTTCTATGGCTACTTTACAGCTTGAGCTGGGTGATAAAGAAGCGGCAATTAAAAATCTGCAAGATGCTAAAATCAGTGCGAATAAAATTGAAGACAAAGAATTAAAATCAGAGATCCATGAGTTATTAGAATCATTGGTTGAAGAAGAAGGCTAGGCAACTTTATAGCCATTATTAATAATCAGCGTCAGTAATAATACCATTGGCGCTTTTTTATTGATAAAAGCAAATTCTGCGTCATTAAATATTTATGCTTAAGTTAAGTCACTAAGCAAATTTTTTGGAGAAAACATGCTAGCGCAAATAGAACAATGGATTGATAAAACGAATAGCGAGTATGTTGATCAAAGAATATGCTGTGATACATTTGTTAGCGAATTTGCTGGCTTTTACCCGCATGATTTTTTGAAAACTGCATTTTATGTGGTTGTTGAACACATTCCCAAGCCTGACTTTACTGGTTTACGTGAAATTGGTTTAAGCGATTTTATTGACATGGATGTAGCAGGGATCACCTATAAAAACACTTATTACATATTATCTCATGTTGCGCGTAATTTAATAGTGCATTTTCATGAGCTGGCTCATGTCGTTCAATGGCGCGAGCTCGGTGCTCACGCTTTTATTATGCGCTACATCAATGAAATCCAAACCTGTGGTTATGATGATGCTCCGCTTGAAAAAATGGCCTATGCACTTGATGCGCACTTTACCAGCAATGGAAATAAATTTAATATTCCTGACTATATTACTCAACAGCTTTAGTTAATAAATATTATAAAAGGAATTTATATGTCGCGCTTTATGCTCTATGTACTAGTTTTATCTGCCTTTAATGTGCAGGCGAGCTCTTTTGATGACGATATCGTCAATGCATTGATCCACAGAACAACGCAACAAGTAACTTACGATGGCGCCTATCATAGGCTTGAATACCCTGGTGGCGATGTGCCCGATAATATTGGTGTGTGTACTGATGTTATAATTAGGTCGTATCGACAGCTTGGTATTGATTTACAAAAGTTAGTACATGAAGACATGCAGGCCAATTTTCGCGCATATCCTTCTAAGCGTATTTGGGGATTAACCAAGCCAGATAAAAACATTGATCATCGACGTGTACCTAACTTACAGGTTTACTTTGAGCGCCATGCTCAAGTGTTAACTAAATCGCTTAATGCAGCAGATTATAAAACCGGTGACATAGTCACTTGGATGCTGCCAGGCAATTTACCGCACATAGGTATGGTCGTTAATCAAATAGCGCAGGACAGTGGTCACCCGCTTATTGTGCACAATATTGGTCGCGGACCTGAAATGAGCGATATGCTTTTTGCTTATACAATTACGGGTCATTACCGATTTGTACCTGCTGCTTATTCAGAGTAAATAACACGGCTATAATCGCGATTACTTGAGTAATAATTGCAGAAACAGGTAAGTGAATAAAGCGAGCTGTTAGGCATTATACTGTGTGGTTTGCTAGTTACTTTAAATTAATACTGATATCACCATTGGGCTTGCAGCAACACAATAGTATTTCACCATCACGCACAAAGGCTAACGGTTCTTCATTGTAATTGACTTCACCAGAGACAAGCGTAGCACGACACGCACCACAATATCCCTCACGGCACTGGTAAGCAACATCAATTTTATTCGATTCTAAGCAGTGTAAAAGAGAAGGGCAGCCAGCGGTAAAATCTAAACACTGGCTGTTATCTGCAAGCGTGACACTTGCAGTGGTTCTATCAGTCATTATAAATCAAAGTCACCAAATTCAGCTGCATCAACCTGTGAATCAATTTGACCTACAAGGTATGAGCTAATTTCCGCTTCTTGTGGAGCAACTTGCACGTTATCAGAAACAAGCCATGAGTTGATCCATGGAATAGGGTTACTGTTATTATCAAACTGTGCTGGTAAACCAATAGCAGTCATGCGTGCATTGGTAATGTATTCAACATACTGACATAAAATATGCTTATTTAAGCCAATCATTGAACCATCTTTAAACAGGTACTCGGCCCATTCTTTTTCTTGCTCTGCAGCGTCAACAAACATTTTGATTGCTTCTTCACGGCACTGTGCAGCAACAATTGCCATTTCAGGGTCGTCTTTGCCATCTTGCATAATATTTAAAATATGCTGAGTGCCTGAAAGGTGAAGCGCTTCATCACGGGCAATAAGCTTAATAATTTTAGCATTGCCTTCCATTAGCTCACGCTCGGCAAACGCAAATGAACACGCAAAGCTGACATAAAAGCGAATAGCTTCAAGAATGTTCACTGACATCATCGCCAGATACAATTTCTTTTTCAGCTCAAATAAATTAACCACCACGGTTTCACCATTAATGTCATGTTTGCCTTCACCGTACAGGTTGTAAAGCGACACCGAGTTAATTAAATCGTCGTAATAAGTGGTTACGGCATCGGCACGTTCACTAATTTTGTCATTGCTAACAATGTCGTCAAAGATGAGTTCAGGCGCTTGGGTTACGTTACGAATAATATGTGTGTATGAGCGACTGTGAATGGTTTCACTAAACGCCCATGTTTCAATCCATGTTTCAAGCTCAGGAATTGACACAATTGGCAATAGTGCAACGTTAGGCGAACGGCCTTGAACACTATCAAGCAAAGTTTGGTATTTTAAGTTACTTAAAAAGATATGCTTTTCGTGATCAGGAAGTGCTTGAAAGTCTAAACGATCTTTACTTACGTCAACTTCTTCAGGACGCCAAAAGAAAGACAATTGTTTTTCAATCAGCTTTTCAAAAATAGGGTATTTTTGTTGATCGTAACGTGACACGTTAACGGTTTGACCAAAAAACATTGGCTCTTGCATTTGGTTATTATGATTTCTGCTAAAAGTAGTATAAGACATGTTTATCACTCAAAAAACTATCACTAAAACTATCAGGACAAAGCGGGCAAGGCGCCCGCTTTAAGTTTAACTATTAAATTTTACACGCGCCGCCTGCACAATCGTCATCTTCCACTTCTGGAGCGTCTTCTTGTGCATCTGATGCGCCATCACGGGTGTTATGGTAGTACAGCGTTTTAACACCTAGCTTGTAGGCACCAAGTAAGTCTTTTAATAAGACTTTCATAGGTACTCTACCGCCTTCGTATTTATTTGGATCATAATTAGTATTTGCTGAAATCGTTTGGTCGATAAATTTCTGCATTATGCCTACTAATTGTAAGTAACCATCGTTTGATGGGATATCCCACAGTAACTCATAGCTATCTTTAAGGCGTTCGTATTCAGGGACAACTTGTTTTAAAATACCGTCTTTACTTGCTTTAACACTAATATGGCCACGCGGTGGCTCAATGCCATTGGTTGCATTAGATATTTGCGATGATGTTTCTGATGGCATTAATGCGCTCAGTGTTGAGTTACGCATACCGTGCTCTTTAATACTGGCACGTAACGCGTCCCAATCAAGATGAAGTGGTTCATCACAAATTTTATCTAAATCACGTTTGTACGTATCGGTTGGCATAATACCTTGTGAGTACGTTGTTTCGTTAAATTTAGGACAGGCACCACGTTCTTTTGCCAGCTCATTAGATGCTTTCATTAGGTAGTACTGAATCGCTTCAAATGTTCTGTGCGTAAGCGCATTTGCGCTGCCATCTGAATAACGCTTACCGTTTTTAGCTAGGTAGTATGCGTAGTTAATAACGCCTATGCCTAGCGTACGACGTCCCATGGTTGCATTTTTAGCTGCAGGTACTGGGTAGTCTTGGAAATCAAGTAGGTTATCAAGTGCGCGTACCGCAAGCTCTGCTAACTCTTCTAGTTCATCTAAAGACTCAATGGCACCTAAGTTAAACGCAGATAATGTACAAAGTGCAATTTCACCTTCTTCATCATTCACGTTGCTAAGAGGCTTAGTCGGTAACGCAATTTCTAAACATAAGTTAGATTGACGAATAGGCGCCACTTTTGAGATAAACGGACTGTGTGTATTACAGTGGTCTACGTTCTGTAAATAAATACGACCCGTGCTAGCACGTTCTTGAGCAAACATAGAGAACAGCTCAATTGCTTTAATTCGTTTTTTACGAATTGACTCGTCTTGCTCATATTTTACATATAGCGCGTCAAACTCGTCTTGGTCTTCAAAAAATGCATCGTAAAGGCCAGGCACATCAGATGGGCTGAATAACGTGATGTAATCATCTTTAATTAAACGTGAGTACATGAGTTTATTAAACTGTACGCCGTAATCTAAGTGACGTACGCGGTTATCATCAACACCACGGTTGTTTTTAAGTACTAATAAGTTTTCAACTTCTAAATGCCAAAGCGGGTAGAAAAGGGTTGCTGCGCCACCACGTACACCGCCTTGCGAACAGCTTTTAACCGCTGTTTGAAAGTGCTTATAAAACGGAATACAGCCAGTGTGATACGCTTCACCGTTACGAATAGGGCTACCTAATGCACGAATACGACCTGCATTAATACCAATGCCAGCACGTTGAGAAACGTATTTAACAATTGCTGATGATGTAGCATTAATTGAGTCTAGGCTATCGCCACACTCAATAAGTACACATGAGCTAAACTGGCGTGTTGGTGTACGTACGCCCGACATAATTGGCGTAGGTAAAGAAATTTTAAATAATGAAACCGCATCATAAAAACGTTTGATGTAATCAATACGTGTATCACGAGGGTAATCAGAGAATAAGCTTGCAGCCACTAAGATATATAAAAACTGCGCGCTTTCGTAAATTTCACCCGTTACACGGTTTTGAACTAGGTATTTACCTTCAAGTTGCTTTACCGCTGCGTAGCTAAAGTTAAGATCGCGAGAATGATCTAAGTACGCATCTAGCTCATCTAATTCTTGCTCTGTGTAATCAACAAGTAAATGTGCATCGTAGCGTTTTTGTTCAACCATGTTAGTAACATGGTCAAAAAGACGCGGTGGCTCAAACTGGCCATAGGCTTTTTTACGTAAATGGAATACAGCTAAACGAGCAGCAAGGTACTGATAATCAGGTGATTCTTTTGAGATCTGATCCGCAGCGGCTTTAATAATCGTTTCGTGGATGTCTTTAGTACGAATACCGTCATAAAATTGAATATGCGATTTTAGTTCAACTTGTGAAACCGAAACGTTATTTAAACCTTCGGCGGCCCATTCAATAACGCGATGGATCTTATCAAGATCGAGTGGCTCTTTACGACCGTCACGTTTGCTTACAGATAACTGTTGGTTCATAGCTTTGCCTGTATTCCTTGGGAATTAAATATTTTTGACCAATGCGTGCACCTAAAAAAGCGCAGTGCCTATTCGTTTATTGTTATTTTCACCGGTTTGGTGAATTTAATTGAATAACATTTAGCCACAATATCTGGTGTTGTTCAAATTAGAGATCACAAGATAGTGTGGTCTGGGATCTTTTGCAAGGGACAGAAACCGCTCTCATTGTGGATAACGTTGGGATAACGCAATTGTGTTAGTAGGCATTAACCTTTGATCATTCGGTTAAGTTGAAATTTGTAAAAATCAACTAAGGAAAGATTAAATTTACGCTTTTTTAAAATAAATTTTGTCTGCTTTTTTTATCATCAAGCTTTGCGTAAAAACTAACACAATCACAATATGTAGTGTTTATTAATTAACATGGCACTATATGTGGTTAAATGCATCTATAGGACTGTGCCAATTAAAATCCGCATTCCAAGCCAATGCCTCGTCAACACTCGGTACATATCCCCATAGTGCGGTTGCGGTGTGCATATTGGCTGCTTTACCTGCTTGAATGTCACGCTGCGCATCACCTATATATAAGCAACGTGAAGGATCTACACTCATTTGCTCAGCGCAATACAGTAAAGGAAGGGGTGAGGGCTTAGATTCAGCTAAGGTATCACCGCTTATCACAATACGTGCATTTTTTAATGCAGGAATCGCCTTGACTAAAGGATCAGTTAAAAATCCGGGCTTATTGGTCATAATTCCCCAAGGGATTGCTTTGTTATCAAGTGCGATTAATAATTGCTCTATTCCTACAAAACATCGAGTATGGGTGGCAATATTGGCAGCATATTGCGTGACTAGCTCATGTAAAAGTTGCTCTTGCGGCTGTTGTGCCCAGCTTTCTTTAAAACCAGCAGCCAATAAAGCGGCAGCACCGTTTGAAGCCGCGGGGCGATATATATCACTGCCCACTTGGGGTTGTTGATGATTTTGCAGCACGGTGTTGAGTGCGGCGCCTAAATCATCAGCGGTATCGAGTAAAGTGCCATCTAAGTCAAACAGCAATGCTTGATATTCCATTGGGGCAATGGGGGGTTGAGAGCTTGCCATTACACTAACTTCTCAAAATGCAGCATATAATTTACGCTTACATCATCATTCATTGTGTATTGCTTAGAAAGCGGGTTGTAACTTAAACCAGCACTGGCACGTACTTTTAAGCCAGCTTGCTCTGCCCATGCAATTAATTGTGCAGGTTTAATAAACTTTTTATGGTCATGGGTACCTTCGGGGACCATTTTTAACAGTTTTTCTGCCCCGACAATAGCGTATAAGTAAGCTTTTGGGGTTTTATTAAGAGTAGAGAAAAAAACATCAGCGCCTGGTTTTGCCAATTTAGCCACCGCATGAATAATAGAAGCAGGGTCGGGGACGTGCTCTAACATTTCCATACAAGTGATCACATCAAAGCGCTCAGGGTGCTCATCTGCAAACTGCTCTGCAGGTACTTTTATATACTCAACGGGGACACTTGTTTCTAAGCTGTGTAACTTGGCGACAGTTAAAGGCTCTTGGCCCATATCGATGCCAGTTACTTTAGCGCCCATTCGCGCCATGCTGTGACTTAAAATGCCACCACCACATCCTACATCTAGGGTTTCTTTATCAAATAATCCTTTGGTTTTGTCTGCGATGAAATCTAATCGTAATGGATTAATTTCGTGAAGCGGCTTAAATTCGCCTTCTAAATCCCACCAACGTTCTGCGATGGCTTCAAACTTTGCTATTTCTGCGTTATCTACATTTTGATGTTCGGTCATAAAATACTTCCTCGTCAATCTGAGGCCATTATATAGGCCTAAATTGATAAATCGCAAAGTTTTGCGCCTGTAAATTAAAATTAATTGTGATAGCATGGTTACTTAGAAATAATAACAAACACTCTTAATACCTAATACTGGGTTGTTAAGAGCTGATACTGAAGGAATGTGATATCAAATGACTGATCTCGCCAATGAAATTCTGCCAGTCAATATTGAAGACGAGTTAAAAAACTCCTACTTAGATTACGCTATGAGTGTAATTGTAGGACGTGCATTACCAGACGTACGTGACGGTTTAAAACCTGTTCACCGTCGCGTTTTGTTTGCAATGAACGAGCTTAGTAATGACTGGAACAAGCCTTACAAAAAATCGGCCCGTGTGGTCGGTGACGTAATCGGTAAATACCACCCACACGGCGATAGTGCAGTTTATGACACCATCGTACGTATGGCTCAGCCATTCTCACTGCGTTACATGCTAGTAGATGGTCAGGGTAACTTTGGTTCGGTTGATGGTGATTCAGCAGCGGCAATGCGTTATACAGAAGTACGTATGGCAAAAATGTCGCACGAATTATTAGCCGATCTTGAAAAAGAAACGGTTGATTTTGTGCCTAACTACGATGGTACAGAGCAAATTCCTGATGTGTTACCCACTAAAATACCTAACCTGTTAGTTAATGGTTCATCGGGTATTGCGGTTGGTATGGCAACAAATATTCCGCCACATAACTTAACAGAAGTCGTGAATGGCTGTTTAGCGCTTATTCAAAACCCTGAATTGACCATTACTGAGTTAATGGATTACATTCCTGGGCCTGATTTCCCAACTGCGGCGATTATTAACGGTAAAAAAGGCATTGAACAAGCTTATCAAACCGGTCGTGGTAAAGTGTACATGCGTGCGCGTGCTGACATCGAAACCGATGAAAAGACGGGTCGCGAAACCATTATTGTTCATGAAATCCCTTACCAAGTTAACAAAGCACGTTTGATTGAAAAAATCGCCGAGCTAGTTAAAGATAAAAAAATTGAAGGGATCAGCGCATTACGTGATGAATCAGATAAAGACGGTATGCGTATCGTTATCGAGATCAAACGTGGTGACGTAGGTGAAGTTATTTTAAACAACCTTTATTCACAAACTCAGTTGCAAACTGTGTTTGGTATGAATATGGTTGCGTTAATTAATAACCAACCTAAGTGTTTCAACTTAAAAGAAATGCTTGAAGAGTTTATTATTCACCGCCGTGAAGTTGTTACCCGTCGTACGGTATTTGATTTACGCAAAGCCCGCGACCGTGCGCATACGCTAGAAGGTTTAGCGATTGCACTGGCTAACATTGACCCAATTATCGAACTTATTCGTAAGTCGCCAACACCTGCTGAAGCAAAAGTTGCATTAACAGCGCGTCCATGGGAATTAGGTAATGTTAAAGCCATGCTTGATAAAGCAGGCGAAGACAACGTGGCACGCCCAGATTGGTTAGCAAGCGAGCTTGGTATTCGAGATGGTCAGTACTATATTTCTGAGCAACAAGCTCAAGCAATATTAGACTTACGTTTACATAAACTTACTGGTCTTGAACACGAAAAAATTCTTACCGAATATCAATCATTACTTGAGTTGATTGCTGAGTTATTATTCATTTTGGCAAATCCAGAGCGTTTAATGGAAGTTATTCGTGATGAGCTCGTTGAAATTAAAGAGCAATATGGTGATGAGCGCCGCACTGAAATAAATGCTGCAGCACACGATATAAGCCTTGAAGATTTAATCAACGAAGAAAACGTAGTTGTTACGCTTTCACATGAAGGGTACGTTAAGTATCAAGCATTAACTGATTACGAAGCGCAGCGTCGTGGTGGTAAAGGTAAATCAGCAACTAAGATGAAAGATGAAGATTTCATTGAACGTTTATTGGTTGCCAACACGCACGATACTATTCTTTGTTTCTCTACAGCGGGTCGTTTATATTGGCTTAAAGTATACCAGTTGCCACTTGCCAGTCGTGCAGCGCGCGGTAAGCCAATTGTTAACTTATTACCACTTGAAGCAGATGAACGTATTACTGCAATCCTGCCAGTACGCGATTATGAAGATGATAAGTACATCTTTATGGCGACAGCATTTGGTACTGTTAAGAAAACGCCATTAACGGCATACAGTCGTCAACGTGCAAGCGGAATTATTGCGGTTAACTTAAACGAAGGTGATAGTTTAATCGGTGTTGATATTACCGATGGCAGTAACGAAATTATGTTGTTCACTGATGCGGGTAAAGTTGTTCGCTTCAAAGAGGCTGAAGAAACAGCTGTTGTTGATGAAAATGGTAACCCTGTTCTTGATGAAGAAGGCAAACCTGAAATCCGTTTCAAAGGCGTACGTCCTATGGGCCGTACTGCAACGGGTGTTCGTGGTATTAAGATGCCAGACGATCAGCGTGTTGTATCACTTATTGTACCAAAGAATGATGGTGCAATATTAACAGTGACAGAAAATGGCTACGGCAAGCGTACTCAACTTGAAGATTACCCATCTAAGAGTCGTGCAACACAAGGTGTTGTATCAATCAAAGTGAGTGAGCGTAACGGTGCTGTTGTTGGTGCTGTACAGGTTGATGACAACGACGAAATAATGATTATTTCGAATCGTGGTACCTTAGTACGTACTCGCGTTAATGAAGTTTCTACGGTTGGACGTAACACCCAAGGTGTTATTTTGATCAGAACTATTGACGAAGAGCAAGTAGTTGGTTTACAACGTATAGAAGAGATTGAAGTGACTGAAAGTGACTTGGTTGATATCGAAGACGTTGAAACAGTAGATACAGTTATTGATGAAGTGGCGGATGACAATCCTCCTTCAGAATAATTAGATTGAAAAAAGCGGCCTTGGCCGCTTTTTTTATGTAGTTGAAAAAAATTAAATTAGTTTAATTCAAGTTAAATTACTGGAATGAGGAAAAGGTAATGAGTATATATAATTTTTGTGCAGGCCCTGCAATGTTACCACCGGCAGTTATGCAAAAAGCGCAAAAAGAGTTTTTAAACTGGCAAGGTCTTGGTGTATCGGTGATGGAAATAAGTCATCGTAGTCATGAATTTTTAGCATTAACCGCTAAATGTGAAGCCAGCCTGCGTCGTTTAATGAATATCAGTGACGAGTTTGAAGTGCTATTTATGCACGGTGGTGGTCGAGGTCAATTCAGTGCCGTACCTTTAAACCTTCATGTTAACGGTAAAAAAGCAGTTTATTGTGAAAATGGCGTTTGGTCAAAAAGTGCAACCAGCGAAGCCGATAAGTTTACAAATACACACGCTGTTGATGTGCGCAATGATGATAACGGCCTGTTTTCTATTAAGCAGGTAGCCGATTGGGTTTTACCTGCTGATGCGGCTTACATTCACTATTGCCCGAATGAAACCGTAGACGGCCTTGAAATATTTGATGTACCCAGTCACCCAACGGCGCCGATTGTGGCCGATATGTCGTCGACTATTTTATCGCGCGAAATTGACGTTAATAAATTTGATTTAATCTACGCGGGTGCACAAAAAAATATCGGTCCATCGGGCATTGCTATTGTGATTGTTCGCAAAACGCTACTTGAGCGTGAAGGGCTCGCCAAGCCGGGTATTTTAGATTACGCCCTTGAAGCAAAACAAGGCAGCATGTTTAACACCCCACCGACTTTTGCTTGGTATTTAGCGGCTGAAGTATTTGCATGGCTTGAGCAAACCGGGGGTGTAAAAGCCATGGAAGCTCATAATATTGCCAAAGCGCAGCTGCTTTATGATTTTATTGATGGTTCAGATTTTTATACCAATAAAGTAGCGAAGCATTGCCGTTCACGTATGAATGTGCCTTTTTGGCTGGTTGATGAAAGCTTAAATGATAAGTTTGTTAAAGAGTCAAAAGAAGCGGGCTTGTTAGCGCTTGAAGGTCATCGTATTGTTGGCGGGATGCGCGCCAGTATTTATAACGCGATGCCATTGGAAGGTGTACAAGCCTTAGTTGACTTTATGGCTAACTTCGCCAAGGAGAATAGTTAATGGAGCAACTTTTCTTAGCCCCTATTTCACAAGTGAATGGCAGTGTGACATTACCGGGCTCAAAGAGTTTATCAAACCGAATTTTATTATTAGCAGCATTATCTAACGGCACCACGGTTGTTGAAAATTTACTCGACAGCGACGATATTCGCCATATGCTGGGTGCGTTAAAGCACTTGGGCGTTAATGTAACGCTTAATACTGAACGCACCGTAGCAACCGTAGAGGGCGTGAGTGGCGTGTTTAATACGCCAACTGAGCCGTTGTTTTTAGGTAATGCAGGTACAGCGTATCGGCCATTAACGGCAGTACTGAGTGCGATTGCTGGTGAGTATGAGTTAATTGGTGAGCCGCGCATGGAAGAGCGCCCTATAGGGCATTTAGTTGATGCTTTACAAGCGCTCGGGGGTGATGTTAGTTATTTAAAAAATAAAGATTACCCACCACTTAAAATTATCGGTGGGCAAATAGCCGGCGGTGAAGTCGAAATTGACGGCAGTATTTCAAGTCAATTTTTAACGGCGCTGCTCATGGCTGCGCCGTTATTTAAAGGCGATACACACATTAAAATTAAAGGCACCTTAGTCTCTAAGCCTTATATTGATATTACGCTGGATGTGATGGCGCGCTTTGGTGTAACTGTTGAGCATGATAATTACACCACGTTCTTCGTTAAAGGTGCTCAGCAATACCAAGCGGTTGAGCGCATAATGGTTGAAGGTGATGCTTCATCGGCTTCTTATTTTATTGCTGCTGCAGCAATTGCCGGTGGCGAAATAGAAATTAAAGGCGTTGGCGCTAAATCAGTTCAAGGTGATATTGGCTTTGCTAAAGTGATGGAGCAAGTGGGTGCCAAAATTGATTGGTATGACGAGCGTTTAGTTGTTCGTAAAGGCGAGCTTAACGGTATCGATATAGATGCTAATGCGATACCTGATGCTGCAATGACCTTGGCGACTGTTGCCTTGTTTGCTAAAGGGCCAACCGCTATTCGTAATATTTATAACTGGCGGGTAAAAGAAACTGACCGTTTACATGCAATGGCCACCGAGCTTAGAAAAGTAGGGGCTGAAGTGGTTGAAGGGCACGACTTTATTGAGATCACACCGCCAAAGCAATTTAATAATGTGGCTGTAGATACCTACGACGATCACCGTATTGCCATGTGCTTTGCAATGGTGGCAGTAGGGGGCAAGCCCATAACGATTAACGATCCGGCCTGTACTTATAAGACATTCCCAACATTTTTCAAAGTGTTAGCATCTGTTAGTAAATAGGCTATTTATAAGTATTTATAAAAAGTTACATACTAAAAGCGGATAATCTTTATTAATTGGCGTATAATGTGGCGGTTTATTTTGGTGTGCATTGAAGGAGGTTTTAAATGCCGGCGTTATTAATGCCCGTAATCACCGTAGATGGCCCAAGTGGTTCTGGTAAAGGAACTGTTTGTCGCCTATTGGCTGAAAAATTAGGCTGGGATGTGTTAGATAGCGGAGCAATTTATCGCGTACTATCACTTGCAGCACTTCATCACCAAATTGCGTTAGATAACGAAGAAGCACTCGTCCCATTAGCTGCAAATCTTGATGTGCAGTTTTTGATAGACAGTGACACTAATGCAGGAAAGATTATTTTAGAAGGCGAAGATGTTACAACCACTATTCGAAATGAAGAAGTGGGTGCTGCAGCGTCGAAAGTTGCCGCATTGCCGCGTGTTCGAGAAGCGTTGCTTCGCCGCCAGCGTGCGTTTAGAACAGAAAACGGTTTAATTGCCGATGGCCGCGATATGGGCACTGTGGTATTTCCAGATGCGCCATTAAAGATATTTCTAACCGCAAGTGCAGAAGAACGTGCTCGCAGACGTTTTGTTGAGTTGAATGAGCGCGGGCTTGATGTTACACTAAGTGGTCTATTACAGGACATTCAAGCACGTGATGATCGCGATATGAATCGCGCCGTTGCGCCGCTTGTACCTGCAGAGGATGCGATTGAGCTTGATACTAGCGAACTCAACGCACAGCAAGTCTTTGATAAAGTTATAACTTTATTAGATGCGAGCATCTCAGAAGGTAAGCTTCCTAAACGAAGCTAAATACATTTTATGCACCAGCAGGATGCCAGTGCTATTTTAACAACCCCATGCAGCATGGTTGCTTATTGGTATTAATATATGAGACGTATATTCGTATGTCAGAAAATTTTGCGCAGTTATTTGAAGAAAGCTTAAAGGGTTTTGAAGCAGAGCAAGGCTCTATCGTTAAAGGTACAGTAATCTCAATCGAGAACAACATTGTACTTGTAGATGCTGGTCTTAAATCAGAAAGTGCTATCCCTGCAGAGCAGTTCAAAAATGCTGCTGGTGAACTAGAGGTTGCTGTTGGCGACGAAGTAGATGTTGCACTAGATGCAATCGAAGACGGTTTCGGTGAAACTATCCTTTCTCGTGAGAAAGCGAAGCGTCACGAAGCGTGGATCCGTCTTGAGAAAGCATGTGAAGAGCAAGAGACTGTTACTGGTGTTATCAACGGTAAAGTTAAAGGCGGTTTCACAGTTGAAGTTGATTCAATCCGTGCTTTCCTACCTGGTTCACTTGTTGATGTTCGTCCAGTACGTGACACAACTCACCTTGAAGGCAAAGAGCTTGAATTTAAAGTAATCAAGCTTGATCAAAAACGTAACAACGTTGTTGTTTCACGTCGTGCAGTTATCGAATCAGAAAACTCACAAGAACGTGAAGAACTTCTTGCTAACCTTGTTGAAGGTCAAGAAGTTAAAGGTATCGTTAAGAACCTTACTGACTACGGTGCGTTCGTTGACCTTGGTGGTGTTGATGGTCTACTACACATTACTGATATGGCGTGGAAGCGTGTTAAGCACCCTTCAGAAATCGTTAATGTTGGCGACGAAATCGCAGTTAAAGTTCTTAAATTCGACAAAGATAAAACTCGTGTATCTCTAGGCCTTAAACAGCTTGGCGAAGATCCATGGGCAGCTATCGCTGGTCGTTACCCAGAAGGTTCTAAACTTTCTGGTCGTGTAACTAACCTTACTGATTACGGTTGCTTCGTAGAAATCGAAGAAGGCGTTGAAGGTCTAGTACACGTTTCTGAAATGGATTGGACTAACAAGAACATTCACCCTTCAAAAGTTGTATCACTAGGTGACACTGTTGAAGTTATGGTTCTTGAAATCGACGAAGAACGTCGTCGTATTTCTCTAGGTCTTAAGCAATGTATTGCTAATCCTTGGCAGGAATTTGCTCGTCTACAAAACAAAGGCGACCAAGTTACTGGTAAGATCAAATCAATCACTGACTTCGGTATCTTTATCGGTCTTGACGGTGGTATTGATGGTCTTGTACACCTTTCAGACATTTCTTGGAATACACCTGGCGAAGAAGCTGTACGTGAATTCAAGAAAGGCGACGAAATCACTGCTATCGTATTGCAAGTTGACCCAGAGCGTGAACGTATCTCTCTAGGTGTTAAGCAAATCGAAGCTGACCCATTCAATAACTACCTTGATGCAAACAAAAAAGGTGCTATTGTTAAAGGTAAAGTGACTGAAGTTGATGCGAAAGGCGCAACTGTTGAACTTATCGAAGGCGTTGAAGGTTACATCCGTGTAGCTGATATCGCTCAAGAGCGCGTTGAAGATGCAACTACTGTTGTTTCTGTAGGCGACGAGATTGAAGTTAAATACGTTGGTGTTGATCGTAAGAACCGCACTTTAAGCTTATCTGTTAAAGCTCTTTTCGAAGCAGAAGAGAAAGAAGTACTAGAGAAGCTTAAGAAAGAAGAGCCAGTGTTTGAAAACGCAATGGCAGCTGCTTTCGCAAATGCACAAAAAGACTAATTAATTATAGTCTTTTAATTGGAAGGGCAGTTTATGCCCTTCCACTATTTCTTTTTAAGGAAACGCTATGACTAAGTCAGAACTGATAGAAACACTTGCTGAACAACATTCACATATTCCTGTGAAAGATGTTGAGAACGCTGTTAAAGAAATTCTTGAACAAATGGCCGGCTCATTATCTTCTTCAGATCGTATTGAGATCCGAGGTTTTGGAAGTTTCTCTTTGCATTACCGTGCGCCTCGTACAGGCCGTAACCCTAAAACAGGTGAAACTGTAGAGTTAGATGGTAAGCATGTACCTCATTTTAAACCAGGCAAAGAACTACGTGACCGTGTAAACGAGAGCATTGCTTAGTAAACTTATTGGAGTAGTTACTTGTTCAAGGTATTAAAAATTATTCTGGCGGCACTTTTTTTAATTGGTGCGTTTGTATTGGGTTCTCAAAACCCACAATTAACACAAATTAACTACATAATAGCCAGTAATACATTACCTTTAGCCGTTATAATAAGTATCTGCTTTTTGCTAGGTGTTGTAGTGGGTTGTTTTGTGAGTTTTAAATTGTTCACGCAATTAAAGTGGCAAAATTACCGTTTAAAAAAGCAATTAACGCCTGAAAAAGATAATAAAAAGCGTATTGCCAACAAAGACACCTAATTATGATTGAGCTGTTGTTTTTACTGCTTCCCGTTGCTGCCGGTTATGGTTGGATCATGGGGAAAAACAGTGCTAAAAATCAGGCTCATCAATTTAATCGTCAAATTACTTCTGAATACAGTAAAGGGTTAAAGTTTTTACTGGATAGAGAAGAAGATCAGGGGCTTGAGCACTTAATTAATTTGCTCGAAGTAGCTGCTGACTCTGTTGAACATTATTCTACACTGGCCACCATGTTTCGCCGTCGTGGTGAGCTTGACCGCGCAATAAAAATTCACGAACTGCTGCTAAAACACCCAAGCCTTAACGAAAAACAAGCCGCTAATAGCCGTTTAGAACTAGCCGAAGATTATATTATGGCTGGCTTATTAGACAGCGCAGAAGAACATTTAATATGGCTGGTAAAAAATAGCCATGCAGATGCACTCGATCCTATTATTTCTTTATATTCACAAACCCGTGAATGGGAAAAAGGCATTAATATGTTTGAAGCGCATACTGAGCTTTTTTCAAAAGAACAACACTTTAAAGCCATCGCTAATTTTTACTGTGAGCATGCCATTGCCAGTAATAATCCACAACTTATGCGCAAAGCCATTGGCTTAAACTTTAAAACAATTAGGCCTTTATATGAGCTTGGACTGTCAGCTTACACCAAAGAAGATTACGTAAAAGCAATTTACTATTGGCGAGAATTAATCTGCCAATTTACTTTTTTTGCGCCATTGTTTATTGAAAAGTTAGCTCACAGCTATAAGCAATTAAAATTAACTCACCAATTCCATGAACTCATTACTGAGTTACTAGAAAAGGGTGGGGTGATGATAAAAATACAGCATTGCCAAGCCTTGCTTGAGCAAGGACACACTGAACAAGCCTTTGAATTTTTAACTGATAATTTAAAACGTCAACCCACTATTCGTGGCTTTAGTTTTTTATTACAGTTAATGAGTACAGAAAATAAAAATACAAAAGATGTGCTTAATCAAATCGATAAACTTGTTACTTCGTACATTGCCACTAAACCTGACTTTCAATGTCAGCATTGTGGCTTTACTAGCTACACCATTTATTGGAATTGCCCTTCATGTAAACACTGGGAAACCATTGTGCCTAGCAGAGGCTTAGACGGATTTTAATCTTTATACTTTTCGCTCACTAGTAGGATAGTTATGTCTTTCGAAAAATCAAAAAAAATTCTTATCGCGCTTGATTATGATGATCAGCAAACTGCTTTAGCATTTGTAAAACTGTTATCACCAGATACCTGTCGATTAAAAGTGGGTAAAGAAATGTTTACTTATTTTGGTCCTGCATTTGTTAAAGAATTGGTCGATTTAGGTTTTGATGTATTTTTAGATTTAAAGTTTCACGATATTCCAAATACCGTTGCTAAAGCGGTGACTGCTGCGGCTAAAATGGGTGTATGGATGGTCAATGTGCATGCATCGGGCGGTTATGAAATGATGCATAAAGCTAAACAAGCACTCGGACAGTTTGGCGACAAAGCGCCATTACTGATTGCGGTAACTGTATTAACCAGCATGGACGAAGCTGAACTTGAGCGTTTAGGTATAACTAAATCACCCCAAGAGCAAGTTATGCATTTAGCTAAATTAACAAAGCAAGCAGGACTAGACGGTGTTGTTTGTTCCGCGCAAGAAGCGCAAAGTTTAAAGGCTGCTTTAGGGAAAGAGTTTAAATTAGTTACGCCAGGTATTCGCCCAGCGGGCAGTGATGCGGGCGATCAAAAACGTATTATGACACCTAAAGAAGCGATTGAAGCGGGTAGTGACTATTTAGTGATTGGGCGTCCGATCACTCAGGCACAAAATCCTGTAAAAGTACTAAATGATGTAAATGAATCAATAGCTTAAATTAAAAATTAGCATAATTGAGTGTAGTTCCTTACAACTGCTTTTCTTTGTGCTACATTTAAATTATGGGTGTGCAGTGAGGGATTTGCTTTGCGTATAATAATATTTTTAGTTGTAATTATCATTAGTGGCTTTGCTGTTAATAAATATGTTTTTTCAACTAAAATGTATGATGATGTTTCAAACGTTACTGACTTGGTATCTGGTTACCCCGTTGATTTATTCAAGTTTAAAAAAATTGCTCAAAATTATGCCCAGCATCTGTGTTACACCAATGAAGGTGTGTTAGCAGGAATAGATATTAGCAGCAGAGAATGTGTTGCGACACATGATGAAATGCAAAATGAGTGTACAGAAAAAGTTTTTAGGCTAGCGCCGTTAAATCTAGATTCTAAAAAAGAATTAATTGAATACTCAAATGAATATTCTCGCTGTACCTTACCTTATAAAAATATTAGGTTATAAATTTCAAATACTAAAAAGCCACTTAGGTTTAAAACTTAAGTGGCTTTTTATTTAATTATTTTAAACGAATAGACTTAGCTTCAATATCGATTAAGCCTTGTTTAAATAAACCGCCAATGGCTTTTTTGTAATTTGCTTTGCTGGTCGAAAACACTTTTTTAATTAATTCAGGTTCAGACTTATCGCCTATGGCTAATATGCCACCTTCATCTTTTAGTTTTTCCATTATTTTTTCACCAAGCTCGCTTACTTTACCCATGCCTGGCTTTTCAAGTATGACGTCAATTTTTCCGTCTTCACGTACTTTTTGAATAAATCCTTTTAGCTTTTGACCAACAAACAGGTTTTTAAACACCATGTTGTAAAACACGACGCCAAAATGGGATTCTTCAATAAGCACCTTGTAACCAATATCAGTTTTGCCTGCTACAATTAAGTCAACTTCTTGTAAGTGACTATACTGAGGCTCATCTTTTGATAAAAAACGGTTAAAGTTAGTTGAGGCACAAATACGCTGACTGGCGTTATCAAGATATAAACGCACTAAATATGAATAGCCTTCTTGCATACGTGGTTTTTGTTCATTAAACGGTGCGAGTACGTCTTTTTCTAAGCCCCAATCTAAAAACGCGCCTATGCTGTTTATTTCTTTTACACGCAGTAGGGCATATTCGCCCACTTGAGCATGCGGCTTTTTAGTTGTGGCTGTTGGCAGGTTTGCATTATCTAAAAATGTGAATACACTGATGCTATCGCCAGCTTCAAGCTCATGTTTTATTTCATGTTTAGGTAAAAAAACTTCACCTAAGTCGTGCCCATCTAAATAGGCACCTTCGTTGCTGACTTCTTTAACAAAAAGGGTTTGGGTGGTTCCTAGGTAACTCATAATTATTCCTGCTCAGGCTTTTTTTTACGACGCATCGGGGTATCACCATCAATATTAAGAGGTGCTTTAATTGGGGCCGCTGGCTTTTTCGGTTTTGCTTTTCGTTTTGGCTGTGGCTTATTCGTGGTCACTGCTTTTTTAGTCGGTTTAATTGGCGTTACTTTTTTCTCTTTAATACCTTTAAATTTCGCTTTTAAACCCTCAACAGCAGCAAACGATAATTCATCATTTAAAAATGATTTTATTGCCAAGTAACTTGCCCAATCTTTAGGGCCCACAAGTGATAATGCGTTACCTTTAAAACCAGCACGACCAGTTCGACCAATACGATGAACGTATTCTTCTGCGTGTTTTGGTAAATCAAAGTTAATAACATGGGTAACACTGAGTAAATCTAAACCGCGCGAAGCAACATCTGTAGTAATTAATATTTTAAAGTTTTCACGGCTAAACGCATCCATAATATCAAGACGCTTACTTTGAGTTAAATCCCCAGCTAATGCGACAGATTTAAAGCCTTTACTATTTAATGATTCACTTAAACGGCTGGTATCAGCTCGTGTGGCAGTAAATATAATGCACTGGCCGACGTTATCTTGGTTTAAAAAGTGCTCAAGCAGTGCTTCTTTATGATCAAGGTGGTCAGCTAAATACAATGTTTGTTTAATATCACTGTGTTGCTCATTGGCTGCACTGAGCATAATTTGTTTTGGTTTTTTTAATAAATTACGCGATAACGCATCAACTTGAGCATGATCTAATGTCGCCGAAAACAATAAAGTTTGACGAAGACGATGATCGGCCAGTTCATTAATTAGTTTAAGTTGATCGGTAAAACCTAAATCTAAAATACGGTCAGCTTCATCAAATATAAGTAACTCTAGGCCACTTAATTGTAATGAACGTTGCTTTAAATGATCGGCTAAACGCCCAGGTGTGGCGACCACAAAGTGAGGGTCGTTACGCAGTGCTTTAATTTGGTCGTTAAAATTTTCGCCACCGAGGATTTTAACGGCCTTTATGTTGGTACCGGCAATAAGTAATCGAAGTTGAGTAAAAACTTGGGTCGCAAGCTCACGAGTTGGAGCAACAATAAGTACACGAGGATCACGTTTACTGAGTGCTTTTTGTTTCATTACACGCTGCACAGCCGGTAATAAAAACGCTAAAGTTTTGCCTGACCCTGTTTTTGACTGAGCGAAAATGTCATGTCCCGCCAGTGCCGTTGGCACAGCATGGGCTTGAATATCGGTAGGCTGGGTGATCCCTTGGTGCGCTAATTGTGTTTCTAGGCGAGTATCAATCCCAAGTTCAGTAAAGTGCAATGTATGTTTCTCCAATATGAGCAAGTCTGTATAAATTTATCCGCGCATTATAGCCCACTGAGCTACTGCGCTAACAGTAAAAAGCGCATTATCATCCATTTTTTTGCATTTAAATAAAAAAAGCGTAAAATACGCGCCCCATATGCGCCGGATTTACGATTCGGTAAACGCCCCTTGCGGGTTTTAAAAGCAAAATAGGAATACCATGACTGCTGTCCATAAAGATAATGTAACCAGCGAACACTTTGTTGTATGCGCTCTGTATAAATTTGTTTCTCTACCGGATTTTGAAGCACTTCGCCAACCTTTACTTAATGTAATGGAGCAAAACGAAGTACGAGGCACTTTATTAATTGCCGCAGAGGGGATTAACGGTACTGTCTCTGCAAAACGTGAAGGCATAGATAATTTACTTGCGTGGTTAGACACCCAACCAAATTTAGACAACATTGTTACCAAAGAATCATTTGATGACGAATGCCCGTTTTACCGCACAAAAGTTAAGCTGAAAAAAGAAATTGTGACTATGGGCGTTGAAGGCGTAGACCCATTAAAAGTAGTGGGCAGTTATGTTAAGCCAAATGAATGGAATGCCCTTATTTCTGATCCAGAGGTGATCCTTGTTGATACCCGTAATGATTACGAAATTGAAATTGGTACGTTTCAAAACGCAGTAGACCCAAACACTAAAACGTTCCGTGAATTTCCTCAGTGGGCCAAAGAAAACTTAGACCCATCAAAACATAAAAAAGTAGCCATGTTTTGTACTGGTGGTATTCGCTGTGAAAAATCAACAGCCTATATGAAAGAGCAAGGTTTTGATGAGGTATACCACCTTGAAGGCGGCATATTAAAATACCTAGAGGAAGTGCCAAAAGAAGAAACCATGTGGGAAGGCGAGTGTTTTGTATTTGATAACCGTGTAGCGGTAAATCATGACTTACAAAAAGGCTCATACGATCAGTGTCACGCATGTCGCATGCCTATCACAGAAGAAGAAAAGCAAAAGCCAGAATATATGGAAGGGGTGTCGTGTCACCACTGTATTGACAATGTAACCGATGAACAACGCGCTCGCTTTGCAGAGCGCCAAAAGCAAATAGAGCTTGCTCAAGCGCGCGGTGAAGGCCACATTGGTAACGAAGCACAAGCTGTTTTACAACAACGTAAAGAAGCTAAAAAAGCGCAAAAAGACGCACAGCGAAATAAATAAGCGGTACTTTTTGTTTGTACGTTATTAATAAAAACCTCAGTTTCAACTGAGGTTTTTTATTTTAAACTCTTTTCACAATTGCTTGTATCTGTAGTAGAGAGCGTGACCTTGTTGGCAGCATTGACGAGCACACATTTTGTGTTTTTATCGAGCTTTTTCTTTTGAATAACGGTAAATTCACCTTCATCAGCAGCATATAGATTATACTGATACGCGGTGTTGCCCCCTTCAAATAAAGCAGTAAATAATCCACCGACTAATCCACCAACAATGGCGCCGCCAATCATTTCTTCTTTATTGCCATCTAAGCTATCTACAAAGCCAAACCCCGCACCAGCAGCTATTCCAGTTCCCACTTCTGAGGAGAGTGTTACTTTTTGTATTGATTCAACAGACGCATAATAACGTTTAACAACTTGATTTTGATCTGTCCGATCAATCCCTGGTGATGCACAGCCTGATAGCAAGATCACCATAATTAAACTCTTTTTCATAAATGTTGCCTTTATTAAAAATATTGATGAGCTAAATCATAGTCATAAATGTAATTTAAATATGTGTGGATTTTGTATGCTGCTGTAAAAATATGTAGAGTGGCTAGCATGCTTAATTTCAGCTTATTGTTTTGCTAATTTGTCGTACTTAGCTATTTATTGATCATAGAGCTGTTAAACTGCGTAACATAATGGAAATAATAATTAATTAGGGTGATCCTTTGAAATCGCGAATTCTTTTTACCAGCGTGTTTTTTTCTTTAATGTCGTTAAGTTTATCTGTAAAGAGTGCCAATGTCGTGGTGGAGCAGGTAGCGATGGAACGTGCTAAAGAGCAAGTTCAGGCTGTCGGTAACGCCGAAGCAATTCATTCGGTTATTTTATATCCGGCTGTGGGCGATAAAGTAACGGCGGTGCATTTTAAACCGGGTGATAGCGTAAAGGCCGGTGATGTGTTACTCGAACTTGATTCACGCAGACAAAAAGCGGCACTTGAAGAGGCAAAAATAAAACTTGCTGACACCCAAAGAACCCTCGCACGTTTAAAGCAAAGCCAAGCAAAAGGGGCTGTGCCACAGAGTGATGTGGATGATGCAAAAACAGTTGTTGAATTAGCAAAAGTGACCCTTACCCAAGCAGAAACAGAATTTGAAGACCGCCAAGTTCGTGCGCCTTTTAACGGCACTATGGGACTTACCGACGTTGAAGTGGGTGACAGAATTACTCCCCAAACGACGATTGCAAGTATTGATGATACGCGTGCTTTATATATAAACTTTAACGCCCCAGAATCGGCCGTTTATATGCTGCGCAATAAAGGCAATGTAAAAGTATTCCCTTGGCAGTCACAAAATGCTGTAAACGCAAAAATTGCTTATCTAGATTCACGAATAGACCCACAAACCCGCACCTTACGTGTAAAAGCGCAGCTTGAAAACCCGCAGCAAAAGTTCTTACCCGGCATGAGTTTTCGTGTTCATATTGAAGTAGAAGGGCAACGTTTTGCTGCTGTACCTGAGGCGGCATTACTGTGGGGAGCAACAGGCCCTTACGTATGGACAAGTGTTGATAAAAAAGCCACTCGAATTGATGTTAAAATTGAACAGCGCCTTGCAGGTCGTTTATTAGTTTCGGGGGCTTTAAAAGAACAAGATAACTTAGTGGTAGAGGGCGTACAGCGCTTACGAGCTAACCAAGAGCTAAGCTTCTCAGCGCCAATCGCTAATACGCAGGAGTAGCCATGAAACAGCAACCTATGATGCAAGACTTGCCATCAATGGCTATTCGCCGCCCAGTGCTTATTGTGGTACTGAATTTACTGATTATTATTGCCGGAATTGCCGCCATAGCAGGCGTAGAAGTTCGAGAGCTTCCAGATGTAGACAGACCCCGTATTACTGTATCAGCCTCGTTCCCTGGTGGTTCACCTGAAACCGTTGATACCGAAGTTACCAGTAAACTTGAAGGTGCCGTGGCCCGCGTGAGCGGTGTTAAATCGATTCGTGCACAAAGTGAAGAAGGTAATTCACGCATTGTGGTTGAATTTAGACCGGGTGTTAACCTTGACGACGCTGCGAATGAAACGCGTGAGTCAGTTGCTCGAGTGCAAAGAGAGCTCCCTGAAGAGGTAGAGCGCGTTTCTATCATTAAGGCTGATAACGACGCTGAAGCGGTGGTTTCATTAACAGTATCAAGCGAAAGTTTATCGTTAGAGGCATTAACAGAGCGGGTTGATGTTGACTTAGCGCCGCAGTTTTTAACTATTCCTGGCGTTGCCGACGTACGATTAAACGGCGATAGAGAACGTGTGCTCAGGGTTCGCATTGATCCATTAAAGCTCAGCAGTTTTAATTTAACGATTCCAGATGTCGCCGATGTACTCAGGCAAGCCCCCTTTGATGTGCCTGCAGGGAGTTTAAAATCAAACGATCAGCAAATAATAGTGCGCGCTGATGCAACGTCTGTTACCCCCGCACAGGTGGGCGACATTATAATTCAGGGCGATACTCGTATTAGCGATATTGCTGCCGTGTACTTTGGTCCGGCCGATCCGCGCTCTATGGTAAGGCTTAATGGTAAACCTGTTATTGGTATGGAAATTATTCGCCAAGCACAGTCCAACACCATCGAAATTTCTGATGAAGTACTCAACCTTATAGAGGGGATGCGTGAGCGCTTTCCTGAGATGGAGTTTACGCTAACATCAGATGACGCGCAGTTTATTAGAAGCTCAGTAGATGAAGTGATTAACTCATTGGTTCTAACGGTACTGCTAGTGATCATCACCTTATGGGTGTTTATTGGTTCATGGCGTGCAACATTAGTCCCAGCATTTGCCATTCCTGTTGCGCTTATAGGTTCATTAGCTCTGATATGGGCACTTGGGTTTTCAATTAATATTTTAACCTTATTAGCACTGGTATTAGCGACAGGATTAATTGTTGATGATGCAATTGTAGTGAGTGAAAATATTCAACGCCAGCGAGGGTTAGGACTTGGAAGGCGTGCCGCAGCGGTTGTTGGTACCCGTGAAGTATTTTTTGCCGTTATTGCCACCACTGCAGTATTAGCGGCTGTGTTTGTACCCATCGCATTTTTACCCTCTACAGCAGGGCGTTTATTTAGGGAGTTTGGTGGCGTACTAGCTGGTGCGGTAATTATATCTAGCTTTGTTGCGTTATCGTTAGTGCCGGCGCTCACCTCAAAATTAAAACTCAAACAAGGTGGTTTTCACCCCTTTGCTAAATTTGGTAACGTGCTTGCCAATATTTATACCAAAACAATTCATAAAGTACTGGATCATGCGTGGGTTACCTTTATTGTTTGTTTATTAGTTGCAGGCGGTTCGGGTGCTTTGTATATGAGTTTAGATAACGAACTGCTCCCTACTGAAGACCGCGGTAAAATTAGAATATTTGCCCGCGGACCTGATGGCGTAGGCTTAAATTTTATGGATAGACAAGCCATTAAAATGGAAGATACCTTACTGCCTTTCGTTGAAAGTGGTGAAATTGAGTCTATTTACACTGTGGTTGGGCAATGGGATCCCAATATTGTGTTTATTACTGTGCCATTAAAGCATTGGGATGAACGTAACTTTAGCCAACAAGAGATTATTAATAAAATTCGCCAGCCTTTAGGCAACATCCCAGGCGCACCAGCTTACCCTGGTGGGGCAAATAGCTTAAATTTACGTGGCCAAGGTGGCGGCATAGAAATCGCTTTACTGGGACAAGATTACCTTGAAATATTTAAGGCTGCACAGCAGTTCTCAGCTGATCTTGAAAAAGCCGTGCCAGAGGTTGCGCCGGTAAGAGTATCGTATCAGCCATCGCAGCCGCAATTGCGTGTTAATATTGACAGACGACGCGCAGAAGAACTTGGCGTGTCTTTAAGTGATATCGCAATTACATTAAGAGCCGCTATTAATGGTGACGATATCGCTGATTTAAACATTGGCGATCAATCTATTCCTATTATGCTACAGGCACAAAATCAAACTATTAACGACCCAAGTGATTTAGCAAACTTGTTTATTAGAGCTCGTAATAATCAATTGGTGCCGCTCAGTAGTGTCGCTAACATTTCAGAGGAAGGGGTTGCTGCCGAGCTTGAGCGTCATGCTCAGCGCCGTGCCATAGAGCTCAGTATGGAGCTGCCTGAGGGCTTAACAATTGCCACCTTAGTGGAACAAATAAAGCAAGTGTCTGAGCAATCATTACCAGCAGGTATTACTCTTGCATTTAAAGGGGAAGCACTGACATTTGAAGAAACCTCCAACGAAGTATTAATGACCTACGTATTGGCATTTTTAATTGTGTTTTTAGTACTTGCGGCGCAATTTGAAAATGTTAACAGTGCAATCGTGGTAATGATCACTGTACCATTTGGGATTACATCGGCCATTCTAGCGCTGTATTTAACCGGTACCTCACTGAATATTTACTCGCAAATAGGCCTAGTGATGTTAATTGGGTTAATCGCTAAAAATGCAATTTTATTGGTCGAGTTTGCTGATCAATTAAGAGATCAGGGGCTGAGTGTTCGAAAAGCGGTTGAACAAGCTGCATTGGTACGTTTAAGACCAATCACCATGACCTTAATATCGACCTTACTCGGTGCGTTACCCCTCATTATGTCAACAGGTGCCGGAGCAGAAGCACGTAATGCCATTGGCTGGGTGGTATTTGGTGGACTTGCGTTAGCGGTATTGTTTACGCTTTACTTAACACCGGTGATTTATTTAGGATTAGCCCGCTTTACCAGTCCTCGTGGCGATGAGTCAAAGCAATTAGCCCAAGAGCTGGAGCAACTTGACTAACTAATTACGCTAATTGGCTATTTTTCTTTGAAAAAATAGCCAATTAAGCCCACAATTCAACTAGATTAAAGCCACAAGGATCACCCATGCAGGCCGAGCAAGTTGAAATAGCCCAATTTTTAGTTGAACACCCCCCTTTTGATACGCTTGAGAGCGAGGCACTAAACGAACTAGCAATGCAAATTGAAGTTGCTTATTTTCGTGCGCAAACTGATATTTTACATTTAGGCCAAGATATTAGTGACTTATATATTATTCGTAGTGGCTCGGTTGAAATTTCACGTCGTAATGGCGAGCTCTATAATCGTTTAGCCACAGGCGGCATTTTTGGCCAAATGGGCCTATTGATGAACCGCAAAGTGCGCTTTCCGGCTCGTGCCCTAGAAGACACCTTAACCTATTGTATTAACGTTAATACCTTCAACGAATATTGTGATAAATACGAAACCTTTGCCGATTTTTTTGAAGTGGATGGTAACGTACGTTTGCACCAAGCCATTGTAGAGCAAGCCGACAGCAATGATTTAACCACCGCGAAAGTAAAGTCATTATTACACCGTGATGTGGTCACAGTAACAATGCAAACTGCTATTCAAGACGTCGCATTTTTAATGACGCAAGAATCGGTCTCTTCAGTGTTAGTTACCGACATAGAAAAACAAATAAGCGATGACCCAGAAGAAGACGACGGTCAAGTTGTTGGGATCATAACCGACAGAGATATTCGCACTAAGGTGGTTGCCCAAGGGTTAACATATGATACACCCGCCAAAGAAGTAATGACATCAAGCTTAGTACTACTTGATAGCAACGCCTATGTGTTTGAAGCCGTATTAGCCATGCTAAGAGATAACTTACATCATTTACCTGTGGTACATAAAAAACGGCCTATTGGGGTAATATCGCTGTCTGACATTTTACGTTATGAATCACAAAGTAGCTTACTGTTAGTACGCGGTATTTTAGCGCAGCAATCAGTTGATGACTTAGTTCATTACGCGCGCCAATTACCTAATGTATTTGTACGTATGGTTAATGAAGATGCAAATTCGCATATGATAGGAACCGCTATGGCGGTCATAGGCCGTACCTTTAAACAGCGTTTGTTAGCACTGGCCGAAGAAAAATTTGGCGAGCCGCCTATTCCTTATTGTTTTATAGCCTTAGGCTCAATGGCCCGCGACGAGCAGCTAATTGTGACTGATCAAGATAATGCTCTCATTTTGGATAATAGTTTTGATGAGGCACTGCACGATGAGTATTTTCAAAACCTATCAGATTTTGTGTGTGATGGTTTAGCTAAATGTGGCTATACCTATTGTGACGGTGAAATTATGGCGTCGTTTAAAAAATGGCGTATGACCCGTACACAATGGAAAGAAAAATTTGCTAGTTGGATGGCCGAGCCGAAACCGCAAGCACTGCTTAATAGTTCGATATTTTTTGACTTAGATGGTGTATGGGGCAAGCTAAAATGGGCCGATGAGCTTAAAACGCTGGTGGCCAAAGAAAGCAAAGTAAACAAACGCTTTTTAGCGAACCTTGCTGCAAATGCCCGCAATAGAACGCCGCCACTAGGATTCTTTAACGGTTTTGTGCTTGAGCATAATGGCCAGCATAAGCGGTCAATGAACTTAAAACGCCGTGGTACGGCGCCGCTATCTGATGTGGTGCGCGTGCACGCCTTAGCGGTTGGCTCACGTAAACAAAACTCCTTTGAGCGCTTAGAAGATATTATAGAGGCAAATTTACTGCCTAAAGGTAAAGCACAAGATTTACGTGATGCGTTTGAGTATATTGCCACAGTACGTATTCGTCATCAGGCGTGGCAAATAGAGCAGGGTGAAGCCCCAGATAACGATCTAGACCCCCATTTACTTTCACCCTTTGAGCAAAGTAATTTAAAAGAAGCCTTTGCTATTTTAGAAAAAGCGCAAAGCTTTTTAAAATTTAGCTATTCTGCGCACCCGGGTGTGAAATAAGTTATGGCTAAATCACCGTTAGATTGGTCACAGCGCTACGAGCAGTTATTGCAAACTGCGCAAAACCCGTTACTTAAAGACTTTTATCAACAAGCGTTTACCAATCAGGCTGCTCCACTTAAAGATGTCCCTTTTGTGGCGCTCGACTTTGAAACAACCGGCCTTGATGCGAATAGCGATGATATTGTTAGTGTGGGGCTGGTGCCTTTTAATGTAAATCGTATTTATTGTAAAGAGAGCCGTCACTGGGTGGTGCAACCACGACGAGATTTAAGTGAAGAGTCAATAGTTATTCATGGAATTACTCATTCAGAAGTGGATGAAGCCCCTGATCTTAATCGAATTTTAGCGCCACTGCTTGATGCCCTTAAAGGCAAAGTGGTGGTGGTACATTATGCTGCAATAGAACGTCATTTTTTTTATAACGCGCTACTTATGCGTATAAAAGAGGGCATTGAGTTTGCACTAGTTGATACGATGGAAATAGAAAGGCGGGCGCTTAAAGCGCGGCAGGGGTTATTAGGCAGGCTGTTTAATTCAAAGCTAGGATCACTTAGGTTAAGTGATACACGGGAGCGTTATTCATTGCCACTGTATCAAAACCATAATGCGCTTACTGATGCACTAGCCACTGCCGAGCTGCTGCAAGCGCAGCTGAGTTACCACTATAGATCAGACACGCCAGTGAGTGAAATTTGGCTTTAGCTATTGAAGCATTACTGTTAAAAATAGAGCACAAAAAAAGCCGCAATTTGCGGCTTTTTTATTATGGAATGTGTTGTGTTATTTAACTGGGCGAGGCTCAGTTCGTAAACCTAAAATTAAGCTTACACACATCAATAACAATACAATGGTAAATGGCAGACCGGTTGATATAGCCCCCGCTTGCAGTGCTTCAATCGCTTGAGTGCCACCAATCCAAAGTAATGCAGCAGCAATAGCACCCTCAACAGACGCCCAAAAAATACGCTGTGGTACCGGCGCATCAATCTTACCACCTGCTGTGATTGAATCGATTACAAGTGACCCTGAATCAGAAGAAGTAATAAAGAATACCAGTACTAAAACAATAGCAATGAAAGATAAAACGTTTGCCATTGGCATTTCATCAAGCATTTGGAACATCGCCATAGGCACACTTGTTAAACCGTCAGTTCCTAGGGCACCAATTCCATTAACTACTTGGTCAATTGCGATGCCGCCATAAATAGACATCCATAAGATAGTGACTGCTGTAGGAATAAGTAGTACAGCGGTTAAAAACTCACGAATTGTACGACCACGTGAAACACGGGCAATAAACATACCTACAAACGGTGACCACGAAATCCACCAAGCCCAATAAAATACTGTCCATCCATGCATCCATGTTTCATCTTCACGACCATGTGGGTTACTTAACGGAATAATGTTTTCTACATAGCCCATTACCGTGTTTGGTATATTACCCATAGATACAGCAAAACCAACTAAACATACAAATACCAGTAGCACTAAAGCAATAAGCATATTGACGTTACTTAGTAGCTTAACGCCACCATCAATGCCTCGAATAACTGAGACAATGGCTAATAACGTCACCCCTGTAATAACCAGAATTTGTGAACCTACGCCACCTTCAAGGCCAAATACGTGGTTAATACCCGCTGAAGCTTGTTGAGCACCTAATCCTAAAGACGTTGCCAAACCAAATAAGGTCGCAAGCACAGCTAAAATATCGATTATATGCCCCGGCCAGCCCCATGCTTTATCACCTAAAATAGGGTAAAAAATTGAGCGTATAGAAAGCGGTAAGCCTTTATTGTATGTGAAAAACGCTAAAGAAAGCGCGACAACCGCATAAATGGCCCAAGGATGAAGACCCCAGTGGAACATAGTTGCGCCCATTGCAAGCTTTGCTGCTTCTGGGGTGTTGGCAGCCACATTAAGCGGTGTTTCATACCAGCCGGTGTAATAAGCCACCGGTTCAGCAACTCCCCAAAACATTAAGCCAATACCCATACCTGCTGCAAATAACATTGCCAGCCAAGAAATACGAGAGTGAGATGGTTTAGCATCGTCGCCGCCTAAACGGATATTGCCGTAAGGCGAAAAAATTAAAACTAAACAAAAAATAACAAAGAAGTTAGCAGCCCACATAAACAGGCCGTCAAAATTATTAATAATATCGGTTTTAATACCATCTAGCGTCGTTTTAGCAACTTCGGCATCAGATACTAATACGGCAATTAAAAACAGCGCTATTAACCCTGCACTTATTCCGAATACAGGGTTATGTATATCAAACCCCCATTTTTGCACGTTGTCTTGACCTACGGTGTAGTCCGTATTGTCAATACTGTACTTGTCATGATTCTCGCTCATGCAATACCTCATTGGTTAATGAAACAGGCTGGCTTAATGCCAGTTTTTTATAGTTCACTGTATTCGTCTTATTAGATTCTTTGCCAAAGCTAACAACACGAATAATTAGAAGACTAACTAATTTAATTGCCCATCATACCTTTACTGCTAGGGGAGTTAAATATTAAATACGAAAGAATTAACACTTTGCTAAAATTTTGAGCTGACTTTGTCTTTTTATTGTACATGTCTGGTCGCTAAGAAAATGAAAACTAACGCGTTAGCACTTTATTTTATAGTCATAAATAGCAATGAATGCAAAAGCTAAGTTAATGAATATTCAAATTAATAGGGAGTATAAACAGATAAATCACTTAATTGGATACGCTAAAAGCGTACTCTGATTTTTAAAACTAAGAGTAATTTGTTAAATGGGCTTTTTTATGACTTTTTAATTACATTTTTATAGCTTTGGGTTTTTAGCTAAGGGGAGGTTAATAGAGTCAGCAATGAGAATAGCGATGTTAAAGTAGTTTTTATAAAAAAGTGGCTTATTTATTTTGCGGTTTAAACTAATTTGCTTTCTCATTTATTTTGACGATTAACAGCTTAACTCACAAAGAGGATAAAGTGACGCTGCGCTAATAGAGAAGTAACAAAGCCACATAATTAAACATAAATGATGAGGCAGAATGGCTTTTGTTTTCTCATTTTCTTCTCATTCACTTCTCTCTGTGCAATAAAACCTTTAGAAAATCATGCGCAAAGAGATCAAAAACGCTGCAGCTTTAACACTGCAGCTTATAGTTAAATTTTATTTGTACGCTTCGTTGTGAACGCCCGCGGCGCGCCCTGATGGATCGGCATTATTTTGAAATGATGCATCCCATGCAAGTGCTTCTGGGGTTGAACACGCAACTGATTTACCATGTGGTACACACTTAGCCGAGGCATCGCCTGGGAAGTGCGACTCAAAAATACTGCGGTAAAAATACGCTTCTTTAGAGTCTGGCGTGTTAATTGGGTATTTAAATTTGGCATTCGCCAATTCTTGATCCGTTACTTGCTCATTAACAAACTCTTTTAAGGTATCTATCCAGCTGTAGCCAACGCCATCAGAGAATTGCTCTTTTTGACGCCATAACACTTCATCTGGGAGGTAGCCGTCGAAGCCTGCACGTAAAATGTGTTTTTCAATTTTGCCGTCTTTACACATTTTAGCTTCAGGGTTAATGCGCATTGCCACATCAACAAACTCTTTATCTAAAAATGGTACGCGTGCTTCAACGCCCCAAGCGGCCATTGATTTGTTGGCACGTAAACAGTCAAACATATGGAGCTTTGAAACTTTACGGTTCAGCTCTTCATGAAATTCTTTTGCATTAGGCGCTTTATGAAAATATAAATAACCGCCAAATAATTCATCTGCACCTTCACCTGAGAGCACCATTTTTATACCCATGGCTTTAATTTGACGGGCCATTAAGTACATTGGGGTTGATGCACGAATGGTGGTTACATCGTAAGTTTCAATGTGGTAAATCACTTCTTTAAGTGCATCAATACCTTGTTGAATAGTAAAGATAATAGGGTGGTGAATAGTCCCTATCATATCAGCTACTTTTTGCGCTGCGGCTAAATCGGGGGAGCCTTCTAAACCTACCGAAAAGGAATGCAGTTTAGGCCACCAAGCATCACTTTCATCGTTATCTTCAATACGTTTTGCAGCAAAGCGCTGGGTAATAGCGGAAATAACCGATGAATCTAAGCCACCCGATAGCAATACGCCATAGGGTACGTCACACATAAGCTGGCGCTTAACCGCCGCTTCCAATGCATCTTTTACATCTTCTGCTTTGGCATCGTTGTTTTTAACAGCGTCGAAGCGTTGCCAATCACGTTGATAGTAAGGGGTTAATTTGCCGTCTTTGCTGTACAGGTAATGCCCCGGCGGAAACTCTTCAATGTGCTTACAAATAGGTGACAGCGCTTTGAGCTCTGACGCTACATAAAAGTTACCGTGCTCATCGTGACCTGTGTACAGTGGAATAATACCAATGTGATCGCGACCAATTAAGTACGCGTCTTGCTCTTCGTCATATAAACAAAAAGCAAAAATACCATTTAAGTCATCTAAAAATGCCGGCCCTTTTTGTTTATACAGGGCTAAAATCACTTCACAGTCTGACTGGGTTTGAAAATCAAAGTCGACCTCTAAATTAGCGGCCAGCTCTTTGTGGTTATAAATTTCGCCATTAACCGCTAAAATATGGGTTTTTTCTGGGTTGTAAAGGGGTTGAGCACCGCTTGATACGCCAACAATGGCTAAGCGCTCATGCACTAAAATTGCTTTATCAGATGAATACACACCAGACCAATCTGGCCCACGATGACGTAACAGTTTAGACATTTCGATTGCCTGAGTGCGTAACTGGCTGGGATCCGATTTAATATCGAGTACACCAAAAATTGAACACATAATTTTTCCTCATTCCTATTAAGTGCCTACGATAGCGAGTTTGCTAAAGACTAACCTTGTTTTATCAGAAATAAATAACTAAGTCACACGGCTTTTTTAAATTAATAAGAATAATTTATGCACCAAATAAGTTGCTGGCGCACCAACATGGTGAGATTGATGGTATGATAGCAACGAATTGTACAATTTTTAATTTAAAACCGGCTGGGGTTAGCGTTTCATGCTGATGTAAATTTATATTTGCACCAAGTGGGTGCAAATATAATCGTTAAGAAATAGCTTTATGTTAATTAGCCCAATAGCGATTTAAACTCAGTTTAAGCTGAGATAGATGCGCATCGAGTTTACTTTTTGCCGTGGTTGCTTGTTCAAGCGTTACAAACTCAAAAGTAATAGAATCGGCGGTTCTAAACTGAGCAAACTGATGTAAATCCGCCTCTATTACATGGCCTATCAATGGGTAGCCCCCGGTTGTTTGTGCATCATTTAACAGCACAATTGGGTTGCCATCAGGTGGGAGTTGCACGCTTCCCGGTGCTACCGCGAGTGAGTGCAGTGAGAGCGAGTGTTGCATTATTTGGCTATTATTATGATCTAAGCGTACCCCCATTCGATTACTATTCGGGTTAATAGTAAATGAGGTGGTACAGAAAGCGTTTATACACTCAGGTGTAAGTAGTTCATGATGTGGGCCTTGATGTAGCCGAATAACTTTTCGTTTAGGCGGTGTTAATGCGCCTTTATTGCATAGCCAAGGCTGAGTATATGGGGTTATTTTTATAATATCGTCGCTTTGTAATGCTTGGCCATTATAACCACCAATGGCTGCCCCTAAGTCGGTTGATTTAGAACCCATAACTTCAGGGCATTCAATTCCACCTCTTACGGCAATGTAAGCTCTGGAGCCACCGCGTCCTGTATCAAATTTAAGTGTTTGTTTTGCTTTTACCGGATAACTCCACCCGGGGTAAACGGCTTGAGTGTCAATTTTAGCGTTTAAGTCGGCTCCATGCAGAGCAATGACGGTATCGCACTCAAATTGCAATTCACATAACCCAACGGTGAGTTCAAGTACGGCATCGTTATCGTGATTATTTACTAAGCGATTGGCAATAATGTGCGCATAGGCGTCTAAGCTACCCGAGCGGCTAACCCCTAAATGACGAAAACCCACACGGCCTAAATCTTGGATTGTAAGCTGTATACCGGGTTTGATTACTTTAATCATTGTTTACTCCTTTTAACAGGCACAAATTCAAGGGTGTCACCGGGTTTAAATAAACAAGGGTTTAAGGCGGTTGCATCAAATAAACAGGCATCAGTATGAGCAATAATATGCCAGCCACCAGGTGAGTTTTCAGGATAAATGCCTGTTTGGTCTGCCCCAATCGCAATCGCGCCTTTAGGAACACTGACTCGTGGGTTATCACGCCTTGGGGTAAACAGTTGAGAATTGAGCCCATGTAAATAAGGAAAACCGGGCACAAAACCTAAAAACAACACATGGTAAATTTCTTTACTGTGTAAATTAATTACCTCATCTATTGTTAGCTTGTGATAATTAGCCACATAGTTTAAATCTTCACCTTGGTAATAGGTGTCTATTTTATGATGCTGACTTTCAAAGGCGTAATCATCAACCTCATCCCATAGTTTGGTTAAGGTGTTTTGCCATTGATGTAAATTACTGGTTGATTTTAAATACAAGGTTAATGAGTTCATTCCGGGGACTAAATCTATAAACTCATTGGTGTTTTTACAATACTGTGACAGCGCCCAGAGTTTTTTTTGCGTCGCAAGTATGTGTTGTTCGCTGTAGTGAGAAACATCAAAAAGCAGACTAGAATTTGTTAATATTTTTATACTTGGCAAAGTGCTCATACAGATAACTTATTAATATTGTTTGTATTTAAGCTATCACAGTCGTTGTGCTATTACGATATTAATAGACAAACTCGGATCGATTAAATTCCCGTCTTCGTAAAGTTTTATTGCGTGTGAAATTTATTCTTGCGTTTACAGGTCTGCTTTAGGGTCTGTTGACCTTTGCGGATTAAAATTGTTCAAACTAGGAGCGGTTTAATCGCGGCGCGAGGTTTGTAACCTAGTGGGCTAAGTAAAAACCGAGCAAAGCTTCCGCGTCCTGCTCACGCCCCTTACCTACATCCATGTAGGCAACAAAGGGTAAATCGCTCCTAGGCAGAACCCGAAGGGCAGCGCCTGTTTGGCATTGATGCTGCGTTATCGCCTATTTATGGGGAATAACCACACCACATAGGCTCTGCCTTACCTAAATACCAAACAGACTGCTGCAAATTTAACCTTGGAAGGTCAACAGACCCTAGAGTAACTAAAACTAAGAGGTCATCGTATGTTTAAGCGGGTAATACTATCGGCGTTTGCCATTGTGGGCTTACTAAGTGCAATGAGTGCTATATCGTCAGATGAAATAATCAAACCAACTGATTTAGATGCAACCATGCATGTTGAAAAAATAGTGCTGGGTTCAGGCTGTTTTTGGGGGGCAGAAAAACGCTACGAAGCACTTAATGGTGTGTTAGACGCTGAATCGGGTTACGCCGATGGCCGGGGATTTAAGCCAACCTATAGAAATATCACTAAGTTATCCCGTCGTTTTGATGAGGATAATTACGCCGAAGTGGTGCAGGTTACCTTTAATAGTAATATTATTTCGGCAAGAGAGCTGTTGCAAAATTACTACGAGAGCCACGATCCAACGCAAAAGAATCGTCAGGGTAATGATGTAGGCACGCAATATCGCTCTATTATTTTAACCACTACCGATCAGCAAGCGAGTATTGCAAAGGCGGTTACGAATGAGTATCAGCAATTATTAAGTAAAGCCGATTATGGAAAAATAGTGACGCAAATAAAGCCACTTGAGCGCTTTTATTCGGCTGAAGAGTATCATCAAAATTACCTTGAAAAAAATCCAAACGGCTATTGCCCTGATCATTCAACCGGGGTTGTATTTACTCAAAGTGATAAACCACAGATAGATAATACTGCATTATTAAATGGCAAGCAGATTGTCATTTTAGACTCGCAAAGTTATTGCCCTTACTGCGAAAAGTTTAAAGCGGCCGTTGCCAATGATTATAAAGGCACAATTCCAATGACTTTCCGCCATGCTGATCAGCTTGATGGGTTAACGATTAAATCGGCGACATGGGCTACACCTACCATATTATTTTTAGAAAATGGGGTTGAAGTCTATTCTCGCCAAGGCTACATGAACGCAGAGCAATTTTATAAAGCATTAGGCGCGTTTAAGCTTGGCAACAGTGAAGCTTATAAGGTGGCATTTAATGCTAAAACCGACAGCCCTTACTGCAAAGAATATGCTATTTTTAAAAACACGCCCGATGGCATCTTTATTGATAAATTAAGCGGTGAGCCATTATTTGATACCCGTGATAGATTTAACTCAGGCACGGGCTGGCTTTCGTTTACCCACCCAATAAAAGACAGTGTAACCCAACATGAGGATAACAGCTGGGGAATGCAGCGCATTGAGCTTAAGTCTAAAAGTACTGGTATTCACTTAGGGCATTTATTTCCGGGTGAGGGGCCTAGAGGGCAAGATAGATATTGTATTAATGCGACTGTTTTAGAATTTGTAGCCAGAAAACAGTAAATTTTAAGCAAAAAAAAGCAGCGATGATTAAGTAGATACTTAACGGTCGCTGCATTTCAATTGACAACATCTTCACACACAATAAAGATTCGGGGGGTTGTATTAGTACAAAACTAACTCTGGCTTATTGTTGTTGATGAGAATGAAAATAAAAACAACCCAAGCTCAGTCACCACCGGACTTGAGTTGTTTTTTACACTGACAACATCTTCACACACAATAAAGATTCTTAAGTTTATTGGCGGGTGTAAGGGTAAAAATAAAAACAACTCAAGCTAAGTCACCACCGAACTTGAGCTGTTTTTTACACTGACAACATCTTCACACACAATAAAGATTCTTTTTTACTAGCTCGTTGTTACAAACTAATGAAATCTGATTTAAGTAACACGTTTTATATTTTTTAGCGTGTTGCCGTTTGGTTGAGTTAACTTTAGAGCTTTTACTCAATTTCGACAAGCGATAAAAACAAAACTAATAAGTGAAAAAAACTAACTTATGGGGTTTTAGATTTTTACAATAAATAAATCACTGATAAATAAGCGTTTTTGTTGTATTCCCGGTAGGGGGGGTTAAGAAATAAAAGTTGCACACTTTAAAATTAGCTAATAAGCGCTCAACAAGGAGCGCTTAATTGAATGTGCTATTTAGTTTGCCTAAAGGTGTTAATCACCCATTTCGCAAACAAATCGAGAGGGTGATTAGCGGTACTTGAGCCATGCTGAACTAAATAGTATTTGTCTTTTGTTGTTAGTGGTTGCTCAAACAGTTTGTAGAGCCATTGCTCATCCAGCCAGCTTTGACTTATTGGTAAAGGAATAAGCGCAATGCCCATACCTTGCTGTGCAGCCCGTGCAACACCAAACATACTGTCTATTTGAATAATTTGTGCAGGGGAAAAGTCATCAATACCGACTTTTTCAGCCCATTGGTGCCATGCCCAAGGCCGGGCTTTATGAACAATAAGCGGCACTTGATTGAGTGCCTGGCAATGATCGTTTTGCCACTGATCGAGCAGCTTTTTATTACACGCTGGAATATATTCTAAATTAAATAACTCAGTAGCCAGCCCATCAAGCGGTTTACTTGAAGATAAAATGATTGATAAATCACTTTGGCGAGTCAACTCTTTGCGTGTTTTAAGGGTGTCCATGTGTAAATTAATATTAGGATGCTCACTCGTCCACTCACTGAGTTTTGGCATTAGCAATTCACTGGCAAAAAACTCGGGCAGGGTAATGGTTAAATTTACATTTTGTTGTAACTGACTAAATTCGGTAATGGTACTTTCCAGCATATTTATAATGGGGTAAATCGCTTCAAAAAAGTTTTTTCCAGCTGGCGTTAAGCTTATGGAGCGGGTTTGCCTTTGAAATAAATCAATGCCCAGCTGCTCTTCTAGCTGCTTTATTTGATGGCTGACCGCCGATGGCGTTAAATACAGCTCTTTGGCGGCATGTTTAAAACTTAAGCTTTTTGCGGCAAAACAAAAAGAGCGAAGGCCGCGAATAGGTGTTTGCATGGTATCCAATATAAAGTTATTTCAATCACCTTATTACAGGCAATTATTAAACCAAAAATAAAAGTTAACTATATCAGTTATTTAATTTTTTTATTAGGGCGAATTCACCCAAGTGGTGCGTTAAATTCTCACTATAGTGCAAAAACTAAAATAAAGGCAAAAAAAATCCCTCTTGCGAGGGATTTTGGGTAACTCAGCGCCATTGGCACTGGGAATGAGGTCGGTACAGGGTGAAATTGTGAGTAGTTTAAAACACCATCTCAGGAATATCACCGTCAACAAGCAATTTACCTGCCGTTTTACTAATAATTTCATCAACTGATACGCCTGGTGCGCGTTCTAGCAAATGAAATGCGCCGTTTTTAACTTCTAATACGGCTAAATCGGTTACTATTTTTTTAACACAGTTAACGCCCGTCAGCGGTAACGTACAGCTTTCTAATAATTTAGAATCGCCGTGTTTACTGGCATGGGTCATAGTAACAATAATGTTTTTTGCACCAGCAACTAAATCCATTGCTCCGCCCATGCCTTTTATTAATTTTTTAGGGATCATCCATGAGGCTATAGACCCGTTTTGGTCTACCTCAAATGCACCCAGAACCGTTAAGTCTACATGACCACCCCGTATCATGGCAAAACTATCTGCACTATTAAATATAGCTGCACCGGTAGCTGCCGTCACGGTTTCTTTACCCGCGTTGATCATATCTGCATCTACTGTGTCTTTGGTTGGGTATTCACCCATACCTAATAGGCCATTTTCGGACTGTAGCATAACTTCTATGCCATCGGGTACATAGTTTGCGACGAGTGTCGGAATACCTATGCCTAAATTAACATAGTACCCATCTTGTAGCTCTTGAGCGACGCGCATTGCGACTTGTTCACGTGATAATGCCATTTTAAGTGCTCCTGCTTAATCTCGTGTGGTAACACGTTCAATGCGTTTTTCAAAGTTGCCCTTGATCACGCGATTTACAAAAATGCCAGGGGTATGAATTTGACTTGGCTCTAGCTCACCGGGTTCAACAATCTCTTCCACTTCGGCAACGGTAATTTTACCTGCGGTTGCGGCCATTGGATTAAAGTTCATTGCGGTATGGCGAAATACTAAATTACCGTAACGGTCTGCTTTCCATGCTTTTACAATGGCAAATTCACCCGTGATTGACTCTTCTAAAATATAAGGGCGACCATTAAATTCTTTTACTTCTTTACCCTCAGCTACTGGCGTACCGTAACCCGTGGCGGTATAAAAAGCAGGAATACCGGCACCACCAGCACGCATTTTTTCTGCTAGAGTCCCTTGCGGTGTTAGCTCTACATCAATTTCGCCATTAAGTAGTTGTTGTTCAAAAAGAGCATTTTCGCCCACATAAGAGGCAACCACTTTTTTAATTTGTTTGTCTTGTAATAAAAGTCCTAAACCAAAGTCATCAACGCCGCAATTGTTCGATACGACCGTTAACTCTTTGGTTTGCATTTTTTTAATTTGTGCTATTAATCCCTCGGGAATACCGCATAAACCAAAACCACCAGCGATGATAGTATCGCCGTCTTTTAAACCTTCCATTGCAGCTTCGTAACTCGAAACTACTTTATCAAAACCGGCCATGAGTGACTCCTCATTCTATGCTATTGCAATTATTGTGTGTGTAATGCCACTGAAACTTTACTAACAGGCTGTTTATTAAGCGCATTAGTAATTTGCCAACCTGCTTGTGCAAGCCTTTTTAAATCAATTCCATGTTCAATGCCAAGCCCTTGCAGTAAGTAAACAACATCTTCGGTGGCAACATTTCCTGACGCACCCTTAGCGTAAGGGCAGCCACCAAGGCCAGCAACGGCAGCGTCAACCGTTGAAATACCTAGGCTTAAGGCAGCGTAAATATTTGTGAGCGCCTGTCCATATGTATCATGAAAGTGTACTGCAAGCTTACTTTTATCAATATGCTTGAGCAGCAATGTAAGCAGCTCAGTCACTTTACCTGCGGTGCCGACACCAATAGTATCGCCAAGGCTCACTTCATAGCAGCCAAGCGCTAATAACTTTTGTGCCACGTTTAAAACAACCTGAGGGTCAACGTCTCCCTCATAAGGGCAGCCTAAAACACAGCTTACATAGCCTCGAACGCGTATATTATTCGCTTTAGCAAAAGTCATTACCTCGCTAAAACGATCAATACTTTGCGCTATTGAACAATTTATATTTTTTTGACAAAACGCTTCGCTGGCCGCCGTAAATATAGCAAATTCTTTAATACCAACAGCATGCGCAGCTTGTGCGCCTTTTAAATTTGGCGTTAAGGCACTTAAATTAATCTCTGGAAGGTCAAGCGCACTGATCACTTCGCTTGAGTCTGCCATTTGTGGCACCCATTTGGGAGATACAAATGAACCAGCTTCTATGTCTTTTAATCCCGCGGCGGCGAGAGCATTAATAAGTGTTACTTTATCTTCAGTGCTGACGGTTTTTTCATTTTGTAAACCATCACGTGCACCCACTTCAACAATACGTACTTTGTTTGCAAAGGCTCTCATTAAGCACCTTCCTGCACAGTCGTATCTTCAACAATGGCTAACAGTGCGCCGTGTGAAACTAGTTCACCTTCACCAAAACAGTAACTCTGTAATATGCCGTCATGCGGTGCATTAAGTGTATATTCCATTTTCATGGCTTCGATAATAACAACGGCATCACCTTTAGTGATAGTGCTACCTACTTCAATTAAATGTTTTACTACCGTGCCATTGAGTGGCGCAGCGAGCGGCAGCGCGTCATTTTCGTGTGAACTAATATAATGTTTATCAACACATTCAAACTTAGTTTGCAGTGCTTTATTCATTACAGTGATTGCATTGTCAGTTATGCTGACATGTGCGCTGTGCTTTTCACCGTTAATAAATACGTTGCACACACCATTATTTAGCGTCCCTTGTACACTGTATACGCCCGCGCTGTGTGTCACATTGTAACCCTGCGCAGTTTTGATAGCGCTTAGCGGTAAATCTACAAATGGGATTTTAATTGCCTGCGGTGCATTTAAAGTAAACCCACTCAGCTGTTGCCAAGGGCTGGCGCTATTAGTGTGTGCTTGGTGCGTGTTTAACGACTCTAAATACGCAAAAGCGGCAATAAGCTGGCTTGATTGCAATAATGACTCATCAACCGCAGCGAGTGAATCACCTTGCTCAGCAATAAAGTGTGTACTTGGCGCGCCTTGTTTAAAGCTTGCGTGGCAAGCTAAGTTATGTAAAAAGCCAATATTGGTACTAAAGCCTGCTAAATGAAATTGCTCAAGCGCCTGTTGCAAGCGAGAAAGCGCTTGTTCGCGATTGTCATCATGAACAATTAACTTTGCAATCATTGGGTCGTAATAGGGGCTTATTTCATCACCTTGGGCAATCCCGGTATCTATGCGTACAAATTCACTATTAACGGGGACGTGTAGCGCTTCAATGGTGCCTGAGCACGGAATAAAGTCATTTGCAGGGTCTTCGGCGTAAATACGCGCTTCAAAGCTATGGCCTTGCAGTTGAATATCAGATTGCTTTAACGGCAGTGTTTGCCCGCCCGCTATATTAATTTGCCAGTTTACTAAATCAACACCGGTCACCATTTCGGTTACTGGGTGCTCTACTTGCAGGCGAGTGTTCATTTCCATAAAGAAAAATTCATTACCGCAAAGTAAAAACTCAACGGTACCCGCACCACGGTAATTAATGGCTAATGCACAGCGTACAGCCGCTTCGCCCATTTCTTTACGCAGCGCGTCAGATAAACCTGGAGCAGGGGCTTCTTCAATCACTTTTTGGTGTCGGCGTTGCAACGAACAATCACGATCACCCAAATAAACACAGTTACCGTGATTATCTGCAAATACTTGTACTTCAACATGGCGAGGTTGATTAACGTAGCGCTCTAATAGCACTAAATCGTTACCAAAACCGGCAATGGCTTCACGTTGTGCGCCTTCAAGTGCAGTTATAAAGTCTTTCGGCTTTTCTACCACCCGCATCCCTTTACCGCCGCCGCCAAAGGCCGCTTTGATAAGAACAGGGTAACCAATTTTTTCGGCCTCAGATTGCAAAAAAGCTGGGTCTTGTTTATCACCATAGTAACCAGGTACCAAAGGAACGTTAGCCGCGGCCATTATTTCTTTAGCACGGGTTTTTGAGCCCATTGCTTCAATACTCGTTGCTGGTGGGCCAATAAAAGCAATGTTATGGGCTTCACAGGCTTTAGCAAATTCACTGTTTTCTGATAAAAAGCCGTAGCCTGGATGAATGCAATCAGCGCCACTGGCTTTAGCAACCTGCAAAATTTTATCTGCGACTAGGTATGAATCTTTACTTGGCGCAGCACCAATATGGTAGGCTTCGTCGGCCATTTTTACATGTTGCGCGTTTTTATCTGCATCTGAATACACCGCAACCGTGGTTAAGCCCATTTGCTTTGCGGTGCGCATAATACGACAGGCAATTTCGCCACGGTTAGCAATCAGAATTTTTTGTAATTGTAATGTGTTCATAATCCGTCCTAGAGTTGCCATTGGGGAGGGCGTTTATCAAAAAAGGCGCTCAGTCCTTCTTGGCCTTCAGTTGATACACGAATTTTAGCTATACGCTCTGCAGTCAGTGCAATTAGCTCCTCGTTTATCTCTTTATTGGCAACATCGTTAATAAGTGCTTTTGCGGCTTTAACGGCAATAGGGCCGTTATCAATCAAGGTTTGCAGCAAATTATCGAGGGCTGTCTCTAAGTTCCCAGTAATTTGATGCACTAAACCCAGTTGCTTTGCTGTGTGGGCATCAAACACTTCTGCAGTTAAAAAATATCTGCGTGCAGCACGCTCACCAATGGCCTTAATCACATAAGGGCTGATCACGGCAGGTATTAGCCCAAGTTTAACTTCACTTAAACAAAATTGTGCATCGTCTTTACTAAGCGCAATATCACAGCAGGCAATTAAGCCTAATGCCCCACCAAAGGCGGCACCTTGTACCGCACAAATTGTAGGATGCGGGCTCTGTGCTAATACTTGCATAAGTTTAGCCAGTTGCATTGAATCAGCTAGGTTATCGTTATAGTTATTATCTGCCATCGATTTCATCCAGGCTAAGTCGGCACCGGCTGAAAAATGTTTACCTTCGGTTTTGAGTACTAAGGCACGAATATCGAGCGTATTAGCATGTTCAATACATTGAATAAGCTCATGGATAACGTCGCTATTAAACGCATTACGTTTTTCTGGGCGGCTTAAAACGAGTACAGCCACATTAGATTTTGTTATTTGTAGTGTTACTGACATTGTGCGCTCCGGTTACATTCTAAATACGCCAAACTTAGACTCACGCTGTGGTGCATTTTTAGCTGCTGTTAATGCAAGCCCTAACACATTACGTGTATCGACAGGGTCTATAATGCCATCGTCCCATAAGCGGGCACTGGCATAGTAAGGATGACCTTGTTGTTCGTATTGACTAATAATTGGCTTTTTAAAATCGCTAACTTCTTGCTCGCTCATGCTTTCGCCTTTACGGGCTAATCCATCTTGTTTAACTTGTGCCATAACACCTGCAGCTTGCTCACCACCCATGACTGAAATACGGGCATTTGGCCACATCCACATCATGGTCGGTTCAAATGCACGGCCACACATACCATAATTGCCGGCGCCATAAGAGCCGCCAATAAGCACGGTGAATTTTGGTACATCAGCACACGACACCGCCATCACCATTTTAGCGCCATGTTTAGCAATGCCTTCGGCTTCGTATTTTTTACCGACCATAAAGCCAGTAATGTTTTGTAAAAATACCAATGGAATATTGCGCTGGGCACACAGCTGAATAAAGTGCGCGCCTTTTTGCGCCGACTCACTAAATAAAATACCGTTGTTAGCCACTATGCCCACAGGGTTGCCATAAATGCTGGCAAAGCCTGTCACCAGTGTTTCGCCAAAGTAACGTTTAAATTCATCAAAAGACGAGTCATCGACAGTGCGGGCTATTACTTCACGCACATCAAATGGCTTTTTAAGATCAGTACCAACAATGCCGTAAAGCTCGTTAATATCGTAACGGGGAGCTTTTACGTCATCTAATAATGGGGCGGTAGGACGTGTGTAATTAATTCGCTCTATGCATTGGCGTGCAATTGATAATGCATGCGCATCATTTTCAGCGTAATGATCGGCCACACCCGATGTTTTACAATGAACATCGGCGCCGCCAAGCTCTTCTGCGGTAACTTCTTCACCGGTTGCCGCTTTTACCAGTGGTGGGCCTGCTAAAAATATAGTGCCTTGCTCTTTTACAATAATACTTTCATCGGCCATAGCAGGAACATACGCACCACCTGCGGTACATAAGCCCATAACCACTGCAATTTGTGGAATGCCTTTACCCGACATACGTGCTTGATTGTAAAAAATACGCCCAAAATGCAGTTTATCTGGAAATACATCGTCTTGCTCTGGCAAATTAGCACCGCCAGAATCAACTAAGTAAATACACGGTAAGTGGCAACGCTCAGCAATATCTTGTGCGCGTAAATGCTTTTTAACAGTAAGCGGGAAATAGGTGCCACCTTTAACTGTCGCGTCGTTTGCAATCACCATACATTCAACGCCTTTCACGCGACCAATACCTGCAACTACACCGGCACAAGGTATCTCTTGTTCATACACACCAAATGCAGCAAATTGCGATATTTCTAAAAAGGGTGAGCCTTCATCTAATAAAGTACTGATACGGTCACGAACAAACAGCTTTCCTCTGCTTTCATGGCGCTCTTTAAGTGCAGCGCCACCACCTAAGCTAATATTGGCAACTTTATCGCGTAAATCATCCACCAGCACCGACATATTTTTGTGGTTTTGCACAAAACTAGGATCGTGGGGATTAACGCTCGATTTTAAAATCGTCATAAATTAATCCTTAACGGCTTTCAGTAAATAATTCACGGCCAATCAACATGCGGCGTATTTCTGAGGTGCCTGCGCCAATTTCGTATAACTTAGCATCACGCAGTAAACGACCTGTTGCGTATTCGTTTATGTAGCCATTGCCGCCTAAAATTTGGATTGCATCAAGGGCCATTTTAGTTGCAAGCTCTGCAGCGTATAAAATTGCGCCAGCTGCGTCTTTACGGGTGGTTTCACCACGGTCACAGGCTTTTGCTACTGTGTACACATATGAGCGAGCAGCATTCATTTGTGTATACATATCGGCAATTTTGCCTTGAATTAACTGAAATTGACCAATCGGGCTGTCAAACTGCTTACGCTCATGAATGTAAGGCACCACAATGTCCATACATGCTTGCATAATTCCTAACGGGCCTGCAGCTAAAACAACTCGCTCGTAATCAAGGCCGCTCATAAGTACCTTAACGCCTTCGTTTAAGTTACCTAAAATGTTTTCTTCGGGTACTTCGCAGTTATCAAAGACCAGTTCACAGGTGTTTGAACCGCGCATACCGAGTTTGTCGAGCTTTTGTGCGGTAGAAAACCCCGGGAATGTTTTCTCAACAATAAAGGCGGTAATGCCTTTCGCACCGGCATTTAAATCTGTTTTTGCGTAAATAACCAGAGTATCAGCGTCAGGGCCATTGGTGATCCACATTTTATTGCCGTTTAAAATGTACTTATCGCCTTTTTTCTCGGCTTTAAGTTTCATTGATACAACATCAGAGCCTGCGTTAGGCTCACTCATGGCCAAGGCACCAATGTGTTCACCGCTAATTAGTTTAGGTAAGTATTTTTCTTTTTGTGCTTGTGATCCATTACGGTTTATTTGATTAACACACAGGTTTGAATGCGCACCATAGCTTAAGCCAATAGAGGCACTTGCACGGCTAATTTCTTCCATGGCAATAACGTGCTCTAAATAACCTAAACCCGCACCGCCAAATTCTTCATCGACGGTCATGCCTAAAACGCCCATTTCACCCATTTGCGGCCAAAGTTGATTGGGAAACGCATTATTCAGATCTGTTTTTTCAGCTAGTGGGGCAATTTCTTGACTTGCGAAGCTATTAACATGACTGCGGATCATGTCCGCTGTTTCGCCAAGACCAAAATTCATTTCTTTATATAGTGAAATAGTGCTCATGATTCATTCCTGTGTGTTTGATGACGTTTATTATATTTTATTCATCTATTTTGCTAAGCGTGTCGCGACAACGACGTTCTGCGGTAACCAACTCCATTAGTACAACTTTAATGTCGTCCATTTGTTGAGATAGGTCGGCCTTTTTTTCGCTGATGAGGTCAAGCATAGTAACTAACTGTTTAGCGCTTGATTTGTCTGCATCATAAAGTTCAAACAAACGACCGGTTTCAGCCAAGGTAAACCCTAAACGTTTACCACGTAGTATTAACTTTAGGCGCACTTTATCGCGCTTTGAGTAAATACGAGTTTGGCCATTGCGCTCTGGCGATATAAGCCCTTGGTCTTCGTAAAAGCGAATAGAGCGCGTGGTAATATCAAATTCTTTCGCTAATTCGCTGATACTAAAAGTTTGTTCGTTTTTAGCCGGCTCATTGGCTGAATTTGCAAAGTTTGTTTGATTATCTGATTTCATTGTAATGTTTACCTCATTCGAATATCACCAATATAAGTGAAGTTTACGTAAAGGTAAAGTGCGATCTGGTTGTTATACTTTAGACGTACAAAACAAATGCGGATTTACAGTAGAAGTTGAGTGTTTATAAACGTTATAAGCCATTTTAGGAGGTTGTAATACATTTTTAGCAAGCTTGCTTTACAGTTTTTACACTAATTAGAAAGTTGATTTTATATTTACGTTGGCGTAAACGTAAATTTTATGTATGCTCGTATTTATCAGATTAGTTTAAACATTAAGCTAAACATAATAAAACATGTTTGCGGTAATTGAAAATGGAGCCTTTTTATGTCTTTTGAAAGCGTTGTAATTGTAGCAGCAAAACGCACCCCAATGGGTGGATTTATGGGCGCACTAAGTGATGCGCAGTCTACCGAACTAGGTGCTACAGCTATTGCAGGTGCACTTGCTCAAACGGGTTTAAGCAATGATGCAATTGATGAAGTGATTATGGGCTGTGTATTACCAGCTGGCTTAGGCCAAGCACCTGCACGTCAGGCTATGCTTAAAGCAGGGCTTTCACTGAGCACAGGCGCTACCACAATTAATAAAGTATGTGGCTCGGGTTTAAAAGCGGCCATGTTAGCGAATGACCTTATTAAAGCAGGTTCTATTGAATCAGCCATTGCCGGTGGTATGGAAAGTATGACTAATGCGCCTTATTTTATTCCTAAAGCACGTGGCGGCATGCGTATGGGCCACGGTGAAATAAAAGATCATATGATGAGCGATGGCCTTGAAGATGCTTACGACAATAAAGCAATGGGTTGTTTTGCTCAAGACACGGCTGATGAATATGGCATTGGCCGTGAGCAAATGGACGCGTTTGCACTGGGTTCGTTAAGTAAAGCAAACGCAGCCATAGAAAATGGTAGCTTTGACAACGAAATCGTCCCTCATACTATTAAAACCCGCAAAGGTGATGTAACAGTTTCAATTGATGAACAACCTGGTAATGCTCGCCCTGAAAAAATCCCAAGTTTACGTGCAGCATTTAAAAAAGACGGCACCATTACTGCGGCAAACTCATCGTCTATTTCAGATGGTGGCGCAGCACTGATTTTAATGAGCGAATCAAAAGCAAAAGCAGAGGGTTTAACGCCACTGTGCAAAATTGTGGCTCACAGCACGCATTCTCAAAAACCCAGTGAATTTACCGTAGCGCCTGTTGGTGCAATGAACAGTGTGCTTGAAAAAGCAGGGTGGACAACCGCAGATGTTGACCTATGGGAAATTAACGAAGCGTTTGCCATGGTTACCATGCTAGCTATTAACGAGTTAAAGCTCGATGAAAGCAAAGTTAATGTTAACGGTGGCGCTTGTGCATTGGGTCATCCTATTGGTGCCAGCGGTGCGCGTATTTTAGTAACACTTATCCATGCACTTAAAAACCGGGGTCTTAAAAAGGGCGTAGCCTCTTTATGTATTGGTGGCGGTGAAGCCGTTGCCATGGCCGTAGAAGCACTTTAACTAATAATAAAGCCGTAGCAACTATAACAAAAACGCTGCGGTACCCAATTTAATCAATAGGATTTTAATTATGCACCAAGTACCCTTACTCATTAACGGCGAATTTATTCAATCAACTTCAAATGAACTAATTGATGTTGTAAATCCTGCTAATCAAGAAGTGTTAGCGCAAGTACCTTGTGCTACAGACGCTGAAATGGACGCGGCTATTGCCTCTGCCAGCGAAACGTTTAAAACGTGGAAAGACGTTCCTATTACAGAACGTGCGCGCATTATGATGAAATACGCGGCGCTGTTAAAAGAAAACCATGATGAATTAGCCACTATTATTTGTCATGAGCTAGGTAAAACATTTGAAGATGCCAAAGGCGATGTGTGGCGTGGTATTGAAGTAGTCGAGCAAGCTGCTAATGCACCATCATTAATGATGGGCGAGACGATGGAAAACGTAGCGCGTAAAATCGATACCTATTCATATATGCAGCCACTAGGTGTATGTGCAGGTATTACCCCATTTAATTTTCCGGCCATGATCCCACTTTGGATGTTCCCACTGGCAATTGTGTGTGGTAACACCTTTATTTTAAAACCCTCTGAGCAAGACCCACTTACGCCTATGCGCTTAGCTGAGCTATTTATTGAAGCCGGTGCACCTAAAGGCGTGTTACAAGTTGTGCACGGTACAAAACCACAAGTAGACCGCTTATTAGAAGACAAAGCCGTTCGTGCTATTTCATTTGTGGGTTCATGTGGTGTAGGTGCCTATATTTACTCTAAAGGCACACAAAACTTAAAACGCGTTCAAGCGTGTGTGGGCGCTAAAAACCACATGGTAATTATGCCTGATGCGAGTAAATCGCATGTTGTTAATAATCTTGTGGGTGCCTCTGTAGGTGCGGCAGGTCAGCGCTGTATGGGTATTTCAGTGGCGGTATTTGTTGGTCAAGCAAAAGACTGGGTTGATGAAATTAAAGCAGGATTTGAAGGTGTACGCCCAGGTGTTTGGGATGATGCAGACGCGGCTTATGGCCCACAAACATCGCCTGCTGCTAAAGCACGTATTTTATCACTAATTGCCGATGGTAAAGCACAAGGCGCTACCTGTTTAATTGATGGCTCTGATTTTAGCGTTGAAGGTTACGAGCAAGGTAACTGGGTAGGTCCTACGTTATTTACTGATGTAACCAAAGAGATGAACTTGTACAAAGAAGAGATTTTTGGCCCAGTATTGGCGTGTATGTTTGTTGATACCCTTGAAGAAGCCATTGCGCTTATTAACGAAAGCCCTTACGGCAACGGTACCTCACTATTTACCTCAAGTGGTGCGGCTGCGCGTAAATTCCAACACGAAATTGAAGTAGGCCAAGTGGGTATTAATGTGCCAATTCCTGTGCCTTTACCATTTTTCTCGTTCACGGGTTGGAAAGGCTCATTCTACGGCGATACTCACACGTATGGTAAACAAGGTATTCGTTTTTACACAGAAACCAAAACCATTACTTCTCGCTGGTTTGAAGATGATATCGCTTCAGGTCCAAATATGAGTATTAATCTTAAGTAACATTTTAACCGCATAATTAATAAAAAAGAGGGGCACAACACATAATGTTGTCGCTCCTCACTAATAACTCCCGTTATGGGATGCACCGACAACAAACAAAACACAACAAGAGGTCTACCATGGACTTTAACTTATCTGAAGATCAACAAGCTTTTGCGCAAACCGCTCGCCAATTCGCAGAGTCTGAACTAGCACCACACGCTGCCAAGTGGGACCGCGAACATATTTTTCCTAAAGACACCATTAAAGCCGCTGGTGAGCTTGGTTTTTGTGGCTTATACACGCCAGAAGAAGCCGGTGGCTTAGGTTTATCTCGTTTAGATTCAAGCATTATTTTTGAGCAACTTGCATTGGGTTGTACAGCAACTACAGCTATGCTGACCATTCATAATATGGCAACCTGGATGATCGCAAGCTTTGGTACCGATGCAGTAAAAGACAAATACGTTGAGCAATTGGTAATGGGTGAATTACTGGCATCGTACTGTTTAACTGAGCCAGGCTCTGGCTCTGATGCTGCGTCATTAAAAACTAAAGCAGTTCGTGATGGCGATGAGTATGTTATTAACGGCTCAAAAATGTTTATTTCTGGCGCCGGTGAAACAGAAATTTTAGTTGTAATGGCACGTACAGGGGCTGATGGCCCAAGTGGTATTTCGGCTTTTGTTGTACCTGCAGATGCACCAGGTGTTGAATACGGAAAAGCAGAAGAAAAAATGGGGTGGAATGCACAGCCCACACGTTTAATTAGCTTTGAAGATGTGCGTATTCCAGCCGCAAACTTATTAGGCCAAGAAGGTGAAGGCTTTAAATTTGCAATGCAAGGTTTAGACGGCGGCCGTATTAATATTGCCACTTGCTCTATTGGTACAGCACAAGCGGCACTTAATACCGCACGTGAGTATTTAAAAGAGCGTACCCAATTTGGTAAGCCATTGGCTGCGTTTCAAGCGCTACAGTTTAAAATTGCCGATATGAATACCGAGCTTGTAGCAGCACGCCAAATGGTGCGCTTAGCGGCGTTTAAACTCGATACTAACGACAGTGAAAAAACCACTTATTGTGCTATGGCTAAACGCTTTGCAACCGATGTAGGTTTTACTGTTTGTAATGACGCGCTGCAAATTCACGGTGGCTACGGTTACATAAAAGAATACCCGCTTGAGCGCCATGTTAGAGATGTACGTGTTCATCAAATTCTTGAGGGCACTAACGAAATTATGCGCGTGATTATTGCGCGTCGTATTTTAGCCGAATCAGCCAGCGAAGTTTTATAAGGAGATTAGTATGTCAAATCCTAGCATTGAATTAACTATTGAAGGCCATGTAGCTATTTTAACCATGTCGAATCCGCCAGCGAATACCTGGACAAAAGACACCTTAATGGCACTAAAAGACACGGTTAACGAATTAAATACCAATAAAAATATTTATGCGTTGGTACTGACTGGCGAAGGCGAGAAGTTTTTTAGTGCCGGTGCCGACCTCAATGTATTTGCTGGCGGCGATAAAGGCGTAGCTGCAGACATGTCACGTGTATTTGGTGAAGCGTTTGAAGCACTGACTAATTTTAGAGGCGTGTCGGTTGCCGCCATTAATGGCTATGCAATGGGTGGCGGTCTTGAAGTGGCACTGGCTTGTGATATTCGTATTGCAGAAGAGCAAGCACAAATGGCATTACCTGAAGCCAAAGTGGGTTTATTACCCTGTGCTGGTGGAACGCAAAATTTAGCATGGCTCGTTGGCGAGGGCTGGGCAAAACGCATGATTTTATGCGGTGAGCGCTTAAAAGCCGATAAAGCCCTGCAAATTGGTTTAGTAGAAGAAGTGGTTGCACAAGGTGAAAGCTTTGCCGCAGCATTAAAACTGGCAAACCATGTAGCAGAGCAAAGCCCATCGTCGGTTGCTGCGTGTAAAACCTTGATTCAAAAAGGGCGTCATCAGCCTATGGCGACCACATTACCCCTTGAGCGTGAACTGTTTGTTGGTTTATTTGATACCGAAGATCAGCAAGAGGGCGTGAACGCCTTTTTAGAAAAACGTAAAGCTATTTGGGTGAATGGCTAATGACAGAACTTACTCGTTTAAATTCAGCTGATGCTGCCGTGGTATTTGAAACGGCAACCACAGACAATGGCCGACTCATTGGTTTTGCAACCTTAAATGCGCCTAAATCGTTAAATGCCCTTAATTTTGAAATGATCAGCTTACTCGAGCCGCAACTACAGCAATGGGACAAAGACGATAACATTGCATTAGTGGTTCTTAAAGGCGCTGGTGAAAAAGCATTTTGTGCCGGTGGCGATGTAGTGAGCTTACACAAAGCAATGAGTGAGGGAAAACCGAGCTCACTGGTTGAAGAATTTTTTACTCAAGAGTATCAGCTCGATTACCTAATTCACTGTTACAACAAACCCATTTTAGTGTGGGGTAACGGGATTGTAATGGGCGGCGGTTTAGGTTTAATGGCCGGTGCCAGTCATCGCGTAGTGACTGAAACATCACGCATTGCCATGCCAGAGCAAACTATTGGGCTTTACCCTGATGTAGGCGGCAGTTATTTTTTACATAAAATGCCCGCCCATGTTGGTTTGTTTTTAGGGCTGACCTCGGCATCTATAAATTGTGAAGACGCTAAGCTTGTATCGCTTGCCGATCACTTTGTAAATGCCGACAAGTACCCAGAGCTTGTTGAAGCATTACTCAATACTAAATGGGGTAAAACAGCAAGTTTAAATCACGACAAGCTAAGTACCTTGCTTATTGAGTTAGATAACAACTCTAGCCGTATGCCAAAAGGCAATTTAAAAGCAAACTTAAGCTTGATTCAAAAGTTAGGCGACTTTGACACGTTACAGCAGCAGGTAGATTACATTTTAAATCTAAACACTGATGACAAATGGCTACAACGTGCACAAAAATCGTTAACCCATGGTTGCCCATTAAGTTGTGCCTTAGTAAGTGAGCAGCTCAAACATAGCAAAGGTAAAAACTTAGCTGAGTGTTTTAAAATGGAATTGGGCATGTCGGTTCGTGCCGGTGAAGTGGGCGAGTTTCAAGAAGGTGTACGTGCCTTACTAATCGATAAAGACGGTGCGCCACAGTGGCAGTTTAAATCGTTAGCTGATGTACCAAAAGAAGTAGTAGAGAGCTTTTTTGCAAACCGCTTTGGCGAGCAACATCCGCTAGAGCCGTACTTTTCACAACTAAATTTACAAGGGTAAAGCGATGAGTAAACTTAATATAGGATTTATTGGTTTAGGAAACATGGGCGGCCCAATGGCAGCAAACTTAGTTAAAGCAGGCCACAGTGTGCGCGTGTTTGACTTAAGTGCAGAGGCCGTTAAAGAGCTTGTGAATCATGGGGCTAGTGCGGCGCAAAGCGCCAGTGACTGTGCTCATGAGGCTGATGTGCTAATTAGCATGCTACCGGCAAGCAAACATGTTAAATCACTTTATTTAGGCACAGACGAGCAATCGGGTTTAATTAAAGTACTGAGTAAAAGTACCTTAGTGATTGATTGTTCAACTATAGATGCACAATCAGCACGTGACGTTGGCCATGCCCTAAGTGAGCAAGGTATTGCGTTTGTTGATGCACCGGTATCGGGTGGTGTAGCAGGTGCAACAGCAGGAACGCTTACGTTTATCGTTGGTGGTGAGCAAGCTGCATTCGATAAAGCCAATACTGTATTAGTCGATATGGGTAAAAACATATTCCATGCTGGTGATATTGGTGCAGGGCAAGTTGCCAAAATATGTAACAATATGCTGTTGAGTATTTTAATGGCAGGCACCAGTGAAGCCATTCAAATGGGCATTAATAACGGCCTCGACGCAAAAGTACTCAGCGACATAATGAGCGCAAGCTCGGGTCGTAACTGGACGTTAGAACTTTATAACCCCTGCCCAGGCGTTATGGAAACCGCACCAGCTAGTAACGACTATAAACCTGGCTTTATGGTCGATTTAATGGCTAAAGACTTAGGCCTTGCTATGGAAGCAGCGCAACAAAGTAATTCACTGACGCCAATGGGCTCAATGGCTAAAAATTTATACACTATGATGCAGCACCAAGGTGCAGGCAGTGATGATTTCAGTGCCATTTTTAAATTGTTTTCGAAGTAGGAAAGTATTGTGGAAATAAAAAATAATACCGTAGTTATTACCGGTGGTGCACAAGGCTTAGGTTTTGCAATGGCGCAAAAGTTTGCCTTAATGGGCGCTAATGTTGCCTTAATTGATATGGCGCAAGCCCAGTTAAATGAAGCAACCGAGCAGCTATCTGCATTAGCAGGCGTAACGGGTACTATTAAAGGCTACAGCGCTAATGTAACCGTTGAGAGCGAAGTTGAAGACGTTTTTAATACCATTAACAGTGACTTTGGTCATATTGGGGTATTAATTAATAACGCCGGCATTTTACGCGATGGTATGTTTATAAAAGCCAAAGACGGCAAAGTGGTTAAAAAAATGTCGCTTGAACAATTTCAATCAGTGATTGACGTTAACCTAACAGGCGTATTTTTAGCAGGGCGCGAAGCTGCAAGCCACATGATTGAATCTGGCAAAGGCGGCGTAATTGTAAATATGTCGAGCGTAGCGCGTGCGGGTAATATTGGCCAAACTAACTATGCTGCTTCAAAAGCCGGTGTTGTGGCACTAACCACTACATGGGCTAAAGAGCTTGGCCGTTTTGGTATACGCGTTGGCGCCATTGCCCCTGGCGTTATTAGCACCGCCATGACCGATGTAATGAAGCCAGAAGCAAAACAGCGCATGCTAGCAGTAACACCAGTAGGGCGCTTAGGTGAAACCGCTGAAATAGCCCATACTGCTCAGTATATTATCGAAAACGACTTTTTCACTGGCCGTGTAGTAGAGATAGACGGCGGTATTCGTTTGTAAACTAATGTTTATAAACGTATGAGTGTTAGGTAATTAAAAAGCACAGCCTTTTGGGTAGTGCTTTTTTTGTTTTAAATCGCAGCATTATAATTTAATCATGGTTAGAAACAGAGATTTCATAAACGATATTTAACTTAAAAGGAATATTGTATATAGACAGTGAGTGGTGTTTTGTCTAGTAACATTATTAAAAGTCGTTTTGGTGTATTTTAACAACGGGTGCTTTAAAGCCTACGTAATTACCTGTTTACATTGAAGTTGTTTAGTGGAATTATTAAGCAATGTAATATACGCCGTTTTGGGGGGTTTATAACCCCCCAAACTGGTGTTCGATAAGCTTTTAAGTGTCTTATCTACCTCGGCAATTATAAAAAGGATTTACCAATGTCATCGTTGTCAGAATATGACGATTTAAAGCAATTTGAAAAAACTACTTGGAAGTCGAATCTAACAAGGAGAATTGATAGTTTTAGAGAAGTTATTAATGAGGGGAATAACTTCGAAGAGTTCTTTGGAAAGGAATACATAGAAAAACTAACGGAAAAATCAGCAAGGCTAAATTCATTAACAATTAAACTTTTTATTTTTTACTCGATTATTATGATCTCTTTGTATTCAGCTCAAAATTTACAGGATATTGAGTTAAGAATTTTAGGATATAGCTTTAAAAATCTTGGAGCTTATAAAGAGTTTTTACTGTTCATCGGTGCAATTGTCACCCCTATATCTGCACTTGTGGCTGCGTATACAAAGTATATTGATGCTTTAATCAAAGAGTGCATAGCAAAAATAGCTCCTGACGAAAACGTCCGTGATTTTTATAAGCATATTTGGGTTGATTCCGCTGCTGACGCACTTTTCAAAAAAATGAAAAAAGGTGAAAAGATTCATCAGCATGGTTTCTCTGTTCTTTTAGCTGCATTTATTCTACTCATTTTAGCTTTGATCTTGGTTACGTTGTTATTAGCGTCTTTTTTTATTCAAATTGTTGTTATTTACGATGTATACGTTAATCCTGCAACACCCGGATATATCAATACTTTTGTAATTATTTTTGCTTTGTCATCAATCCTTTTTTCTTGGCTAGTTTCATTAGTTCAGTTGCCTATGCCCGAGGTTGATTACAGTAATTATGGAAAGGTCGCTAATCTTGAAAAGGAAGATCCTGAAAAGTATAAAAAGCTAATGGACGAGATTTCTAAAGAAGAAGCCAAAAAGGATGCTAAATCTATTATATTAACCTCGGCACTTACTTATTTAATAGCGTTTTCCGGACTAAGTTTTATTTGGTATGGCTTAACCTTACAGGATATTTCTGTATTTTTACCAAAAGCAGTTACTGGAGCTATGTTTGTTATGTTTTTCTCTAACGAACTTCTAGGTTTTTTTCGTAAAATATCGTACAGGTGGTTTTTTAAAAATTACCCCGAAGGTAAAGAAGGAAGAACGAAGGTGTTTACAAAATTACAGAAGATTCTTTCATTTATGAAAATACTATCTCCTATGCTGTTAACCATTATATATTCACAATATGCTTTTCAGTAAATAGAAAAGCAATCGCATTTAACACATATGAGCCTTAACTCTGTCAAAAGGCAATAGTATTCTTTTTGACCGTTTTATACATTGACGGTCAATTCTAAATCAATAAACAAATTCGTTTACTTCGTCTGTCGATGTTGCTGTTAAAAACCAAAGGGGTCAAATCTTGACTTTAGACATCATAAGAGCCAATTCTTCAAGCTTTGGTTAGTCTAAATCACTCGTCGTTCTCGGTACTCTTTCATTTGCTGCCGTTTGTTATTTTTAAAACACGTTAATTGTTTAAAACGGTAACGTAAAGTTGCCGTTTTTTTGCCTACTATTTAAGTTTATTTTAAGTTTTCATAGTTATTGTAATTAAAACCTTTAAACCATTCATCTGAGTTAATAACTAATTTCATGTTTCAGATCATTAAAGTGTGAGTGAGTAAAGGTTAACGTGTAAACATGTAGTCATAACGCATAAAGTGAGCACTTTACTCAATTGCGTTTCTTCACTAAAAGAGGCCTTATGAATTTTAAAAACACAACGACTCATTACAGTACACTCTCTATAGCCTTACACTGGCTTATGTTTATTTTAATTGTCACTGTTTACGGCAGTATAGAGTTACGTGAATTATTTGATAAAGGCACTGAAACCCGTGATGCCTTTAAAATGTGGCACTTTATGTTGGGTTTATCGGTTTTAGCTTTAGTCAGCGTGAGGGTAGTTGCGCGTGTAGTGGGCGGCTCGGTACCAGCTATACACCCTGAGCCTGCAAAGTGGCAAGATAAGTTAGCTAAATTTGTACACCTTGCGCTGTATGTGTTTATGTTTGCTATGCCAATTGCGGGTTGGTTAATATTAAGTATGGCAGGTAAACCTGTGCCATTTTTTGGTTTAGAGCTGCCTCCATTGGCAAGTGAAAACAAAGAGCTGGGTAAAATCATTAAAGAAATACACGAAACAGCGGGCGAAGTTGGTTATTACGTAATAGGCTTACATGCGGCGGCTGCATTATTTCATCATTACATTTTGGCTGATAACACCTTTAAACGTATGCTGTTTTCTAAAAAATAAACACATCACATATAAAAAGGGAGACCATGTGTCTCCCTTTTTATATTAATTAATGATTTGTACTTTTAAACCCAATTCTAAACCCGCCCCAATGTTTACCGTTTACATAAATTGGCACCGAGAGGTCATGCAGTATTTCACCGGTATCACGTTTATAGGTTTGTAATAAAAAGCTTTCGGTGTGGCTACCACAGCGAATTCCTGTCGGGTCATTAAAAATACGTTTAGTACGGTTGTTTACTAAATCTTTTTCAAAGTTACCGGTTAGGGCTTGGCTATAGCGTTTGTTATGAGTAGGAAAGTAGCCCTTTGTATCAACGGCTCCTGCAAAAATAATGTCTTTATTTTCCAGTATTGGTTCTTGTATAGCCGGCAGTGATTGATCTGTAAGTTTATCGTAATCGGTTGTGTACTTGGTTGGATTGGTATTTTCGATGGGTTTATAGTTTTGCGAAAAAAGTTGTTGCTGGGTTATTTTTCCGCTTTGGATCCAACCCTCAAAACATTCGCCAATTGCTTTACTGGCGTGTTTAGCCGATATCAGGATTGGTTTAAAGAATGCGTCATACTCTATGTTTTCAAGCTCTCTAAATATTGATTCTGATCCCAGCGATAAAGAAGACGCTTGCTGAGAAATTGTACTGCCTTTTTTAGTAACTTCGCCCAATAAACTACTGATGCTAGTGACTGAGCTATTTATTTGTGTGGTTGCATGCTGAAATGCAGAAACAGACTGATGCATACTATCAAGCGCGGTAGATGAGGCACCAATATCTTGGTTAATTGTTAAAAAGGATTGAGTCACGTTTTCAAGCTCTGATTTTACAGAAATACTTTGCTGTGAAACCTGCTTCATATCTTCATTGGTTTTTATACTGTTGGCGTTAATGTCTGTGAGCATGTCAGCAATTTGTTTGGTTGCTTCATTGGTTTTATTTGCAAGGTTACGCACTTCGTCGGCAACAACCGCAAAACCACGACCTTGCTCACCTGCACGAGCGGCCTCTATGGCTGCATTTAAGGCAAGTAGGTTGGTTTGCTCTGCAATGTTTTGAATAACTTGGGTAATGCTTTGTATATCACTGGCACTTTTTAATAATAAATCTAATTGCTGGGCGACTTTATCTATAGAGCCTGATAACGAATCAATTTGGCTGGTGGCCGTTTGTAAGCGGCTATCGGCAGAGCTTGAGGCTTGCGCTGTTTGTACCATTGCTTGATTAATAGTGGTCATGCTGTCACTGAGTTCAGTACTATTATGTGAAAGCTCGTGTGTGGCAAGCCCGACAGTTTCACTCTCGTTATAACAAGCGTCTATTTCTTTAGATAAGCTATCAACATAAAATGACACTTCAGCTGCGCCTATGGCATTTTTTGAGGTGGCTTTGGTAATGTTTTGTGCAATTTTGTTATTGAACGACTGCACGGCACCTAGTGACGAATTGTTATTTGCTGATTCAGATTTTGCTGGTTTTATATAAAAAATTGCAGATAACAGCACTATAATTGCTGCAGCAATGGTGGAGAGCTGTTCAAAATAGAAAAGAAAACAAATGCTTAAATAAAAAATGCTGTAGAGCAGGTAGGTTATTTTCATTCCTTTGACCTCGTTACTAATTGTTCCTTCTATCTTTGACTATAAATCAAACAAAATCAAATAATAAACACACTTTTAAGGATTTATTAATAGTGATGGATTGAGGTCGATAAAACTGCTTTACATACAAAAAGCGCCAAAGTAGTAAACCTACTTTGGCGCTTTTATTAGTATTAATAAACAATTAGTTAGCTAATAACCATTCGCTTAGTAAACGAACACCAAACCCCGTTCCACCTGGTGAAAGCTCATCTTTACCTTTTTTCACTAATGCATTACCTGCGATATCGATATGCACCCAACGGGTATCGCCAGCAAAATGCTCTAAGAAAGTGGCTGCAGTGGTTGCACCTGGGCCACCTGAACCCACATTTGTTAAATCAGCTATGTCAGACTCCAACATATCTTTATACCCTAAAGGTAGGCGCCATAGGTTTTCGTTTACTTGTTTACCGGCTATCGTTAGTTGAGATACTAGCGTATCGTCATCTGAGAACACTGCTGCATATTCATTGCCTACAGCACGGATTTTTGAACCGGTGAGTGTTGCAACATCAATCATAATTTCTGGTTTGTAGTGCTCACGCGCATACCACATAGCATCACTTAATACTAAGCGTCCTTCGGCGTCGGTATTTAAAATTTCAACACTTAAGCCCTCAGCGGTGCGAACTACATCACCTGGGGCTACAGCGAACTGCGATACCATATTCGCAGCCATGCCCATAACGGCTACCACGTTTTTGTCAGCTTTAGCTAACGCCATTGCTTTAACTGTACCAAGCACTGCAGCAGCACCGGCCATGTCTGACTTCATACGTGCAATAGATGCACCGGTTTTAATGCTGTAACCACCTGAGTCAAACGTAATGCCTTTACCAACAAGGGCAATAGGGGCATCGTCAGACCCTTTATAATGGGCAACCACTAAACGGGCACCTTGCTGGCTACCTCGACCAACAGCTTCTAATGCACCCATACCCAGTTCTTTTATTTCTTTAGGCTCCAATACTTTGATGGTTACGCCCAAAGATGCTAATTCTTTTGCCGCATTAGCAAAGTCAACAGGTGTCATTTCGGTAGCGACTTCAGATGTTAAATCGCGAGCTAAAAAAACACCGGCTTGAATACTTTCTAATTGGGTGTAAAGCTTGCGAGTTTGCTTAGTGTTATCAACATCAAAGGTATAGCTAACTGTTTCAGTGTTTGGTTCTTTTTTATAGTTTTCAAAACGATGATCACGTAAGTTTGCACCATGGGCAAAGTTAGCAGCAAGTAATGCATTGTCACTTACACCGGCTACATCTTCAAATACAACGCTGGCAGTGCCTACTTTGGCTTTAACTAGTTGAGCGTGAATATTACCGCCTAACTTAGCTGCTTTTGCTTTATCAAGCTCGCTAGTTTTACCAGTACCAACGACTAAAACGCGGCTGTAGTTACTTTTACTTGGCGCAACAAGTTGTGCCACTTTAGCGTAATCGCCGGTAAAATTTTCTATATCAATAACGCGTTGCAATTGGCCATCGAACTGCTTGTCGAGCGCTTTAAATTGGCTGTTATTTCCATCTTGGCTATAAAATACAACCAGCGTATTTGCATCGCTGTTCACTTTTGAAGAAAAATTAAAGTCTGCGGCTTGGGCATTCATGCACATACTCAGAGCAAGCGCAATGGAAGAGGCTTTTATAATACGTTTCATTTTTTTAACCTAAGAATAATATAAAGGTGTGTTTTACCCTATTTACGATGCTGTGGTTAAGTAGGATACGGCGAAATAGCAAATAACAGCGATATACGTCTAAATCATGACTAAATACCATGACATAACGGCTTGATAAACATATTGTGATGCTTAAAGGTTTAATTAACACAATGCTCGCGTTACTATCAAATATAAAGGTAACACTGCGCTTTTAACAACTAACCTAGAGAACCCGCATTGAAAGCTAAAGAAATTCGCAATTTTTATATCAACGAAGAGCAGTCGGTTTATTTGCTGTCACACCGTGATGCAAAAAAACATCGTCAGTGGCTTAATATTTGTATTAAACAGCTCACTTTGCTTGGGTATAAAAAGGTAGAAATGATTGGCTCAGGGGCATTTGGGTTTGTATTTGCAGGGGATGATGAACATGGCCTGCCTTGGGTGTTTAAGTTTTCTAGAATTACGCTCGCACAAAGTGTACGTGATCGCCTTGAAGATGAAGCGTATATGCTTTCGCAAATCAAAAATCCCTTAGTGCCAACATTTTATGGCTTTGAGCGAATAAAAAAACAAGGCATTTTGATGATGGCGCGCGCCATTGGTGAAGACCTTGAAAAAGTATCACTAAAGCAAGGGCGCTTACCGGCCGCCAAAATAATGAGCTTAGCGGTTAAATTAAGAAATGTGTTGCTTGATTTACGTCGTCATAAAAATGGTTTAAGCCCGCAGCCTATTGTACATGGTGATATTAAACCCTCTAACTTGGTGTGGGATGAAAATGAAAAGCAGCTATCCTTGGTTGACTGGGGAAGCTCTGTTTATGCCCAAGTAGATGAACAAGGAAACCCAATTGCCAGTAATTTTATGGATTTAATGTCAGGTGACTTAAGTACCACTAACGCACGAATGGGTGATGTTTATTTTATAGGTGATGCGCAAATGTCGGGTGAAAAGTCGTCCCCTCGTTTTGATGAGCAAGGGGTTGCATCAACGCTATATGCACTTGCCTCGGCGCAGTCTTGCCGATTTGGTGCTCAGGCTATACCGGCCAGTAGTTTAATGTTACCTAAGGAGCTGGCAAACGTTATCGATGGCATGCTTTCAAAAGAACGGTTAGTAAGAGACAAAGCAGGTGACTATTTTATGCGTAACATAGAAACCATGGCAAAAGCGTATTTACCACAACTACCAAAAACTGAAATTAAAGCGGCAATTCCGTTTTGGTTTAGCCAAGACCCCGAACCCGAAACCGTAGTTTATAGCTCTAGAAAACAATTTTTACGCCAAGCCGACCATAAACAGCAATTACTCGATGTAAACGATGCTCAGCTTGATAGGTATTATAAAGAGTTTTTATTTGATACTGGGGATACCGAAAAAGCGTTTTTGGCCTCTATTAGCCGTCTAGCTAAATATCCTGTAGTAGGAGGGCTCAGCTTTCATTGGAAAGATGAATCTTTGTATGTTGAATCGTCACTCATTATGCACGACGAGACCCTCGCAACCGCATTCACCGATGCAGTAAACAACACAGTAATGTTAGCCCAGGCTATTAGCCAAAAAGGCTTATTTAAGTGTTGTTTATTTGATGCCCGCAAAACAATTCAGTTAGAACGTGATGGCACTGGCGCGTTCAAATTTAACCAGTTACCTGAGCTTGATTATGAAGTGGTTAATGTAAAAGCCAGCGATGTAACCCGTCCGCATTCATATTTTGAAGATGGTAAAGACCCCGATGAGCAACTGCAACTGCCTAAAAAAGTGATTAAATGTGTATTTGAGCTAAACCAGATACATCATACCGGCTGTATTATTTTTGAAGCGCTGCCAGATAGGATGAAAATTCATCATTACTACAGATTACTTGATGCCAGCAAAGAAGTAGAATTTAAACGTTTACTAAATAAGCTTATGCAATACGCGGTAAATATTACCGACGTGGGGGTGGCTGGCTTTATGAAGTTACCGTATAAAAACACTCGTGAGTTTGGTTTATGTGAACAACAACCCAGCAATTATTACCCTAAAAATCCAAAGCAACTACTTAATTAATAAACCGCTCGCTTAAGCTGGTGGTTTAAAAATTGAAAGTACAAAAATAGAAAGTTCAATGGCAAAATCTAAACCACAAATTACATTACAAAGTTTCGGCATATATAGTCACTGGGACAAAGACAGTAAATCGCTACCGCAAATTACTCAATTCACTACGCAAGTCAAAGCAGAACTTGATGTAGAATTTGGTCTGATAGTTAATATTAAAAAAGCTAAAGGCGAAAAACTACATTTTTGTATTTACCACCCAGGTATTATAGATACCAATGGCGAAGTGATGCTGCCTTTTGAGGGCACTGTATATGTTAAAGATAACGACTGGTCGTTTTATTTAGGCGATACGGTATGGGAGCCTATTGAGGATAAAATAGGTGACTGGCGTATGACCCTATCTTTAGCGGGGAAAGTCATTGCGGATAAAACATTTAATCTTATTAATGAAAAAACTAAAACTGAAGACGACTTTTGGAAATACCGCGGTTATTAATGACTTCAGTTTGCAGTAACGCAAGAGCTAACGTTTATTGTTAACTCTTGCCTAAAATACGTATTAGTTACCCCACGGGTTACTTGAATTTGAACGTTGCTTACGGGTACGCGCACGTTGTTTTGCTGCTTTTTTTTCTTGAATACGTTTTGCATCAGAAAAGCTTAACTCGCAAGGCTCACCTGGTTTATCGCCTTCAGGAATAATGCGGTCGCGTGGAGGCAGTTCGTATTGTACGTCATCTGGGCGAGGTAAGTTTTTAAGGCGGTACAAATAGAAATTATCTACTTTTTGTTGTGCCCACTCGGTTTTACGCAAAAATTTAACTGCAGATTTAATGTCTGGATTATTTTTAAAGCAGTTAAGTTGTAAGTAGGCATGCAGGAGTTCCCACCCATATTGCTCAACCAGTTCTTCAACCACTTGCTCTAATTTAACGCCTTGCAGTGGGTTATTACTGAAAAGTTCTTGGTTGCTCATAGGTGTTACTCTCGTTATTAAAAAATCAGCGAACATTATAAATTTAATAACGAGAGTTTAGTAGCAAAAATGCTTAACTTTGACAATTAACCACTACACGACCACGAATTTGGCCCTGCATTAGTTGCTCGGCGCTTTCAATGACTTGATCAAGATTTATTTCAGTTGAAATTTTATCCAAGTAATCGGCATTAACTAATGAAGCTAAACGATCCCATGCTTCAACACGATCCGCTTTAGGGCGCATAACGCTATCAATACCCATTAATGAAACCCCACGTAAAATAAATGGTGCAACCGAGGCCGGTAAGTCCATACCTTGAGCAAGCCCGCAAGCAGTAACAACCCCCCCATATTTAAGTGATGCACAAATATTTGCAAGTGTGTGACTACCTACAGAATCAATAGCTGCAGCAAAGCGTTCTTTTTGCAGAGGTTTACCAGGGTTAGAAAACTCATTTCTATCAATTACATTAGTTGCTCCTAATGATTTTAAATAGTCTGCTTGCTCCATACGACCTGTTGCAGCGGTGACTTGATAACCTAGCTGGCTTAGTAAATAAATAGCAAAACTGCCTACGCCACCATTAGCACCGGTCACTAAAATTTCACCTGACTCGGGAGTAACGCCTTGCTTTTCTAGTGCAATAACACTGAGCATTGCCGTATAACCGGCAGTACCAATTTGCATAGCTTGTTTAGGTGATAAGTTAGCGGGTAGGGGAATTAACCAATCACTGCTCAGTGCCGCTTTTTGAGATAAGCCACCCCAGTGTTTTTCGCCAACACCAAAACCATTTAAAATAACGTGGTCGCCACTTTTAAATTCAGCACTGTCGCTGCTAGTCACTGTACCCACTAAATCAATCCCCGGCACCATAGGAAAGCTACGTACAACAGGGCCTTTACCCGTAATGGCTAAGCCATCTTTATAATTTAAGGTACTGTAAAGCACATCAATTAATACATTTTCGTTTGGCAGATCGTCACTGTTTATGGTGCTTAGAGCTGCAGTGTAGTTGTCGTCTTGCTTATCTATAACAATAGCTTTGATAGAATTGTTCATTAGATTTCCTTTTAGACCGATCGTCTTTAAATTAATAATAAAAAATGCATTAACTGAGTAATGCGCGTAAAAACATTTCTGTGTATAAAGTAAGTGGCTTACTTGATTGGGTTAGTTTAGCTCGCATTACTGCGCCTTCCCAACCCACCCAAAAATATTCACTCATTTGTTCGGTATTAATGTGTGGATTAATAGTTTGTTGCTGCTGGGCTAAATCTAAACATCGTTTTAATTGTTGTTGCCAAGCGATGTAGCTTTGCATTAAACGGGTTTTAAAGTCGTCACTTAAATGATTAAGCTCTTGATTTAAGTTACCCACCAAGCACCCGCGTTTGTAATCATACTTTTGCATTCCAGCAATTGCGCTTTGTGTGAAATTAACAATGCGCTCAAGTGCGGGGACTTCAGATTGCTCTAGGTAAAATTTAAGTTTATTTATAAAAAAATCGTCGTAGGCATCAACTAGAGCCAAGCCATAGGCTTCTTTACTTTTAAAGTAATGATAAAAAGAGCCTTTTGGTACTTTTGCTTTTTTTAATATGGTATCGAGCCCGGTAGCACTAAAGCCAAACTCAGTTAAGGTTTCTAAGCCCACACGAATGAGCAGCGCTTTTGTATCGGCACTGTCTCTGGCTATTTTGGGTGGACGCCCGCGTCGATTTGTAATTGCTGCTATTTTGTTCATGCCTTATATTAGACCGATCGGTTTTAATTAATCAAGCCTTTATTTGGAATGTTTTTAAAACAGCTCTGACGTTCATTTTTTGATTACAAATTAATTGGGAACTTAAGGGTATATTGCTAGTCACAAATATGACACTTATGTGTTTTGAACCGATGTACCGGAACATTTTAATAAAGTTAAATTGGTTAAAGTTGATCAATAAAATTATTTTTAAATTAATTTATCATTGCATCAGCAGCTTAGTTAAAGTCAAACAAATTAATTGTATTTTGTGTTTGAATTTAACATTTTTGTTGGCTATTTATTAAATGTAGATGAATTTAATGCTACAAAAATATAAATATAAAGGTGAGGATTTTACCGATGAAGAGACAGAAAAGAGATCGTTTAGAAAGAGCTCATTCTCAAGGTTTTAAAGCTGGTTTAGCTGGTCGCTCAAAAGAGCACTGCCCTTATCAACAAGTTGATCCTAAGTCTGAGTGGCTTGGTGGTTGGCGCGAGGCAATAGAAAATCGCAATATGTATAAAACATAAACTCACAACGAATTTAAGCAAAAAAGCCTCTAGTTAGAGGCTTTTTTGTTGCGTGCGTTAAAATTAAAACGCGCTAGTGTCTTGGAATAAGCCCACTTTTAAATCTTTTGCTTCGTATATAACGCGGCCGTCTACTTCAACAGTGCCATCAGCCATGCCCATAAACAACTTACGTTTAATAACGCGTTTCATATCGAGACGGTAAGTTACTTTTTTTGCCGTTGGTAGAATTTGGCCAGTAAATTTAACTTCGCCTACACCTAATGCGCGGCCAAGACCAGGGCCACCAGACCAGCCTAAGAAAAACCCAACCAGTTGCCACATTGCATCTAAGCCTAAACAACCCGGCATTACAGGGTCGCCTTTAAAGTGGCAGTCAAAAAACCAAAGGCTAGGGTCAATATCTAGCTCAGCAATAATTTGGCCTTTACCGTGCTCACCACCATCATCGGTGATAGAGATGATACGATCCATCATTAACATGTTGTCACTTGGTAAACGACAATTTCCTTCACCAAACATTTCACCTTGACCACAAAGGATCAAATCTTCTTTTGTATAGCTATTTTTAGGTTCCATAACACTTTATCTTTGCTTAGAAATTGCCCCGTACTTTAGCGTACACTTGTACGCTAAACAACTCGGAGCAGTTAAAAAATGGTTTAAATATAGCCAATCAGTCAATGCAACTGATTTTAGTATGATTAAACCGCGCAATTACTAACAGAAATCATTATAATTAGGGCTGACTTTTAATCAGTTTAAAGGAAATTTATGACCCTTTTTGTTAACTCACTCACTGTGATTGATTTTTCTTACTTATGCAATAAACGCGGTGCAGTTGGCGAAAGTTGGATTGTTGATTTGACTTTACATGGCAAACTAAATGAAGAGTCTATGGTTTTAGACTTTGGCTTAGTTAAAAAGCAAATAAAAGGCATTATTGATGAGTGTATTGATCACCGTTTAGCTGTTCCAAATAACATAAACGGTAGCATTAATGAATTTGCTGATCATAAAACATTAGATTGTACATTTGGTGAGAATAAGCACCTTGCAATTAGTGCGCCTCATCAAGCTTTTTGCCTGATAGATACCGATAAGATAACCATTGAGTCGGTTACAGAGTATTTAGTTGCCACAATACTGCCACAGCTTCCTGATAATATAGAAAAAATTGAACTGGTATTAAAGCCTGAGCACAACCAAAGTTTTTACTACCACTACAGCCATGGCCTTAAAAAGCATGATGGTAATTGCCAGCGCATTATTCATGGCCATCGTTCACAAATAGGGATCAGCTTAGGTGGTATCTCTATGCCTCGTTTACAAAAACAGTGGGCTGATAAATGGCAAGATATTTACTTAGCTACCAGCGAAGATCAAATCAGCGCCTCTGAATTAAAACACATTATCGCCAAAGAAGATGACGTGTGTTTTGCATATACAGCCGCGCAAGGTTATTTTGAAATGGCTATTAGCGAATCGCGTTGCGACATTTTACCCATAGATACCACAGTAGAATGTATTGCTGAGTATATTGCCGGTCAAGTAAAACTGCAGCATCCAGAAAAAGACGTAAAAATTACCGCTTATGAAGGCGTTGGCAAAGGGTCAATTAGTTATGCTTAAATCCTTATTAGTGTCAGCGTTAATTGCATCATTTAGTTTTAGTGCTTTGGCAGTTGAACTAAAAGGGCATTTAACTCAAGGCGGCTTGGTTACAGGGCAATTAAATAACGCAAAATCGGTTAGTTTAAATGGTAAGCCATTAAAGCTATCTGATACTGGCTTATTTGTATTTGGTTTTGGTCGTGATGCAAAACCAAACCACACTTTATCATGGGTTGATAAAAGTGGAAAAAGCTACAGCCAAGATTTAGTTATAACCCTTCGTGACTACAACATCGATAAAATAACCGGTGTTGCAAAAAAATATGTATCGCCACCAAAAGCGGTCAGTGAACGTATTAGCCGTGAAGCGGTCGCGGTAAGAAAAGCGCGCGCTGTTGACTCTGACCTAGAGTACTTTTTACAGCCTGTGCTCAGGCCTGCTGAGGGCCGTATTTCAGGTGTTTATGGAAGCCAGCGTTACTTTAATGGTGAACCACGCAGACCACACTTTGGTTTAGACATAGCAAATAAAACAGGCTCTCCTGTGTACGCGCCGATCAGCGGTACCGTGGTATTTGCTGAACCAGATTTATATTACTCAGGTGGCACATTAATTTTAGATCATGGCCACGGTGTTACCTCGACTTATATTCATTTAAGCAAGCTAGATGTGAAAGTGGGGGATAAAATTACACAAGGTATGAAAGTGGCTGAAATAGGTGCTACGGGCCGTGTAACTGGCCCGCATTTAGATTGGCGATTTAATTGGCAAGGTGAACGCCTGGACCCTGCATTATTGATGCAAGACACATTAGCAAACAAAAAGTAGAGATTATGACTCAAGTAGAGCGCGAAGCAATTATTGCGCAGCGTATAAAAGATTCGACCACATCGGTTACAAAAGCGGTATTTCCTGGGCGTACTAATCACCACAATACGCTATTTGGTGGTGATGCATTAGCGTGGATGGATGAGGTTGCTTTTATAGCAGCTACCCGTTTTTGCCGTAAGCCATTAGTGACTATTTCATCTGATAGGGTAGATTTTAAAGAGGCTATTCCAGCAGGTTCATTTGCCGAATTAATCTCAAAAGTGTCGCATGTAGGGAATACCAGCCTAAAGGTAGATGTTGAAATATTCCTAGAAACCATGCACAAAGATAATAAGCATTCTGCTATTACGGGTAGTTTTACCTTTGTTGCCGTGGATGATAACCACAGACCAACACCGGTAGTATGCGATAAAATGCTACATGGCTTTGAGTTATAACGCGATATAGTAAATTAATATAAGCACCTAGTTTGGTGCTTATATTAAAACCCATTAAGAACACATCATACTTTATTTCTTAATGCTGCAAACTTAGCATTAATGTTTGTTTGAGATAATGAGTAAAAAAGGAGGGTGTAAATTTCAAAATAAAAAGGCGTGCACAAAGCACACCTTTTAAAAATTAAAGTACCATGGCGGCTATCCAGCCGAATACCAATAGCGGTAAATTAAAGTGAATAAAAGTTGGAACAACCGAATCCCAAATATGGTCGTGCTGACCATCAGCATTAAGGCCGGAAGTTGGCCCTAATGTAGAATCAGATGCAGGGGAGCCTGCATCACCTAATGCGCCAGCAGTACCAACAAGTGCAGCGGTTGCCATAACCGAAAAGTTTAGCTCTAAACATAAAGGAACAAATAAGGTGGCAATAATAGGTACCGTTGAAAACGAGCTGCCAATTCCCATCGTTATAAATAAGCCGACTAATAAAATTACAGCCGCAGCCATCGGCTTATTACCATCAAAAATTGCGGCGCTACTGTGAACTAAGCTGGCTACGTGCCCAGTTTCTTTCATGACCGCGGCAAAGCCTTGTGCTGAGATCATAATAAAACCAATCATGGCCATCATTGCCACGCCTTTACTAAATACGTCGCCGTTTTCTTCCCACTTAACCACACCAAATACACTAAATATAACCACGCCAACTAGGCCGCCTAATATCATGGAGCCACTGGCATTTTGAGCAATTAACGACGCAACAACAGCAAATAAACCAACCATCATTACTTTTTTGGGGTTATCAATTTCTGTTTGTTTACTCTCAACGGTAAGGGCGGTATTTGTATATTCTCGGCGTTTTCTATAAGTAATAAACAGCGCAATTAACAACCCCACGAACATGCCAATAGCAGGAATAATCATCGCCAAAGGTACGCTGGTATTGACTATTTCAAGGCCATTATCCACTAGGTTTTTATGTAATATTGAGTATAAATAAATTCCACCAAACCCATAAGGGAGTACCATATACGAGGTGGCTAAACCAAAGGTTAAAATACAAGCAATGGCGCGTCTGTCTAATCGCAATTTGTTAAACACCACTAATAGCGGCGGGATTAAAATAGGAATAAACGCAATATGAACAGGGACTAAATTTTGTGAAGAAATAGCACAAATCAAAATAATAAACAGGATAAAATAGCTGAGCAGGGTTTCACTCGAACCTGTTTGTGCATTAACTTTAGCTAATAACTTCGCAGCTAAAATACGTGTTAGGCCTGACTTAGAAATTGCCACGGCAAATGCGCCCAACATAGCATAACTTAAAGCAATCTCGGCACCTGACGATAATCCTGAATTAAATGCATCGATGCTTTCTTTCAATCCCATGCCAGCGGTTAATCCGGCAACCAGTGCACTTATCGTCATTGCAACAATCACATTTACACGGACTAAAGTGAGTCCAAGCATTAAAATAACGCCGATAATTACTGCGTTCATAGATTTCTCTGTTTTGTAGATTTAATTAATTTTATCAGATCTTTAGCCTGATTTTTACGTTCTTTAGTAAATGGATGCCTTGCATAACGCACTTGCTTAAATAACTCACAAAAAGCGGTTATTTGTTGCTCTGCATGGGGCGCTTGATTGCTAATGTGTTCTAAAGTTTGGGTTGGCGTGGCATTTTCAGGATAGCTAATCGCATGTTTATTAGCCCAAAGAATAATTTCATAAAATTCACTTACCAGTGGCGGTTGCTTTGTTGAGGCTTTAGGTCTGTTTAAATAAATGAAGTAAGCCGTAAAACTTAAAATTAAAATAATAATAACCCCAAGTGGCACCAGCCAAATAAACTTATTACCAAATAAGGTAGCAAATAAATCTTGTTGTTTGTCTTTATCAAACCCAAGTACCCAACTAGACCATTGATAATCTAAGTTTTCTAATTCAAGTCTAAGCCAATTAATGGCGGCATAGTTACTTAAACTAACGAGTCCAAAGCTAATATTATTTTTAAATTCGTCATTAAGGGTGGTACTTTGTGACAAGGAGCCGTTTAACCGCTCGGGTGCGACAACCGCTGTGGCATCAAATACTTTCCAACCGGCACCGGTATATACTTCAACCCAGGCATGCGCATCGTATTGACGAATAGTCATGTAATCACTGTTTTTATTTAACTCGCCTCCTAAATAGCCACTGACAACACGCGCAGGAATACCTGCACTTCTAAAAATAAAGGCAGCGGCACTGGCATAATGCCCGCAAAAACCGCGTTTATTATCAAACATAAACTGATCGAGCGTATTTTCGCCGCGCATGGGTGTAGGTGTAAGTGTATAGCTAAATTCATTTTTTGAAAAATAGCTTAAAAGTCGATTAAAAAATTCATCAGCATTGGCGCTATTATTTTTTAATTGTTGCGCTAACTGCTGAGATTTTTGATTATTACTAACAGTTAATTGGCTATAAAACCGCTGTTGGGACTTATTAAGCGATGTACTAGATAACGGTTCACTATTAACTGCATATTGTAAAACCTTGGATTTATATTGTTGTTTTCGTAATAAACCTAAAGTATTGGCAATAACATTGGGGCTTTCACTGCTTGAAAAACCAAGCCCATATAGCCAATCTGAAATAGCAGGCTCAGCTATAACCGTATACTGAGCCTCATTTTCACTCGTGCTTTTTTTAGCGGGTAATATCAACGCTTGCTTTAAAAAGGAGGATGTTTTCCACGCTGCACCATCAAATTCATCATGTACAATAGCGCGCCAATAATAGGGCGTAGGGGGTGGTGTACCATTAAATTTTGCTCTAAATACCAGTTCATCAGAATTTGATAACTTTGCTATATCAAACGGATCGACTTGTTCAGATAATCCTGTTTGTGCCATTTTTGGACCGGGTAGTTGCCAAAATGCCGGAAGTTTAGGTAAAAATAATAAAAGTATTACGGCTAAAGGAAAAGCCAGTAGCATAATTTTAGCACTTTGTTTTGAAGAGAGTTTTAAGCTATGACTAGACTCTAATAACCCTAGCACCGCAAAGTTTAAAATATAGAAGGTGCTTATAACTAAGGTAGTAAAAATGGTTTGGCTAAACAAATATACCGCTGAGAGTGAAAAGAACGTAAGAGTAATGATCAATTGGTAATGCTGTTTTGATTTTGCCTGCAATAATTTAAAAACACACGACAATAACAGCATGGCTACAAACAATACAACGGTATCTTTAAAGCCTATGCTGCTTAGCATAATAATTAATGCAATGGCGGCCAATCCATTAGCAAACCATGCGTTGGGTTTCTGCTTTTGTTTAACTGTTAAATAAATATTCCAGCCACATAACACACTAAGCATTGCAATAAAGGGCAGGGGTAAGTGCTCTGTAAAAAAACTGACTAGCCCTAAATAAATAAACGATAGAGCAAAGTTAATAACGCGATGGTTTTTAATCTCATTCATTATCATTACCGACTTGGCTTAACGCTTGTAAACAACGCTGATGATGCAGCTTGCCTGAATTGGTGGTGATTAATTTATTAGGAAGTTTTAAAGAATAATTAATATCACTTTCAAATGCTTGGCAAACTAAAAAACAGAGTTGCCCTAAACGCTGTTCGGTATCGCCCGTGACTAAGTTAAAATCGAATTGTGCATCCGCTGATTTAAAATCACTAAATTGTTTTACAAGTAATTGCTGTGTTTTTGCATAGTGCTTCCATGATATTCGCTGTAACCCCATTTCTGGCAAATGAGTAATTAAACTTTCAAATTCATCATCACCTTTATGTTTTTCAGTGCCTTCATCGGTATTATTTGCAACTAAGTTTTGGTGTTTTTGATTTGTTGTTTTAATTATTGACGGATAAACATACACTGCTTTATTCGGTTGTATATAACTCCACACACTGACTAAACCAAAGGGGTAATTACTGGCAATTTTTATTGGCTTTAACTTGTAACAGCCTCGCTTGTTGTAAGGTAATGATAATTGGCATTTTATTACTTCATTTTTAACGCGCGTAATGTAACACGCATTTTTCAAATCCTTGGGGTAACTCAATGTAATGGATTGGCAAGGATCATCGGCTTCTATTTGCCAAACTAGCTGTGGTGTCTGAGGCGCAAAACTGTCAATGACGTATTTAAAGCTGACAGTTAAACCTCTGGCATTACTGTAGCCCAATAACAATGCAAAAATTATAATCACAAACATTAAATAAGCCATAAACAGAATTAAATTATTTTGATAATTAATCCCCATTACAAAATTTAATGATGCAACAACGCTAAAGTAAACGCCAAGCGTGGATGGTAAAACATAAATAGTATTATGTTTTAAGGTGATGCTATTTTTTTTGTGCTTATTTTTTAATAAGGCCGTTAAAATCGCGCTTTTTATATCGTCAATAAAAGTAGGGCGCTTAAATTTATAAATACGCATTTACCTAAACGGGCACTAAAACATGTTTTAAAATGGCCGCTATTTGTGTATCGCCCGCATCACTATGTAAGCCTAATCGATGCTGACACACACTTGAAAAAACAGCCTGTACATCTTCGGGTAATACGTAGTCACGGCTTTCAATATAAGCCCACGCTTTGGCCGATTTAGCCAGTGCCATACTGGCTCTTGGGGAAAGCGAAGTCATTAATGTTTGAGACTCACGAGTATAAGTCACTAACTCAATTATATAATCAACCACTGGCGAACTTAGCGTGATATTTGATATAGCATCTTGAATTTGCTTAAGTTGATGTTGTTCAATTCGCTGCGGTAACTGCGAATAATCACGTTTTAGATTATTTAACAGTAACCGTTTTTCTGCATCTTTAGGTGGAAACCCTAAACTTATTCGCATTAAAAAACGATCTAGTTGTGATTCTGGTAACGGGTATGTACCTGCCTGATATAATGGATTTTGAGTCGCAATTACAAAAAATGGAGTAGGGAGCGGGTACTTGTCTCCATCTACTGTTACTTGATGTTCTTCCATCGCCTCCAATAAAGCACTTTGTGTTTTAGGACCCGCGCGATTTATTTCATCAGCAAGCACCACTTGGCTGAAAATTGGGCCTTTATGAAATGAAAAACTATGTTCATTATTATTAAATATATTGGTGCCAATAATATCAGCGGGCAATAAATCGCTGGTAAATTGTATACGCTGATACGATAACCCCAGTACTACAGCTAATGCATGCGACAAAGTGGTTTTTCCCATACCGGGTAAGTCTTCAATTAGTAAATGGCCTTCACTAAATAAACAGGCTAACGCTAATTTTATTTGTTGTTGTTTACCAAATATAACGGTAGATAGATCATCAATTATTGTCGTAACAATGTGCTGCATAATTTCCTTTAATCTATGAGTTCTAAACGTTTCATTACCGCATCAACTTTTTGCGCGTTAAAGGGCTTAGCTATAAATTCTTTTGCGCCTAGCTCCCAGGTATTTTGCACTGTTTCAAAGCTATTGTGGCCTGAACACATAACAACATGTGCATGAGGGTGTTCGTTGTTAATCGACTCTAAAATTTCAATGCTTTCAGAATCAGGTAAATCAACATCTAAGAATATAACGTTGGGTGATTTTTCAATAAGCAGAGGTTTAGCACAATTAAAATTATCACACTCAATGATGTCATCAAAACCTAAACCGGCTAATACTTGGCTTAAATCAGCGCGGATCTGTTTAACATCATCAATAATTAAAATTGGTTCGAGTGGGCGTACAAATTCCATATGAATACTTCAATGTTTTTTACGGCTTGTGCTTTAATATTAAGCTAAGCATTAAGGAACCTCAAGGTGATAACTATGAATAACTATAATAGTTGTTTAAAGCCACTTAATGTCCGATACCGCCTAGTATTGGACTTAGCAAGCTTGAAGCTTTTAAAATAGAGCGCTGCTTATATATAGATAGATAACTACCTATAATTTATATTATGTTAAATAAGGTAAAAATGTACTTAATCAAACTAACTATCGGCAATTACGTCACTTATAAACATGGTATTTTAGCCCTTTTATTCGCACATTATTTATTTATAGTAATATGCTCTACTTTATTAAATATAAAAACGCTGTAATGACATTTTAATTAATCAAACTATTTAGCTCATCAATTAATTGCTTAAGCTGTTTAGTTTTGTCGTTTAGCTTTTGCTGATACTTTTCAACTTTGTCATGCTTACCTTGGCGCTTAGCTTTTTTAAGATCGGTTTTATATTCTTCAATTTCGCTATTGGTATCATCTATTTTTTGTTGTAACTCTGCTTTTAATCCATCCTGGGTGCAGTATTCGTTTATATTATTGAGTGCTTTATTAAGACCTGCAACTTGGTGTGAATTACCTTGGCGTTTTGCAGTTAATAACTGGTGGTTAACTTCACAGGCTTTTTTCGCACACCCCGTTAAATCTGCACAATCATCTTTGGCCAATACGACTGTTGAACCGGCAAATAAAAAACTTATTGTAATACCTTTAATAATCGTCATTTTAGAGTTTTTATTATCTCGCATTGGTCATTATTCCTCTTTAATTCATTGTTAGCGGCAAAATACAGATAACAGCCCTTGCAGCTCTTCATTTATAACATGTTGTTTTACAACATCTTGCATAGGAGTATTTGATACTTTGTTATTTAAAATACCCACCATTTTAGCGCTTTCTCCAGCACATAAAGCCTTAACACTGTGTACGCCTAATCTTATTGCTAACATACGATCCGCTGCAGATGGATTACCGCCGCGTTGTAAGTGCCCTAGCTTAGTTACGCGCAAATCTATACTGGGATTAACGGTACTTATTTTCTCACATATATGCTCAACGCCAATTTCATCACCTTCAGATACCACCACAATAAAAGCATGCTCACTGTGATAATCGCTAATTTTATTCACTAAATAAGTTATGTCTTCATCACTTTCAGGTATTAATATCGAATCGGCGCCAGAGGTTAAACCGGCATAAGTGCCAATATAACCAGAATCACGTCCCATTACTTCAATAACAAACACCCTATTATGTGATTCTGCAGTATCTCTAATATTATCAATACATTGCATTGATGTGTTTACTGCCGTATCAAACCCTAAGGTGTAATCTGTACCCGCAATATCATTATCAATAGTGCCTGGAATGCCTATATAAGGTATGTCAGTAATTTGTGATAACCATAAACACCCTCTAAATGAGCCATCTCCACCTATCACAATTAAAGCGTCAATATTATTATGTTCAATTGTGGCTAGTGCTTGATTTCTACCGGCATCACCTCTAAATCTTTCACTACGCGCTGTTTTTAACACAGTACCACCTAAGTGCATGGTTTGTTGTAGGTTTTTGCAATCAAGTGTCACTAAGTCATTATCAATTAAACCCTCAAACCCTTTTCGAACGCCCGACACTTTTATTCCGTGTTGTTGAGCGGTTTTTACTATGGCAAATAATGCGGTGTTCATCCCAGGCGCATCGCCCCCTGAGGTTAATACGGCAATATGTTTAATTGGCTGCATCAGTTCACATCCTTCGATAAGCTAAACTTTAATAATTCATAATAGCTGTTTATTAGTAGGCTGTGTAAAGTAAGCGCAGTAAAGTTGATCTACTTAGGGTTTATTTGATTGTTTAATCAGTATGAAGGGAGCAATAGTAACTTGAAAAGTTGGTATGTTGCTTTTGCTTTATCAAACAACATACCGTAATTTTTAATGAAGAGCCGCTGTAAAAGGAATGTTTTTACAAATTTCGGCTTCTATTGTTAGTAACTCGTCTAAGCGTTCGTCAACTTCTTGCTTATCAAAGTATTCGTAGGCGAGTTCCACAAATAAATTTTTATGTTTTTCTTCTGATTTAGCAATTGCGACATAAAAATCTTTTTCTTTTCCTTCAGGTAGTGCCTCGGCAACTAAAGAAAAACGTTCATGTCCCCTCGCCTCAATTACCCCACCTACTAATAGTCTGTCCATTAAAAAACCATCACGACCATGCCTAAAGTGTGCACGAATTTGTTTAATGTAAGGGTCTTTTTTATCATCACCCAAATTAGTATCGCGTTCAATTAATAGTTTAAGCACTTGTTTAAAATGAATTAACTCTTCAAGAGCTAAGTCAGTCATGGCTTTAACTAATTTACGCTTATCCGGATAATGTGAAAGCATTGACATAGCCATGCCAGATGCTTTTTTCTCAGCAGCAGCGTGGTCTTGTAAAAAGGTTTCGAAGTCAGCTAAAACAACTTCGGTCCATTCAAATGGCGTGTGGTATTTTAATTCAAACATAGTGATACAACTTATAAAATAATGCGTGGATTTTAGCGTATTTAAAAATAAAAATCTTTGATCGCGATTTAAATTTAACTTTCATAAGGCAAAAACTTATCAATCCGCCCTTTCGACGTTGACTCAATTTTTAATGGGTGCTTTATATCATTCCATGCAGTGACTTTACCGCCCATGTTCATTTTTTCAAAGCCAGCTAAGCTGCTGGTAATATTTAAAAACTCACATAGCTTATTAAAACTCTCGGGATTTGCTATATCAATGGCTAAAAAATCATTAGGCCGGTCAGCAAAATAAGCATTAGCACTATTAAAATGAGTGTTATAACAATTAGTTAAATATTCATCCTGATTAATGTTTTCGAGTGAAAAATCACTAAACGTATTTAAGTAACAGCGCTTTAAATGAATATTAAAGCCCCCATCAGCACGCGTTAAATTAGTATGCATACGCAGTAAAAGCTGTTTGATTGAAGGCAACCAAGCGCTAAGTTCTCGCTTTAAATATACAAATTTAGAACCTGGGTAATATTTATCTAATGTTTGATAATCGTTAAATACGGGTGTGTCTGCGATAGCCACCGCATTTTCAAAACAAGCGTTAGTGTAAGCAGTATGGGCAGTAGGTATACCAAAATCTAAAAATGCATTACATACGCTAGTCGTCCCAGTGCGTGGTAAACCAATAATAAATATTTTTTGTGTCATGGCGTTTTAAATGTCTTTTTCTGAAAACCAAAGTGATGCATCATTAAGGGGTGTTAATGCGGGTAACTGATTGTTTTTTAATTTAATGATGATTTTATTTTTTATATCTGCATGCTCAATCGCACTGCGATGATAAGCCTTAAACAAACGATCAAACTCACCGTTTTTACGCATAATAGCTAAGCCTTTCTCAACCGCTTGCGCTATTTCGGGCTTTTCTTTACTAAAAAAGAAGTAGATTGCACTTGGGTATTGCAACAATAAGTGTGGCACTATCGTGAGGTTCGCACCGGCTTCATCTTTAAAGGTATTGAGCTCAGTTTCAACCTCTAACACAGAACGAGGAAATACATCACCTCGGCCTTTTATCAACATATTAAATAACGAACTATATTCGATTGATGTCGATACAGTTAAACCGTTATCCTGCAGTATTTGTGTGTCAGGCCAATCATGCCCTTGAATAAAATGTATGCTTTTAAAGTCGCTCAGGGTATTGATGTTTAATAAGGTATTCACTTTATCCTGTGTAGTTACCAAAACACGCCACCCATATAACCCCTTAAATATAGGCACTCTAACGGGTAGTAATTGTTGCTCACGCTGTTTAGAGGTCATGGTCCAAGCTACGTTTATTTCATCATTATGAATAATTTGCTTTAACGCGCGGCTCTGTGGCATCGAAATACTTGAGGGTTGTAATGTAAAATTTTCTCCGCTGAATTGCAGAGCTGTTCTTAATAGTACTAACGGATATAATATTTCATCTTCACCAATGCGCATTGTTTTGGGGTATACAACATGCAAACTAGAAACGGTGTTTTTGCTATTATTTTCTATTGCCCATGCAAATGATGTCAGCGAACTGAAAAAATAAACACATGTAAAAACAATAGCTAACCGCATAATCGTTTATCTACTTAAAAGTAATAACACCGCGCTTACTATCACAATAGCAAAGGTGATCATCATGCTCAATCCACGTGCCTTTAAATTATTGTTAATAATGGAAGAACCATGAACAACACGGCTGATAAATAATAAACCGCCTAGTGCATGTACATAATGACTAGCTAACCCTTGATACTCCAATAAAAAAACTAAAATTAAGCTAATGGGCACGTACTCAATAAAATTACCATGGGCTCGGGTTGCACGTTCAAGCGCGGTATTACTGCCATTACCTAACGAAATCCCTTCGGCTTTACGTATTTTTATAACATTAACACTCAAATAAATATAATAAAGGGCCAATAAGGCCGCATAGCTCGATATGATCACAGTATAGTCCATTTAATTTTTCAGCAATAATAACACATAAGTTAAGCGGTAAATCAGTAGTTTTATCATGAACTATGCTAGAGTAATTTATACATTGGAATAGTAATAAGTAAGGATAATATGTATTTAAGAACAAAAATCACCAATCACTATCGTGAAATAATAAACAGTATTGGCTTTTATCCCTCACTCCTGTCTGTTGCGTTTTTAATTTTTGCTGTACTCACTATGTCTGTTGAGTATTTAGCCCCTATTGAGCAATTTAAATCATTAATCTCATTTGTATTAGTAGACAGTGCAGAAAACGCACGAACCATATTAAGCACCTTAGCTGGCAGTATTATTTCGTTAACCGTATTTAGTTTTTCTATGGTGATGGTGGTTTTAAATGCTGCCAGCGCTAGCTTGTCACCCAGAGTCGTTCCTGGGCTTATTACCCGTAAATCGCATCAAATGGTATTAGGGTTTTATTTAGGCAGTATTATTTATTCTATTATAATGCTCATTAATATTAATAAGTTAGATAACGGAAATACGGCAATACCCTCATTAGGGGTGCTCTTTGCATTAATTTTTGGTTTGATTTCTTTGGGCTTATTCGTTTTCTTTATTCACTCTATTTCAAAAGCGATTCAGGTTGATAACGTATTAAATGGTTTATTTAGACAAACCAAACAAGAGATCCAAGACATCATCAACAAACAAGGCGATAACCCCGTTGATAACTTTCCTGAATTTTCAAATTGGCATTCAATAAAAAGTACTACTGAGGGTTACTACAAAGGGGTTCACACAAATAAGCTGTGTGCTATTTTGGCTGAAGAAAAAATAGAACTTTTTATTACCGTTAAGCAAGGTTACTTTACCGTTAAAGGCTACCCGTTCTTAAAGTGTAATAAAGACATTTGTGAAAACGAAGAGTTAATAGAGAAAATCTTAGACTGCTTTATTTTTTATATAGAAGAATACATTAGCGATCATTACCGTTATGGATTAACCCAAATTTCTGAAATTGCGGTTAAAGCAATGAGCCCAGGGATTAACGATCCGGGCACAGCGGTTAAAGCTATTGATATGCTGAGTATTTTATTGATTGCTCGCCTAAAGATTAATGCGATTAACTACGCATGTTATCAACCAGAAGAAGCCCCTTTGCTCTATTTTCATGAAACCAGTTTTGATGAATTACTGCACGATAACTTCACTCCTTTGCGCAATTATGCCAAAGCAGATGCCTATGTAATGACCAATGTTATTGAAGCATTTAAAAATATTTTGTTTATTGCCAACGAGGATGTTGAAGCTCGAAACAGTGTGTTTAATTATTTAGGTGCCATTGTTGATGATATTAATCAGCACATTTGTAATGAGTATGACCGGCGAGAAATTAGAAATATGCTACAAGCAATAGTGCGAATTAGTGAGTTACAAGGTAAGCAGTTGGTGGCACGTTTTGAGCAGCACCGACCTATTAGCGAGTAGGCTCTGTAGAGCTATTTATTCTGCCGAGGGGCAAAGAGTTATCGCTCCTCGGCAGCGCCTATTTGGCATTGAAAGATCATAAAACCCTAATCTATATAATAAATTGCATAGCTTGACGCGCTAATAGTAATTTCACCCGCATGATAGGCATCTGGGACATAATTACCAGGTGCACTGTCTGCCATCATTACTTTTTCACTGCGCATGTACGGTGTAGATGGCATATCAAGCGGGGTTAAAGACGCGCTATATAAGCCTTTTAACTCTACATCAAAGTCGTCACTTAGCTCTTTTGCCGCGACTTTGGCTTGTTTAATTGCCATTTTTTGTGCTTTTTTATGCAGCTCATCGTAGTTGCTAGCTAAAAATTGCGTTTGTCTAATTTCATTAATACCATTATTAACTAAGCTCTGTAGTAATTCAGGGTATTTATTAATTGCAGAAAGTTTAATGGTGAGCGTTCTTGATACTTTAAAGCCAGTAAACTCTTGTTTACCTGTTTCACGATTATATTGGTTATCACGGTATATAGAAATTTGACCGGCATTAATATCCGCATCATCTACCCCTAGTTTTTTTACTAAACTTATTGCACTGGCCATAGTGGTATCGGTTTGTTTTTTTGCTGCAATTAAGTCTTTATCTATTTCAGTAATGCCCACCGTTAATAAAACATGATCCGGCATCGTCGTTAGTGAAGCTTCACCTTTAACATAAATATGCGGCTCTTCTGGGGCGTTACTCGCATAAGCTGATGTACTGAGTAATGCGGCGGTTAAAATCGAAAGCGTTTTCATAAGTCTATCCTTTTAAATTTGATTGCCTCAGTTAACACCTTATGCGGTTAATTAAAGATGAACAAGCATAAAAAAACAGGCAAAAGCCTGTTTTTTTAATCTCTACTGTAATTAAATGCTGCAACGCTTGTAGTTACGGTATTTTGGTAACCAGTAGTTTTTGTCGATGGCTGCCCACAGCGCATCGTCTGAAATTTCAAGGGCTACGCCCTCTTCAATTGCTTTTTTAGCCACTGCAAACGCAATACGTTTACTAAGCGTTTCAATTTCAGTCAGTGCCGGTAGTAAGCTGCCTTTACCTGTATTAGCTAAAGGTGACGACTCAGCCAACATTTCGCTCGACATTATTAGCATCGCATCGGTAATACGCGTCGCTTTGGCGGCAATAACACCTAAGCCAATACCCGGGAATATGTAACTATTATTACATTGTGGAATTGGGTAAGTCACACCGTTATAAACAACTGGGTCGAATGGGCTGCCAGTTGCAACAATTGCTTTGCCATCGGTCCATTTAATTACATCTTCTGGATACGCTTCAACTTGCTTAGATGGATTACTTAACGGGAAAATAATTGGCGATTCACATTTAGCATGCATAGCGCGAATGACTTGCTCGGTAAATAAACCAGGTTGGCCTGATACACCAATTAAAATATCTGGTTCAGCACAATGCATTACATCTAATAACGACGCGTATTCACCGCTGTAGGTCCAATCAGCTAAGCAGCTAGTTGGTTGTGCAAGCATTTGTTGAAAGTCACGTAAGCCTTGCATACCATCTGTTAATAAGCCAAAACGGTCAACCATAAAGACTTGGCTACGTGCCTGTGCTTCACTAATACCCTCAGCAACCATAGTGCTAACAATTTGTTCAGCAATACCACAGCCTGCAGAGCCTGCGCCTACAAAAACAACTTTTTGAGTTGATAATTTAGCACCTTTAACACGACATGCTGCTAATAAAGAACCCACAGTGACCGATGCAGTGCCTTGAATATCATCATTAAAGCTACAAATTTCGTTGCGGTAACGCTTTAATAATGGCATTGCATTAGGCTGAGCAAAATCTTCAAACTGCAGTAACACATTTGGCCAGCGACGTTTAACAGCTTTAATGAATAAATCTAAAAACTCATCGTATTCATCTTGTGCAATACGTTTATGGCGGGCACCCATGTACATTGGGTCGTTTAATAATTTTTCGTTATTGGTTCCCACATCGAGCATAACCGGTAACGTATAGGCTGGGCTAATACCGCCACACGCGGTATACAAAGAAAGTTTACCAATTGGAATGCCCATACCGCCAATACCTTGGTCGCCAAGGCCTAAAATACGCTCACCGTCGGTAACAACAATCACTTTTACTTTGCCTTTTGTGGCATTACGTAAAATATCGTCAATGTGAAAGCGATCTTCATAGGAAATAAATAAACCACGGGCACTGCGATAAATATCAGAAAACTTTTCACACGCATCACCCACCGTTGGGGTGTAGATAATAGGCATCATTTCTTCGATATGATCGCGCACTAAGCGGTAATAAAGCGTTTCGTTGTTATCTTGAATGGCGCGTAAATAAATGTGCTTATTTAAGTTGTCGTTAAAACTTGAGTACTGCTGGTAACAACGCTCAACTTGCTCTTCTATTGTTTCGTAACGAGGAGGAAGTAAACCAGCAAGATTAAAGTTTTCACGTTCTTTTTGGCTAAAAGCACTTCCTTTATTCAATAGCGGGGTTTCAATTAGGCCTGGGCCAGAATAAGGAATATAAAGATAATTTGGATCGGTATTTGTAGTCATATTTCCAAGCTTTACTGAATCTTAAGTAATGATCTGCCATTATCATTGTTAAAGGCTAAATTGCAATGACATTTAAGCTTGTCAGACCATTGAAAATTTACAAATACAAGCGCTACTTTAGTATAAAGCCACTCATATTTGGTGAATATGTTAGCTGGCTGTTGTGAGTTTATAAAAATTAAAACGGGCATTAGACCAGCGTTTGCTGTGTGCAATGATTACAACAGTGTCAGTTATTTTTAGATTTGCTAATTTTTTACGTTAGTTAACATACTATTTTCAATCAAATAATCATTAACTATTAAGCTGTTACATAAATAACAGCAGGTAATACATTAGCTGCAAACCTGCTGTTGATTATACATGTTTTAGAATTTAAATGAGGCTTTATTATTACTTAAATCCGATAATGCCATCCCTTCCCGGCGAGGATCGGCGGCGCCATACAAACGGTTATTTTTAACTTCTACCGCATGCAGCCCAGAGTTTAAGTCAATCACGCGCACATCATGGCCGCGCTTTTTAAGCTTTGGTACCACCGCTTCAAGTGCAGTGCCTTTTTCTACGCTGGTGTAGTCGTTGCGATTAGTGGTTCGCGGTAAATTAATGGCTTGTTGCGCATTCAAATCCCAATCTAAAACGCCAATAACAACTTGCGCTACATAATCAATAATGCGACTACCACCAGGAGAGCCGACCACTAAACGTAAGCTCCCATCTTGATTAAATACCATCACGGGTGACATTGAGCTGCGCGGACGTTTATGGGCTTCTACTCTGTTAGCTACTAACTTGCCATTTTTACGCGGCGAGAGTGAAAAATCAGTCAGCTGATTGTTTAAAATGAAGCCATTAACCATGACCGTCGAACCAAACGCCATTTCTATAGAGCTGGTCATCGAAACAGCATTGCCTTTGCTATCAACAATCGAGACATGTGACGTAGACGGAAGTTCAAAAGAGTCATCATTTGCGTAGCTTAAGTAATCAACTGGATCACCAGGAAATGCTTTTTGATCTTTTTCAGTGATCAATTTTGCGCGGGTGGCGATATAGTCTTTGTTTAATAACTCCTCGGTAGGGACTTGGGTAAAATCAGGATCGCCAATGTATTTATTTCGATCGGCAAACGCAATGCGCGATGCTTGGCTAAAGTAATGAATAGCCTCTGCGCTATTAGCTTTAATATTGGCCATGTCTTTGTGTTCAAGCAAGCCTAAAATTTGTAGCACTGCAACACCGCCACTACTAGGTGGTGCCATTGAGCACACTTTGTAAACGCGGTATTTAATACATACAGGGGCGCGCTCTTTGCTGGTGTAGTTAGCAAGATCTTGCTCAGATAATTTACCCGGTGCAATTTTTGATTTCTGCACTGCACTTACCATGACTTTTGCATTATCACCTTTATAAAAAGCATCAATCCCTTGTGAGGCAATGTCTTTGTATAAATTAGCAAGCGGCTGATTTTTTTTAATACTGCCTACTTTGATCACTTCACCATTGGGAAAAAAATACTCATTTATGACCGGCATACTCATAACACCAGGGTTTAACTGCCTAACGAGTAAGCCATGTAATCGTGGAGATACTTCAAACCCTTGTTCAGCTAGCGCAATAGCTGGCTTAAATAACGTTGCCCATGGCAAATTACCATATTGTTTATGGGCACTGGCAAACGCATGTAAAATACCTGGTACACCTACAGAGCGACCACCTACAACTGCTTCAATCCATTTAACAGCTTTGCCATGTTCATTTAAAAACAGGTTTTCATCGGCATTACTGGGGGCTGTTTCGCGACCATCAAAACTGGTTAGTTTATTGTTAGCTTTGTTGTAATACATCATAAACGTACCACCACCAATGCCTGATGATTGCGGCTCAACTAATGTAAGCACTAATTGGGTGGCAATAGCCGCATCAACGGCGCTTCCGCCTTGGGCTAAAATGGCCTTACCCGCTTGTGAGGCATAAGGATTTGCAGCTGCAACCATGTATTTATCGCCAGGTACTAACTGCTTTTGTACTACCCCTGTGGCGGCTTCTGGTTCACGGGTTTCAATTTGGCTTGCTTGCTGTGCAAATAAAGGTAAAGACAGTGCACTTAAAGAGAGAGCAAATAAAGAGTTGAGCTTAAAATTCATAATTACTGATTAAACTTAAATTGCATGGAAGATAATTGGCATCTTAAAGTTAAACAGGCACAATATGCAAAAATAAATATAAAAAAATGATCATTAAATGCTTAATTTACCCCTTCAGCCGCGTTATGTTTTACCCCCCTTGTGTTTAATTGTATTAAGTACGCTCTTAGCATGGCTTGGTATGAACAATGAGCTTGAGTTTAATCGCCCATTAATTGAACAAGGCCAACTGTGGCGTTTATTTACGAGTCAATTTGTACATGCTAACTGGGTACACCTAGGTTTAAATTGTGCTGGTATAGCACTTATTTGGTTATTGCATGGTGAATACACTACACCTAAGCAATACAGCTTTAATATTGCACTCCTTGCGCTTTGGTGTGGCTTGGGGGTTTATTGGTTTTGTCCAACAATCATTATTTATACAGGGCTGAGTGCGCTATTGCATGGCGTGATCGTGTGGGGGGCCATAAAAGATGTCACTGTTGGGTTAAAATCAGGTTATATCTTGTTTATTGGCGTATGGATAAAACTTATTCTTGAGCAAGTTAATGGTCCAAGCGCAGAAATTGGTCAACTTATTCAATCAACGGTGGCCGTTGATGCGCATTTAATTGGCGCAATTGGTGGGGTTATATTAGCTGTGCCGCTGGTTGTAAAACACATCAAAAACGATACTAAACACAGTTAAAAAAACGCCACATAAGTGGCGTTTTTATTTTTAGTCGATTAAAGCGTTTCTTTAAACAGTTTATAAATTCGACGGTATTCATCTAACCAGCTCGAAGGCTGAACAAAACCATGCGGTTCTACTGGGAAGATTGCTGTTTCAAAGTTTTCTTTTTCAAGTTCTATTAAACGCTGTACTAAACGCACTGAATCTTGAAAGAACACGTTATCATCAACCATAGGCGCATTTATTAATAAATGCTTTTTAAGCCCTTCTGCATAATAAATAGGTGAACTACGCTCATAGGCAATCGGGTCAACATCAGGGTGATTCAAAATGTTAGCCGTATAACCTGTGTTGTAATGAGCCCAATCAGTCACTGGACGAAGCGCTGCGCCTGATTGAAACAAGTCTGGTGCGGTAAATAACGCCATGAAGGTCATAAACCCACCATAAGAGCCACCGTAAGTCCCTACCGCTTGGGTATTAACATTGGCATTATCCGCCATCCATTTTACGCCATCGGCTAGATCTTGTGTTTCAGGTGTTCCCATTTGGCGATAAATAGCCGTTCGCCAATCACGACCATAGCCTTTAGATGCGCGGTAATCCATATCCATTACTATATAACCTTCATCTGCTAGTAATGAATGGAACATAAATTCACGGAAGTAGCCAGACCACCCCATGTGTGAATTTTGCAAGTACCCTGCACCGTGGTTAAAAATAACTGCTTTGCGGGTTTTGCCTGTTTCACCCTCTTGGTAATCAGCGGGGTAATAGACTTTGGCGTATATGGGCTGATCTGTATGACTTGATGGCACAGCAACAATTTTAGGCGCTGTGAGTTTTTTAGCTAAAAACGCATCAGATACCGTATTGGTTAAACGAGTCGCGGTTGTGTTTGCTTTAGCCTCTGCCACATAAAGTTCAGTCGGCATAGTGATTTTAGAATGTCTAAGTAATAACTTAGATTGATCAGGGCTTAAGGTGTAATCCGTCATACCGTTTAAGTCGGTTACTTGCTCACTAACACCTGTTTGTGGATTAACACGGTATATTTCGTAAAGACCCGGATGCTCAATATTCGCTTTATAGTAAATAGCACTATTGTCATCAGTAAGCGTTAAGTCAGACACTTCAAACTGACCTTGTGTTAAAGCCGTAGCCTTGCCATTTAAAGGCTTTTTATAAAGCTGACTGTACCCCGACTCTTCCGATAAATAATACAGCGTAGTTGAGTCATTTAACCAACCAAAGTCGTTAAACGCATACGCAATCCACGCATCGTCATGTAAACGGTGTTGAGATACGAGTTTATTATTTTCAAAATCAACGGTGGCCAACCAACGATCTTTGTTATCCCATGCTTCAAGCATAATCGCCACTTGGCTGCCATCATCGTTCCAGCTGATAGGCGATTGATCCCATCCCCAGTCTGAAATTACATTAATGCCACGCGGTTGCTTCTTAGACTTATACGTTTTGCCTTCACGGGCATAGTTTTCTTTTTTAACCTCAGCGAGTACATCTTCATCAAAACCAGGCAAGGTATTAAACCCTAAAGTAGTTTGGCTTTGATCTGCAAGGTTAATATAAACAATTTCAGAAGTTTGCTCTTTAGCGTCAGCCACACGACGGCGAACTTTTTTAGGCTCTATAGTCGCATCATCAGTGATGTAGTTAGGCATAATATCGCCTTCACCACGCCATGAACTTTTTTCTTGAACAACCACAATTAACGCGTCGCCATTTGGAGAAAGCTGGGCTTCATCAACCGTGTTGCCATCACCTAAATAGTAATGCGTGTTGGCAATTGAGCTATTTTGGGTTTTAACTTGCTCATTTCGCGCATACTTATCTTGTTTGTTTTTATGCTGCAGTGCAATGTAATCAATCAGCTTATGTTGTTCTTTGGCAATATAAGTTGTTGGCTCTTTTACGCCTTGTGGTTTGTCAGCCAGCTTTAAATTAGCAATTTCACGGGTTAAACCTGTGGTTAAATCTACTTTAAAAAAGATATTACCTTGGCGATACGCTAAATTACCATCGTTTAAAAATTGTGGTTTTGACTCGGTGGCTGAGCTTTGCGTAATTTGCTTAATTACACCTGACTTTACGTTTTTAATAAATATGTTGCCTTCAAACACATAAGCTTGAAGTGATTTATCGTTAGAAAAAACAGCTTTACTTGAGCCTACGCTGTGAAGCTGATTTAAAGCCACTTGCTCTGCTGTTTGAGCGTTTACAGCTTGAGTGAATAAATCTCTTAGCTCACTACCTTGTTGTTTACGCGCGTAAATAACGGTACTTGAGTCAGCACTCCAAAATGCACTTTGCGGTTGGCGTCCAATCCAATCAGGGTGAGCCATCGCTTGTTCAAGCGTAATTTTTGAGACACCCATGTCTGCAGGTGTGTTAACAACACTTGCAACCTTGGTATTTGTTTGAATAGCTGAGTCATTAGAAGTGGTGGCGGTTGCTGTACAGCCCGCTAACATAACACTTGACGCAACAGCCATTGCAACAAGTGTTTTAGAAGATGAAAATTTAAAAATCATAGTGCTTCTTGACGGTTATTATAATTAACCGTATTTAAGCAGAAGCACCTTTATAATTGCAATTATTTAAGATAAACAACGCTGATATCGGGGTGAGTAACCCGTTTATTCAACCGTTAAATCAAGCCATACCATACGGTGGTCACTTGATGCGTTTCTATCTTTGATTAAACGGTACAATTCGCTTTGTTTTTTCGGCCAAAATACGCCACCATCTTTAATGGTTAGTCCATAATTTGAAGGCAGAACGTAATCAACGCGTGCCTGCCAATTAGCAGTGTAATTTTTAGCATAAGCTTGTGGGTATTGCTCTTTAGCGCCCTCACTGGTTGGAATAAAACCGGCATTAATCATCGGACTTTTAAGTAACTGATCTGTTGTATTTGTGCGCTTTTTATCGCCCTCAGGGGCGGCATTTAGGTCACCTAAAATCACAAAGCGTGATTTTGCTGCAAGGCCGCCCTTTTTACCGTTATCGTCATACAGGTAACTTTCGTTATTAACGTAATCAGCAATTAATCTAATTTCATCATGATTACGAATGCCGTTTCTGTCTTCATCACCATCAAACACAGGCGGCGTAGGATGCGAGGCTAACATGTGAACTACTTTATCATTTACTTTTACCGGTATATCCCAAAACGATTTAGAGCTTAAACGTAAAGCATTCCATTCTTCTTCGTTATACCAATTTGTATTAGTTTTTGGGTCTACCGGCATTTTCACATTCGGTAAATCTTTGTGCTTAAACGTTTGCAGGGTTCTGATGTTGTCAAAATCAATGGGGTAACGAGACAAAAACGCCATTGCGTAGTGGCCTTCAAAAAATCCAAAACCTTGCGCATCGCCCATCACACCATTTTTTTTGCCATCGTTGTCTAAATCAAACTCTGTGGCTAAGCCTGTGTTAACTGGTGCAATGTAAACATAAGGATAATCGATAGCCGCTTGATCATTTTGCCCTACATTTAAGTAATGGGTTTTAAAGTATTCTATCCCTTGTGATTTAGGGACGTAGTCAAATTCATTTAAAAGCACCACATCTGGACGAACGCGTTGAATTATTTCAGCAATATTTTTAATTTGCTGGTGGTCAGAGCGCAGCGCGTTAACTAAGGCATCGCTTTTTACTTTTTCATTTTTAGCGGTGTAATTGGTTGCATCCATACTGACATTAAACGTTGCGACCCGTAATGACTCTGCGTGAACATAGCTTGCTGAAACCAGTGACAATAAAAAGCCACCAATAATTTTAATACCGAGATCATGTCTCATTATATGAATCCATCTATAATTAATAATAAAATAACACTGCTAACCACGATCCAAAGAATCACAGCCATTAAAAACGGTTTAATTCCCGCTTGCTTTAGTACCGATAACGATAAACCACTGCCAATTAAAAACAGTGTCATCACTAGTATTTGCTTCGCTGCAATGTTTATCAACTCCCAATAAGATGAAAGCGACGGCACATAGGTATTAATTAATGCGGCTAATAAAAAGCCTACAATAAATAATGGAATACTCGCCTTTTCATCTGAGCGCATAAACACACCCGCAAGCGTAGTGTATGGAATAATCCACATAGCACGAGTAAGCTTCACTGTTGTTGCTATGCTCAGTGCCACTGCACCATAAGTAGCCGATGCACCTACCACGCTACTGGTATCATGAATTGCAAGTGCAGCCCATAATCCAAACTGCTCTTGGGTTAGTTCAAAATAATGCCCAATTGCAGGGAATAATAATAACCCTACACCATTGAGTAAAAATACGATACCCAGCGCCACAGCCACTTCATGATCTTTGGCTTTTATAACCGGTGCCATGGCCGCAATAGCGCTACCACCACAAATAGCGGTTCCAAAGGAAATTAACACGCCTGTGTTACGATTAAGTTTAAACACTTGAGTTAAAATTTCGCCAAGCCCAATTATGGCAGTAATACTGACAATTGTTAACACTAAAGAGCTGCGACCAACCTCAATTACCTGATTAAAATCAACAGCAAACCCCAGCCCCACAACCGCCAACTTTAGCATCCATTTGCTGGCCTTTTGTGATAACTCAGCAAACGGGTTACCCAAGGTAATCGCAAATAACGCCCCCATAACCAAGGCACTACCAGCGCCAATAAATGGAGTGATGCACAAAGCCAGTAATATTATAAATACAGGTTTATGTAATTTAGCGATAATCATAACGTTAAGCGCGAATGAGTTTATTAGTCAGTTTATGGACAACGGGGGCAACAAATATAACCGTTGGAAAGGCAATACAAAAGGCAAATAACCACGCTTTAAGCCAGATAGATACGATGTTATCGACTATACCAACATTAAATAGAGAAATAACTAACGACATAAAACCTGACATGAAAAGTGCCATAAAAAAGGCAAACACAATAGTACGAAACTTTGGATGGATCATTGAAAAGAACCTTTAGAAGGTAAAGCGATATATTGAGGTTAAGTTCAATTTATCGCTTTGTTTTTTAACTTATAATAGCGATTTGCTGGTAGCTAATACACCGGGGTAATCTTGCTCTGGTAAACACATTGCGAGTTCACCAAGGCGTTCACCTAATTGCTGTAAATTATCAGCAGATACATTAATGTGGCCCATTTTACGACCAGGTTTTACACTTTTACCGTACCAATGGCTGGTTACATCTGCTGTTTTTAACACATCAGTAGGGATTTGTGCTTGGCCTAATACATTTATCATAGCAGTCGGTTGCTTAAGTTGCGTACTACCTAAAGGTAAGCCGGCAACAGCGCGCATATGGTTTTCAAATTGCGAGCAATGAGCACCTTGTTGCGTCCAATGGCCTGAGTTATGAACTCGCGGCGCAATTTCATTAACCAGTAATGTACCTTGCACATCAAAAAACTCAATGGCGAGTACACCCACATAATTAAGCTCATTCGCAATTCGGGTAAATGCCGTGATTGCTTGTTGTTCTAGTTGGCTATTATTGTTTTTACCTGCAACCGAAAGCGTTAACACACCCTCGGTGTGCTCGTTTTCAGTTAATGGATAAATAGCAACATGGCCGTGTTTATCGCGCGCACCAATAATAGAGACTTCACGATCAAACGGGATCATTTTTTCTGCAATTATGGTGTGCGGAGCGTGCTCAGTGCCTGATGCAATAAAATCAGCCATTTCAGCCCAAATTTGCTCAATTTGATCGTCTGATTTTAAACGCCATTGGCCTTTACCATCGTAACCCGCTTGGCATGTTTTAATGACTAATGGCTTACCAAGTGTTTGAACCGCGAGTTCAAGATGCGCTTTTTCTGTAATTAATTGATATGGCGCGCATGCAACAGCGGTTTTATCTAGGAGCGCTTTTTCAAGCGCACGGTCGCCACCGGTTTTAATGGCTTGTTTGCCCGGATAAAACTTATTGCTATTACAACACTGTGTAAGTACATCATCTGGAATATGTTCAAACTCGGCCGTAATAGCATCAGCGTTTTCTATCGCCTGTTCGAGCGATGTTGGGTACACTTCGTTTGTAAGCGGATGTACAATCTTTTTGCTGCCTACATCATAAGCAACCACATTTAAATTAAGCGGTGCACCGGCTAAGCTCATCATTCGTGCTAGCTGCCCTGCCCCTAAAATTAAAATATTCATGATCACTCTGCAGGATTTGGGTTAGCTAAAACAGTCTCAGTTTGTTCTTTACGGAACGCTTCGATTTTTGCGAAGATTTCTGGATTTTGACATCCTAAAATTTGTGCCGCTAATAAACCTGCGTTTGCAGCACCGGGTTCACCAATAGCAAGAGTACCTACCGCAACACCTTTTGGCATTTGGCAAATAGATAACAGAGAGTCTACACCGTTTAGCGCTTTAGATTTAACGGGTACGCCTAAAACTGGCAGAGATGTAAACGCTGCCGCCATTCCCGGTAAGTGCGCCGCGCCACCTGCGCCTGCAATAATAACTTTAATACCGCGTTCTGCGGCTGAACTTGCGTAATCGGCAAGTAATTGAGGAGTGCGGTGGGCAGAAACCACTTTAGTTTCATACTCAATGCCAAATTTTTCTAGCATAAGGGCGGCGTGTTCCATGGTTGGCCAATCTGATTTAGAACCCATAATAATGCCAACAGTCATAAATACTCCTCAGTAATGTATTTTAAAAATAGCGGACTTATGTCCGGTTTTATGGCGGGTATTATATACTTAAATGCTGCACTAATGCGACCAGCAGGCAATAAAAAAGCCATGTTAAACATGGCTTTTTTTAAACAGCGAAACAATCAGCAATTAAGCTTCTTTACTCGCTAAATATTCTGAGTAGTTACCTCTAAAGTCGATAACTTTACCGTCTTTAATTTCCCAAATACGGGTGGCAACTGATGATACAAACTGACGGTCGTGTGACACAAACATCAAGGTACCTTCATACGCTTCAAGTGCTAAGTTAAGCGCTTCAATTGATTCCATATCCATGTGGTTGGTTGGCTCATCCATTAATAAGATATTTGGTTTATGCATCATGATTTTACCAAACAGCATACGACCTTGCTCACCACCAGATATTACTTTTACTGATTTTTTTATATCGTTTTGTGAAAACAACATACGACCCAAGAAGCTACGCACTACTTGCTCATCGTCGCCCTCTTGTTGCCATTGCTCCATCCACTCAAACAAATTCATGTCTTTTTCAAACTCATCGGCATGATCTTGTGCATAGTAGCCAATGTTTGCATTTTCAGACCATTTAAACTCACCGCTTTTAGGCGCTAAACGTCCTGCTAAAGTGTTTAATAATGTTGTTTTACCCACACCATTTTCACCAATAATAGCAATGCGTTCACCTACTTCAACTAGGCCTTCTAATCCTGAGAATAAAGTTTCTTCAAAGCCTTGCGATAAGCTGGTCATTTCAAGCGCGTTACGGAATAACTGCTTTTCTTGTTCAAAACGAATAAAAGGTGTTTGACGTGACGACGCTTTTACTTCGTCTAATTGAATTTTATCAATTCGTTTTGCACGTGAAGTGGCTTGCTTTGCCTTTGATGCGTTGGCAGAAAAGCGCGATACAAATTGTTGAAGCTCTGCTATTTGGCTTTTCTTTTTGGCGTTTTCACTTAATAAACGTTCGCGTGCTTGAGTAGCTGCAAACATGTATTCATCGTAGTTACCCGGGTAAATACGTAGTTCACCGTAGTCAATATCGGCCATGTGCGTACATACCGAATTTAAAAAGTGACGGTCATGCGAGATGATGATCATGGTACAGTCACGTTGATTCAATACATCTTCAAGCCACTTAATTGTATAAATGTCCAAGTTATTGGTAGGCTCATCGAGCAGCATGATATCAGGGTCTGAAAACAACACTTGAGCTAGAAGCACACGAAGTTTAAAACCTGGTGCAATTTCTGACATAGGTCCGTAGTGCTGCTCTGTAGCAATACCCACACCTAATAGTAACTCACCCGCTTTAGATTCAGCCGAGTAACCGTCCATTTCAGCAAATTCAGTTTCAAGATCGGCTACTTTCATGCCGTCTTCTTCACTCATTTCAGGTAGGCTATATATACGGTCACGTTCTTGTTTGATATCCCACAATTCTTTATGACCCATAATCACGGTATCAATAACAGAATATTCTTCGTAGGCGAATTGATCTTGGTTTAGTTTAGCAACGCGCTCATTTGGATCAGTACTTACGTTACCCGAAGATGGTTCTAATTCACCACTAAGGATTTTCATAAAGGTCGACTTACCACAACCATTAGCACCAATTAAACCATAACGGTTTGATTCGCCAAATTTAGCTGAGATATTTTCAAATAACGGTTTAGCACCAAATTGCATGGTGATGTTAGCTGTACTAATAATAGCGCTACCCTCCAAGGGAGACTGAAGTATTTAAATTGCGCGCAGTTTAAACCAAATCACCGTTTTTTTCTATGAAAGTTTATAGCACCAAACTCAAAGTAAACGGTGGCTGTTTATTAACTATAAAAGCAATTAAATAGCCAAAGTACTGGGCGAGTAAATGTGCTAAAAAGGTGAGTAAAACTCAGTATTGTACTGTTGATGCAGTAAAAAAATGTTTAATAAAAAAACAACTAGCATAAAACCCTTTATAAATTATTTAATCGCGTTTACAGGCGACTTGGTCGCATTTTACTTTTATTAACAATTAATACGGCTATATTAACGTTTTTTATAGTATTAGAGTTTTAGCTCTACCCATGCCGACAGTCGCAACTATGAAAAAAATTCAACACTCCCTCTCCTGCATTTAAGTCTAATGTCTTATTCCAAAATTAAATGGCAGTTTATACGGCTACAAAATAAAAACAGCATTAACTTAAAATGAACAAGCTGCGTGTTTTGTGCTAATTATCATTGATAATTTTTCACTTTTGAGCCTTTTATTGCTTTGCTAGTCTGCACGACTTCGAATTTAGTAATTATAAAAACGTCTTTAATTTAGGCAAGGCACACACAATGAAAAGAAAATTAGTATCGCTAGCAATTGCGGGTATTTTAGCTGCTCCAAGTGTTTCAGCAGTAGAAGTGTTTAAGGATGAAAAAAATACAGTCGCAGTAGGCGGATATATTGATGCGCGAGTGATAAATACTCAAGGTCAAAACGAAATCGTCAATGGTGCCTCACGAATTAATTTTGATTTTAAACGCCAACTAAAAAACGGCTGGGAAGCAATGGCTTTAGTTGAATGGGGTGTCAACCCTGTTGGCAGTAGCGATATTGTATACAACAACCGTTTTGAATCTATTCAAGATGAGTTTTTATATAATCGTTTAGGTTATGCAGGACTTAAACACGATAAATACGGCCAAATTACGATTGGTAAACAATGGGGTGCGTGGTTTGATGTTGTGTATGCTACAAACTACAGCTATGTATGGGATGGTAACGCTGCCGGTGTTTACACTTACAACAAAGACGATGGTGCAGTAAATGGTACTGGTCGTGGTGATAAAACACTGCAATACCGTAATAGCTACAACGACTTTGACTTTAGTGTTCAAACTCAGTTAAAAAACAGCGCTTTTTATACTTGTGATGTAAGTAATATTACAGAATCACAATGCCAAGCAAATTTTGAGTCTGGAGATGCTGCTGCACAACAAGTTGAATTTAACTATACGTTTGGCGGTGCAGTAACCTATAACGTGACTGATAAGCTAAAACTGACCGCGGGTATTAACCGCGGCGAGTTTGAATTAACGTATGGCGACGGAACAACCCGCTCTGTTGACGATTTAATTTATGGTGCAGGTGTTATTTGGGGCAATATTGATGCGCCAGGCTTGTATGTAGCCGCTAATATCAACAAAAACGAAAACCACGATACAGATAACATAGGTCGTTTAATTAAAGATGCGATTGGTATTGAAACATTTGTATCGTATCGCTTTGATAACGATTTTAGACCATTCATTGCCTATAACTTATTTGATGCAGGTGATGACTACGTAATTCAACCAAACTTTAATGCCGATCCTAACGATGTATTTAAGCGTCAGTTTGCAGTTATTGGTGTGCATTACTTAATTGACCAAGACACACAACTTTATGTAGAAGCACGTAAAGACTTTGGTGATTTTGAAAGTAATAATAAACAGCAGCAAGCGCTAATGGAGCAATCGGAAGATGACGGTATTGCTTTTGGTTTTAGATACGTTCTTTAATATCAGTTGAGCTTTCAAGCTTAAAATCACAAAGCTAAACTTAAAGCCCTGCAAAATAGCAGGGCTTTTTTTCGATTTGTTTAGTTGAAGCTTGAGCTATTTTTTCTTAAATGCTTTTTTTAACGCACGCGTCCCCTCTGTTGGCCCTAGAATAAGCCATAAAAAAGCAACCCCTCCTGGGACTAAAACTGCTTTTAATATTGGCCCTAGCAAATAAGAATAAAAATAAATTAGTGGAATAAAAAGTACATAACCAATAACACGTTTGATAAACTTCATGTAACATCCTTATAAAAATGAGCGTGCTCATAATATTAATTGAGCGCGCTCAATTAATCAAATAATGATTTAGCCCTTTTATTTAACAAACAAGTAAAGCATTGAAATATAATGAGTAAAAAAGAAAAGACACGCGATAAAATTTTAGCTTCAGCATGGGAATTATTTTTGCTGCAAGGTTACGATCACACATCAACAAGAGAAATAGCGGTTGCAGCCAATGTTGCTGTAGGTACAGTGTTTAGTCATTTTGAAAATAAAATTGATTTATTGATGGCCGGTATGCAACAACAAATAGCCGTTATTATTAACCAAGCAAAGCAGTTAGATACGCAGCACTCCCCTCGCTTAAAGTTACGTCATTACGCTCATCCGCTTTATTCTTTTTATTGTGAAAATAGTGAATTTAGTAAGCTATTAATTAGCGACATCATTTGGAGAACGTCTTTTTTTAAAGCGCAGATGGATGAATTTAAACAACTGCTTTTTAGTGAACAACCGAAGTTTGATGAAACAAAAGCAAGCGTAATGATGGACTGTTATTTTATGACCTTAATCGATGGGTTAAACGATCCCTTACCAAATGCTGAAAATATGCTTAGACATTTAAGTAATAAAATAGCGCTTTTGTAATTAAGTCCTAAACGTATAGATCGGTGCTGATATAAATAAAGCACCGCCCACCTTTTTTGTTATTTAAATTCTTTATTTAACGATCCAGATAGCCAAACTCAATAAGCGTTATAAACCCACCACTCCACTTATGAGTAAATCGATAATTTATATTACGCCATTGCTAAGATTACATTTAAACACAGTTAAGTATGATGTGTTCTTTCATGTGCTACCTTACATCCACCAGCCATTTACACCATAAAATAATTTATAGCAAAACGGCTTAACTGTACATATATACAGTTAAGCCGTTTTGCTAGTACTACTCTTAATTAAAGTTTAACAATATTATTAATTAATAAATTCATCATAGGCCATTAAAGCCCCCGTAATACTCAATGCTGGATTATCATTATGCTTTGCATCAGGGTTTACTTTACTGCCCCACACTAACCAGTTACTAGTATGGCTTACTAAACTTTGCTCCAAGTTATTATACGCCTCAAGCATTAATTTATGCTCAGCCCCGCCAACAGTAAAATATAATAAGGCGGGTCTATAGTAGCTCTGTGTTTTAACTTGTAAAAAGGTATTAAGATGATTTACTACGGTCATATCGTCATACCAAGCCGCAGGGCTAAATGCAAAGTAACCATTAAATAGCGATGGTTTGGTATGCAGCGTATATAAAGTAAAACTGCCCCCTGCCGAAAATCCCGTTAATATACGGTTTTCAGTTAACCTGTAGTTAGCCTCTAAATAAGTAAGTAGCTCTTGCTCTATAAAAGCTAAAAACAAATCAGCTTTACCAAAAATTTCTGGCGAAGTTTCATGTTTAGGTCGAGGATTTGTATTTACGTCCTTCCTTGCATAAGGTGGTACAAGATCACGATTTCGGGTATCAGTAAAAAACTGATTAGGTATAGCAACTAAAATAGCCTCATTTAATATACTTTCAGGATTTAATGCTTTTAGCGCTTTATCCCAATTAGCTAAATTAAAATTACCATCTGTTTTTATAATAAGTGGATACGCTTTATTTTTATCAAAATCATCGGGGAACCTTATAAATACCTTACGAGACTCATTAAGCACCTTTGAATCTAGGGTTACATCAACAAAATCTGATACATCATTTTTGTAATAACTAAACCCAATTGTTGTAACCCCAAATACACTAACAGCAAGCAACACATTTAAAATAATCGCTTTTTTTATTCTCATGCGTCACCCATTTTAGTTAATTGCTTATGCCAAATACCATTGTTTAATTGCTCGTTTAACACAAACCCAAGCTTAGTCAGTAAATTATAACTACGAACGTTATGTCCGTGAATTTCTGCATATAATTGCTCTATCTTTAATACTCTCGGTATCTGGCTCATAAAACCGCGCAGCACTTCTTGCATTAAACCTTGCTGCCAATAAAAAGGATCGAGTTCGAAGCCCAAATAAGCACTTTTGGTTTGGCTATTTATGTTATATAGACCACAGGTACCAATTAGGTCGCCAGATATATTATGTTCAATCGCAAGCCGAACACCTTCACCTTGGTAATAACTCGAGATATCATCTTGAATTAACTGCTTAATATGCTGTTTATTTAGCGGGGTTTTATAATCGTTAAACTCATAAACGAGTGGATTATTTAAAATTGTTAATAGCGCTGCGCCGTGTTTGTGGGTAATTAAACGTAAGGTAACGCGGGGTAATTTTATAGTTTTAAACATGCCTACGCCAAATAAAGTAAACGCGCTTTAAATAGCACTTTATAGAGCGTCATTATTAACTTACCATACCGTATTCACAAGCATTAATTGAGATAAACTATGAGTGACAATTTTAAAGTAATACAACCAACTACTACTGTTTACTGCCCAAAACGTGGTGAAGGTTGGACCCTTACCGGCATTACTAATATTAACGAGTTTACGTCGGTTATGTTTGATGGTGTACGTTACACCTTACCAGCGAGAGAAATTGTAGAGCAGTTATTACCTAATCAATTAGCGCGTGAACAGCAAGATAAATAAGGTACTTATAATAGAAAAAAGGCTGCAGTTATTTGTAGCCTTAAAGATTTTCATTATTAACGTTTTAAAACATAAATACCGAGTGGGGAGTCTAGACGGAGGTTATGCTCATCAACATGTAACACTTCCCATTTTCTAACTACTTCTCCCGAAGTTACATGTAATATTTTGCCTTCCCTCGTGTGAGGGTATTATCTATTCCCATGTTTTTTCATTATTTGTAGAATACCTGAATTATCAATTTTAAAAAAATTACCATCATCAATTTTTATTGTATCTATATCTGATGCAATAATTTCAATTAACTTCCATTTAAACTGAATATCATTCTCTTTCGAATAAAGTAAAGGTGAATAGATCAGCGTAATTAAAATAGCGAGACATAATATAATTTTATGCATTTTTATATCCATATAGATTGTGTGTTAATGTAGTATTTGTAGATGTAACGGTGACGATTTGTAAATTCATATAATGAGCCATAACTAGTAAAACTATAACGAGTCAACATTAAAGATTTAATTAACCACGATAATTAAATAAGTCTTACTTGGCCTTTTAAAACGCGTCATCTTCACTGTATACATTTACATTAAGTTCGTCGTTATCTTCAAATACAACAAACGAAATCGGCTTACAACACACTTGGCAGTCTTCTATGTATTGCTCATCAAGGTCGGCTACATCAATTAATACATCCATTGACTCACCACAGTAAGGACAACTAATTGACTTTTCGGTTAACTGGTTCATGGTTTCCCCTTTCAAATTCACATAAGGTTATAATTTCACTTTAGTAAACAACCTTATATATGACAATGCTCGTAGAGTGACTTAATAATTCAAATTTAAACAGCGTTAGCTAAAATATTGTTTAACTTAATTAAATCAACTAAGCCATGTTGGTTCTGATTTAAAAAATAATCGCATTGCCAACGCTGAGTAACTTTAGCAGAGTTACTAAATGCGCCAATCCCTTTTAATGCCCTACTTTCGCTCCAAGGCGGAAATACTCTAAAAGCCGTTTTACCTTTATAGTTTCTACCTGTGACGATGCCTTTTTTAACTAACAATTCAATCGGAAATAAAAAGAAACCTTTTTGTATATTTGCTACTTGGTTATTAATAGTGGTTAATCCATCACTTGAAACAGCTACTAATAAATAGTCAAACTCATTGGCAAATGGAATTGGTTTAAAATTACTCAAATCCGCTGGGCGTTTCCATAGTGCTAAAAAAGCGCCAGGTCTGTCGGGTGTAACTTTAGCTTTTCTGTAAATTATACGTTTTTGTTTTAAAGTAAATGCATAGCCATGGTATTGGGCATTTTGATTATGAGGTATCAACTCATCAGCGTTTGGTAGTTTATACCCTGAGGGAGCAAAGTTGTTTTGTAAAATGATTAATAATTCATCATGCAAATGATCATTCGTCATTAAACTTTTCATATCTCGCATCCGTTTTATATAAAGTGAGTTCAAACCCTTAAGCAACTTTGTAATGAAAGAGTTTTTAAAGTTAGTGGGTCTTACTATACAAGTATTTATACATAACTAAAGGTGAACATTTTTATGAAACACACATTAGCGCTAGTATTGACCTCTATGGGGATTTTGTTTAGCTCATTAACATACGCTAAAACCGAACAAGCTATTTTAGCCGGTGGCTGTTTTTGGTGTATGGAAAGTGACTTTGAAAAACTCGAAGGTGTAACCGATGTGATCTCAGGGTTTACTGGTGGTGAACTTAAAAATCCAACCTACAATGGTAATCACCAAGGCCACTACGAAGCTGTGCTGGTTACCTACAACACTAATGTATTAAGCTATCAAGATATTTTAAACCATTACTGGGTGAATATTGATCCTTTTGACGCAAAAGGTCAGTTTTGTGATAAAGGCCCAAGCTACCGTAGTGCGATTTTTGTTGCTAATGAGCAACAGCGACAATTAGCTAAGCAATCTAAACAAGCGGTAGTTAACGAATTTCCTGAGCAAACGGTAGTAACCCCTATTCTCGATGCTAAAACCTTTTACCCGATAAAAGGCGATGAAAGTTATCACCAAGATTATTACAAAAATAATCCTATTCGTTATAACACCTATCGCTGGCGTTGTGGCCGTGATAGTCGCCTAGAAGACATTTGGGGCGATAGAGTTACCCACTGAGTTTAAAAAACCAAAAGGCTGCAAAAAATGCAGCCTTTCTAATATTTAAGCAAAGTAATAGCAGACTAATTATTTATTCTATGCTCAAAGCTGCAAGCCCACTTAAACAATTCATTTTTTAAGACGGTTAAATAGGCTTCCTATCATGACGATTTCTTTTTTATAGGAAACACCTTAAACCAAAATGCCATTTCAAAAACAAAGCCCGCAATAATAAAAATAAATAAGCCAGTAGTGCTACCATAAGAATAACAGGCAATAGCAGCAATAATTAATGCAGCTAAAATCAACCATTTTATAAACACATTCATCTTTAATACCTTCGGTTCTGTTGATTTATCGTGGCAAATTCCATTTAGGTAATCAGATCCTATGCATCATGATTATTCACCAAAAAAGTGTGTCTAGCGTAATTACTCGTTTATTGTTTGTCTATTAAAACGTATCGTAAAATATTACGCATTGTTTCTACTGAGTTTTTATTTTAAAAAACGCGTTATTTGCAGAATCTTTAATTACTAATACCTCAAGTAAGTACACCTTCGCTCAAAATAATTTATTAAATATTCTAATACAAAGGTAAATTTCTTGTTGCCACAAAAGGGACTAATGAGTACTTTAATTAAATAATTAGTTTTATAACTTTAACTAATTATTAAGTACTAAATACAATTTCATGTCTTAAATTAATACAGGAGATTTACCTTGCTTGATATCATAGCGCTTTTTATAAAAGTAAATCATTACAAAACATTTAATGAAGCGTCAGTAAAGTTAAATATTCCTTTACCCACTTTACAAAGAAAAATAAAAAAACTTGAAGAAGACTTATCGTTAGCGTTGTTTTATCGTGAAAAAGGAAGTTTGCGATTAACAGAACCTGGAAAGAGTTTTTATAGCCACTGCCTAGCCCATGTAGAAGGTTTACAAACTACGCTGTGCAATTTTAAGAATTTCAGTGAAAATAAAGTGAGTAAAATTAAACTAATAGCGCCGCAAAACTTTACAAAGAGTGTGTACTTCTCAGGCGTTATAAATCAATTCACATTACTTTATCCAAATATTAAAATTCATATGATGCTATCGGATGAACGCCTTGATTTAAAAGCTACCGAGTTTGATTTAGCCATTAGAATTGGAAAACTAGATAGCTCTCAAAATATATGTAAAGTTATTAACCAAATGAGTTTTGTTTTAGCTTGTTCATCGAGTTTAATTGAGCAATATGGCATACCAAGTAATTTTGACGATTTAGCTAAACTACCCCACATATCGTGCTCGCCATTCGAAAACTGGTCCTTTAAAACAAATAAAAATGAACAGGTAATTTTTAAACCTCAACCTAACTTTATTTCTAACGATATAGAAATGTGTGCCTTAGCTGCTATTGAAGGAAGAGGTGTATATTATGGCCCTAAATATTGTTTATTACCGCATATAAAAGACGAAAGCTTGGTTGAAGTATTAACGCAATTCAAACCCATAAAGCGAGATGTAAACCTGATATGGCCTGATAAATTAATTCCAAAAAGCACACGCTATTTAATTGATTTTTTAGAGCACTCTCTCAAAGGAATCAAAATGTAGCTACCGCAGCATTAATAATTTAATTAATTTTTGTAATGCTTAAGCAACTAATATTTTTGAAAAATCAACTTTCATATAACACTCTATAAAAATAAAGCGAGTTCTTTAGAATCAAAATCGGTCCAAAATTAGATTATTTAATTAGGACCTCATTTAAATATAATTTTAAAGGATGTAACTTAATGAAAAAAATATTACCCCTATTGCTGTTGTCGCATACAAGTTTTGTAAGTGCTAATACAACTGCAATTTATCCAGATCAACTTAAAAACGAAAGCTTAGGTGCTGGAGTTTGCTCAGCTGATAATAGACTAATTACAAAGGCTGAAGCGCAAACCTACAGAAATGAACTTACTAACAAAATGGGTAAGTGGCAAATAACGGGATTAGCTAATGGCTGGGTTATTATGGGTTCTGGCTACGCAGGTGAAATAAAACAAGGGACTGCTGTAAATTCTTGGTGCTACCCTAACGATCCTATTAATGAGATCCCTACATTAAGTCCCGTAAAAGTATCGCCAGGCAGTCAAAGCCAAATTGAATGGGACTTAGTGAATCAAAAAGAGGGGTTTATAAAACCCCTTTCATACCTTGCCCATACAATGGGATTTGCGTGGGTTGGTGGAAATCGCTCTAGCTATGTGGGTGATGACATGGAGGTAACCAAAACGGGCTCAGGGTGGAAAATACAAGGTTACAATGGTGGCAGTTGTGATGGTTATCGATGTGATGAAAAGTCAGCTATTACCGTATCTAACTTTCAATATGTGATGGATAACGAGTCATATAAAATAACAGGTGATATTGTTGCTGCCGACAAAGAACTAATAAAAACGTTAACAGTCCCTGCAGTGAATGACACGTCAGCAGCTCAAATGTCAGTGGTTACAATTGAATACGATGCGGCAACCAACTGGTCTAAAACCAATGATTACAGTATTTCTGAGTCTGTTACATTATCTAATACATGGAAGTCTCCCTCTGTTACTGGCGGATCAGACACTTCGTTATCAGTCACAATCGCAGCGGAGCAAGCATGGGGAACAAGTAATGGCGGCTCAGAAGCTGAGCGAGTAGTTGTACAGGCAAGAACCAATGTACCAGCATACACACAGCTTAATGCAAAGGTCGATTTGTTTAAATCATCAATATCGTATCCTTATGCATTCGATGCTGATATTACCTATGATCTATCTATAAATGGCTTTATGCGATGGGGAGGCAATGCTTTATTAACCCACCCAGAAAACAGACCTAACGACACTGCTAATTTTGTAATTGGCCGTTGGGCAGGTCAAGATAAAAGCATTGAGTATCAATGGGAACACCGCTATATACCAGGTGAGAATAAAAAATGGGATTGGCCTTGGATGATACAACAAACAAGCTTATCAACAATGCAATACTATTTAAGCCATGTTTTAAGACCTAAAAAAACAACCCTAACAGGCCACTTTTATGCACAAAGCCAATTTGCGGGCAGTGTTTACTTTGGTGACGAAACCCCAATTGTCACTAACCAAAGAAGTAAGCGAAGTGTTTCATCTAGTGAGTACTCTAGTGCAGAAAAGTTAAAAAAAGAGTTTGAAGATGCGGGTTTTAAAAATGTCGTTGTTAATATTGAAATGATTGATTTATAAACACCTGTGGGCTCTCATAATGAGAGCCCTATTTCATAAATTTAAACAAAAATATTATTACTACTCACCTACTTTACTATTCCCTTTATTAAAATACATATACAGCTGAACCAACCTCGCCTTTAGTTTATTGAGAAATTATGCTTTGATGCATTAATAAAACTATTAATCGCATTAGTCTATTAAACATACACCAGCACAAAGTGATTATAAAAATAATAAGAGAACACAATGACAAAAAATACAAACAACAGCGTAGTAATTTTAAGTGCTGTACGCACAGCAATTGGTAGCTTTGGTGGCAGCCTCAAAGATTTTAGCCCAGCTGAGCTTGGCACTTTGTGCGCTAAAGAAGCCCTAAATCGGTCTCAGCTTACCCCTGACCAAGTTGGTTCATGTGTGGTAGGCAAAGTTATTCATAACGGCCCTAAAGACGCATACCTTTCAAGAGTCATTGGTCTCGATGCTGGGTTGCCTATAAGCAGCCACGCTGTAACGCTTAATCGCTTATGTGGCTCTGGCCTTGAAGCCATTATACAAGCGGCACAACAAATTCAATTAGGTGATGTAGATGCAGCCCTTGCTGGTGGAGCAGAAAGCATGAGTAGCTCTGCCTATACCCTCGAAAGTAACCGCTGGGGGCAAAAAATGGGCAATAGCACTATGGTCGATGAGCTCACCACTACCTTACAAGACCCATGGGATAATAACCCGATGGGAATAACTGCTGAAAACATCGCAGAAAAATATTCAATTAGCCGTCAGCAGCAAGACGAGTACGCAGCAAAAAGCCATCATAAAGCCGCAAAAGCGATTGCTGCAGGTCATTTTAAACAGCAGATTGTGCCTATCGAGATTAAATCACGTAAAGGCACGAACGTTTTTGACACCGACGAACACGTTCGCGCCGATACCACAGCCGATAAACTTGCCACTTTAAAGCCCTACTTTAAAAAAGATGGCACCGTTACCGCAGCAAGCTCATCCGGTATAAACGATGGTGCAGCCATGTTGGTACTTATGTCAGAGCAAAAAGCCAATGAGCAAGGCTTAAAACCGCTCTCTCGTTTAGTGGGTTATGCTAGAGCAGGCGTTGATCCTACTTTAATGGGTATCGGCCCTATTCCTGCAGTACAACAGGTATTTGAAAAAACCGGCTTAACCATTGACGATATGGATGTAATTGAGTCTAACGAGGCCTTTGCAGTACAAGCTCTGTGCGTTGCAAACGAGTTAAATTTCCCTGCGCATAAGGTGAACCCGAATGGCGGTGCCATTGCATTAGGCCACCCTGTTGGCGCAACGGGCGCCATACTAACCACCAAATGCTTGTATGAACTCAAACGAATTCAAGGTAAATATGGGTTAGTCACAATGTGTATTGGCGGCGGGCAAGGTATTGCAGCCATTTTTGAAGCGCTTTAGTTTTAAATTTGTAACAGACGCTTTGCTTTTAGAGAAAAAACAGGGAGCGAAGCGCTGCTACACCTTATTGCTTAACAACAAAAAGCTTGCTTCAAACGTTGGCAAAACTCTCGTCTACAAAACGTGTTTTAAAGTTAACTTTCTTACGCCTACTAAAACACCACCAAATGAGATTAAAAATAATATTGGTAAAAACAGTAATGTTTCGGTGTTTTCTATATTTATAGCTGGGCTGCCAATAACTGCCAGCGTATTAATTAACAGCAGTATCAAACTTGATTGCAAATAGCCCTTGTAACCAATAGCCCCAGCAAATAAAAGCATAATAAATGATCCTGATATTGCAGGCGTAAAAGGTGCGGCGGCGAGTAACATACAAACAAACGAAAATATGACAGCACATCCAATTATTACTTTAGACATAACAACCTCCATGATAAATGGCTTTAATCCACCAGCTATTTATAACTGTATTACTAAAAATCGTATTCCACTTAACAAGTATCAACTAATTTTTAGTTTATTAATAACCCCAATATAAAAACTACCTATTCCCAAACTGCCGTTCACAAGGCTCGCCATCTTTATCCCCGTCCATTTTGGTATTGGGGCAATGTTGAATAAAAAATAATGCCTCTGCATAAGAGGTCATTTGGCTACAATGTTGGCGGCCATCACAACGAAATGTTGGTGGTGTTTTAGTAATTGAGTTTGAACTAGCGGGCATAAATGACTCTAAGTTAGCATTAGTCACGACTGCTGTTTGCTTGGTATTTAAAAAACCGGTTTTATACACACTAAAACCAATACTAAAAATAATGGCAAGCGTTATAAGTTTCATTAACGGTGAGTTCTTACCTGAGGTTTTGCTTATTCTAACCGGCCTTGATGAAGTTTTTATGTGTGGTTGTGCGAGTACGCCCTCAATACGGCAATTTACAGCTTTACTTTTACCGTTAGGCTCAGTCGCTACCTCAAAGTAAATAATGTCGCCCACTTTAGGTTTACGGCTCATATGTTTGAGCGACGATATGTGTAAAAAGGTATCGTGTTGCAGTGTGGTTGATTTAATAAAGCCAAAGCCTTTCTCGTCATTCCACGATTTTAATATTCCTTTGTCCATCCTTGAGTCGCCTACTTTATTATTTTTAATTTTACAGATAATATTTTTATATTCTGTAAAGAAAAACACAAATAACCTTTGTGTATGTTACTTATTTCAAAAAACAACGCTAAACAATCTATGCATACACAGCCACCACCATTAACCCCATTTTTTTATTTAATTATTAGTCACTTGTAAGCGCAAAGACTCGTAATGCTGATCCTGTACCACCGCGAATTTTAAGTGGCGGCACAATGGCAATAAACTCATAGACTTTTTCTTTTGCTAGCTCCTCAAGGAACAAGTTTTCTATTATATAAATGCCGTTATCTGCTAATAACATCATATGTACCGGAAAAACCTGAAATGAAGGATCTGTAGCAATGGGGGGGCGCTTTTCAAATGTTAGGGTGTCATTGCCTACAACACTTGCGCCAGCCTTAATTAAAAATTGTGTACCACTTAAACCAACACCTGCGGCATTATCAGCAATGTATAGCTGTGGGTTATCACTGAAATATTGCCCCCATCCAGTTCTAATAAAAACGGTATCACCCTTTTTAATTTTTACCCCTTGTGATTTTGCTGTCATTTTTAAATGTGAAGCCGTTACATCAAAACCCGCTCCCAATGGGGTTTCGTCACCATTAATAAAGCGTGCCACATCAAGCAATACAGTTCGGTTACTCAATAAGCTAACAGGGTAATGATCAATAGCCAGCTCAGCCCCTACACCGCTGCGCCCTATTCCTTCGCGATCATTAGTCGCTTGCGCAGCATTTACTCCACCATACAATAAACCGTCTCGACCAATATGACCTAACGCATCAATAGTAGGACCTCCATGATGACCACTCCATTGCATTATTTCTGATGCGAATGAGAGTTGTCCGTTATCACCAAATGTACCCCGTGTATCGGCATGAGTTGCATTAAGTGTCATTGAGTATTTTGGGTTAACAGATGCTATGGGAGAGCTTTCATCCCAAACATGGGAGAGATCATAGGTTTTAGCGTGACTGACAAGAGTAATAAATTTTTCATTCTGCTCAGATTTACTTAACTCTTTGCTATTGGTTGCTAAACTCGAACAACTAATTAGCAAACACATAAACGACATCAACATTATCTGTTTCATAGTATTTCCTTATTTCTGACTGAGTAACGCTTAATCCTGTAAAAAAATAGCGACTAAAACTAAGCCGCTATATGCATTCAAACAATAAATACTGATCTATATTGTTTTCTATTTTGAGCGATGATTACTAATGCCCTGTTTCATAACTCATACGAGACGTATTTGTCGTTTCATACGTTCCATCTTTATATAAAATTAAAGCAGATGCACTATAGCTTCTGTAAGCTCTTACATTCATATTGCACGATGTACCACCTGTGCAAGATGCATCGCCTTGCCAAATTACTTTGTTAATAGGTTTTGAAATGTTCTGTAAATAGTACTTCCCTGTTGTTTCATTACCAAAACTAAAATCTATGGTAAAGCAGTTTGCTCTTCCGTTCATTGAGTTTCCACCAGAGCCATTTGGATATACATCGCAAACTAGATCAGTTGCAAAAGCAGAGTTAGCTGTAAGCGCAGTACCACAAATAAATAGTGTTTTTAGTATGTTTTTCATTTTTAATCCTTAAATTTGATTGTTATTCGCTCAATCGAGCATTTAAAAATTAGCATATGAAATTAAAATGTAAACAAAAAGGGTACAAAACTTAATAAAAATTAACCAATAGGAATTTTATAAATCACTTAAGCATTAAATTTAGGGGGTTTATACAGTACATTTTCCTCTCTAAAGTCGTAGCTAAAACTTGGTACTATTTAAGTAAATCTTTAAATATTATTAAAAAGAAAAAATTGCTATCTATTTGTGTAGCTCACTTTTGTTTTAGCTATATAGTCATGCAGGCATCGTTTTTCTTTACCAAATATAAACATGGGGTTAATAAAGCCCACTATTAACTGACCTATTGCCGGAATTAAGCCCATAAGTTGCATTGGCAGCATACGTTTAAAATATATAGTTGCAAAACTAGCTTTAGTGCCATCTAAGTTTTCGATGCGAATTGACATAAAGTGTTTACCGATTGTTTGGCCATAAAAGTGAAGAAAATAACCATGCAAAGCAACGGTAAAAAACAGGCCATACAAAAAAGAACCAAACAGTGACATCAATGTAGGGTTTTTGAATAAATCAAAACCAATAAAGTATATGAGCACAATAATAGCTATCATGGCAAAAAAACCATCAATAAGCGCAGCGAGTAACCGTACTGATCTAGAAGCTTTTTCTCCTACCTGTTTTATGTGCTTACTTTGTAGAGATGGTTCAGTTTGTTTTTGACGAATTAATTCATCAATTTCTCTTGCTCTTTCTGGATACAATTCACGATCAATCAATTTAGCTGACGAGTAAAGGTCATCCAAAGAATAAGAAGAAAAATCAACCTTAAAATCCATGTGTATACTACTCCTTGCTGCATAATAGCTTTTAAAAACCGAATATTAGTTTGTCGAGAGACAGAAAAAACAAGCAAACCTTGGATAGTCCACTTTAACAACGGTATTATCCCATATTAAGTGGCTCATTTTGCACAAAGCGTATTTTTGCCTCTTTTGATGTGCTTAAAAAATACAGAAAACGCACAAATCCCGCCACACATAAAAGCAATTTTAAAGCTAGATATAGACGAAAAACTAAATTGCTCAGAATACATGTACATCCCTAATAACTGTGCAAAGGTAGCCACACCTATAATAATTAAAAATGGGCACACAACTAGCGTAAACCAAAACCAAATACGTTTAATACCTTTCATAATTAATACCTTCCATTAAAAATCCTTTTCCTTAATTTAACACAAAGATTAATTAGCTAGTGAGTCACCAGCATTTAAAAGCAGCTTATAAGATTGCTGCATGTATTGATGTCTGAAGTCAAGATTTGACCCCATTTGGTTTTCGGCAATTTACAGCTTTACTTTTACCGTTAGGCTCAGTCGCTACCTCAAAGTAAATAATGTCGCCCACTTTAGGTTTACGGCTCATATGTTTGAGCGACGATATGTGTATAAAGGTATCGTGTTGCAGTGTGGTTGATTTAATAAAGCCAAAGCCTTTCTCGTCATTCCACGATTTTAATATTCCTTTGTTCATCCTTGAATCATCCATTTAATAGCTGTTAATTTTACACCCGTTTTAAAACAGGCTCAAAACCAAGCAAACCTAGCGAGCCCACCAACAAACGTACTTTTTCTTATTAACTAACTCATTTTGCAAAAAAGCGTATTTTTGCTTCTTTTAATGTGTTTAAAAATACAGAAAACGCACAAATTCCGCCCCCCATAAACGCAATTTGAAAGCTTGATAGTGACGAGAAACTAAATTGCTGAGAATACATGTACTGCCCTAATAACTGTGCAAAGGTAGCCACACCTAAAATAATTAAAAATGGGCACACAACTAGCGTAAACCAAAACCAAATAAGTTTAATACCTTTCATAATTAATACCTTCCATTAAAAATCCTTTTCCTTAATTTAACACAAAGATTAATTAGCTAGTGAGTCACTAGCATTTTAAAAGCAGCTTATAAGATTGCCGCATGTATTGATGTCTGAAGTCAAGATTTGACCCCATTTGTTATTGATGTCTGAAGTCAAGATTTGACCCTATTTGTTATTTGTGCTCATAAACTTATTCATAGCATCCATACTTTGAGTGGAATATAACGCCTTGCTCACCAGAAAATTAGGAGCGTAGCGAGTAATTTTTCCGAGTGCAGCAACTTGTTAGGCCTCTGCGTCATAAACTTCTCTGATCTTTTGAGCCATTTGTGGCGTGACCGAAAAACCTTCTGCTGTGATGTGACTTAATGCGACATAAGGTTTGCTGCTACCGCCATTTGGTAATCCTAGCTCTTCCTCTATATCGTTTTCTAATACCACTGAAGAACCTATGTTATTATCGATCTCATCAACAATTTTTTGTGTTGATCGATCTGCTGACGCAATTGCATCCACCCCTTTGTGAGCTTGATGATCTCGGTCATAAACAGCCACATATGGGATAGAAAACTTATTCATGAGCTTAACATAAAGAGGGATATTATCTTTTGAGCCGCAATCGATTAACGTATATTCGTATCTGAAAACATCAAGCTCTTTCGCCAACAGAGGAAATACAGTTTTTTCTGTAGCACCCTCTAGCAAAACAACTTTACTTGCAAAAAATAATTCCCCACGATCAGGGTTGATCCAGTAGGAAAGGTTGAAATCTTTCTTTGAATCCCCTTCAAATAAGTCTTCGGTGCACTGTTTAACCTTAGTTCCGTTTAACTCATCATCCTTTGTTGCTATGTAAATAGACTTATAACGCTCTACATCAATTAAACCGCTTGAGTGAGTACAAAGAATAACTTGACTCCCTGACTCAGACAAAGCTACGAATGAGTCGAATAACGACCTTTGTGCTTGGGGATGCAAATAAAGCTCAGGCTCTTCGAATATGAAGTATCTTGAATTAGATGCTTTCCTATTTCCTTGCTCTTCCGCTGACTCCGCCTCAGCAAGAGCCTTCTTAGCAACTACTTGTATTAGCGCAACTGTCAGAGCTCGCTGTAAACCATGCCCTTTTCGTTTTATATCAGTTCTAACACCGTCATCAACCCAAACCTGCGTATTTGCTTTAAATACATTTTCAATATCAGGGGCGTTAACTTCAATATCTACTTTTGCACCCCATGCAACAAGCTCATCAGTTAACTCTTGCTCAAAGTCAGTTAATTGCTGAGGTCTATCATTATTGTCATTGCCTTCCTGATCTTTTCTGTTCAGGGTGGAAAATAGTTTCCCGAGTTTTTCCTTTGTTTCCTTCCAGTCGTTATTGTGTTCAGACATTAAAGCTACAACATCAGCATACATTTTTCCGAAAACACTAGAATCTTTAGAAGAAAAATCATCCGAGGCTTCTTTTACTGCTGGTATAAAGTAAACCTCACCAAATATTCCTTTTGCGACAGTTTTCAATCCAAGAAAGTTTGTCGCCTCAAGCTCAAAAGAGAATTGAATATCTTCCCTGTTATTCTGGATATATTCGTTTTGGGCATCGATGATATTTTGTTTGGTAATTCGACCAGAATCGGGGATATGAGGATGGAATGGCAGACTAGAAGCAAGTTCTCTTTTAGTATAAGCAGAAGCATTTGCTTCTTGAAGCCAGTCATCCGATGGGTTTTCTATGTACCCTCGGTATTCAAAACTACCGCCTAGAAAGGCAGTTTTTCTTACAACTATTTTTTCTTCAGAGGTTAAATACTTCTTGAAGGTAGTTTTGTCTGATCCATCAAGATCACCAAACTCAATTTCCACAAATAGTTCAGTAGAACCATGATAAAAATCCAGGTCTTGTTGCTTTATCTCACCAAAGAAGAACAAGACAGAAGATAAGAGATTCGATTTCCCGTGGTTATTTTGGCCAATGATAACCATCAGATCTTGTGCTTCTAGCTTTTCTTCTTTTACTGAACGCCAGTTTTTGATCCATATACTTTCAATTTTCACTATATATTCCTTGTGGCCTAACGCCCGATTAACGGGTAAAAAATTGTGGGCTAAAATTGAGCGAAGCGAATAGCCCGCAAGTTTTTTATCCCTGTTTAATTGCTTGTTATAGCGCTTTACGCACATCACGTAACTCTTGATCTGAAAGTGGCCCATATACGTCCAAACACAACCATGAAAAATTAGAACCAGCTTGTTCACTAGCCATTTTCATAGCTTTAGTTTCTGAACTCGTATAGCCACCTTCAGTTTTTTCAACGAAATGAATGAGTAAATTAGGCTTAAATATATAATCTGTCCAAGTCTTATAATGACCAATTACATTTTTATATAACTCAATTAATTGTTCGTAATCACCAGCCATAGTTCTAGGGTGGCTTAGCGCTTCAGTAGAAAACACTTCATCAGTAGTTACACCTACAATTCTGGCTTCAACTCTATCTTTGTAAAGCTTGATATAGATAAATTTTCTCATAACTCGACTTGCGCTATAACGCCCCAATAAGAGGCAAAAAATTGTTGGCTAAAATCAGCGAGGCACGAGCGAGAGCCAACTGTTTTTAGTCCTGCTTGATTGCCTTGTTAGCTAGAAATTACAACCACTTGCGCATTTGGGAATATAACTTTAGCTTGACTAAGTACATCGTTAGAAGACTCTATAAAAGTAAATATGTCATAAGCATTATTACTTTGATTAAATACGCTAACTATTTTACCAGCCACTTGGACTTTAATAATATCTGATTGTTTTACTGTTTTAACACCAAAGTTGAAAAGCCTAGAAAAAACAGTGCCTCTGATTAGAACTTTATCATCTTGCACTATAAATGAGTTTTTGTCCCGCTTCACGACTAGCCACACTAAAGCACAAAACAAAAGGAGATTTATAATGAAATTTATAACCGCATAATCATCCATGAACTCAGAACCTTCCTTTCTAGCTAACAGCTTATTGAACACCACTTTGGGGGGTTATAACACCCCAAAACGGCGTATATTACATTGTTCAATAATTCCACTAAACAACTTCAATGTAAACAAGTAATTACGTAGGCTATAAAACACTCGCTGTTAAAATACACCAAAACGACTTTTAATAATGTTATGGGACAAAAATAAACACTGTATAAATGAACAGTATCGCTAAATGTGCCATTTTTTCGCTTATAAAGCACTCAACTGACTTGCAAGTAATTTAGCTCGATGGTTTTAATTTTTGCTGCTGTTTATTATGATGAGCGTATACCTTGCCTTTTTAAATCCATTAAGGTTTTTTCAGTCATTTTTTAAGGATTATCTCATGTCTAGCTATAACGAATCTCCAGAGCAAATTGCACAGGCCACTGAGGGCTATGTGATGCAGCAAACTATGTTGCGTATTAAAGATCCAAAACCGTCGCTGGCATTTTATGAAAACGTATTGGGCATGAAGCTGTTAGGTAAGTACGACTTTCCTGGCATGGAGTTTACCTTGTACTTTTTAGGCTATGAGCAAGATATGCCAAAAGGCGATGATAAACAAAAAATACAGTGGGTGTTTCGCCGCCCTGCGCTGATTGAGCTTACCCATAATTGGGGAACTGAAAACGACGACAGCTTTAGCGGTTATCACAGTGGAAATGAAGAACCAAAAGGGTTTGGCCATATTGGTATAAGCGTACCCGATGTATACGCAGCCTGCGAGCGCTTTGCTAAGTACGATGTGGAGTTTGTAAAACAGCCAGATGGCGGCTCAATGAAAGGCCTTGCCTTTATTAAAGACCCAGACGGTTACTGGATTGAAATACTCTCGCCAGAGGGCATTACTGACATAATTCAATCGCAATAAAAAACATTAAAATAAAAAAGCCTGCAAATGCAGGCTTTTTGTTTACAAGTACTGTGAAAAACTTGAATTTTTTTAACGACGTAGTGCGTCTATACGTGCGTCAAGCGGTGGGTGAGATGAAAACAACTCAGCCATGCCTTTACCACTGGCAATACCAAAGGCCATCATTGAGCCTTCTAATTGCGATGGGTGGTTTTGCTTTAATCGCTCAAGGGCTGAGCGCATTTTGTCTGCGCCTACCAACTGAGCTGCGCCGTTATCGGCTGCAAACTCACGTTTACGGCTGTAATGGGCAACCACTATGCTTGCCAATACGCCAAATAATACTTGGAATAACATATCGAATAAGAAGTAAGTCCAGCTGCTGCCACCCTCTTCTTCATCGCTATTGATAAAGTTGTCAACAATGCCAGCCAGTACTTTAGCGGCAAAAATAACAAAGGTATTAACCACACCTTGAATAAGCGTGAGCGTTACCATGTCGCCATTAGCCACATGCGATACTTCGTGCGCAAGTACGGCTTCGGCTTGATCTTGGCTCATGTTATGTAATAAACCCGTACTTACCGCCACCAGCGAATTATTTTTACTCGGGCCCGTTGCAAACGCGTTCATTTCTGGGCTGTCGTAAATCGCCACTTCTGGCATGTTAATACCGGCTTTTTTAGCTTGAGCAGCCACAGTGTTTACCAGCCATTGTTCGGTTTCGGTACGAGGTTGGGTGATCACTTGCGCACCGGTTGTTTTTTTGGCGATCCATTTCGACATAAATAACGAAATAAACGATCCACCAAAACCAAATACAGTCGCAATTAGTAAAATTCCGCCAAGGCTACGATGGCTTAAGCCCAGCGCACTCATTATGATTGAAAGCACCACACCTAATACCAACATAACCGCGAGGTTAGTTAATAAAAACAAAAATACACGTTTCATACGAGTTCTCCAAAAATAACATTTATTGCTGAGCGATTTACTATGTTTGATCGGCTTTGAGCAATCACTGCGCTATGACACACTATGTCATAACGTCAGCGCTATTCTGTGACAAACTATGTCACAACACAAGGGTTATTTATGGATTTATGGATAATTTTTCAAGCAGGGTTTTATAAATTTGTAATTTAGGGGTTTGCTCTGTGTATGGGCTAATGGCAAGCAGTGGAAATGGTAAACGTGTTTTCAGTGAATCTAGGTTTGCTTGGTATTCATCCATAGTGGCATCAACTTGGTTAGCAATCCAACCAATGCAATTAACACCCATACTTTGCATATGTGCTGCAGTGAGTAACGCATGATTAATGCAGCCTAGTTTCATCCCTACTACTAATATTACGGGTAGTTGCTCTGCTTTTACCCAGTCGTATAAATATTCGTTGTTATTAATAGGTAATGCCCAGCCGCCCGCGCCTTCTGTTAACAGGTAATCGGCACCTTGCTGCTTAACATGTTGATAAGCCGTGCTGAGCTTTTCTACTGTTATGTTTAGTCCCGCTTGCTCTGCAGCTATATGGGGAGCTATTGGCGGCGCAAATGCAAATGGGTTAATTATGTCGTATTTAGCACTGACTGTGGCACTTTCCATTAGCATTAGTGCATCTGCGTTTACGAGCTGCTCAAACGCCATTTCACACCCAGAGGCAATCGGTTTAAAACCTATTGCGCGCTTTTTATGTTGCGCGAGTAACTTTAACAGCAAACTGGTTACATGAGTTTTACCGGCGTCGGTATCGGTACCGGTAATAAAAAACTGGTTCATGGCATGGCCTTATTATTTTTACTGGGCTTTTTCTAATGATAACAATACCACATGGTAAGATACATGGGCTTTATTGTTTATAATCGGATAGGCATCACATACTTTTTGCAGCGCTGATTTGGTTAATAAACCACGACGACTTGTTGCATGATTTTGTGTGGTGGCACCAATGGCTTTAATCGATTTTATAGCCGCTAATGCACTGCTGTGCTGATCGGTATAGATGACTTTTTTTGATGCGTTGATCTTAAACCCGGCCTTTTCAACCGATTGGTTTATATTATTATGGCTTGCAAACTGATTAATATGATTATGTGAATCAAGCACTGCAAAGGCGGTTTTGATCTCGTTTAATGACCCTGCAACAACCGTACTAATATAGGCTTGCCCGCCTGGTTTTAATGCTTGGTAAAGCGAGTGCATTAAGGCTTCTAAATTAGCAGACCACTGCAGCGCAAAATTACTAAATAGCACGTCAATACTGTTAGCTTGCAGCGGTAAATTATCCATGTCGGCGCACAGTTTTGGGGTGTTTAAATCACTACTTTTTAGCATGTTAAAACTTAAATCTATGGCAACAACTTGGCCAAATAATGCCCTTAAAGCCTGAGTATTAACAAGCGGCCCTGCCCCTAGGTCAACACAGAGCTTTTTAGGGTTTGCACTAATGAGTTTAAATAAATCATTTGCCGCTTGTTTTTGCACATTAGCATGCTGGCTATACTTGTTTGCTGCTTTTGAAAAGTTATGCGCCGTGGTTTTTTTTAAAGCCCGAGTCGCTAAATACACTGTAGTGGGATTAAGTAGCTTAGTTTTAATTGCCTGCGGGCTTATCATGAAATAACCTTTTGTAAACCACCAACGAGTTGTTTTATATCGTCATGGGTGTGGGCTGCACTTAAGGTAATACGCAAACGCGAGGTATTGTGTAAAACAGTTGGCGGGCGAATAGCCGTTAGCCAAATACCCTGCTGCTTTAGTTGCTCACTGGCTTTTAACGTTTGCTCGGCGCAGCCTAAAACAATTGGTTGAATCGCGGTGTTAGAGTCCATTAGCGCAATGTGCAGCTCTTTAGCTAGGCGTTTAAACAGCGCAATATTAGCGTTTAATTTGGCTCGCCTGTCGTTGGCGTCTCTTATGCTTTTAATACGCGCCAAAGTATGAGCGGCAATAAACGGTGACATAGCGGTTGAGTAGGTATAATCACGGTTAAACTGAAGCATGTAATCTATAAAATGCTGCGAACCTAATACGCACGCCCCACTACTAGCAACCGCTTTACCAAAGGTGATCACTAAAATATCGGGCAAGGTGTCGGCTGCAATTAAGGCTTCACAACTGCCTAGCCCCGATTTTCCTAAAACACCAAAACCATGGGCATCGTCTATCATTAACCACGCGTTATGCTGCTTTGCTAAGGCAAATAGCGCTTTAATTGGCGCGGTATCACCATCCATGGAGAACACACCTTCAGACACGATGAGCTTATTGCGCGCTTTTGATTTTTCTAGCCGTGAGCGTAAATGGTTTATATCGTTATGGTTAAAGCGTATTAACGCGGCGTTGGCGTGTAATGCGCCATCAATTAAACTGGCATGATTGAGTTTATCTTGAAAAATCGCACTGTGTTGCGCTGTCGCTTTATCTTGGAACAAGGCTTTAATCACACTGCTATTTGCGCTAAAGCCCGAATTAAACAACATACCTGACTCATAACCCAAAGCACTGCATAAAGCTTGCTCAAGCGCTTGCTGTGGCTGTTGATAACCCGTCACTAATGCTGAACTGTGGCTACCGAGTAATGGCGCGCTGGTTAACTCCACCGGCGAATCGCCAAACCCTAAATAATCGTTACTCGCAAAGTTAAGGTAGGTTTTATCATTAACCGTAATAGTGCGCGCCGTTGCGCTTTGCACTACATAGCGTTTACGCAAGAGCTGCTGTGCTTTGCGTTCATCTAAATGGGTATTTATAAATTCAAATGACATAAATGCTTTAACCTTCAACGCAATACTTTAAACCATTACCATAGTACTGAGCACTTTACGCTTCGTAAAACAATTCTGAACTGGCTTTATCGGCCACTTTAGAAGATAAAGACGCAGCAACGGCTTCATCTGAATAGTCTTCGGCCGTTTCAGGGTTCATACCCAGCTTTTTAATTAATTGCATATCGGCATCTGCTTCTGGGTTTTCGGTAGTAAGAAGTTTATCACCATAAAATATAGAGTTAGCACCGGCAAAAAAGCACATTGACTGCATTTGTTCGTTCATTGCTGTGCGCCCTGCTGATAAACGTACGTAGCTATGGGGCATCATAATACGTGCTGTGGCAATGGTACGAATAAACTCAAACTGGTCTAAGTCATCAACGTTTTCAAGCGGTGTCCCTTTTACCTTTACTAGCATATTAATTGGCACGCTTTCGGGCTGCTGGGGTAAATTAGCCAACTGCATTAATAAGCCATAGCGGTCGCTTGCTTGCTCACCCATACCGACAATACCGCCGGAGCATACTTTCATACCAGCGTCTCGCACATTACCAATGGTGTCTAAACGATCTTGGAATGTCCGAGTTGATATAATTTGCTCATAGTATTCAGGTGAGGTGTCGAGGTTGTGGTTATAGTAATCAAGCCCTGCACTGCGCAGTTCATGGGCTTTTTCGTTATTTAACATGCCTAAAGTCATACAGGTTTCAAGGCCAAGGGCTTTTACTTCTTTTACCATTTGCGAAATGTATGGCATGTCTCTGTCTTTTGGATCTGACCATGCAGCCCCCATACAAAAACGGGTAGCGCCTTTTTGTTTTGCTAACCGCGCTTGCTCTACCACTTTTTCTACTTCTATTAGGCGCTCGCGTTCTAAATCAGTTTTGTAATGCCCTGATTGCGGGCAATATTTACAGTCTTCTGGGCAGGCACCGGTTTTAATAGATAACAACGTAGAAATTTGTACTTCGTTTGGATTAAAATTAGCGCGATGCACAGAGGCGGCTTTAAATAATAAATCGTTAAATGGCATTTCAAATAAGGCTTTCACCTCACTGTGGGTCCAATCGTGTCGAACTGTTGCAAGCTCCATAATACTCTCTTTTATTTTTTGCTCTTTGTGTTATTGGCTTAGAATACGTATTGCCGTACCATTGTCAACGAAGCCCACTTAGTTAAAGTTTACATATGATTAATAAACAAACGATAGACCTTGATTTTGATCGTCAGCACATTTGGCACCCCTACACCTCAATGACTCAACCTATTCCGGTTTACCCCGTAACGCATGCAAGTCACAACCTTATTCACTTAGAAACGGGCGAACAACTCATTGACGGTATGGCCTCATGGTGGAGTGCTATTCACGGCTATAACCATCCGGTTTTAAATGAAGCGATGCACGCCCAGATAGATAAAATGAGCCATGTAATGTTTGGTGGCATAACCCACCAGCCGGCAGTAGAGCTCTGTAAAAAGCTGGTAGCGATAACGCCAGAGGGATTAACAAAGGTGTTTTTAGCCGACAGTGGCTCAGTAAGTGTGGAAGTAGCTATAAAAATGGCGCTGCAATATTGGTTAAGCCAAGGGGTTACAACAAAACAAAAATTAATGACCCCGTTCAAAGGCTACCATGGCGATACGTTTGCAGCGATGAGTGTGTGCGATCCTATTAATTCTATGCATAGTTTGTACGCAGGTTTTTTGCCTGAGCATATTTTTGTGCCTGCCCCTATTAGCCAATTTAATAGTGCGTTTAATCAAGCTGAGGCCGATGAACTCGAAAGCTATTTTTTAAAGTACCACCAGCAAGTCGCCGCCTTTATTATTGAACCTATAGTGCAAAACGCCGGGGGGATGAATTTTTATCATCCTGAGTATTTAGCCTGTGTGCGTAAGCTCTGCACTCAATATGATGTGCTGCTTATTTGCGATGAAATTGCCACCGGATTTGGCCGCACCGGCAAATTGTTTGCTGTAGAGCATGCCAATATAGAGCCCGATATACTGTGTATAGGTAAAGCGCTGACTGGTGGCGCAATGACCCTTTCGGCAACCATAACTAGCGACAAAATAGCCACAGGAATCAGCGAAGGAGAAGCTGGGGTTTTGATGCACGGGCCTACATTTATGGGAAATCCGCTGGCCTGCGCTGTTGCCTGCGCCAGTATTGATTTATTACTAAGCCAAAACTGGCAACACCGTATCAGCGAAATAAATACTCAATTACAGCAGCTGCATAAATGCCAAGCGCTCAGGGCCGTGGCGAATGTACGTACTTTAGGAGCTATTGGCGTAGTAGAGCTAACAGAAGAGGCTGGTAGCATTGATGTCGCTAAAATTCAGGCTTATTTTGTATCTCAAGGAGTATGGATACGCCCCTTTGGTAAACTAATTTATCTAATGCCACCGTATATAAGTGACAAAAACAGTATTCGCGCTTTATGTGATGCTATTTATAACGCCATAAAAGGTAAACATTACGTATAGGTAGGTTAACTATTATTAAGGGTTACGTTAAAATTTATGCAAATAATTAGTTTGCTGCCTATTCGTCCCAAAACATTGGTATTTTTAGCCCTGACCTGTCATTTAGTGTGTTGATCTGAGTGATCTTTAGGGATATGATAATGCCTATCATTTACAATAACATTTATGGACTCACTTGCTATGAAAATATTACTTAAGCCTGCCAAGACATTAAGTGCAAGTTTTTTACTCGCCTCTGCGATTTTTGCACAACCTGTATTTGCTAATGGCCCTATTGGTGAGCATGTTAATCACCTTCAAGCTAATTTAAAAACTTACAATGAAGACGTTGAATGGATGATCTCTAAAGTCGATACCATGGTAAGCGATTACGAGAAAAAAGGCGCAAAAGCAGTCAATAGTGATGATTTGGTTGAGTACTGGGAGTCAGTTAAATTCCACAGCGCAATAGAAACTAATTACGTGCCTGTCTATGCCTCTATTTGGCAAGGTTTGTATGGCATAAAAATGGCTATCGATAATAAAAAACCAGCGCTAGAAGTACGCAAACAACAACAAGCAATGAACAATGCCCTATGGCAAGGATTAGGCGCAGTTAAATTGGCGGCTAAGTTTCAACAAAAAGGGTTATTAGATAGCGTTAAAGCAACAGCAACCAAAGAAATGACGCAAAGCGCGACTATCGACGAAATTAAACATAAATTAGACCGAGTGGTCGCTAAATACGCAGAACGTTTAAGCGATGAAGCCACCAACATAGTGCACGATACTTACCTACATTTATTTGAAGGTGTTGAAGGTACACTAATTGAACAAGACGCGAAGTTAGTAGAAGTTCTAGAAAAAGACTTTAACGTAACACTTCCACAAGCAATTTCTAATAATAAAAGTGTTGATGAAGTTCGTGATGTGGTTGTTGATATGCAAACCAAACTAAGCCGCGCTCAAACGCTGATTGAAAAAGCAGAAAAAGCACGTAAGGATGTATTTTAAGTGAAACGCAGAACCTTTATTCAAGGCTTAGCTGCGTTAGGGGTAGCGGGTGCTTTACCGCTATCGCTTTCACGCGCTTTTGCCGCTGATATTGCTATTGCAAACCCCGTGTCTGTTGATACATTGCCTAAATTAAAAGGTGCATTGACGCTTTATTTAGGCCGTGGTGAGGGTGGCTTATACGAAAACGTATTACAAGCCATTCAAAAAAAGAACCCTGATCTTGACCTTGCCATTCGTCGCGGCCCTACCGCAGCGCTTGCCAACACTATTGTTGCCGAAGCAAATGCAGGGGTTAAACGTGCCGACTTATTTTGGGCAGTCGACTCTGGGGCAATTGGTTTAGTTACCGATGCCGGCCTTGCCAAGCCCATGCCGAGTGATTTATCAGCGCAATTACAGCCACAATTTAGATACGATGAATGGGCACCTGTTACTGGTCGTATACGTACTTTGCCTTTTAATACTGAGCGTTTAACCAAAGAGCAAATTCCAACAAGCATTATGGACATTGCCGACAGTGATTTAAGTATTGGTTGGGCGCCTGCTTATGCTTCTTTTCAATCGTTTATTACTGCTATGCGACTTTTAGAAGGTGATGATAAAACGGCTAAGTGGCTCAAAAAAGTTAAAAAACGTTCTAAAACCTACGCAGGTGAACTCGGTGTGGTAATGGGCGTTGAACGTGGTGAAGTAGACATTGGTTTTGCTAATCATTACTACACGCTGCGCTTAAAATCAGGTAAGCCAGATGCAAAACTTGATTTAGCCTTTACGCAAAATGATGCTGGCTGTTTAGTTAACGCTTCAGGTATTTTATCGTTATCTGAAGACCCACTGGCAATCAACTTTATGCGCTATTTACTTAGCATTGAAGTGCAAAGTTATTTAGCAAGCGAAGCCTATGAAATCCCTTTGGTTAATGGCATTACTCAACCCGATGGATTGCCTAAGTTAACCAGTATTTCGCCACCTAAAATTGATTTAACTCAGTTGGCTGATTTACGCCCAACTATAGATTTAATGCGCAGCAGCGGCGTTTTATAATGCGAATACCTACATCTTACCCAATGGCGCTGCTTGCAGCGCTAGTAACCCTGACTCCTATTTTTGTTTTAATTACGCTTGCCTCTGACGCAAGCTCTTTTTTTGATAGCCATAATTTAACTATTTTAGGCAATACCCTGTCGTTAATGGGGTTAACCGTATTAGGTTCAATTTTAATTGGTGTGCCCTTAGCATTCATTAGCGCCTATGTGCAGTTACCGTTTAAAAAGTTTTGGCTGGTGGTGTTTGCAGCCCCGCTTGCTATTCCTAGTTACATTGGCGCTTTTACGCTTTATGCTGCATTTGGTCCCGGCGGTGAAATAAACAACTTACTTGGTTTTGAAACCCCTTCTATGTATGGGTTAACGGGAGCCGCCATTGTCATGACCTTGTATACTTTTCCGTTTGTTATGATGACTACCCGTTCGTCTTTACTTAGTTTAGATGCCAGTATGGTCAACGCTGCTCGCACACTGGGTATGTCGATGACGCAAAGCGTATTTAAAGTTATTTTACCCCGCGTAATAAATGGCATTGCTGCAGGGTCATTATTGGTTGCGCTGTATACCTTATCTGACTTTGGTACCCCCGCAATGATGCGCTTAGATACGTTTACCCGTGTTATTTATGTGGAATACAATGCCTTTGCCTTAAGCCGTGCGGCTATGTTGTCACTGCAACTGATGGTGATTGTTGGCTTTTTATTAATGATTGAATCACAAATAAAAACCGCCTCAGAGCGTCAAGGTCGTTCGCTTATTTTATTCCCTAAAAAATGGCAACTAGGCGCTATGTTTGCCACCTTTGCGCCTATTTTATTACTCGCTATTGGCCTACCTTTAGCAGTATTTACTTTGTGGTTAGTGCGTGATGGCTTTAACTCGTTTGATTTTAGTATTGCCTGGCATTCAACTTACGCTTCAGCCATTGCCGCTATTATTACAGTTATTGTTGCCATTCCGGTTGCCCATGCGGCTTTAAGTGGTAAGGCCGGTAAAGTAATGGAACGCGTTACTTACTTTGGTTTTGGTATTCCGGGTATTGTTATGGGCACAGCGCTTGTGTATGGCGGCTTACAACTGCCCTTTTTATATCAAACGCTGGGCTTATTGATTATTGCTTATATGCTACGTTTTTTACCACTTGCGGTAGGTTCTGTGCGTACCAGCACCGAGCACCTTGACCCGAGTTTGGTAAAATCAGCGCGGGTATTAGGCGCAAGCCCGCGCGAAGCCTTTACGCGTATTACTTTACCCCTAACTATGCGTGGTATTATTGCAGGTGGTGCCTTGGTCTTTTTAGAATCAATGCGCGAATTAGAAGCCACACTTTTATTAGGCCCCACCGGCTTTGAAACGCTTTCTACTTACTTATGGCGTGTTTACGAAGCCGGTTATTTTGGCCGTGCTGCTATTCCTGGCTTATTATTGGTGGTGATTTCTGCGGGTGCTTTAGCTATTATGATGTCTGGCGAAAAACGCAACCAGTTTGAACATTAAGGATTTATAAAAAATGCTATCTGTAAGTCAGTTGTCTATAGATTATGGCAGTAATCGTGTTGTTAGCGATTTAAATTTCACCCTAGGTGAAAGCGAAATATTAATGCTTGTTGGTCCAACAGGTTGCGGAAAAAGTACGATTTTACAAGCGTTAGCGGGGCTTTTACCGATTAGCGACGGTGAAATTAAAGTGGCTAAATGGACTGCTACGCCAAAACATACCGTGGCGCCTGAAAAACGTAGCGTGGGTATGGTGTTTCAGGACTTTGCGTTGTTTCCCCATTTAACAGTTGAACAAAACGTATGTTTTAAATTAAAAGACACCAGCCCTGCCGATCACTGGCTAAAACTTCTTGGTTTAGATGCATTTAGGCATAAAAAACCAGCCACACTGTCAGGCGGGCAAAAGCAACGCGTAGCATTAGCACGCACCCTTGCCCACCAGCCTGACTTTGTATTACTTGATGAGCCGTTATCTAACCTTGATGCCGCCTTAAAAGATATGTTGCGTTGGGATATACGAAATGCGCTTAAAAAAGCTGGCGTACCGGCAATTTGGGTAACGCACGACCAAGAAGAAGCACTATCGGTGGGCGATCGTGTGGGTGTTTTAAAAGGCGGTAAAATACAACAAATTGACACCCCAGAGCAGTGTTTTAGTACACCAAACAACCGCTTTGTTGCCCGCTTTTTAGGTGAAGCCAGCTTTATAAAAGGAACCCTAAATAACGGCCAAGCGCTTACCGATATTGGTAATGTGCCTGCAAACGGCGTTGATTGTGACACTGGTGAGGTTGACGTATTATTACGCCCAGACGATGTGTTACTAGTACAAAGCAGTATTGGTAATAATGGTGAAGTAATTTGGGTACGCTTTGAAGGCGGTAGCCGTTTATGCGCTGTTAAACTTGCATGCGAAACCGTGGTAACTAGCCGAGTAAGCCATGAAGTGGTTGTACACCCAGGTGACAAGGTGCATGTATCGCTCAGTACGTCTCACCCATTGGCGGCATTTAAAAGCTAGTAGCCTATTTATCTTACTTGAGAGGAAACCATGAACGGACCAAACCCAAATAATCCTTCACCTATGGACGGTTTTCCTCAAGTAGGTTATTTAAAAAATTTTATCACTTCGGCCAATATTGAAGTAGGTGATTATACTTATTACGACGATCCAGATGGCCCTGAGAATTTTGAAAAAAATGTACTTTACCATTTCGATTTTATCGGAGACCGTCTCATTATTGGTAAGTTTTGCGCCATAGCTAAAGACGTTACTTTTATAATGAATGGGGCTAACCATCAAACCTCCGGCTTTTCTACTTATCCATTTTTTATATTTGGTAACGGTTGGGAAAAGTCTGCACCTCAACAAGGTGACTTACCATTTAAGGGCAATACTGAAATAGGTAATGATGTATGGATTGGTTACAATGCCACCATTATGCCGGGGATAAAAATTGGCAGCGGCGCCATTATAGCGAGTAAATCTGTGGTAACCACTGATGTACCTGCCTACAGCATTGTAGGCGGTAATCCTGCAAAAGTGATAAAAAAGCGTTTTAATGAAACAACTATCAATCAACTTTTAGCGATTGCATGGTGGGATTGGAGCAGCGAAAAAATCACCGCTCATTTAGATGCCATTACCCACGCTGATATAGACGTGTTAGCTAAAATTTAACCATTACCACTCAAACATGTAGGCCATTTTACTAATGGTTTTAAGCGGGATGTTATGGCTATTGCGCTTGGCATATAAGTGCTGCATTGATTTGTCTTTTACTTCACCAACAATCACTTCTTTTACTTGATACCCTAAAGCTATCGCTGCTTGCGAATAGGCAATAAATTCCCATTTTTTAATATTGGTGTTATCAACAATCACCAGTTCAATGCCTTGTGCTAACGCGTTAATAAAACGTGCTAGGTTTAGGTTGTGGTATTGCGATAATTTAAACTTATCGAAATGATATTCACCCTGCTCGTTTACAAAGTAATCATCTGTTGAGCAAATAAAATAGTTGCTTTCATCTGCGCCCGACAATTCGTCAGCGAGATTTTGCGCATAATATGACTTACCACTGCCTGGCAGTCCTCGTAAAATAAAAACTTGTTTCATAGCATCCATTTTTTTATTAATGGTAAACGTTAATTCGACTTGTTTACTAATAATGCCACAAATTGATGAATTTTCAGAGTAACAAATGGTAATAGTGGCTATTTAACACTAAAAACTGGTTAAAAAAACTGCGCATGACTAAAAACTTTTAAAGAGTTGCCCACAACAGTTTTTTTATTTTACTTTACTAGGTATTATACAAGGTTCAAGTGCAGTGATCTTACATGCATAAATGCATGAGTAACGCACAGTTAATTTATATAGTTAGGCAACTTATATCATTGGAGTGAAGATGAGCCATTTAGCGATTTCAGAGCTATTAAAAGGCAATGTTGCGGTAGACAGCCAAGTAACAATTAAGGGCTGGATCCGTACACGCCGCGATTCAAAAGCAGGAATATCATTTTTAGCCGTTCATGACGGTTCGTGTTTTGATCCTATTCAAGCGGTAGTTCCTAATTCACTGAATAATTATGATGAAGTTACAAGCTTAACAGCAGGCTGTTCTGTATCGGTTACCGGTGTATTAGTACAATCAGCAGGACAAGGTCAATCTTTCGAAATTCAAGCTAACTCAGTGACTGTGTTAGGTTGGGTTGAAAATCCAGATACTTACCCAATGTCGGCTAAGCGCCACAGCATTGAGTATTTACGTGAGCACGCTCACCTTCGCCCGCGCACCAACATGATTGGCGCAGTAACGCGTGTGCGTAACTGTTTAGCGCAAGCGATCCACCGTTTTTACCATGAGCAAGGCTTTTACTGGATCAGCACACCAATCATCACAGCCAGTGACTGTGAAGGTGCGGGTGAAATGTTCCGCGTATCGACCCTTGATATGCAAAACCTGCCAATGACAGATAAAGGCGAGATTGATTACAGCGAAGACTTTTTTGGTAAAGAAGCATTCCTAACGGTATCTGGCCAGCTAAACGGTGAAACATATGCATCAGCTATGTCAAAAATTTACACCTTTGGTCCTACGTTCCGTGCAGAGAATTCAAATACATCTCGCCACTTAGCTGAATTTTGGATGGTAGAGCCAGAAGTTGCGTTTGCTGATTTAGAAGATATCGCAAAATTGGCTGAAAACATGCTTAAGTACGTGTTTAAAGCCGTATTAGAAGAACGCCGTGACGACATGGAGTTTTTTGCTCAACGTATCGAAAAAACAGCCATTAGCCGTTTAGAAGAATTTGTTGAAAAAGACTTCGCACAAGTTGATTACACAGACGCTGTAGAGATTCTAAAAGCGTGTGGCAAGAAATTTGAGTACGCTGTTGAATGGGGTGTAGATTTACAGTCTGAGCACGAGCGTTACCTAGCAGAAGAACACTTTAAAGCACCGGTTGTTATTAAAAACTACCCGCGCGATATTAAAGCATTTTACATGCGTCAAAACGAAGACGGCAAAACTGTTGCGGCTATGGACGTAGTAGCACCTGGCATTGGTGAGATCATTGGTGGTTCACAACGTGAAGAGCGTCTTGATGTATTAGATGCACGCCTTGACGAAATGGGCTTAAATAAAGAAGACTACAGCTGGTACCGCGACCTACGTAAATACGGTAGCGTGCCACACTCTGGCTTTGGTTTAGGGTTTGAGCGCTTAGTTGCTTATGTTACCGGTATGGGTAACGTACGTGATGTAATTGCATTCCCTCGTACTAAAGGCAGCGCAACGTACTAAGCCACGCTTTGTAACGTTAAATAAAAAAACCAACCTAAGGGTTGGTTTTTTATTGTCCTAAATCTTTATAAATATCTTGCGCTTATAAAGCATATTTGAAATTAACCAAAAGCCAATAACATGTAATAAAGCAAAGGTGAACGATGCCAATTTAGCGCTCATAACTAAAGCGAGTTGCTCATACATCCAATCCTCCAAGTTTAGCTCGCCAATATTAACCAGTGAATAGCTCAGTACCCACACACCCGATAACACATAAATAAACAACGGATTCGAGCCATATACAATTAATGGATTAACAAGACGTTCGGGGTTTACTATGTCGCAAAGCCACACAAAAAAGGCCAGTACAATACAGGCAATCCCTGAGGTGTAAATAACGAAGGTACTGGTCCAAAGCGATTTATTAATTGGCATAATCAGCGAGCCTAATTGCCCTAAAGCGATACCAATAACCCCAATGAACAACAAACGCTTAATACTTATCCATTGACTGCTAGAGCTGGTAAGTAAACGGGTAACCTCAAAGCCAAATAAAACACTTACTACACTTGGTAAGGTGCTCAAAAGCCCTTCTGGATCAAACGCTAATCCTTTACCTTGCCACAAATGCGATTCACCTAACACCACTATATCAACCGATCTAACCAAGTTATTCTCTAGCGTATAAGCGTTATTAGTACCAACACTTAAAAGCAGTAACCAATATGCAATTAAAATAACAACCGATAAGCTGATCACCCCTCGCCTATTGAGTAACAATACACACAAAGACGCTAAAATATAGGCAATGCCTATTCGCTGTAATACGCCCAGTATTCTTAAGTTTTCAATGCTCGTGGTAAAGGGATAAATATTTAACGCTAAGCCAACAGCAAAAATAATTGCTCCGCGTTTTATCAGCCGTAACACTTGGCTTGCATTAGCTGTGCTGTTGGTTTTTTTAAATGAAAAAAACATCGCAGAGCCAATAATAAACATGAAAAACGGAAAAATTACATCCGTTGGTGTACATCCATGCCAATCGGCATGAAGTAAAGGGGCATACACGTGGGACCACGAACCCGGTGTATTTACCAGTATCATTAATGCGATGGTTAACCCCCGCATAGCATCAAGCGCTTTATACCTTGTCATTTTGGCTCCTATTTAATAATTTGTATGACTACAAATGACAACGCTGTCACTTTGTTATAAAAAAAAGCCAAGCGCAAGTAATTTAGATAAGTGGCGTTATTGAATTAAAAAAGCCGCAGAATCAGTAATGAAACGGCGGCTTTAAATCAGAATATTTAACTTTATATAATGCTGTGATTATTTAACTTTATAAAGCCTGCTCAAGCTCGGGTAATACATCAAATAAATCAGCAACTAAACCGTAATCAGCCACTTGGAAAATAGGCGCATCTGGGTCTTTATTTATGGCCACAATAATTTTTGAGTCTTTCATGCCTGCTAAATGCTGAATGGCACCACTTATACCTACGGCAATATATAAATTAGGCGCAACAATTTTACCTGTTTGCCCTACTTGCATATCGTTAGGGACAAAGCCTGCGTCAACCGCTGCACGTGAAGCGCCAATTGCAGCCCCCAGCTTATCGGCAATACCATTAAGTAGCGCAAAGTTTTCACCATTTTGCATGCCTCGACCACCTGAAATAACCACATCAGCTGCAGTGAGCTCTGGGCGTTCAGATTCGGTTTGCTCAACACTAACAAAGCTACTTAACTGTGAATCAGAGACCGTATCTAAGGTTGTGACATTAGCTGGCGCTTGTTCGCCTTGTAAATCAAAGCTACTTGCACGCACGGTGATCACTTTTTTACTATCGAGTGATTTAACCGTTGCTATGGCATTTCCCGCATAGATTGGACGTTTAAACGTGTCTGCGTCAATAACATCAATAATTTCTGAAATTTGTGCAACATCTAATAATGCGGCAACACGCGGCATAAAGTTTTTACCTGTCGTTGTGGCACTAGCCACGATATGGCTGTAACTGTCAGCTAGTGATAACACTAAATCTGTCATGCTTTCAGCAAGTTGATGCTCGTACACCACGTTATCTGCAAGTAATACATTTGTAACACCCTCAATGCTCGCAAGTGACTCACTCATGGCACCTAAGTTTATACCGGCTAACAATACATCGACATCAAAGCCTAATTTTTTAGCGGCGTTAATGGTTTTTGAGGTTTCTGGTTTTAAGGCACCGTTATCGTGCTCTGCAATTACAAGAGTTTTCATTTAAATCACCTTTGCCTCTGTTTTAAGTTTTTCTACAAGCTGTGCAACGTCTTCAACAATAATGCCGCCGCTGCGTTTTGCTGGTTCTTCTACACGAACGACTTCAATACGCGGTGTTAAATCGACACCTAACGAATCAGCCGCAATAACTTCTAGCGGTTTACGTTTAGCTTTCATAATATTAGGTAGCGACGCATAACGAGGCTCGTTTAAACGTAAATCGGTGGTTACAATCGCTGGTAAATTAAGTGCAACAGTTTGCAAACCGCCATCAACTTCGCGGGTTACATTCACTTTGCCATTTTCAATAACCACTTTTGAAGCAAATGTACCTTGGCCGCGATTAGTTAATGCAGCGAGCATTTGGCCCGTTTGATTATTATCAGAGTCGATAGATTGCTTGCCTAAAATAACCAGCTCAGGAGATTCTTGCTCAACCACTTTCGCAAGTAACTTTGCAATATGGAGAGATTCTAGGTTTTGCTCGGTTTCAACATGAATCGCTTTATCAGCGCCAAGGGCAAGTGCTGTGCGTAATTGCTCTTGTGATGCTTTAGCGCCAATAGTCACAACAACCACTTCGCTTGCAGTACCCGCTTCTTTTAAACGAATCGCTTCTTCTACCGCAATTTCACAAAATGGGTTCATTGCCATTTTTACGTTTGTTAAATCAACACCGCTGTTATCAGGTTTAACGCGAGCTTTTACGTTGTAATCAATCACTCTTTTTATTGGTACGAGAACTTTCATAGGGACTCCATAATTATTTAAACCTATAAGCTAACGTATACGTCAACCTATTTATTTTATGAAATCAGACTACTTCCTGTTGACGTAAACGTCAACCTAAAATAACCTTAAACTATTCACAACCTGTAACGTTTAATTTGCATCACAAAATAACAGGTTGCTTAGCTTACTTTTTGCCTACAGGGCAAAAGTGAGTCCGTCATAGATAAAGAGGTTATTATGATTGAACGCGAAACCATGGAATTTGATGTTGTTGTTGTAGGGGCAGGCCCTGCTGGGCTTTCAACAGCAATTAAACTCGCGCAGCAAGCACAAGAAAAACAACAAGAGTGCATGATTTGTGTGGTTGAAAAAGGCTCTGAAGTGGGCGCGCATGTATTATCGGGTGCTGTTTTTGAAACCAAAGCATTGGATGAGCTACTGCCAAACTGGCAAGAATTGGGCGCGCCTGTTACGACTAAAGTCCAAAGTGATGAAATTTATTGGTTTAATAACGAACAAAAAGCAACCTCTATCCCTCATTTTGCAACCCCTAACACATTTCATAATAACGGTAACTACATTGTTTCTATGGGGAATGTATGTCGTTGGCTTGCTGAGCAAGCAGAAAACTTGGGCGTTGAAATATTTCCAGGCTTTAGTGCTCATTCACTTATTATTGAAGATGATGTTGTGAAAGGCATTATTACCGGTGATATGGGGCTGGATAAAAACGGCGACGAAAAAGACGGTTACATGCCGGGTATGGAGTTACGTGCTAAATACACGGTATTTGCTGAGGGCTGTCGCGGCCATTTAGGTAAGCAACTGATCAATCAGTTTGCTTTAGACGATGAAAGCTCGCCACAGCATTACGGTTTAGGCTTTAAAGAAATTTGGCAAGTGGATGAATCTAAACATCAGCTTGGTAAAGTAGTTCACGGAACCGGTTGGCCATTGAGTGGCGATACTGGCGGTGGTGCTTTTATGTATCATAGCGAAAACAACCAAGTGGTGGTTGGTTTAATTGTTGATTTAAATTATTCAAATCCACATTTAAGCCCATTTGATGAGTTTCAGCGCTTAAAACACCACCCGGTATTTAAAAACACCCTTGAAGGGGGTGAGCGTATTGCTTATGGTGCGCGCGCCATTGCCAAAGGCGGTTTACACTCTTTGCCTAAAATGCATTTCCCGGGTGGCTTGTTAGTGGGCTGTGATGCAGGCACGCTTAATTTTGCAAAAATTAAAGGTAATCATACGGCTATGAAGTCAGGCATGATAGCCGCTGAGGTCATTTTTAATGCGCTACAAAACGATTTAGCTAACACTGATTTAACCCAGTACACCGCTGAGTTTAAAAAGTCATGGGCGTATAAAGAGCTGTATCAATCTCGTAACTTTGGCCCTGCAATGCATACATTAGGTAAATTTGCAGGCGGTGCATACAACACCCTTGATCAAAACATATTTAAGGGTGCCCTACCGTTTAGTTTTAAAGATAACGTACCCGATCACGCCACTTTAAAAGACGCTGATCAAGCTGAAAAAATTGCCTATCCAAAGCCTGATGGCAAACTCAGCTTTGATAAGCTTTCTTCGGTATTTTTATCAAACACTAATCATGAAGAATCGCAGCCGTGTCATTTAAAACTCAAAGATGCATCAATTCCGATTAAGGTAAATTTAGTTAAATTTGATGAACCTGCACAGCGATACTGCCCTGCCGGCGTTTATGAAGTACAAGAAGTCGAAGGCGAGCAAGCCTTTGTGATCAATGCACAAAACTGTGTGCATTGTAAAACCTGTGATATTAAAGATCCAAGCCAAAATATCACTTGGGTCACTCCTGAAGGTGCTGGCGGTCCTAACTACCCCAATATGTAACAACCTTTCTAAAGAAATTATAAACTTATCCTAAATTGCAGGGGCTTCGGCCCCTTTTTTGCGCTATGCTGTTAAGTAATATGAATAAATGAGAGTGTGTTATGGCGTCGTCGAGTGTAATTTTTCGTTTTTTAGCAGAGCCTACAGATGTAAATTTTGGTGGTAAGGTGCATGGTGGTGTGGTCATGAAGTGGATTGACCAAGCAGGCTATGCCTGTGCTGCAGGTTGGAGCGGTCATTACTGCGTAACCGTATCGGTTGCGGGCGTTAAGTTTAGCCGTCCTATTTTGGTTGGCCAAATTGTTGAAGTGGAAGCCAAAATTGCACACACCGGTAAAACCAGTATGCAAATTTTCATACAAGTACGCTGTGGCGATCCTAAAACCCAAAACTTAGTTGAAACTAATCATTGTGTTATAAGTTTTGTTGCTATGGATGAGACGGGTTACCCTGTTGCCGTGCCTGAATTCACATCTGTTACTGACGAAGATAAAAAGCTAGAAAATTACGCCATCAAAATGAAACAAATAGCGATAGAAACAGAAAACTTACTTTATCAAGTTTAATTAAGTACCTTTTGCAGGTATGTATAAACTACAACAAGCTGTAAATTCTACAATTTTTATTTTTTTACAAATTAACAGTACGCTTAACAACTGGATGTTTTGCGTACTTAAACCACCAAAAAAGTTCAATAAACACACTTTAAGAGCAAATATTAAACAAAAAAATTGTTGGCATGTTCACTGCAATTAGTAAATCGACGTTTGATGAATCTATCGAACATTAGATTTTATTTTTTAAAGGAGCTATACAATGATTAAAACACTTTCTCTTTCTGCACTTGCTTTAGCAACACTGGGTTTTAATTCAGCAGCACAGGCTGATGTTACTGACATGGACTCTCCACGTATTTATACGGGTATTGGTTACGGCCAATATTCATTTCAGTTTGAAGATAGCGAAAACGACACCGATTTCGATGACGACGCGCAAATGTTAAAAGGTTATATCGGTACTCAATTTAATGAACATTTAAGCCTTGAACTTGCCTATCAAAATTTTGATGAAGTGAGTGACATAGACAGTAAAGCAGAAATTGATGGGGTATCACTAGCAGCGCGTTTTGCAGCGCCAATCACTGAAGATTTTTCTGTTTATGCAAAAGGCGGTTGGTTTGAATGGGATGCTGATTTAACTCAAGAACTACCAGTAGGCAGCGTTAGCGTATCACAAGACGGTGGTGACGTATTTTATGGTGCAGGTATTGAATATGCTTTCACAACCAATATGCAAGTGCGTTTAGAGTATGAGCGTTACGAATTAGATGATGATATTGATCCAGAAATGGACGTTGCGTCAGTATCTTTCCAATATATGTTTTAATAACAACTCAATAGTTGCAATGTAAGGGTAAGGCTAGGTTTAGTCTTGCCCTTTTTTATTCCACATTTAAACCAATCAGTCTAAACTCTCTTTATGCTGATTATATTAAGCTAATGCCACCAATGGTAATTACAGGTAGAATACCCCCCTATTTTATTTGTTAGCGAGCATTATGAGCGATTATCAGATTTCGGCTATTGGCCATATTCAATCACCGTATAAACAAAAGTTTGCCATTCCTAGACAACCTCGATTAGTGCCAGAAGCAAAAGCTAAACTTATTTTTGCTCCAGATTTTAATCGTGAAGAGTTTGTTCGTGGTTTAGATGAATTTAGCCATATTTGGCTATTATTTCGTTTTCATGAAACCGCAGATAAAGGCTATTCAGCAATGGTGCGCCCGCCGCGCCTTGGTGGCAATGAGCGTAAAGGCGTTTTTGCCACACGCGCTACATTCAGACCTAACGCTATAGGGATGAGTGCTGTCAAGTTAGAGGGAATTGAATACAAAAATGGGCAGTTAGCGTTATTGCTCGCCGGTATTGATTTACTTGATGGTACACCTATTGTTGATATTAAGCCTTATTTGCCCTATTCAGACGCTTTACCTGATGCCAGTGCAGGCTTTGCCGACACGCGCCCAGAAACTCACATGAGTGTTGAATTTAGTGAGCAAGCTTTGGAATTTATAAATAAACAAAGCCACTATCCTGAGCTACAAGCGTTTATCAGCAATGTGCTAAAACAAGATCCTCGCCCAGCGTATAAAAAGCAAAAACAAGGCATGCAAAGTTATGGTATGAATTTGTATGAATACAACATTACCTGGCAAGTGACTGACTCTCATCATCTGGTTACTCATATAGAGCCCAGTTAAACTAACTTTAAAACCCTGCTATAGCTATAAAATGCGATAAAAAATCACTTAGCGCTTTAGTGTCAATGCATCCGCTGGTAAACTGAGCGCCTTAATTAAAAGAACATATTACTCTATTTCGGAAAAAACATGCGTACTAGTCAATATATACTCGCTACACTTAAAGAAACGCCATCAGATGCGGAAATTGTATCGCATCAATTAATGCTTAGAGCCGGAATGATCCGTCGCGTCGCTTCGGGTTTATACACTTGGCTACCCTCTGGTTTACGTGTGCTTAGAAAAGTAGAAAACATTGTACGCGAAGAAATGGATAAAGCAGGCGCAATTGAAATGCTCATGCCAGTAATTCAACCGGCTGACTTATGGGAAGAATCGGGCCGCTGGAGTGAGTTTGGTCCAGAGCTTATGCGCTTTACCGATCGTCACAATCGTGAATTTGCTATGGGTCCTACCCATGAAGAAGTGATCACCGATTTTGTCCGCAAAGAAATTAACAGCTACAAGCAACTGCCTATTACTTTGTACCAAGTACAAACTAAAGTACGTGACGAACGTCGTCCGCGCTTTGGTGTTATGCGTGCTCGTGAATTTACTATGAAAGATGCCTACTCATTCCATTTAACCGATGAATGTTTAGATGCAACTTATCAAGTTATGCACAAAGCCTACTGTAATATTTTTGAACGTTTAGGCCTTGATTTCCGCCCTGTTATTGCTGATACCGGCTCTATAGGCGGTAGTGTATCGCATGAGTTTCACGTACTTGCTGAATCTGGCGAAGACGCTATTGCCTTTAGTGATGCTAGTGACTACGCCGCTAATATTGAAAAAGCAGAAGCGCTAGCGCCAACTGAATCGCGCCCTGAAGCAAGCAAAGAGCTAAAAGCATTCCCAACGCCTGATGCTAAAACAATTAATGAGCTGAAAAAACACTATGGTGTAAAACCACATCGCGGTGTTAAAACACTGATTGTTTATGGCGCCCCTGATGAAGACGGAAAACGTGGCTTAGTTGCACTAGTACTGCGTGGCGATCACGAGCTTAATGAACTTAAAGCTGAAAAACACCCACTGGTTGCTGCACCATTAGAAATGGCAACCGAGGCAGATATTGTGGCTGCCATTGGCGCAAAACCGGGTTCTTTAGGCCCTGTTGGCTTAAACATGCCAATTATTGTTGATAGAACAGCGAATGTAATGGCTGATTTTGTAGCTGGTGCCAACAAAGACGATGAGCACTTTAGTGGTATTAACTGGGATCGCGACGTAACAGACTACGAAGTTGCTGATATCCGTAATATTGTTGAGGGCGATCCTAGCCCGTGTGGTCAAGGCACGTTGCAAATTAAGCGCGGTATTGAAGTTGGTCATATTTTCCAACTAGGTACTAAGTACTCAGAAGCAATGAAAGCAGGTGTATTAAGCGAATCGGGTAAAAACCAAACAATGACTATGGGTTGTTATGGTATTGGTGTATCGCGTGTTGTTGCTGCAGCTATTGAGCAAAATAACGACCAATACGGTATTACCTGGCCTAAAGCCATCGCCCCTTTCGATTTAGCAATTGTGCCAATGAATATGCATAAATCGCATCGTATCCCTGATATTGCTAATAATCTATATCAAGGTTTGAAAGATGCAGGTTTAGATGTGCTATTTGATGACCGTAAAGAGCGCCCTGGTGTTATGTTTAACGACATGGAATTACTCGGTGTACCTTACACGCTTGTAATTGGTGAGCGTAACCTTGATGAAAACAAGGTAGAACTTAAAAACCGCCGCACTGGTGAAAAGCTAATGATAGATATTGATAGCGCGATTGAAACAATCAAAAATCAATTTAATGCATAAGCTTAAAATTAATTAAAAAAACCGCTGTATGATTTTTTCATACAGCGGTTTTTTATTAATTCCTGTAAGCCAAGCTCGATTTTTTAAGTACTCATTTCAGCACTAAAACCTAATAATAATTAATAAAAAAGGTCGCTCTGCGACCTTTTTTATACTTATGAATTATCTAAACAACACATCTTCACGGTTAAACCATTTCACACAAAATGCCAGGAGTGCCCCAGCGATGAGTGCTGTTGCTAGGAATATCAATCCCACCAGCGTGTAATCAACGGTGCCTTTAACAATTTCTTTAATCGCTAAGGCGACGTTAGTTACCGGAATAAACGCCGTTTTAGAAGTCAGTTCCATGTTAGGCATTATTGAAATAATAATCGGGAAAAACACGACCATACTTAATGGCGTCATGTAATTTTGCGCTTCTTTAAACGAGCGTGCATAGATTGATATTGCCAGAGCTAATGCAGAAAAGGTGGCAGCTATAGGCAATAATAAGACAAAAATCATTAGTAAGTCTGTGATAGCCAATGTACTAAAAGCGGCTTTGATAAATTCAAGATCAGCAAAAGCCAGCGCTAAGGCTATCCAACACCCCATACTAATAACGGTTATCGTGGTTGATGCAATTGACGTAGTGAGTAGAGTAATGAATTTACCCAATACTAGCTCGGTACGAGTAATAGGTGTAAGTAATAAAGTTTCTAAGGTACCTCGTTCTTTTTCACCGGCCCCTAAATCAATAGCCGGATACGTTGCGCCTACCAGTACTAACGGAATAAGTAGATAAGGTAAAAACCCACCCACTTTTTCACCTAGGTTTTCGCGCTTATCGGCAGTGTCTACTTTAACTACATTAACTGGCTTTAAAATAGCTTCTTGTGCGCTTTTATCTATACCAAAGCTCAATAATTTACTTTCTTGTAAAGTATCACTGTACTCTTTAGCAAGCTCTTTGACACGCTCAAATAAGAAGTTAATTGATTTTGAATCATTGAATACAACTTGCCATTCGCTTTGCTTTTGCTCATTTAATGTTTGCACTGCATCACTTGGCAGGTATATTCCCATGTCGATATCGCCGGCGTTTACACCAGCTTTTAGCTCCTCAACACTGTTGAAAGTTTTATCACCTTTATATAACTCAAAGCTTTTGTGATAAAACACTTTATCAGTAAATTCTGGTGCATAGTCGCCATTGATAATCACATAGGTATTTACTTTTTGTTCAGCATCAAGCGCAGCTTGCGAGGATATAAACGCAACCACAGCAAATAACAACGGGAAAACCACAATAGGAAATACCACCACGAACAATAAAGTTTTTTTATCGCGTAGTAGCTCGGTTAATTCCTTTTTAAATACTTCAAACATCATATTTCTCCGTTAATATGTTCATAAACGCTTGGTTTAATTCTTCACTGTTGCCTGCCTGTTTAAATTCAGCAAGCGTGCCATCAAAACAACTAACGCCTTCATTAATTACCGCAACGCGGTCACATAAAAGCGCAACTTCATCTAAATGATGCGTAGAAAAAATAACAGGAGTACCTTGTGCTTTTAAGCCTTTAATAAAGTTGATCACCGTTTGGGTGGTCATAATATCGAGGCCGGTAGTTGGCTCATCGAGAATAACAACGTCTGGGTGATGTACCACAGCACGCGCAATGTTGGCTTTTTGCTTCATGCCGGTTGATAGGTTCTCAGCGCGTTTATCAATAAATTTATGCATATCAAGTAAGGTAAATAACTCTTCACAGCGTGCCTTAATAGCCGGCTTGCTCATGCCGTGCAGTTTTGCAAAGTACTCTATGTTTTCTTTTACCGTTAAACGACCATATAAACCAGTAGAGCCGGATAAAAAACCGATAGATTTACGCCCAATGAGTGGCTTTTTAATTATGTCATTTCCTGCAATAGTAATACTGCCATCATCTGGTTTTAAAGCGGTAGAGATCATTCTTAATGTTGTGGTTTTGCCTGCACCATTAGGCCCTAACAGCCCTAATACTTCGCCTTTTGCACAGCTAAAGCTGACATTTTTAACCGAGTGAAAATAATCTTTATCTTCACGGGGGTCTATATCATCTATTTTATTTTTTTTATGATCTTTAGTGAGCTTAAACTTCTTTTTAAGCGCGGTAACTTCTATCATTTTCGTGTCCTTCGTTTCGGTCTAAAATAGTCCGTGTTATCGTAAAATGATGGATTGTTATTCTCATCACACCAACCAGGAACACCTAATAAAGGTAAAGGTGAAAGCTGTTTGTTATCGGCTAAACAATCATCAGTTTTAATCATCTCATAAAGGCGCTGATCTAGGTACTGGTATTGAGTTACTAAATCTTTACAAAATATTTCATCCGGTACATTTACAAATAAGGCTTTGCCAGTCAGTCCAATATAAGGTTTGGTTAACATTTCATAATTGGCATGGCCAAACATGAAAGGTGCAATGGTTTTACCCCACTGCTCTCTATGTTCGATGAAGGCTGTTTTCCATTGATGATCTCTTAACCACTCTTTCCACTGTGATTCGCTAATAGCTAAAACCACACCGCATTCGTCAAACAAGGTCAGTGCGTTACGGTGTTTACTTCGTTGTTTTAACCCATGCAACGCTATTTCATCAACATGACGCTGATTAATAAGGGCTTTTGTTTTTGGAAATAAGCACCAAATAAAACCACCAAACAGATCATGCCAGTTTTGTTGTCGGGTGGGCACGTCCCCTGTTTCAAAAATGACTTGTTCATAATAGCGCTCAGCAAAATCAACCTTGGCATCATCGACAAAACGAATGGGCAGATTATTAGCATTGATGGCGTTTAAATACGGGGTAAAGTACGCAGGCTCAGGCCAGTCTGTTTGCTGATCTATTTTAAACAGCTGACGAAGGTGCTCAAATGCACCTCCATTTATACTCGTTACTTGAAATTGTTCTGGGGGAGTAAAACGCTTCATTGTTACCTTTACTGTACATTTTTATCAGCAACAGTTTACCGCAAAAACTGGTTCTAATTAACAGAAGTTCATATACTAACGCCACTTAGAACAAAAAAAGAGCCAATATGAAACGTTATTTTTCTTTGACCCTAATAACAACGGCAATTTTAGCCGGCTGTGCAACAACAAGTATTACATCTGATGATGTCGCTAAAGGCTACAACAGCATTCAAGCGGATGAAATTGCTAAGCATGTAAAAGTGTTAGCTTCTGATGAATTTGGTGGACGTGCTCCTTCATCTGAAGGTGAAAAGCTTACGCTTGATTACTTAACAAAAGAATTTACTGCTTTAGGCTTTGAGCCGGGTAATGGCGACAGCTTTTTCCAAGAAGTGCCGCTTGTATCGTTAGAAGCAGACTCTGATATGGTGCTTAATATTGGCGGTAAAGACTACCAATACAAAAAAGACATGGTTATGGGTAGTAGCCGTATTAGTGCGCAAGAAGGAATTGAAAACTCGGAGCTTGTATTTGTGGGCTACGGTGTTAACGCACCTGAATATAACTGGAATGATTACGAAGGCCTAGATGTTAAAGGTAAAACCGTTGTTATGCTGGTAAACGATCCGGGTTTTGCAACTAAAGATCCTGCTTTATTCACCGGCGATGCAATGACCTATTACGGGCGTTGGACTTACAAATACGAAGAAGCAAGCCGTCAAGGCGCTGCAGGCGCTATTATTATTCATGAAACTGCTCCAGCGTCTTACCCTTGGTCTGTGGTTGAGAACTCATGGAGTGGCGAGCAATTTGGTTTCGTAAAAGAAAACAATAATATGGACCGTGTTGCTGTTGAAGGTTGGGTTACTGTTGATGTAGCAAAAGAGCTTTTTTCTAAAGCAGGCCTTGATTTTGAAACCGCCAAAGCAAACGCTGCCAAAGGTGCTTACCATGTTGATATGGGCGATTTAACAGCCACTGTAAATGTAAAAAACACCATCAAAAAATCGGTATCTTATAACTTTATTGCCACTCTTCCTGGTAGTAAAACACCCGATGAGCATATTATTTACTCTGCGCATTGGGATCATTTAGGAACGGATAAAAACCGTAAAGGCGATCAAATTTATAACGGCGCACACGATAACGCAACAGGTACAGCCGGTATGATAGAAGTTGCCGAAGCCTTTACCAAACTTGGTAAACGCCCTGACCGTTCAATGACCTTTTTAGCGGTAACCGCTGAAGAGCAAGGTTTATTAGGCTCGAAATATTATGCTGCGAATCCAGTTATTCCAGCTAATAAAACCGTTGCAAATATTAATATGGACAGCTTAAACCTATTAGGTAAAGTAAAAGATATTAGTGTGGTGGGTATTGGTAAATCACAAATGGATGAGCTATTAGCAACTGCGGCCAAAGAGCAAGGCAGAACAGTATCGGGCGACCCTAAACCATCTTCAGGTGGTTACTACCGCTCAGATCACTTTGCCTTTGCTAATATGGGTGTTCCTGCCATGTATGCCGGTGGCGGTACACAAGCGTTTGACGATGAAACCGCAAACTACCGTAAGCGTATGAGCTTAGTACTGCGTGGTTGTTACCATCAACCTTGTGATAGATACCGTGATGAGTGGGATTTATCAGGTGCGGTTCAAGATTTACAATTATTTTATAAAGTAGGTTTTGATATTTCACAACAAACTCAGTGGCCTACGTGGAATGAAAACTCAGAGTTTCAACGTAAAAAGTAACTACTGCGACAACACGTAAATGATATTGATTATCATTTAATAAAATAGTACAGTGCGATCTCATTCTTTAATTAGGTCGTACTGTATGTTTTTAACATCCCATTTAGGAGTTATTTCGCCAGCTGCAAAACGTGTTTTTCATCAAAATAAACGCCTAATTTTACCTCTGTTAATTTTAGTCTGTTTAGCCCTGCCCGATTTACGCGCCATAACAATTACTGCACTGAGTGATGCTTTTTTTCAAGTCAGTGTGTTTGTTGCTGCAACCTTATTTATTTACTACTACGCGATTGATCATTTACCCCAACTAGAGCTTCGTTACCTAAATGCTAAGTCACCGGTATTAGAGGTCAGCTTTGCTGCTTTTTTAGGCATGTTACCAGGCTGTGGTGGCGCGATTATTGTGGTGACTCAATTTACAAAAGGCCAAGCTAGCTTTGGCGCAATTGTTGCTGTATTAACGGCCACTATGGGTGATGCCGCGTTTTTATTGTTAGCGACTCGCCCTACCGAGGGTTTAACCATCATGGCAATAGGGTTTGTGGTTGGCTCAGTAACGGGTTTAATCGTCAACACACTTCATAAAACAGGCTACTTATGCCCAACTGATCAAAAGCACACACCACAGGTTACCCTTTTACCGACGAAAATAATTACGCTCAGTAAGCCTATTTGGTACATCGCTATTATTCCGGGGTTACTCATTGCCTTTTTACTCGCTTTTAATATTGATTTGAGCCAATTTGGGCAGTACACCACATTCACTGTTACTCATTTTGGCGCATTAATGGCGTTGTTTGTCGTATTTATGTGGGCGTTATCTTCAAAAGGTGAAAGCTATAAAGAAGTAACCTCAGAAGATGATATATGCAGTCCACCTTCAAAACTCACAAAAGTACTGCAAGATACTCATTTTGTAACCGCGTGGGTGGTTGCCTCCTTTATATTATTTGAACTACTGGTTACCGTGTTTGGCCTTGACTTAAAAACATGGTTTTTAAATTATGCTTATATGGCCCCGCTCATAGCGGTTTTAATTGGTTTTTTACCTGGCTGTGGCCCGCAAATAATTGTTACCACTTTATATATTCAAGGGGTTATTCCGTTTAGCGCATTAGCGGCCAATGCCATTTCCAACGATGGCGATGCGCTTTTCCCAGCCATTGCCATGACACCCAAAGCGGCTATTATTGCCACGCTATATACCGCTATTCCCGCGTTATTAGTTGGTTATGGCCTGTATTTTCTGCGCTAAATCAGTCTAGCTTTTATTTATTAAGTTATAAAAAAACCAGCTAGTTGCTGGTTTTTTAATTTATAAATGAATATAAAGAGTTAGCGCATTGCCATCATCATTTTAGCTGGCTGTTCTAGGTATTCTTTCCATAAATTATTAAAGCGCGCGATAGTGCCGCCATCAATTACACGGTGATCCCCTGACCAACTTACTTGCATAATTGCACGCGATACCACTTGCCCTTGCTCGTCAAAGCGCGGAAGGTGTTGTAATTTACCTAAGGCAACAATCGCCACTTCTGGCTTATTAATAATTGGCGTAGCTATAGTGCCACCAATCGCACCAATATTAGAAATACTAATAGTACCGCCTTTTAAATCATCTGGCGCTACGCGGCCTTCTCGAGCTGAGTCAGTTAATTGCGTTAAATTATTAGCTACCTCTACAATACTTTTAGTTTGGCAGGCTTTAATATTTGGTACTAATAAGCCCACTTTAGAGTCCACTGCAACCCCGATATTGTGATCATCGTAGTAGGTAATTTCACTGCAATCATCGTTTACTTTTGAGTTGAGTACCGGGAATTCAGTCATTGCCAACGATAACGCCTTAATAAAGAACGGCATCATAGTTAACTTAACGCCCAGTGCTTTATATTGCTCTTTAAGATCAGTTCGAAGTGCAATTAAATCAGTTAAGTCAATTTCATCACTGTAGGTAAAATGTGGAATAGTAGAAACCGACGCCACCATTTGTTTTGCCATGGCCGCTTTAATGCCTTTAATCGCTTCTGTTCGCGTTCCACCCGAACTAGTTGCGTTACTCTGAGTCGTTTGTGGCTTGTTAAGCTCAGAGGTATCCATGCCAGATGGCACTTCATTTTTTATAAACGCTTCAATATCTTGTTTATAAATACGGCCATTTTTACCACTACCTGGTACGCAGGTTAAATCAACGTCAAGCTCACGCGCTTTACGCCTAACCGCCGGTGATGCAACCGCTTTTTTGTTAACTATTGCATTTTGCGTTTGCTTAGCAGGTGCGTCTGACGTTGCGTTACTTTGTGCTTTTACAACTGCTTGGTTAACATCAACGTCTTCTTTTGCGACTTGCCCTGCAACCGTCATTTGAAATAATGGGCTATGCACCTTTGCAATTTCACCTTTTTGATAATACAGCTTTTGCACTGTACCGGTGTATTTAGCCGGTATTTGTACTAGCGCTTTATCGGTCATTACATCACAAACGGCTTGATCTTCTTCTATTTCATCGCCCTCTACCACTAACCATTCAACAATTTCACACTCAACAATACCCTCACCAATGTCGGGTAAAATAAAGTCTTCTAAGTGTTCACGAGTACTTGTTGGTGAAGAAGCTGTTTGAGTCTCTTCACTAGGCGCTTCACCGGCAACATCCATTGCAAATAACGGCGCATGTACTTTAGCAATATCGCCTTTTTTACAATGCAGCTTAGTGATCACCCCATCGTGTACCGCTGGAATTTGCACTAAGGCTTTATCTGTCATCACATCACAAATAGGCTGATCTTCTTTTACAGTGTCGCCCTCTTGTACCAGCCATTCGACTACTTCGCATTCAACTATGCCTTCACCAATGTCGGGTAATATAAAATCTTTAGCCATGGAAACCCCTAAAAGTTCACTGATTGTTTAATTGCGGCCATTACTTTTAATGCATCTGGAACATATTCTTTTTCGAGCGCCAGCGGGTATGGCGTATCTAGACCACAAACACGTAAAATAGGCGACTCTAAATGCAGAAAACACTCTTGAGAGATGGTTGCGGCTATTTCTGCGCCAAAACCGTTAGTAATAGGTGCTTCATGACTAACAATAAGACGGCCTGTTTTAGTCACTGATTTAGCAATCGTTTCAACATCCCATGGTAAAATACTGCGAAGGTCAATCACTTCACAGCTAATGCCCTGTTCACTGGCTTGCTTTGCCGCTGCTTCTATAATTTCCATTTGTGCACCCCACGCTAATAAAGTAACGTCAGTACCCTCTTGAACCACTTCAGCTTTACCAAGTTCAATGCTGTAATCTTCTTCTGGCACTTCACCGGTTGAGGCGCGGTATAAACGTTTGGGCTCAAAAAATAGCACTGGGTTATCGTCTTTGATACACGCACGCAGTAAGCCTTTAGCTTGGTACGGGTTACGCGGCACGACAATTTTTAACCCTGGCGTATGAGCAAAATATGCTTCTGGCGATTGCGAGTGATACAAACCACCAGCAATCCCGCCGCCGTAAGGTGTGCGTATTGTTAGATTACCTACGTTGAATTCATTACCGCTACGGTAGCGAAACTTAGCCGATTCATTCACAATTTGATCAAACGCAGGAAAGATGTAATCAGCAAATTGAATCTCAGCAAGCGCGGGGGCACCAAAGGCTGCCAAACCATTTGCAAAGCCTAAAATACCTTGCTCTGTGAGCGGGGTATTGAATACGCGATGCTTACCGTACTTTTCTTGTAACCCTGATGTTGCTCTAAAAACACCGCCAAAATAACCCACGTCTTCACCAAAAATACACGCTTGAGGATGTTCATTCATGGTGATATCTAAAGCAGAATTAATTGCATGTAGCATGTTCATTTTAGCCATTACTTAATTCTCCCTGCTGTTGTTGGATAGGCGTCTGGATGTGCTTTTATATGCGTTTTAAGTTCATCATATTGACGTTGTAAAGATGGAATTGGCGTATCGTAAACATCTGAAATTAGCTCTTCTAACGCCGGCTTATCAATTACTTCAGCGCGTTTTAGTGCCGCTAAAATATCATCACGAATTGTTTCTTTCGCTTTGATATCTTCTGCGTCATCTAACCAATTTTGTTTTACTAACCATTTTCTAAAGCGCTCAATTGGGCATGTTTTATAGTTTGCTTCTTCATCTTTTGAACGGTAACCGCTTGGATCATCTGATGTTGAATGCGCACCTAAACGATACGCTATCGATTCAATTAATACCGGTTCACCTTGTGTTGCAGCAATTTCGCGAGCTTTTTTAGTTGCCGCGTAAACGGCGAGCGCATCACTGCCATCAACACGAATGGTTTTAATACCATAACCCACACCACGCGATGCAATCCCATCGCCTTTAAATTGCTCATCGGCTGGGGTTGAAATAGCATAACCATTGTTACGTGCAAAAAAGATAACCGGTGCTTTATGTACTGCAGCCATATTTAAGCCTGCATGAAAATCACCTTCTGAAGCAGCCCCTTCACCAAAATAACAAATAGTAACGTTATCAATAGTACTTGCTAGTTCACCTGTTTTAGCATCAATGTGTTTTATTTTTTGACCATATGCGTAACCCGTAGCCTGTGGAATTTGTGTTCCCAAAGGTGATGAAATGGTCATGTAGTTAAGTGCTTTAGAACCATAATGGATCGGCATTTGACGGCCTTTACCTAAATCTAATTCATTAGAAAACATTTGGTTCATAAATTGATCAAGGGTAAAACCACGATAGTGTAAGGCTGCTTGTTCACGGTATTGCGCCATGATCATGTCATCTTGTTCAAGGGCTGCAGCAGAGGCTGTTACCGCCGCTTCTTCCCCTAAACACTGCATGTAAAAGCTAACACGCCCTTGGCGTTGAGCACCCTGCATACGTTCATCCAATAAACGAATAAAACGCATGGTTTCGTATAATTTAATAGCGGTGTGTTTAGAAATATCAGGTGCAGGAGCACTAGGATGAATGTCGCCGTCCTCAGTTAAAATACTCAGGGTTGGAATATTAAGTGCGTGGCCGTCAATAAACTCAAGCTCATGATTAATATTCAGCGATACGTTATTGGGATTACTCATAACCTACCTTCTTTTGTTGTCGGTATCACAGCGCCCCTTTGGATTATTATTATGGGTGATAGTTGCTGAATAAACTTTGCAACATCTGCACTGTATTTAATTAAAGCTGCCAACACTTTACGTTAACGTAAAGTGTTATTCAACAAAACTGTGACCAAAGAAAAGTAAATAATGAGCAAAAAACTGGCAAGTTAACTATACATATAATTAACCACTTATTAATCAGTTGGTTAAACTTTAATAACAAGTGGTCTGACGTGTTGATTTAGCTAAAGCGGCTATCCACTTGCATAGGGACTACTGTAAGTAATGCACGTTGCCCAATGGCAACCTGTGCGTTAGGAAAAATAATTGCTTCCCCTTCTACGTCGGCATATATGGCATTGTCGCCATCGGTGGCTAAAAGCTCACCCTTTGCAAACCCTGTAAAATTCTCGGCATCGTCAGAAAACGGAAAACTAAAGTTTTGCTCTGTGCGGTTAATAGTACGATGAACAGAAAACAACTCAAAGTCGCTTGCATTAAATTCTGGGTATTTTACTTCTTTTTGGCTAATTAATGCAGTTAAAGTTTGTTTTGTTTTTGCAAAGCGTGACATGTCGTTTTCACCAAAGGGTTTCACTTGCCCAAGCTCTACAGTAAATGAGTCAGCCCCATGCACAAACGACGAATAGTAGCTAAACGTGGTAGCAGGCGACTTCATCATCAATACTGTATTTACACCACAGCTTAATAAGAATTGCAGTTGCGACTTTTTCCAAGGCTTGCCATGTAAGAATGGGTAAACAGCAAATTTTTCGTTTTTAGAACCGCGAATAGCGGTATGTAAATCATAATGACAGCGATACGTACCCTGCTCTGAACGGGTGTAAAAATCGCTAACATATTGCTCAAGTTTATCAGCGCGAACGCGTTCGTCGTTCATCGCTATACCATCAACAGTGTGGTGGCCGTTAAACAAGCGGTTTAAGTTCTCTTCTACAAATCGTTTACCAATATTAATTGACTGAGGATTACCAAAAATAAATAAAACACGTTGTTGTAATTCAAGTTGCCCACTAATAATGTGTTTAATGAGTTCATCGCAAATTTCAATGGGGGCTGTTTCATTGCCATGAATGGCACTGGATAGCACCACATTTTTTGAGGTAACACAATCAGGCTCAAACTCAATCACACCGGTGTCATGCACGGTTACTTTAGTCTGGTTGTTAAGCGTAAATTGACCTGCCTCTAAATGCCATTCATGGTTTCGCGAAAGCGTTAAAAAATCACCATCTTGTTTTAATTGATTAATATATTCTGCAGTGGCTGACATAACGATAAAAGCCCTTTTTTTTTGTAAATTATAGATACAAAAACGGCTGATAAAATCAGCCGTTTTTAGTTGTAATTGCATATTAGCTAATCACTGAATCAACCAGTTTTTTAGCTTCTTTTTCTAATAAGGCTAAGTGCTCTTCGCCTTTAAATGATTCTAAGTAAATTTTATAAATATCTTCCGTACCTGACGGACGCGCCGCAAACCAGCCGCTTTCAGTTACCACTTTTAGCCCACCAATAGCTGCATTATTACCTGGCGCATGAGTTAGCTTTTGTAAAATAGGCTCACCCGCTAAGGTATCTGCTTTTACGTCATCAGCACTGAGTGCTTTTAATCGCGACTTTTGCTCAGGCGTTGCTGGCGCATCTAGGCGTTTATAAAGTGGCGCACCAAACTCTTGCTCTAGTTCTTTATACAGCGCAGACGGGGTTTTACCCGTAACTGCAAGAATTTCAGCGGCGAGTAAGCCCATGATAAAGCCATCTTTATCTGTACACCAAACCGTGCCATCAAAACGTAAGAAAGCCGCTCCAGCACTTTCTTCACCACCAAAGGCCAATTTGCCTTTGTTTAAACCCTCAACAAACCATTTAAAGCCAACGGGTACTTCTTTTACTTTACGCTTGTTGCGCTCAGTCACTTTGTCAATCATTGAGCTAGAAACCAGCGTTTTACCGATTTCAACACTGGCATCCCAATCGCGATGCGTTAGTAAATAGTCAATCGCTACGGCTAAAAAGTGATTAGGATTCATTAACCCATCTGGTGTTACTATGCCGTGACGGTCATAATCAGGGTCATTACCAATCGATAAATCAAAATCATCTTTAAGGGCAATTAAATTAGCCATTGAATAAGGTGATGAGCAATCCATACGAATTTTGCCATCTTTATCAAGCGGCATAAATGCAAAACGCGGATCAACACTGTCATTAACGACCGTTAAATCTAAATTATATTTTTGCGCAATCACTGGCCAAAAGTTAATGCCTGAGCCACCTAATGGATCAATACCAATCTTGATGCCTGCATCGCTAATCGCTTTTAAATTAATAATGTTTTTTAAATCATCAATATAAGGCATCATTAAATCTTCGTAGCGAATAAAACCAGAACGTGAAGCTTTAGCAAAAGGAAACAGTTCTACTTCAACTAAGTCTTCTAATAATAATTGATTGGCTCTGTCTTCAATCCATTTTGTAACGTCTGTATCTGCAGGACCGCCATTGGGCGGGTTATATTTAAAACCGCCATCTTCTGGTGGATTATGAGATGGAGTCACTACAATGCCATCGGCAAGCTCATTAGGATGATTTTTATTATAACTAACAATAGCATGGCTAATAACTGGCGTTGGAGTAAAGTCACCATTTTCTTGGGTGATCACTTGGACTTCATTAGCAACCAACACTTCAATTGCTGAGTTAAAGGCCGCCTCGCTCAGTGCGTGGGTATCTTTACCTAAAAATAACGGACCAAATATATCGTTCTGTTTTCTGTAATCACAAATAGCTTGGGTGATTGATAATATGTGCGATTCGTTAAATTTTACATCGTAGGCACAGCCTCGGTGCCCTGAGGTGCCAAATGCAACACAATGCTCGGGGTTTTGCTCTAAGTCAGGCTCATTTAAATAATACGCAGACACTAACTTTGGTACATTCACTAAAGCCGATTGTGGTGCAGTTTTACCTGCGCCGGAATGAATTGCCATGGTCTTTCCTTAAAGATAATCACGAATTTTTTCAGCTTGCTCGTTGCTATAGCCTAAACTAAGTGCAACTTCATGCAGCATCATTTTTTTACGCGTGGTATTAGAATTGGTCATCACCCAATATTCACTGTCAGTGATATTTTTTGGGTTCATACTACTACCGCTATTCACTAAGTCTTCTTTACTGGTCGCGAAGTAAACACGATCTCGACCTTTAATATCTAGCACCGCAGAGAAGTCTGTTTTATGCGTTCGATAAAATGCACTTAAAATAAATAAAAAACGACCTACAACGCCTTTTTGCATCGCCAATTCTTCTTTATTTAAAATATTAAATACGTTTGCATTTTTTTTATTTACCGGCGGTTTTACCACTTGGGTTGGCTGTTCAACGTCTGCTATAGGTTGTTCAAGTGATGAATTAGACACACTAACGGTTTCATTTTTATGATCAGTGTCTAGTTTAGTGGTGTTAATTTTTTCGCCGTTGAGATTTAATAAACGACGTAAAATAGTGGATGCACTCTCACCAATACTCTGTGTATTGCTTGCAATGTACTGATATAACTCGTCGTCTATGTCGATTTGTTTCATGTTCTTCCTGTCATTACGGGTCACATTTTTCTTTCGATATGATTATACCCAAATCACCTCAAGATGCGAGTTTCAGTTGGAATTAAAAGCGATTTAGGCAAGGCATTGATTGCAAACAATAGTCGTTCTATTGCTAAAACCAATAACGCAGTATAAATCGCTTTTAAACCAACCCTCTGGGCGTTTCACAGGAACTTACTCTCATCGTTGTTAATTTTTAAAAGGGATCACCATTGTTGCAAACTAACGCCTTGATATTAAGCCCCGGTGAAACGCTGAATTCTGTATCTTGTGATGGTTTGGGTATATACCCAATCCAGTTAGAAATGCGAGTTACAACCCACGCGACCCTAAACATAGTTGTAATTAATAATTACTAAATAATCAGGAAGCTAGGTATTTTTGAGTCCAACATACAAATAATATCTGTATTTTTTGCTTTTTAGGGTAATGCTCGGCAAACTATGCGCAAAATTGAAGGAGGCGTCTATGCAATTAAATTACAAACAAATTGGTCAAGGTCCAAATGTTATTTTGATCCATGGACTGTTTGGCTCTTTAGAAAACCTTAATGTAATTGCAAAGCCATTAAGCGAGCATTTTTGTGTAACCAACGTTGATTTACGTAATCATGGCCTTTCGCCCCACAGCGATGAAATGGATTATACTGCAATGGCTAATGATGTTGTTGAATTAATGACGGCATTAAACATACAAAAAGCGCATCTGGTTGGGCACTCTATGGGCGGCAAAGTGGCGATGCAAATAGCACTGAGCCATACTGATTTAGTCGATAAACTAGTGGTTCTTGATATTGCGCCTGTGAGCTACCCTGCGCGCCATACTCAAATACTTGAGGCTTTAAATGCAGTTAAAAATGCAGATATTAGTGATAGAAAGCAAGCTGATTTAGTAATGCAACCGTATATAGAGGAGATAGGTGTACGTCAGTTTTTATTAAAAAGCTTATATAAAAATGATGATGGGCACTTTGTTTGGCGCTTTAATTTACCTGTGCTCGATGATAAATATTCAACTATTACAGCAAACATTAATGCAAATAATTCTTGTTTGTGCGAAACTCTGTTTATTAAAGGTAATGACTCTGACTACATTTTAACCGAGCATCGCGAAGCGATTAATGGGCTGTTTAAAAACGTCAGTGCAAAAATCATTCATGGTGCGGGTCATTGGTTACATGCCCAAAAACCACAGGCTGTAAACAAAGCAATCAATGATTTTTTAACTGCAGTTTAATGTTATTTTTATGGCGTGTTTTTGATTTATCACACTAAATAATTAAAGATTTATGTGCTATAGTACGCGCCGTTTAATTTAAAGGTTATACGTCGATGGTCAGTCAGTTTATTAACGAATTTGATACCTTAGGGTTGTATTTTGGCTTAGCAGGTATTTTTATTTTTATCGGCTTGGCAATTAAAGACGTACTGAAAAGCGGCAATGTGCCTAAATTTGGTCGTTATATTGTGTGGCTGGTACTCTTTTTAGGTTGCTCTGGCTTTATTGCCAAAGGACTTATTCAGGTATTTTGGCAAGGTGCGGGTGTAGGTTAAGCATGGCCAAGTCAGAAACAGATAGAACAACGCTTGATTTATTTGAATACGAGAAACGTCCAGGTAGACCTAAAACTAATCCCCTTCCTCGGGATATGCAGTTAAAGGTTAATAAACGTAATCAAATAAAAAGAGATAAGGCACGTGGTTTAAAGCGTGTTGAATTTAAAGTTTCGTCACAGCTGTATCAGGCACTGAGTGATATGGCAGATGCACAAAATATTAGCCGCAGTGCGTTGATCGAAACAATTTTACAAGAAAGATTGGCTATTGATAGATAAAAGGTTTAAATCCATGGCAAGTGTAGGCATTTTTTTCGGAAGTGACACAGGTAACACAGAACACGTAGCAAAAATGATCCAAAAAGAATTGGGTAAAAAGCTCGTTGCTGTGCATGACATTGCAAAAAGCTCTAAAGAAGAGATTGCTGAGTTTGATCTGATCTTATTCGGTATTCCAACTTGGTATTATGGTGAAGCGCAATGTGATTGGGATGATTTCTTTCCTGAGCTTGAAGAAGTAAGCTTTGAAGGTAAACTAGTGGCTATTTTTGGCTGTGGCGACCAAGAAGACTATGCAGAATACTTCTTAGATGCTATGGGCATGATCAACGATATCGTAACAGAACGTGGCGCTATTGTTGTTGGCCATTGGCCAACAGACAGTTATGATTTTGAAGCATCAAAAGGCATGGCTGATGACAAACATTTTGTTGGTTTAGGTATTGATGAAGACCGTCAGCCAGAATTGACTGAGCAGCGTGTTAAGCAGTGGTGTGCTCAGGTATATGATGAAATGTGCTTAAGTGAGTTAGCAGATTAATCCCCCCCTTTTAAATGCTAACTGTTTAAAATATTATCAAACAGTTAGCATTTTCCGCGTTAATATTGATATAGATCAATTGTTCTTTGCACTTCCTGCTAAGGCACGTTATCCTAACTGTTATTGTGACGAGTACATCTTGCAAGATGTCTAGTATAACTAAATAAAATTGAGACAGATTTAATGACTGATCATAACTTGGAACTTAAAAAAGCCGGGCTAAAGGTAACTTTACCGCGTATTAAAATTTTAGAGATTCTTCAATCTCCAGATAACCAACACATAAGCGCTGAAGATGTTTACAAGGTTTTATTAGATCTAGGCGAAGAAATTGGTCTTGCGACTGTTTACCGTGTTTTAAATCAATTTGATGATGCAGGAATTGTAAGCCGTCACCACTTTGAAGGCGGTAAGTCAGTATTTGAACTTTCTGGCAGCACTCACCATGACCACTTAGTGTGTTTAAAATGTGGCAAGGTTGTTGAGTTTGAAGATGATTTAATTGAACGTCGTCAACTCGAAATAGCTGAAGAAAACGGTATTAAGCTGACCAATCACTCTCTTTACCTATATGGCGAATGTGAAGATAAAGACGCGTGTAAAGCGTTTGCGCAAAGCAATAGTTAAAAGCCTATTTAGTTTAATAAAAAAAAACCTGCGATTTAGCAGGTTTTTTTATAACTAAAAAATAGAGCAATATTATTTGTGCTCTATTTTAGCCCACGAATCACGTAAGCCTACCGTTTGGTTAAATACCAGGTTTTCTGATTTAGTATCACGTGAGAAATAACCGGTACGCTCAAACTGAAAACCTTGTGCAGGTACAGAATTAGCCAATGAAGGTTCAAGTTTAGCATTAGAAATAACCACTAATGAGTCTGGGTTTAACGTGCTTTCAAAGTCCTCTGCGGCTGCAGGGTTAGGCACACTGAATAAACGGTCATATAAACGTACTTCAGCTGTCACTGACTCAGGCGCAGATACCCAATGAATAACCCCTTTTACTTTACGACCATCGCTTGGATTTTTACCCAATGTTTCAGGATCGTAAGTACAGTAAATAGTTGTAATTTCACCATTGTCGTCTTTTTCAACACGCTCTGCTTTAATTACATAAGCGCCACGCAAGCGTACTTCTTTATCAAGCACTAAACGTTTAAACTTATTGTTCGCTTCTTCACGGAAATCTTCACGTTCAATAAAAATTTCACGCGTGAAAGGCACTTCACGGCGACCCATTTCTTCTTTATTTGGGTGATTAGCCACAGAAAGCGTTTCTACTTTATCGGCTTCATAATTCTCAATCACAATTTTAACCGGATCAAGCACGGCCATTGCACGCGGTGCATTTTCGTTTAAGTCATCACGGATACACGCTTCAAGCATACCCATTTCAACCATATTTTCTTGCTTAGTAATACCGATACGCTGACAGAATTCACGCACAGATGCCGGTGTATAACCACGACGACGCAGACCCGCAATGGTTGGCATACGCGGATCATCCCACCCTTCTACGTGCTTATTAACCACTAAGTCATTAAGCTTACGCTTTGACATAATTGTGTATTCAAGGTTTAAACGTGAAAACTCAATTTGTTGCGGGTGACATTCAAGGCTGATGTTATCCAATACCCAGTCATATAAACGACGGTTATCTTGGAACTCTAGCGTACATAATGAATGAGTAATGCCTTCAAGTGCATCAGAAATACAATGCGTGAAGTCGTACATTGGGTAAATGCACCACTTATCCGCTGTTTGATGATGATTAGCAAAACGTATACGGTATATAATTGGATCGCGCAGCACCATAAATGAGCTGGCCATATCTATTTTAGCGCGAAGGACACATTCACCTTCTTTAAATTCACCGTTACGCATTTTTTCAAATAATGCGAGGTTTTCTTCAGGTGATGTTTCGCGGTATGGGCTGTTTTTACCAGGCTCTTTTAATGTACCACGGTATTCGCGAGCTTGATCTGCAGTTAAGAAACAAACATACGCTAAGCCTTTATTAATAAGCTCTACCGCATAACCATAAAGTAGATCAAAATAGTTTGACGAATACTTAATCTCACCATCCCAATTAAACCCTAACCACTGTACGTCTTCTTTAATAGAATTAACGTAGTTAATATCTTCTTTTTCTGGGTTTGTATCGTCAAAACGAAGGTTACATAAACCGTTATAGTCTTTGGCGATACCAAAATTTAGGCAAATTGATTTTGCATGGCCAATATGTAAAAAGCCATTAGGTTCAGGTGGAAAACGGGTATGCGTTGTGGCATGTTTTCCACTTGCTAAATCTTCATCAATTCGGGTTCTAATAAAGTTATTTGGGCGATTCTCGATTTCCGCCATAGGATTATAAACCTCTGTATATTGCGTGATAACAAAACTACTGCATTATTACAAAAACCAACCTTAACATACAGTAATAGATGCGGGTTTATGCAGTTATTACCAAAGTTTGTTAGATAAGGGATAGTTTATGAGCAAAATTTGTTTTAGCGCAATATTAAAGTCATTAAAGCGATTTATAGTAAACGAATAACCCCAACTTAAAGGAACGAAGATGGCCTCATTAAATCAACACCGCATATATATTCCAAGTAATGCACGTGCAAATCATTACTTATTAGCCGAAATTACACCTAATGAAGATTTTTATAAAAACTTCAGTAATATTAATGCTTGCTATGAACGAATTGCGCGTCAGTTATTTGCATCATGTGATGAATATGAACTGCATAATGTCCATTTACTCGCAAATGATAAACTCCCAGTGGTGAGATTTCATGATGAGTCTTACCAACTTGAAACCGATAAGCAAATGTTGTTTTTTTATAACCCTCGTTACCATGAAGCGCATAAACTTCATCACACAGAAAATCAGCAAAGTAAAAAAATACGCCTATTGTTTTTAGCTACTGGTGAAGATATACGTGCCCACTCAGCGCAGTTTCATACAAATGTACAAAAAGTATTGAGTCATTTACAAGATCAGTTATTTTTAGACCAGCCAAGCTTTAAACTGCGCGATCATCAACATTTAACCTATGATTTATTCGCTAAAGAAAAAGGTAATAAAGAAAGCTATGGATATAAACTAAGAAGTTTATACCCTCGTTATCAATCCAGACAATGCGCAATACCTAGTAGCCATGCTGAAATGACTTACGTCACCTTCTCTATTCCCGTGTCACGTAATATTAAAACGCAATTTCAAACACAAATTAATAGCCATACTTATAAACCGTTTTATAACCACTTTTTGCAGTTATTTACTCAACTTTGTGAAGATAATAAACTCACCCATGCAGCGATGGTTGCCAATGGGGCAATGCCAATAATTCGTAATAGTGAAGTAGATAGAAATGAGGGAAATGGTGAGTTACAAAAAATTAGTTTTGATATAGAAGATTCAGCGCCGCAAATAAAAGTATTTTTTGATGAAAATAAACTCGTAGAGACGCTACATTTTGTGATTGTTGCCGCCGCACATAACAAACATGAGATTGGCTATGGTCGCTTTATGAACCAAGTAGAGAAAACCGTTCATGCATTCTGTGATGAATTAGCTATTAATAAGCAGCGCCAAGATTTATCTCTGCGATTTTTTCAACATATTAGTTACCCGTTTTAAGATTAAGGGTAATACGCTCTAGTCATAGATAACAAAAAGGCTCGCAATTGCGAGCCTTTTTTAAAGAATAAACGCTGATTACCAGCCTGTTTTTTCTTTAAGTGCTTTACCGATATCAGCCAGTGAACGTACAGTTTTTACGCCCGCAGCTTCTAATGCAGCAAATTTCTCATCAGCAGTACCTTTACCGCCTGCGATGATTGCGCCAGCGTGACCCATACGCTTACCTTCTGGTGCAGTAACACCAGCAATGTAAGAAACAACAGGTTTAGTTACGTTAGCTTTGATGTACTCTGCAGCTTCTTCTTCAGCAGTACCACCAATTTCACCAATCATTACGATTGCTTCAGTTTGGTCGTCTTTTTCGAACATTTCTAAAACGTCGATAAAGTTAGTACCTGGGATTGGGTCGCCACCAATACCAACACACGTAGACTGACCAAAACCAGCATCTGTAGTTTGCTTAACCGCTTCGTACGTTAAAGTACCAGAACGAGAAACAATACCTACTTTACCAGGCTTGTGGATGTGACCAGGCATGATACCAATCTTAGTCTCACCAGGAGTGATAACACCTGGACAGTTAGGACCGATCATACGTGTACCTGTTTGATCTAGTTTAACTTTAACGTCAACCATATCAAGTGTAGGAATACCTTCAGTGATACAAACAATTAGCTCGATGCCCGCATCGATTGCTTCTAAGATTGCATCTTTACAAAAAGGTGCTGGTACGTAGATAACTGATGCAGTTGCGCCAGTTGCTTCTACAGCGTCACGTACTGTGTTAAATACTGGAAGACCAAGGTGCGTTTGACCGCCTTTACCTGGGCTTACACCACCAACCATTTGTGTACCGTACTCAAGCGCTTGCTCTGAGTGGAAAGTACCTTGACCACCAGTGAAACCTTGACAGATAACTTTTGTATCTTTATTGATTAATACAGACATTATTTGCCCTCCGCAGCAGCAACAACTTTTTCAGCCGCGTCTGTTAATGATTCAGCAGCGATGATGTTTAGATCAGACTTAGCAAGTACTTCACGACCTAGTTCAGCATTAGTACCTTCTAAACGTACAACTACTGGTACTGTTACACCTACTTCTTTAACTGCGCCAATGATGCCTTCAGCAATCATGTCACAACGAACGATACCGCCGAAGATGTTAACTAAAACAGCTTTAACGTTGTCATCTGAAAGGATAATTTTGAATGCTTCAGATACACGTTCTTTCGTTGCGCCGCCGCCAACATCTAGGAAGTTAGCTGGCTTGCCACCGTGTAGGTTTACGATGTCCATAGTACCCATTGCTAGGCCTGCACCGTTAACCATACAACCTACGTTACCATCTAGGGCTACGTAGTTAAGCTCGAAGCTTGCTGCGTGAGCTTCACGTGCATCTTCTTGAGATGGATCGTGCATTTCACGGATTTTAGGTTGACGGTAAAGTGCATTACCATCGATACCGATTTTACCATCTAGACAGTGAAGGTTACCTTCATCTGTGATTACTAGCGGGTTGATTTCAAGTAATGCGAAATCGAAATCGTTGAACATATTACCAAGACCCATGAAGATCTTAACAAACTGTTTCATTTGCGTTGGGTTAAGACCCAATTTAAAACCAAGCTCACGTGCTTGGTAAGCTTGAGGACCTACTAATGGATCGATCTCAGCTTTGTGGATAAGTTCTGGTGTTTCTTCAGCAACAGTTTCAATTTCAACGCCGCCTTCAGTAGACGCCATGAACACAACTTTACGAGAAGCACGGTCAACAACAGCACCTAGGTACAGTTCGTTAGCGATGTCAGTACAGCTTTCTACTAAAATTTTAGCAACTGGCTGGCCTTTCTCGTCTGTTTGGTAAGTAACTAGGTTTTTACCTAACCAGTTAGCTGCAAACGCTTTAACTTCGTCGATAGTTTTAACTAGCTTTACACCGCCAGCTTTACCACGTCCACCTGCGTGAACCTGAGTTTTAACAACCCACATATCGCCGCCAATCTTTTCAGCAGCTGCTGCAGCTTCTTCAGGTGTATCGCAAGCGAAACCTTGAGAAACTGGTAAACCATATTCGGCAAAAAGTTGTTTTGCCTGATACTCATGCAAATTCATGATGCTTTATCCAATTTTTTATATTAAAAGAGTTGAATATTTATGCAAATAAACAACTATCCCAAATTGCGTGCCTAGTATAGATCTCATGGCGCTACATGAAAACCCCAGTATGACCATAGGCACAAAAAAAAAGCTGTGATTTTAACTCACAGCTTATATTTCATACTACTTAATTAAACATCCAGCAGTAAACGTGTTGGATCTTCAAGTAACTCTTTAATTGTTACTAAGAAACCAACTGATTCTTTACCATCGATTTGGCGGTGATCGTAAGATAACGCTAAATACATCATAGGTAAGATTTCAACTTTACCGTTTACAGCCATTGGACGATCTTGGATTTTGTGCATACCCAAAATTGAAGACTGCGGTAAGTTAATAATTGGAGTAGATAGTAACGAACCGAATACACCACCGTTGGTGATAGTGAAGTTACCGCCGGTCATATCGTCAAGCGTTAACTTACCATCACGACCTTTAAGCGCTAGCTCACGAATCCCCTTTTCGATTTCTGCAACAGATAGCTTGTCACAGTCTTTAAGAACAGGTGTTACTAAGCCACGAGGTGTAGAAACAGCAATGCTGATGTCGAAATAGTTGTGGTAAACAATATCATCGCCATCAATTGATGCATTTACATCTGGGAAACGCTTTAACGCTTCAGTCACTGCTTTCACGTAGAAAGACATGAAACCTAAACGGATACCGTGGCGCTTTTCAAATACTTCTTGGTACTGCTTACGAAGATCCATGATTGGCTTCATGTTAACTTCGTTAAATGTAGTTAACATTGCAGTTGAGTTTTTCGCTTCAAGAAGACGATTCGCAATGGTTTTACGTAAACGTGTCATAGGCACACGTTTTTGTGTGCGGTCACCCATAGGTACTGCTGGCGCTGCTTCAGCTTTTGCTGCTGGAGCAGGTGATTTTAAGAATTGATCAACATCTTCTTTAGTCACACGACCATTTTTACCTGAACCTTTGATTTTTGATGCATCAAGGCCTTTCTCAGCAATTAAACGACGAACAGATGGCGTTAACACATCTGAACCCTCGCTTGAGCTTTCTTCTTTGGCTGCTGGTGCGTCCGCTTTAGCGTCAGATTTAGCGGGTGCAGCGCCTGCTTTTACTTTACCAATTACTTGCTCACCAAGAACAGTGTCGCCTTCGTCATGAATGATTTCACCCATAACGCCGTCTTCTTGGGCAACCACTTCAAGTACAACTTTATCTGTTTCAATATCAACCAAGTTTTGGTCGCGTGTTACCGCGTCACCTGGTTGAACATGCCAAGTAGCAATTGTTGCATCTGCAACTGATTCTGGAAGTACAGGTACTTTAATATCCACTTCTTTACCTTCTGATGCTGGTGCTGATTGCGCCGCCGGCGCGTCTTCTGATTTTTCTGATGCTGAACTATCTTCTTTTGGCTCTTTACTTGGTGATGCTTCTTGCGCATCACCAATTAAACCGATCACTTGGTCACCAAGAACCGTAGCACCTTCTTCTTGTGAAATTTCAGTGATTACACCGTCATTTTGTGCAACCACTTCTAAAACCACTTTGTCTGTTTCAATATCTACTAAGTTTTGGTCACGGCTTACTTTGTCGCCAACACTTACATGCCATGTAGCAACGGAAGCATCTGCAACCGACTCAGGAAGAACAGGAACTTTAATTTCTGTGCTCATTGCTTATCCTTTCTTTTCTATAGTAAGCGCGTCGGCAACGAGCGCTTGTTGTTCTTTAGTATGTACTGACATATATCCACATGCAGGAGATGCTGACGCCTTACGACCTGCATATTTCAATTTTGCACCTTGAGGAATTGCATCAACAAAGTGATGTTGTGAGCAGTACCAAGCGCCTTGGTTTTGCGGCTCTTCCTGACACCACACAAAATCAGTAACGTGCTGGTAGCGTTCAATAATTGCTTTCATTTCGTCATGTGGGAACGGGTAAAGCTGCTCAACACGAACGATTGCAATATTGTCTTGCTCAAGTTTACGACGCTCTTGTAATAGTTCGTAGTAAACTTTGCCGCTACAAAATACAACACGTTCTACTTTCTTAGCATCAATCTCATCAATTTCATCAATGATGTTGTGGAATACACCCTCAGAAAGCTCTTCTAGCGATGACGTTGCAAGTGGATGACGTAGCAATGATTTAGGTGTCATTACAATCAGTGGACGACGCAGTGGTCTAACTGATTGACGACGTAACATTGCGTACACTTGCGCCGGTGTTGATGGCACACATACTTGCATGTTGTGATCAGCACAAAGCTGTAAAAAGCGTTCTAGACGAGCCGAGCTGTGCTCTGGACCCTGACCTTCATAGCCATGAGGTAACAAACACGTTAAGCCACATAAGCGACCCCACTTTTGCTCACCTGAACTTAAGAACTGGTCAAATACCACCTGTGCACCATTAGCGAAATCACCAAATTGTGCTTCCCACAATACTAATGAAGTCGGCTCTGCAGTTGCATAACCATATTCAAATGCTAATACCGCTTCTTCAGACAGCACTGAGTCGAACACTTCAAACGTACCTTGATCTTCACTAAGGTTCTGTAATGGTAAATACGTTGCACCATCTTTTTGACTATGAACAACCGCATGACGGTGGAAGAAGGTACCACGACCTGAATCTTGTCCAGTTAGACGAATATCAGTGCCTTCAGCTGCAATAGTTGCATACGCTAAAGTTTCTGCCATACCCCAATCAAGTGGTTTTTCGCCAGCAGCCATTGCTTTACGATCATCGTATATTTTTTTAACACGAGATTGTGCTTTGTACTCTTCTGGGTAACTTGCAACTATGTTACCAAGTTCTTTAAGCTTTTCTACCGAAACGCTAGCATCGTAATCAACACTCCATTCATGGCCTACATACTTAGCCCAATCTGAAGAGTGTGATGTTTCTGGCTGTATTTCTTCAACTACACAGTTGCCATCGTCTAAACCATTACGGTAATCATCAGCAAGCGCTTTCACTTCATCTTCTGTGAAAGAACCTTCAGAAATCAGCTGATCCGCGTAGATTAAACGAGGTACTGGGTGTTTTTTAATTTTTTGGTACATAATTGGCTGTGTAGCGTTAGGCTCATCAGCTTCGTTATGACCATGGCGACGGTAACAAACAAGGTCAATCACAACGTCACGTTTAAACTGATTTCTAAAATCAAGCGCGAGTTGAGTTACAAAAGCAACCGCTTCAGGATCATCAGAGTTTACGTGGAAAATTGGCGATTGAACCATTTTTGCGATATCAGTACAGTAATCAGTTGAGCGTACATCGTCTTTTTTACTTGTTGTAAAACCAACTTGGTTATTAACAACAATACGGATACTTCCGCCACAACTAAATGCATTAGTTTGCGATAAGTTAAACGTTTCTTGAACAACACCCTGACCTGCAATTGCTGAGTCGCCGTGGATAGTGATTGGAAGTGCTTTGCTGCCTGTTTTGTCATTAAGACGATCAAGACGTGCACGCACAGAGCCCATAACCACCGGATTTACGATTTCTAAATGCGACGGGTTAAACGCAAGTGCCATGTGCACGTTGCCACCTTTAGTCGCGAAATCTGATGAATAACCCATGTGGTATTTAACATCACCTGAGCTTAACGTTTCTTTGTGCTTGCCAGCAAACTCATCAAAAAGTTCTGATGGATTTTTGCCTAGCACATTAACAAGAACATTTAAGCGACCACGGTGAGCCATACCAATAACGGCTTCTTTTTGGCCACTTTCACCGGCACGGTGAATAAGCTCTTTTAACATAGGCACTAACGCATCGCCACCTTCAAGTGAGAAACGCTTAGCACCCGGGAACTTAGCCCCTAAATATTTTTCAAGACCATCAGCCGCTGTTAATCCCTTGAGGATTCGTAGCTTTTCATTTTTATCAAATTTTGGCCTAGACTGAACAGACTCTAAACGCTGTTGTAACCAACGCTTTTCTTCTGTTGATGTGATGTGCATATACTCGGCGCCAATAGAACCACAGTAAGTGGTTTTTAGTGCTTGGTATAACTCACCTAAAGGCATAGTATCGCGGCCAACGGCAAACGATCCTACGTTAAATTCGCGGTCAAAGTCAGCATCCGATAAGTCGTGGTACTCTAGCTCTAAATCTCGTACACGTTCTCGTTGCCAAATACCTAGTGGATCTAGGTTTGCATTTTGGTGTCCACGAAAACGGAAAGCATTAATAAGTTGCAGTACTTTAACCTGTTTAAGGTCGCCACCACTGCCCTCTGCTACCACTACTTCTCTATGCTTGTTTTTAGCAAGCGCCGCAAATTGTGAACGAACTTCTGAATGTTTTACTTCAACATCCACACCATCTACTTTTGGTAACTGTTCGAACACTTCTCGCCATTCTTCTGGCACCGAAGTCGCATCGTCTAAATACGCTTCATAAAGCTCTTCAACATAAGCAACGTTACCGCCGTTTAAATGTGAAGATTCTAGCCATGCCTTCATCACACCTTCGTGCATTTATAAGCCCTTTTTTTTAGCGCAGAAATTAATAGTTATATAACAAGATGGCTAATAAATTATTAGCCATCTTTCGTCTACTAGAAATTAAACCGAGCGGTTTAATAACATAGATTTTATTTGTCCAATTGCTTTGGTCGGATTAAGACCCTTAGGACAAACGCTAACACAGTTCATGATACTGTGGCAACGGAACACACTGAATGCATCGTCTAAGTCAGCTAAACGCTCTTCTGTTGCTGTGTCTCGGCTATCAGCTAAGAAACGGTAAGCATGAAGAAGGCCTGCTGGACCTATAAACTTATCTGGATTCCACCAGAAAGAAGGACACGATGTAGAACAACATGCACATAAAATACACTCGTAAAGCCCATCTAATTTATCACGTTCTTCGATAGATTGAAGACGTTCACCTGCAGCAGGCTCATCATTAATTAGATACGGTTTTACTTTTTCGTATTGAGTGTAGAACTGACTCATGTCAATAACAAGGTCTCGAACAACAGGAAGACCAGGTAATGGACGCACTACGATTTTACCTTTGCCATTTTTTTGCAGCGTAGATAAAGGAGTAATACATGCTAAACCGTTCTTACCATTCATGTTTACGCCGTCTGAACCACACACGCCTTCACGGCATGAACGACGAAACGATAGTGTAGGATCTTGCTCTTTTAATAGTAAAAGTGCATCCAATACCATCATGTCTTGGCCTTCCTCAGTTTGCAAAGTGTAATCTTGCATACGAGGTGCGTTATCAACATCCGGATTGTAACGATAAACTGAAAATTGTACTTGTGCCATCGTCTCGCTCCTAGTAGGTACGTGCTTTAGGTGGGAAAGCTTCACGTGTTTTAGGCTCGTAGTTTACTTTACGCTTGCTCATTTCATCCGTTACCGGATTAAATACTGAGTGACATAACCAGTTTTCGTCATCACGATCTGGGAAGTCAAAGCGAGAGTGTGCGCCACGGCTTTCAGTACGGAAGTTTGCAGCTACTGCAGTTGAGTAAGCTGTTTCCATTAAGTTGTCTAGTTCTAAACATTCAATACGCATGGTGTTAAAGTCTGATGATTTGTCATCAAGACGCGCGTGCTGTAAACGTTCACGGATTTCTTTAAGTTCAGTAAGACCTGTAGCCATTGAGTCACCTTCACGGAATACCGAGAAGTTAAGCTGCATACATTGTTGTAGGTCTTTCTTGATTTGAACTGGGTCTTCGCCTTGACCAGCTGTTGAGTTTTCCCAACGGTTAAAGCGCGCAAGAGACGCTTCTAGGTCAGACTCTGAAGCCGCTTTAGAAATTTCAACGTCATTTAGGTATTTACCTAAGAAGTTACCTGCTGCACGGCCAAATACAACTAAATCAAGTAATGAGTTACCACCTAAGCGGTTAGCACCATGTACAGATACACAGGCAATCTCACCAACAGCAAATAAACCTTGTACTACTTTTTCGTTGCCAGCAGCATCGATATTAAGTACTTGACCATTTACGTTTGTTGGCACACCACCCATCATGTAGTGACATGTTGGGATAACTGGAATCGGTTCTTTTGCAGGGTCAACGTGAGCAAATGTTTTAGCAAGATCACATACACCTGGAAGACGTAAGTTAAGCGTTTCTTCGCCTAAGTGGTCAAGTTTCAACTTAAGGTGAGGACCCCAAGGACCATCACAACCACGACCTTCACGAATTTCTGTCATCATTGAACGAGCAACAACGTCACGAGACGCTAAATCTTTAGCATTTGGTGCGTAACGTTCCATGAAGCGTTCGCCATCTTTATTTAAAAGATAACCACCTTCACCACGACAACCTTCAGTTACTAGCGTACCAGCGCCAGCTATACCTGTCGGGTGGAACTGCCACATTTCCATGTCTTGCATAGAAATACCAGCACGTGCAGCCATACCAACACCGTCACCGGTATTAATGTGAGCATTGGTTGTTGATGCGAAAATACGACCTGCACCACCTGTCGCTAACACAACTGCTTTTGATTTGAAGAAGGTGATTTCACCTGTTTCAATTTCAATCGCTGTACAGCCTACTACATCGTCATTATCGTTTTTAACTAAATCAAGTGCATACCATTCTGAGAATACATTGGTTTTGTTTTTAACGTTTTGTTGATAAAGAAGGTGTAATAATGCATGACCCGTACGGTCAGCTGCTGCTGCAGTACGCGCAGCCTGTTCACCACCAAAGTTTTTCGATTGACCACCGAAAGGACGTTGGTAAACACGGCCATTTTCAAAACGCGAAAATGGTAAGCCCATGTTTTCTAATTCAGTAATAGCTTCTGGGCCAGTTTGACACATGTATTCGATAGCGTCTTGGTCACCGATAAAATCGGAACCTTTAACGGTATCATACATATGCCATTCCCAGTTATCTTCATGCGAGTTACCTAACGCGACTGTAATACCGCCTTGAGCAGATACAGTGTGTGAGCGTGTCGGGAAAACTTTAGAGATTAGCGCACATGTTTTGCCAGATTCAGTAATAGCAAGAGCAGCGCGCATACCTGCACCACCGGCACCAATTACTACGGCGTCAAATTCACGAACAGAATATTTCACTTAAACACCCCATAAAACGATTAAACCCACAGCTACGTAAGCAACAGCCATTAGGTTTAGTACAAAGCCTAAAAAAGCACGCAATTTAGCGTTCTTTACATAGTCGGTAAGAACCTGCCAAAGGCCGATACGGGTATGAACCATAATGCAAACTAGGGTGATTAACGTTGCCCCTTTCATTGCTAGGTTTGAGAATAGGCCTGTCCAGGCTTCATATGTGACTTCTGGCATTGCTAAAAAATAGCCAATAATAAAGATTGCATACGCGCTGATTATTAATGCCGTTGTGCGTAAAGATACAAAATCTTGTACGCCATCACGTTTAAGAGTTGCTTGATTTAAGACCATATCCACACCCCTGCCAATACAGCAAACACAACGCCAAGTGCCATCGCAATTTTAGCGCTAGTATTGCCTGATTCAAGTTCTTCCCAATGCCCCATATCCATAATAATGTGACGGATACCACCGATAAGGTGATAACCCAATACAGAAAGGGTGCCCCAAGCTATAAATTTGGCAATGAATCCGTTAAACAGACTCTTGACGAATTCAAAACCTTCAGCTGAAGAAAGAGACTCTGACCAAGCCCAAATGACAAACGTTAAAGCAAAAAATAATGCAACACCGGTGACGCGGTGAAAAATTGAAGCTTTAGCCGTTGCCGGCATAGATATAGTTGTTAGATCTAGATTTACAGGTCTTTGCTTTTTCACAGTTACTTGCCCATCTTGCCCGCAGTGGGGCTCATCTACTTGTTTTTCTAAAACCCACCAAATGTTTCTGGTGGAACTATCAAAATAAACGTATTGATACTAATAAAGTTCACTTTTTATGAAAATTATTATGTAAAAAAAAGTTTACCCAAATACAAATTGGTTAAAAACCTCCGTTAGTATATATAGCCGGAGACTCTTTTACAATTCTTGTTTACTTTGAGTCGTTTGCGAATTAGCCAATGGTATAATATTCAATCTATACCGAATATTTATTATACATATGTGCATAATACTTATAAAAATTGACTTTATACCCCTCTTTCACGTTAAAATGTAAAGATGTGCTTAGAATAGATTTTAGAATATAAAAATCAGAATAGTTATCTTAATAGGAGATACATAGATGGCAGATAAGAAAGCCACGGTCCATATTGATGGGCTAGATCCAATCGAACTTCCAATTTATCAAGGTACTGCTGGCCAAGATGTAATTGACGTACGTACACTCGGCTCACATGGTCACTTTACTTATGACCCAGGTTTCATGTCGACTGGTTCTTGTGAATCTACCATCACTTACATCGATGGTGGCAAGGGTGTTTTATTACACCGTGGTTACCCAATCGAACAGTTAGCAGAAAGCTCTAACTACGTTGAGTTATGCTACTTACTATTAAATGGTGAGTTACCAACTAAAGAGCAATACGATGATTTCGCTACAAAAATCACTCGTAGCACTATGCTAGATGAAAAAATCGCAAACTTCTTCCAAGGTTTCCGTTTTGACGCTCACCCTATGGCGATGTTATGTGGTGTGGTTGGTGCTTTATCTTCTTTCTACCATGAAGATCTGGATATCACTGATGCAGTTCAACGTAAAACAAGCGCTATTAAATTAGTTGCTAAGTTACCAACAATTGCAGCAATGGCGTACAAAACAAACATCGGTCAACCATTTGTATACCCACGCAATGACTTAAGCTATGCAGAAAACTTCTTACACATGATGTTCTCTGTGCCTGCTGAAGAATACAAAGTAAACCCTGTCACAGCTAAAGCAATGGATAAAATCTTCATGCTTCATGCTGACCATGAGCAAAACGCATCAACCTCTACAGTACGTTTAGCAGGTTCTTCTGGTGCTAACCCTTATGCATGTATTGCTGCGGGTATTGCATCACTTTGGGGCCCTGCTCACGGCGGTGCTAACGAAGCATGTTTAAACATGTTAGAAGAAATTGGCTCAGTTGATCGCATTGACGAATACGTAGCAAAAGCAAAAGATAAAGCGGACCCGTTCCGTCTTATGGGCTTTGGACACCGTGTTTACAAAAACTTCGATCCTCGTGCAACAGTAATGCGTCAAACATGTCATGAAGTGTTAGCAGAGCTAAACATTCAAGATCCATTACTTGATATCGCAATGAAACTAGAGCAAATTGCCCTTGAAGACCCGTACTTTGTTGAGAAGAAACTTTACCCTAACGTAGATTTCTACTCAGGTATTATCTTAAAAGCAATCGGCATCCCTACCAGCATGTTCACTGTAATCTTTGCAATGGCACGTACTGTAGGTTGGATCTCACACTGGGACGAGATGCTTTCTCAACCTGGTCATAAGATCAGCCGTCCACGTCAGCTTTACACAGGTGAAACACACCGTGATTATAAAGCAACTGACAAGCGCTAAGCATTAAGTTAGTTTAAAAGGCCGCCTCTGCGGCCTTTTTTATTACCTGCTACTTGAGAATTATCTTAAACAGATTACAATTCCTGCCCACTTGATTAACTTTATGAGCCTATGTCTGTGTCCTCGTTTGATCCTAAAAAAATCCGTAATGACTTTCCTACTCTAAATCAGACAATTAATGGCTACCCTTTGGTTTATTTAGACTCAGCAGCAACAACACAAAAACCACAATGCGTGATTGACGCTACGACACAGTTTTACACCTTACAGAATGCAAATGTTCACCGTGGACGTCATACGCTGAGTGAGCAAGCTACAGCGGCTTATGAGCAAGTACGTCAACGCGTTGCCGATTATTTTCAAGTAACCAGTAGCGAAATAGTCTGGACCAAAGGTGCCACTGAAGCGATTAACTTAGTTGCTCATGGCTTAAGAAATACATTAACAGCTACTGACACTATTTTAATTAGCCCAATCGAACACCACGCTAATATCGTGCCGTGGCAAGAACTGGCAGCGCAAACCGGGGCAACATTAAAAACTTTACCACTTAACGCAGATGCTACATTTGATATAGCACAGTGTTGTGAAGTGATTAAGCGCACCAACCCTGCACTACTGGCTATTACTCACGCCTCTAATGCACTAGGCAATATTACTGATTTAGCCCCCTTAATAGCCTCAGCGAAGGCGGTAGGTGCGCTAACCTTAGTGGATGGCGCACAAGGGGCGCTGCATTTAAGACCGGATTTAAAAAAGCTCGATTGTGATTTTTACGTGTTTTCTGCTCATAAAATGGTGGGGCCGACAGGGCTAGGCGGTTTATATGGCCGTTATACAGCCCTTAATGCACTATCGCCTTATCAAACAGGCGGTGAAATGATTGAGAAAGTAACCTTAACGCACAGTACTTATCGTGACGCTCCCGCTAAATTTGAAGCAGGAACGCCAAATATAGCCGGCGTTTTAGGTTTTGGCGCTGCACTTGAGTATTTAATGGCGCTTGATCTGCAAACATTACAGCACTATGAACAGCAGTTGTTTATTTATGCAGCGAACGCATTGGGCAAAATAGACGGTATTATTATCTACAGCGACCTCAAATCGAATATTGGCACACTTTGCTTTAATTATAAAAATGAACATCCTTATGATCTGTCAACTTTACTTGACGGCTATGGTGTTGCTGTACGAAGTGGTCATCATTGTACCCAACCTTTAATGAGTCATTTAAACCTAAATGGCTCACTGAGAGCGAGTTTTGCTTTTTATAATACGACTAAAGATGTAGACCAATTTATTGCCGCACTCAAAGAATGCATTGCTTTATTAGACTAATTTGGATAAATAATGACACACACATATCAACTCGTAACTAAAAGTATTCAAAGCAGTAGTAGCTGGCAACAAAAGTACCGTGAAATTATGTTACTCGGTAAAACGCTGCCACCTTTAGCCGATATATTAAAAACAGATGATGCGTTAGTGCCAGGCTGTGAGAGTAAAGTATGGATGTTTGTTGAGTTTGACCTAACCGAGAATGCACTGGTTGTAATTGGAGACTCTGATACTCGCATAGTAAAAGGCTTATTGGCGTTAATTTTAGCCCTGTATAACGGTTTAACACCCGAAGAAGTGTTAGCAGTAAATGCTTATGATGAATTTGAAAAGCTTGGCTTAATCAGTCATTTGAGTGCGTCAAGGGGTAATGGAGTAAAAGCCATGGTTGAAACAATACAAACCATGGCCAAACAAAAAGCGCTTTAAGCGCTTTTTAAATACTATTAAACCAAAACACTTTATCTAAGTATTTAGACGCGCACGCTTGTCTAAGTATTTTCGAACCGCTTTAGCGGCAACAAAAAAACCAAAACTACCGGTGATCATCGTCACTGAGCCAAAGCCATTATTACAATCCATGTTCATACTGCCATCAGCATTTTGCTTCGCATGACACACACTGCCGTCACTACCTGGGTAAACAAGCTGTTCAGTGGAATATACACAGTCAATATTAAATTTACGTTTTGGGTTTGAACTGAAATTATATTGTTTACGCAAAATGTAACGCACTTTTGCAAGTAATGGATCTTGAGTGGTTTTTGCCACATCGCCAAAAGTAATTTGACTCGGATCGGTTTGACCACCTGCACCGCCAGTTGTAATTATAGGCATTTTATTACGTTTACAGTGAGCTATTAACGCCGCTTTTTCTTTAACCGCATCAATACAATCTATTACATAATCAAAACCTTGAATATGTTCTTGAATATTATCAAGGCTAATAAAGTCATCAATCACATTCACCACACACTCAGGGTTGATAAGCTTGCAGCGAGTTTTCATCGCCTCAACTTTAGCTTCTCCTATTGTGCCTGTTAAGGCATGAATTTGACGATTTACATTAGTTGCACAAATATCATCTAAATCAATTAAGGTGATTTTACCTACGCCGGTACGCGCTAGTGCTTCAGCAGTCCAACTGCCTACACCACCAATACCCACAACACAAAAATGTGCTTGCTGTAACCACTCAAATTGCTGTTGACCATACAGACGTTTAATACCACCAAAGCGGATATCAGTTACTTGTTCACTCATTTACCAATCCAGTTTCCACGGCGTTTGCCAAGAATTAAAATCTTGATGTTTAATCAATTGCGCATACTCTTCACCAGATTCTGGCAACAGGGTATGTTGTATTTTTTGCCCTTTCCATAAAAAATCCAGCGAAAATGCATGTAAATAGGTACGCTCTGCAGGGCTGCCTGCATAACTTGCATCACCCATTATGGGGGCACCCAAACTCTTTAAAGCAACTCTGAGCTGATGGGTTTTACCCGAATAGGGTTTTAATAGGTAAGCTCTAAAACCACTTTTAAAACTAAATGAATAAAACCGCGTAATAGCGGGGTTTATTTGCGAGTTTAATAATTTAAAAGTACCCCGACGTGACTTCGCCATGTCTCCTTTAACCCAACCTTGCTTTTTTTTAGGCTTAGAATCACTTACAGCTAAATAAAATTTATTAATAGTATGCTCAGTAAACATCTGGGTAAACTTTGCCGCAGCGTCTTTATGCCGCGCTAATATGATCAGCCCTGAAGTCACTTTGTCTAGACGATGAACCGCAAACAATTTTTCGTTTAGTTGTTGCTCAGCAAGAACCACAAAACCAGGGCTTTCTTCTGAATGAAAATTAAGCCCTGCAGGTTTAGTTATAATATAAAAATCATCGTGCGTGTATTGCACCTTTAACACAGGCGTATCTGCTTTATTCACGCGCTTTACTTTGAATATGCGCAACGACTTTAGCTAAATCCTCTGGTGTATCAACCCCAGCATGAGGGGTCACCAGCGCTTGCTCTATTTTAATCGCATAGCCATGGTAAAGCACCCTTAGCTGCTCTAGTGATTCTAAAACTTCTAATGGTGATACCGATAATTGAATATATTGCTTTATAAACCCTGCGCGATACGCGTAAATACCCACATGGCGTTGAAAAGGCGCTAAATTAAGTGGTTGCTGCTCTGCCATCATGGCACTTCTATCAAATGGAATGCTGGCTCTTGAAAAATATAAGGCATTTTTATTGATATCGCTGACCACTTTAACCGCGTTAGGGTTAAACACCTCATCACGCTCTTCAATGGCAACACTGAGGGTTGCCATAGGCGCGGTTGATTGCGCTAATAATGTAGCCACTTGTGACACGTTATCAGGGGATAATAATGGTTCATCGCCCTGCACATTAACCACGATAGTATCTTCTGATAAATTTAGTAAATCAACGACTTCTGCTAACCGTTCAGTCCCTGATTGATGATCTTCTCGAGTCATCAATACATCATTGGTAAAGTGTTTAGCCGCATCAAATACTTTTTGATGATCGGTGGCAATAACCACTTTACTCGCTCCCGACAAACACGCTTTTTCATAGACATGTTGGATCATTGGCTTGCCACAAATATCAGCAAGTGGTTTACCTGGCAAACGAGTAGAAGCGTAACGCGCAGGAATAACAACTACGAATTCCACTTTTCTACCTCTTCAAGAGACAATTCTCGGGCTTCATTTTCAAGTAATACCGGAATATCATCGCGTACCGGGTAAGCAAGCTTTGCAGCTGTACTGATCAGCTCTTGGTTTTCTTTATCAAAGCGCAACTTACCTTTACACACAGGGCAAGCAATAATTTCGAGTAACTTTGTATCAAAGGCCATGATGGATCCCTTTTTCTTTTAATAGTAAATTTAATGTGTTTATTACCGCCGCTGTTGGTTGAGCATCAACAGGCAGGTAATACCAATTAGGTTTTGCAAAATCACGGCATTTAACCGCATCTTTTTCTGTCATTAATACACAGTCATCGCCAAATTGAGCGAAATCATCAGCGCTATAAGCATAATGATCGCGAAAATGATGTGTAGACAGTAATTTAATACCCTGTGCTTGCAGTGAAGCCTCAAAACGACCTGGGTTACCAATAGCACTCACCGCATGCGCAGCCTTTAAAGGCGTCGCTATATCCGTGTTATCGGCAACGCGTTTAATAACCGATGGCTGCAAGCGATAACTAAACTCATCCTCAGAGCCATTTTCAATTACTACGTCTACGCTCTTTAATCGAGAGACGGTTTCGCGCAGTGGCCCTGCGGGCATTAGCAAACCATTACCAAATTTTCTTTCGCTATCAACAATACAACATTCTATGCTGCGTGCCATTTTGTAATGCTGCATGCCATCATCAGAAATGATCACATCAAGCTTAAAGTTTGCGTTGAGCTTTTCTATATTGTGTTGCCTATTAGGGCCAACCACTAATGGGCACTGTAAACGATTAAATAAAAGCACCGGCTCATCACCAGCCTCTCGTGTAGTCGTTTGTGCAGTAACCAATAACGGGTAATGAGTTGCTTGCCCGCCGTAACCTCGACTAATTAAACCAACAGATAAGCCTTTAGCAGTTAAATAATCATAAAGCCACAATACAAACGGCGTTTTACCATTACCGCCAACGCTTATATTACCAACCACAATAACCGGTGTTTTGCTGATAAACGATTTAAAAAAGCCGAACTTATAGCAATATCTACGTAGCAAAGAAATACAGCCAAAAATAGCGGACAGTGGTAATAGCAATAACGTAATTAAGCTAAAAGGTTTATACCAGCTTTGCTCTATTTTACTCACCCTTGCTCACCAAACTGCATTTTGCATAACGCAGAATAAGTGCCATCGTTAGCAAGTAAATCTGTATGGGTACCACTTTCAATAACTTGACCACTGTCTATTACATAAATGCGGTCACTATTTTCAATAGTCGATAACCTATGCGCAATTACAATAGACGTTTTGTCTTTCATTAATGTATCGAGGGCATGTTGAATGAGTTTTTCTGATTCAGTATCCAGCGCCGAGGTCGCTTCATCTAAAATTAAAATTGGTGCATCTTTTAATATTGCGCGAGCAATCGCGATACGTTGACGCTGACCACCTGAAAGCATCACTCCATTCTCACCAACCATAGTGTTAAGTTGTTCCGGTAAATCTTTAACAAACTCCCAGACATGAGCTTGTTTAGCCACAGCATGAAGCTCTTCCATCGATACATCGCGTTGGAGGCCATAACAGATATTATTTGCAATCGTGTCATTAAAAAGCACCACTTGCTGCGATACTAAAGCAAATTGACGACGTAAATCGGTGAGCTTATATTCATTTAAAGCAATACCATCCAGTAATATTTCACTGGGCGCTTCTAAATCATAATAGCGAGGTAATAAGTTTGATATGGTGGATTTACCCGAGCCTGAGCGGCCAACAAGCGCAATGCTCTCGCCCGCTTTAATAGTCATAGACAAATTATTTAATACCGGCTCGTCTTTGGTTGGGTATTTAAAGGTGACATTTTTTACCTCAATATGACCTTTAACTTTATCAACCGATAAGGTGCCTGTGTCCTTTTCTATTTCTTCATCTAGCACTAAAAATACACTCTGCGCAGCTGAAATACCGCGTTGTAAATCGCTGTTCACATTGGCAAGCTGTTTTAACGGGCGTAGTAACATCATCATCGAAGAAATGAGCACTACAAAATCCCCAGAGCTAATACTGTCTATCATTGAGGGCATAGACACCACCCATAAAATAACGGCCATTGCACTGGCGGCTAAAATTTGAATGATAGAGACACTTAACGCCTTAGTCGCATCCATTTTGATACGTTGCTGGCGATTATGATTATTAATTTTAGAAAATTGATCGATTTCTTGAGTTTGACCACCAAAGCCGTGGATCACTTTGTGACCACTGAGCATTTGCTCTGAGCTGCGGGTAACTTGCCCCATCGCAGACTGAATATTTTTAGATATATGACGAAAACGTTTAGATACCACCGCCACTATAATAGCCACTAATGGAATAATAACTAAAAAGATTAACGATAATTGCCAGCTGGTATAAAACATAACTGCAAGTAAAAACACCACAAAAGCGCCTTCACGAACTACAATAAGCAATGCTTTGGTAATCGCTTGCTGTACTTGCTCTGTATCAAAGGTAATTTTTGAAATAAGGTCGCCAGTCGAGTTTTTATCATGAAACGATACTGGCAAATGTAATATATGCTCAAATAGTTCTTGGCGAAGCGCACGCACTACCTGCGAACCAACATAGCTTAAACAGTACGATGACATAAAATTAAATACGCCACGCCCGATCACCAACGCAATAACCACAAATGGCGCATAAGTAAGTACCTGACTATTACGCTCATTTAAACCTTCATCAATAAACGGCTTCATCAGTTGGATGAATAATGCATCCATACCTGAATAACCTATCATTCCAATAATTGCGACGATGGCAACCGACTTATAGGCACCAACGTAAGAAACAAGCCGTTTATAAATTTGTGTAGTACTTTGATCCATAACACTCTCTAAAACCACTGACAGCCTCTATTGTATCCTTAGCAACAGCAAAACAAAACGTCAATCTTTGATAAACCAATAACTTTCCTGCGCCCTCGCTGTAGTAAGCTCATGGTGCTTAGCATAAAAATCAACCCTAACATGTCCTACATCACCGGTGCTATATTGTTTGGCGTTTATTTTATTGTAACGCTCAACTACCGCTTTACTTGGAAATTGCCACTGACCTTGATAGGCACTTGAATGAATCACAATCGTTGGGTTTACTGCCTTAATAAACTCGTCACCCGAGGAGCTGTCACTGCCGTGGTGTGGGCTTATCAAAACGGTACTTTGTAAATCATCTTTCTTTTTAATTAATTGCGACTCTCGCGTTTTTGATATGTCACCGGTAAGTAGCACACTATAGTTTGCAGCTGAGATTTTAACGATACAGGAATTATCATTACTATTATTAAATTCCTCTTTAGCAAAGGTTTGAATACTCAACCCATTAAAATCGCGTGTTGTTGCTATACAGTCGTTATATACACCATTTGGATGAAAATAATCAAAACTCCATGCATAACCGGCCGCTTTAAAATGCGCAACACCTCCGGCATGATCGTTATCTTGATGACTGACAATCGCGGTACTTACCGTTAGATTATGGGCGTCAATATAGGGTAGTAATACACTAGGCACACGACTAAAGCGATTAAAGTAACTCGGGCCAAAATCATAAATAAACGCATGCTTATCTTTTTTTATCAGTACCATAAGGCCATGGCCTATATCAAATACGTTCAACTGCCAAAGGCTAGATTGCGTAAAGTAATAATTAGACAGTAGAGTCAAAAGCGGAATACACGCCAGTACGCGAAGCTCAATAAAATAAAGTAAAGGAACGACACTATAAAGCAGCACCACAGTGGTTATACTTACCTGACCAACATTAAGCCAACGTATGTGCTGCGGTATAGCCAGCAACATTTGATAAATATAGGTCAGTGGAAAATCATACAACACAATAAACGCATGCCAGTCGGTTAATAACCCCAGCAACACACTTAAAAATAAAGCAGGCATTAATACAAAAGATAAAATGGGAATAGCGACAAGATTTAAAACTAAACCTGCTAAACTCACGCCATTAAAAAAGTATAATGACAGCGGTAATAAGCCAATAAATAATCCCAGTTGAATAACAAAAAGAGTGCGAATATTGGCTAACAATGAATGACCTCGCAGCGGAAACTGTTTTAAAACCATAAAAATAATACATACCGCTAAAAAGGAAAAATACAGGCCAGGATTAAGCAAACTAAATGGATTAACCGCTAGAATAATAACCAACGCATATAAAATACTTCGCCATCTAAGCGCTTGCTTCGCTAAATAATAAAGCAACAAATAACAACCCAACATAATTAAGGCGCGGGTTGCCGAAATAATGAAATCACTCAAGTAAACATAAATAAAAGCGGCAACAAAGCCAGCAGCGCTATAAAAAATAGCAATATTTAATGATTGATTTAGTTCAGGCTTAATCAACTTAAGTAAACAGCGCACTGAAAAATAACAAAAGCCGAAAACCAAAGAGATATGCAATCCAGAAATAGCCAGTAAATGACTTAACCCAAGACTTTGCATTAATTGTTTATGCTCAAAGGTCATTAACGACTTGTCTCCGGTTAAGAGCACATAATATAGCCAATTAAGCTCAGCACTACTTACGAGCTTTTTGACATAAGTCCGATAATCCGCGATATGATTATTTTGTGGGCGGTTGTAAATCGCTAACTGCTTATTTAATACTGTGCCTTTAAACGCTATTTTTTGTGTAAAGGCATAGAGTTGACTGTCGAACACAGTAAAATTTTTAATCCCCCTAAAATTTTTTAACCTAACTTGAGCAGTAAAAGCATCACCTGGCTGAATAGGTTGTGTTGAATTAATACTTAATAAGGCATTAGGTGCTCTAAACTGACTATATTCGCTATCTTCCAAACGGGTTATTTTCACTTTTACGTATTGTGGAGGTGTTGAAGAAATAACCTCTTCGACAACAACATTGACTGAATAAGCATATTTTTCGTGCTCATTAGGTAATTCAAATGAATAAAACAAGATAAAATGTGCCGCTACACAGCAAATACCGCAAATAAAGCCTAACAATACAGTTAAAAACGGCTTAAAATACGTGCTCACAATGAGGATTGAAATTGTGATAACTGTAAATTCAAGGGTTTGGTAATAAAATACGGTAACAACAACTCCGATAACAAACCCAAGACTCATCCACACAGAAGTAAATGGTTGCTTTAAATGGCTAAAAAAACGATCCAACGGTTTTTACCCGATCCAAATAAAATTAGACATCACAAATCGCTAAGAATATTTGGCCGTCTTTTACATGATGCTAACCTTTGGCATTTAAATAGACGTTCGGCACGAGGTGCTTTTGCTGTTGGGCTTTTTTTTGCTTTCATCCCTGTTCCTTTTCAAATGGTGCTCGCGGCTGCCGCAGCGATAATTTTGAGAGTTAATTTACCCATTTCTGTTGCGCTAGTATGGATCACTAATCCACTGACTATGCCGCCAATTTTTTACGGCTCCTACCTTGTTGGTACATTAGTACTTAATCAACCAGAACAACACTTTGCGTTCGAAGCCAGTTGGGCATGGTTTATAGAAAGCTTAACGACAATTGGCCCTGCATTCTTAGTCGGTTCTTTGGTATGCGCCTCTATCGCCAGTGTTATTGGCTACTTTGGAATAGATCTAATGTGGCGCCGCTCTGTAAGGCGGGCATGGGGAATGAGAAATAATTAGCCTCTCTTCCTTTAAATGCTTACATTACTATAGACAAAAAAAACCCAACTTAACAAGTTGGGTTTTTTAGTCGTTCTGTTTAACGATTTAAGCTCATTTAAAATCTAAATACACGTCTTAAACCAACAAGTGGTAGTAATAATAAACCAAACCAAGAAAAACTCGCAGAACTGCGTTCGTAAAATTCAGCATCTGGGGCTTTACAATTCTCAACTTCACCATTAGGGATAGGCGAAAGTTTTACCGCAACGGCTACACTTTCATATTCAATATTACCATTTACATCGGTAACAACTCCGCCCAATGAATTTCGTTTTTCAACTGTTTTAGTCGCAACACCAAATACTTCGTTGTTTTCATTAATCGATTTAGCTTCTACCATTTTATAGCTGAAACTGGTTTCACCATCACTGTCATAACAAGGCAGTAATTTATTTAGGTTAGTGATCTTGTCATCGCCAATTTTATAAATAAAGGCTTCTGAACGGCGGGTGTTCTCAGACTCACCAATTTCACCTTCACCAACAATGTAGCCTTGATTATTAATGTCATTTGCATATGAGCTTGAACTTAAAAAGTAATCTTCTGGAAACACAGTCGTGTTTGTATTTATATCATGGTAAAAAAGTTTATTGCGAAAGTTGCGTTCAATAGGCTTTGTCGCATAACCTACAACAATATCATTATCGTTAATAGCAAATGCTTTACCACCCTGCCAATCACCTTTTTGATCAATAAAGTCAACCACCTCACCATCTTTAAAATAAGATGGCATACTGAAAATTCTATTCTCATTATCGATATCACGAGTATCTGAGAAACCGACCGCAACGCCATTTTTATTAACCGCTAATGCATTACTAATAAATGGGTTACTGTCTTCATCTTCTTTTGGTGTCAGCGCTAAACCTAACAATTCTGTTGAGGTTACATTATAGGCACTGTCTAGTGTCCACTTAACCGCTGTTTTATTAAACACACCACGACTACGGCTATTTCTTCCACTATTATAAGACTCAACACAGGCCATCAGTGGTTCATCAAGACCATCACAATTATCAGCAATTAAGGTTTGTCTCTCTGAAGGGATACTCACTGATACATTACCAACAACAACGTAACCCGTGTCAGTGGCAACAATATCAGACGCTTTACTCGTCCCACCATGTTCAGTAAATTCTGGAACAAGCGGCACTTCTACACCGCCTTCAGAAATTAAAATACCACGTTCTATAAACTCTCGGGTAAACCAAGTTTCTTCTTCAGTTTCACCATCTGGTGTAAAAGTGATTTTATCAAACGGTGCACTGCCCCAACCTACGGTCGTACCGTCCTGTGCAACAGCATTATAAAAATTGCTGGTCGATCGCGTTAACCCATCATAATCAACCGAAGCCACATCAAACAAAGATTGCTCTGTAATTACACCACTGTTGTAATTTGTAGCAACAATTGAGCTAATTTTTTGATATTCAAAGTTAGCAGATAAGTTTGACAAAAAACGAACCATAAAAGTATGCGCATCAGCATTGGTATAAATAGCGTCGTTGTTTTCGATGTCATCAAGTGTAAACGTAATTTCTTTGTCACTTAGTTCAAATGAATTTACTTCATTAGTATAAGCGTTCTTAATTAAACTATCGGTAAAATCAATATAACTAATATCAATTGGGATATTGTATAAGCCATTAGCAAGCCCAATGACATGTCCGTTTTCACTCACATCGGTAACATAAGTATGTTTTGCGTTTTCAAAGTTACCTAACTCCGTTAACGCATAGGTAGCACTTAATGCCGATGTACTCAGTGTTGCTAAAACACTGGCCGCGAGTAATTTATATTTCATTTTATTCCTTACTACTGATTCTTTAATTCTTCAAGTTCTTCCCAACGCTCAAAAGCGGCTTCAAGGTCAGACTCGAGTTGGGCTAAATGGTTCAATTCCTTAGCTGTTACATCACTGTCTTGCTTGAAAAAGTCTTCGTGACTTACTCGTTCTTGTTGTTTTTCAAGCTCAGCTTCAAGTTGTTCCATTTTATTAGGTAGTTGCTCTAGTTCAAGTTTTAATTTGTAAGAGAGTTTATTTGCTTTGTTATTACTTTTAACGGGTGCCGGCTCAGATTTTTCAACCTTTTTAACTGGCTGCTGTTGCTGCTGCTTTTGCTGCTCTGCTAAATAGTTGGTATAGGCTTCATAATCGCTGTAACCGCCAACGATATCTGTTACCTTGCCGTTACCCTCAAAGGCCCATACACTCGAACACGTATTATCAATAAACTCACGGTCATGGCTAACTATCAGCACAGTACCTTGGTATTGATTGATGATATCTTCTAGTAACTCTAACGTTTCTATGTCTAAGTCGTTGGTAGGCTCATCAAGAACCAATATATTTGATGGCTTTAAGAATAACTTAGCCAGAAGTAATCTATTTTTTTCACCACCTGAGAGCGCTTTTACGGGGGTACGAGCACGTGCTGGCGGGAACAAAAAGTCTTGTAAATAACCTAATACATGACGAGAACGCCCGCCCATCATCACTTCTTGCTTACCCTCAGCCACGTTATCTTGAACGGTCGCTTCTTCATCAAGCTTTTCACGGTACTGATCAAAATAAGCAAACTCTAGATTAACACCTTGCTTTATTTCGCCACTGTCAGCTTTTAAATCACCAAATAGTAATTTTAATAGTGTTGTTTTACCAATGCCGTTAGGGCCGACTAATCCAATACGATCACCACGCATAACCAAAGTAGAGAAGTCATCAGCAATGATTTTATCTTTAAATGCATGGTTTAAGTGTTTCGCTTCAAACACTAATTTACCTGAACGATCAGCCGTTTCAATATTGAAATCGGTTTTGCCTACTTGATCAACGCGTTTTTTACGCTCATTACGTAATTGTTTAAGCTCACGAACTCGCCCTTCGTTACGCGTACGACGCGCTTTAACACCTTGGCGGATCCACGCTTCTTCTTCTGCTAAACGCTTATCGAACAATGCATTTTGCGTTTCTTCCACTTTTAAATCATGCGCTTTTTGTTCTAAGTAAGTGGCATAATCACCTGGATAAGAAATTAGTTTACCGCGATCTAAATCTAAAATACGTGTTGCAACGGCGCGAATAAAAGCACGGTCATGCGATATAAATACAATCCCGCCTTTAAACTCTTTTAAAAATTGCTCTAACCACATTACACTTGTCATATCTAAGTGGTTGGTAGGCTCATCGAGTAATAATAAATCAGGCTCGCTCACTAGCGCACGCGCAAGTGCAACTTTACGTAACCAACCACCAGAAAGTGATTCTAGTTTTGCATCGGGGGTTAATTCTAGTTGGGTTAAAACCAGTTGAATACGGCTATCAAAACGCCAGCCATCAGCTGCTTCTAACTTATTTGATAAGCGCTCTAATTTATTGAGTAACTGATCAGTACAATCTGTTTGCAATTGTGTACTTACATGATGAAAATCAATCAGTAAGTTAGCAATTTCCGGCATACCTTGGGCAACATAATCAAATACAGTACCGCTTGCCCCTTTAGGCGGATCTTGTTCTAAACGCGATATTTTTAAACTACCGACTTGGTTTATTTCGCCGTCATCGAGTATTACTTGGCCATCTAAGACTTTTAGAAGCGTTGATTTACCCGCACCGTTACGCCCTACAATACACACACGTTCGCCGCTTTCTATAACCGCATCGGCATTATCTAATAATGGGTGCGTACCGTAGGCTAATTGTGCTTTTGAAATTCTAATTAAATCCATAATTAATCTTTACTCTTATTCTGCTTGCGCTAAAAACTGCTGCGCCTGAGGTGCAGTAAACGGCCAAAACAATTGCTGGCCTTGTTGATTTTTTAAAACCGGAATACTGATTTGATACTCTAAAATTAATGAGTCATCGCTCATAATATCAATAAGTTGTAATTCATCAGCTGATGAAAGTAACGGTTTTAACAGTTGCTCAGCTTGCTCACACAAGTGGCAACCGTCTGTGTGATATAAAACCCAATTAGCCATGTTTAATTAACCAGCTATTATGAATTTTTTTATTACGTTTAAAATCGGGAGATAAGGTTTTTTCTGAAATATTTTCCGCTTTTAAGCCTAAGCCCATTAACCCTACTTCGTCCATCACAAAGCCGCGTTTATTGTTAGAAAATATAAGCGTACCCGATGGGCTCAATATTTTTTTAACCCAAGTTAACAGCTTAATGTGATCATTTTGTACATCAAACGCATCTTTCATTCGCTTAGAGTTAGAAAATGTTGGAGGGTCTAAAAAGATCAAGTCGTATTGGCCTTTTGCATGCTCTAACCATTTTAAACAGTCTGCTTGCTCAAACCGATAACGCGTATTGCTAATATCGTTAAGCGCAAAGTTATCTTGCCCCCATTTTAGGTAGGTTTTAGATAAATCAACGGTAGTAATCGCTTTTGCACCGCCTAATGCAGCATGAACCGACGCTGTTCCCGTGTAGGCAAACAGATTTAAAAAGCGCTTATCTTTTGCATTTTCTTGAATGTAACGACGTGCAAGACGGTGATCTAAAAATAGTCCGGTGTCTAAGTAATCAAATAAGTTAACTTTAAACTTAGCACCAAACTCCTCTACCACCATGGTTCTGTTTTGCTTAGCCATGGGGGTATATTGTTCTTCACCTTTTTGCTTTTTACGTACTTTTACCGCAATGTTTTCAGGTGCAATATCCAATTGTTGCGCTGTTAAGCTAATAACGTCTTGCAAGCGTTTTTCTGAGGTTTTTTCATCAATTTCTTTTGGTGCTGCGTATTCAAAAATAACCGCTGAATCACCATAAATATCAACCGCAACGTTATATTCAGGAATATCTGCATCATACACGCGATAGGCATGTACTTGATTTTGCTTAAGCCAATTTTTTAAGCCTTGCTTATTCTTTTTCAAGCGATTAGCAAAAGCCATTGAGCCTTCAAAGTTTAAAGCCGGTTTATCATCCGTGGTAAGACTCACTTGCTTGTCATCAAGTTGATACAAGTTTAATTCAACATCAAGTGGGCCATTTTTAAATTTATAACGTTTTTGCTTAACCAATTTAAGCAGTTTAAACAAGCTTTCATCCATGCCTAATAAAGCTAGTTTCCAGTGGTTGAAGTGTTTTTTAAAGCCAACACCTAAACTGCGATGTAAGTTAACCAGCTCAGCCATAGAGCCAATTCGCTCACCGTAAGGTAAATTAGAAATAACAACACCCGGCAATTTAGCAACTGCAGTCAATTTAGTTGCATCGCTTTGTTTAAACTTAATTACCGTATCAAGTTCTGCGCGCTGCGCATTGGCAATGGCTTTATCAAGGACATTTGCGTCGTAATCATGGCCAATCAACCACAATTTAGGGTCGGTAATATTTGCTAAAAGCTGCTCTTTAAGTTCTTTGAATTTTGCTACTCTAAAGCTAGGTAAACGCTCAAACGCAAAGCCTTCACGAAATAGACCTGGCGCTTCATTACGCGCCATTCCAGCGGCTTCAATTAAAATAGTACCAGCACCACAACAGGGATCAAATAAAGGCTGATTAACATTTTCAAGCCAGCCACTGCGCTTAATAATTGCTGCAGCTAAATGTTCTTTAATTGGTGCTTTACCTTGACCTTGACGGTAACCACGCTCTGATAAACGCGGGCCAGAGTAATCAATATAAAGTGAAACACCATGGCGATTTAAACGTGCAACCACTCGTACATTGGCATCTTGCTTATCAACATTTGGGCGCTGTTCATACAGATCATTAAAATAATCAACAATCGCATCTTTAATCACTAACCCTGAAAACTGGGTATTTTTAAGCGAGTCGTTTGTGCCATTAAAGTCAACAGCAAAGGTTTGCGTAGGCCCAAACCACTCTTGCCAAGGTTGTAAGCGTGCAAATTTATACAAGCTGTCTTTGTCATTTACGCCTTCTTTTTCTTCAATAAGCATAAGTACACGCGTAGCAAAGCGTGTTGATAAACACACCTTTTGCGCTAGCAATGAGTCAGCCTCAAAGCGAACAGAACCCACAGTTTGTTTTGACACCGTAGCGCCAAGCTCTGTAAGTTCATCAACCAATAAATTTTCGATTCCGATAGAAGTAAGTGCGATAAATTGCAAAGTAAAAACCCTTAATAGCTAATTGCGCGGGATTATAACATAGGTTTGCGTACAAATACGCCATAAACACGGTGGGAAAACTAAATTAGATTAAGCGGTTTGACTATCGTACTGTGAGATAATAAGCGGGTGAACACGGTTGTTTAATACGCGGATCACTTCAAACTGTGAGAGTGATAAATTATCGTCAAGCGCAAAGGTTTCGCTTAAATTAATACACACAGAAGCATCAGGGCAATGCTCCACAATTAAAAACTCGCCAGTTTGAGATTCAGAGCTCAAGTTGATAACGGCTTCAGTACTAGGTGTTGTACCCGTGTAAGTTTTAAAAAACCAACTTTTAGCTAAAACGGGCTTTAATTGAAACTTAACCGCGGTGGCATTGAGCGCTATTTGACATAATTGCGCAGGATTCCATAAGTTAAACTGCTCGAGGTAATAATATACCTGCTCATAAAAAGCGGCGTCTTCTAAACTAAAGTAAGGGTTTTTAAAGGTGCAATCCGTTAATTGCCTTAGTTTATAAGGGGTGCATAGTTGCAAATCGTCATTTAAATCTAGCAATAAGCGGTTTTTTTTAGCACACACTATCCACTGCCATTGCTTTGACGCTTGTAACATATGCTCCTCCCTTCCTAGTACTTAATATGTAAATAAGACAATAAGCTTAGAGTATAGCTGCTTTTGACCATTTTTAAAATGTCTTTTTAGAACATTTATCGAACGATCAAAAGCTTAGATAAAAGATCCTTATAAGCCTTTAATGATCGACTTGACCAATTGTGGTCCTTTATAAATAAATCCAGTGTAAACTTGAATCAAATCAGCCCCTGCGTTCATCTTCTCTTTAGCCGATTGAACGTCATCAATACCGCCTACACCAATGATAGGTAATTGATTATTAGTTAAACGTTTTAGTTCAGAAACAATATGAGTTGAACGCTCTCTAACCGGAGCACCCGATAACCCCCCTGCTTCATCAGCATACTGCTGACCTTGCACTAGGCTACGCTCAAGGGTGGTATTTGTGGCAATCACACCATCAATTTTATTCGTTAATAATGATTCGCTCACTTGTTCAATTTGAATAGGATCTAAGTCTGGCGCAATTTTAACCAGCATAGGTACATTTTTATTATGCTTGGCAATTAAATCTAACTGTTCATTTTTTAAACTTTGCAATAGGTCATCTAATGCTGCGCCATATTGTAAGTCACGCAATCCTGGTGTGTTAGGTGATGAAATATTGACGGTTATGTAAGATGCATACTCAAACACTTTTCGCATACAGTGAATGTAATCATCTTTGCCTTGTTCATTCGGCGTATCTTTATTTTTACCAATATTAATACCTAAAATGCCATCATACTTTGCTGCTTTTACGTTATTTACTAGATTATCAACGCCTTTATTATTAAAGCCCATGCGATTAATAATTGCATTCGACTGTGGCAATCTAAACATACGAGGCTTATCGTTACCTGCTTGTGGACGCGGTGTTACTGTGCCTACTTCGACAAAACCAAACCCCATTTGGGCAAATGCATCAATACACTCGGCATTTTTATCAAGACCAGCGGCAAGCCCTACGGGATTTTTAAATTCGAGGCCTAAAAAGTTCACAGGCTTATTTGCCACGCTTTGTGACCACGCGGCACTTAACGGTGTATTAGCAAAGCGACGTAAGTTATTAAGAGCAAAATCATGGGCCCACTCCGCATCACGGGTAAACATAAAACGGCGAGCTAAATCGTAAAACATGAATATAATCCTCTTAAAGTTGTAGACAAAAAAATACCTCAGACAAGGCTGAGGTATTATATAACAAAAAACTGTTTAACGATTAATTTTAATCAGTTGCAGTTTATTACTTTGCAGAGGTATCACAGTTGTGGCCTAGTAACATAAGCTCTCTAAGTGCAACTGAGAATTTTGCAAAGTCATGACTTTGCGATGTTTTAAATTCAGTTAGCATTTGTTTCCAGCGCTGTAACAACAGATCTTGGCTATCCATCCACTGTTCAATTTGGCCATCAACATCACTACTATCACCTTCAAAGCTGTTTAACACTACTTCAGATAATGTACGTTGTTGCCAATCTAACTCTTCACGATATGAAGCACGCGCAAGTGCTTGCCAATGGTTTGAAACAGGTTGATTAGTAATTTGGTCTAAGAACCAATGTAGCCCCATTTGCGCACCAAGTTTGAAGTAAGTGTGCGATACCATATCGATTTTACGATTAGAGTTTTGCGCAATTTGTGTCAAGTCCATTACAGAGAACAAGCTTGATAACGATACAATACGCTGAGCAATCTCAACCGGAACACCGCTTTGCGTTAGCTCTTCACGTGCACTTTCTATACGATCGCTTTCTGCTTTAACAATGTATTTATTTAAGTTTTCACTTAAATCGGCAAATGTTGGTGCAAATGCTTCAATTGATTGCTCAATTGTTTGTGCTTTCGTACGGTGACGTAAGAACCAACGAGTTGCACGACGAACAGTACGACGTAACTGGTACAACATTTCTGTTTGTACGTTAGACGGTATCTTGTTATCTAAGTCACTAATTGATAACCAAGTGTCACGCATTTGGAATATTTCACTTGCGATTGAATAACATAATGCAATCTCAGCTTCGTTTGCACCTGTTTCTTCATTCATACGCACCATAAAGTTTAAGCCCATATCGTTAACAATATTATTTGCTAACTTAGTGGCAATGATCTCTTTGCGTAGTGGGTGATTATTCATAGCATCGTTAAACTTCTCACGTAATGGACGTGGGAATGATTTAACCAATAACTGACGATAGTAAGGGTTTTCGGTAATTTCGTCGGTTACTAATGACTCTTTAAGAACCATTTTCGCATAAGAGACCAACACTGAAAGCTCAGGACGTGTTAAATCTCTGCCTGCGGCAGCACGCTCTGCTAACTCCTCATCCGTCGGAATAAACTCAATCGCACGGTCTAACTTGCCTTCTTTTTCAAGCGCATGAATAAAACGAATTTTTTCTTTAAGCGTTGAGGTCCCTTTCGATTGGGTAATCGATAAAGTGTGTGTTTGACGATAACAGTCTTTAAGCACTAATTCAGATACTTCGTCGGTCATTGAGTAAAGTAACTCATCACGTTGCTTACGTGTTAAATCACCTTCGGCAACTAAACCATTAAGTAAGATTTTAATGTTTACTTCGTTATCTGAACACGCAACACCGCCTACGTTATCGATAAAATCAGTATTTACACGGCCACCTTTAGCAGCAAATTCAATACGACCTAACTGGGTTGCCCCTAAGTTACCGCCTTCGCCAAAGACTTTAGCACCAAGGTCTTTACCATTAATGCGCAGTGCATCGTTTGCACGGTCCCCTACATCCGCATCTGTTTCTTTAGAGTGCTTAATGTATGTACCAATACCGCCATTCCACAATAAATCAAACTCCATCATAAGTGAGGCTTTGATCAATTCATTAGGCGTCATGCTGGCTTTTTTAGTGCCCAACATTTTTTTCATTTCTGGGGTTAGCGTAATCGACTTGGCTGCACGAGAGAACACACCACCGCCGCTTGAAATTAACTCTTTGTTGTAATCTTCCCATGATGAACGTGGCAAATTAAATAAACGCTCGCGCTCTGGGTAAGAAGCAGCTGCATCAGGGTTTGGATCCACAAAAATATGTAAGTGGTTAAACGCCACTTGCAAACGAATGTGCTTTGATAACAACATACCATTACCAAATACATCACCGGCCATGTCACCAATGGCAACGGCAGTAAAGTCTGTGGTTTGACAGTTAATATCCATTTCACGGAAATGACGCTTAACAGACTCCCATGCACCACGCGCAGTAATACCCATTTTCTTATGGTCGTAACCTACTGAACCACCTGATGCAAACGCATCACCCAGCCAGAAGTTATATTCGATTGCGATACCGTTCGCGATATCAGAGAAAGTCGCAGTTCCTTTGTCCGCTGCAACCACTAGGTACGCATCGTCTTCATCATGACGAGTAACATCAACAGCAGGTACAACTTCGCCGCGCTCAATATTATCTGTGATATCTAATAAGCCACGAATGAAGATTTTGTAACATTCTTGGCCTTCTTTGATAAACGCTTCGCGCTCACTAGGTAGTTGTTTACATACAAAGCCACCTTTTGAACCAACCGGTACAATTACGGTATTTTTAACCTGCTGCGCTTTTACCAAGCCCAAAACTTCAGTACGGAAGTCTTCACGACGGTCTGACCAACGAAGGCCGCCACGCGCAACTTTACCAAAGCGTAAATGCACACCTTCAACACGCGGCGAGTAAACGAAAATCTCAAACGCAGGAACAGGCAGTGGTACTTCTGGAATTAAACTTGGTTGAATTTTAAGTGAAATGTATGACTTAAACTTACCTTCAGCATCTTTTTGGAAGTAGTTTGTACGCAGCGTTGCAACAATCATATCAACGTATAAACGGATAATACGGTCATCATCAAGATTCGCTACGTTTTCTAACTCTGCATAAATTTCTAAGCCTAGTTTTTCAAGTGTTTTAGCACTTGCAGGACTTTTAACTGAGAATTTTTTAGCAAATAAATTAACGATTTTAGCCGCGATGTGTGGGTAATTAGCAAAGGTGCTTTCGATGTACGTTTGCGAAAAAGTAACCCCAATTTGGCGCATGTATTTAGCGTACGCACGTAAAATTGATGCTTCGCGACCGGTTAACCCACCCATTAACACTAAACGGTTAAAACCATCGTTTTCTAAACGATTTGCCCACACACTGGTTAGTGCGGCACGAAAACGTGCGGAAATTTTATCAAAATCGGCCATCCCTTTGCTATCAATCAGCATTGAGAAGTCCATGATCCAATTAATGCCACCATCACTGGTTTTAACTGAGTAAGGTGTTTCACCTACAACACGTAAACCAAAGTTTTCCAGCATTGGCATCACATCTGATAAGTGAATTGGCTCATCTTTGTGGAATAAGCTTAAACGAACAATATTGCTGCTCGCCTCTTCTTGTGGACGATAAAACAACATCTCAAGTTTGTTGTCATCGTTTAGCATTTCTAGCTTTTCAATATCAACAACAGCGGCACTTGGTAGTACTTCTTCTTTGTATGAACGTGCAAAAGCGTTGCAGTATTTACGGTTTAATTCGTTACCACGTGCTTCACCAGCAGATTCGAGTAAGGCTGATTGGAGTTTATCTTCCCAGGTACGAGCGGCTTCAATTAGATTATTTTCTATGTCTTTCACGTTATATTCAATATTGTTATCGGTCACACGAACGGTGTAATGAGTACGCGCCAGTGTTGACTCTGAGAAATAGGTAGTAAATTCGACTTTAACGTCAGAATTAAATGCATTCGCTAAAATAGCCTGCGTTTCGCGGCGCAGCGCCGTGTTATAACGTTCACGTGGTACATACACCATACAAGATAGGAAGCGACCGTATGCATCTTTGCGAACAAATAAACGACACATATCGCGTTCTTGAATTTGTAACACGCCCATAGCAACTTCAAGTAGCTCATGTTCGCGAGCTTGCACTAATTCGTCACGTGGGTAGGTTTCTAAGATGTTTAATACCGCTTTGTATGCATGTGTACCCTTAGCAAAATCACACATATCCATAATGCGATTAATCTTGCTTTTAAGAACCGGGACATCAGCAGCGCTGTTGTTATAAAAGTTAGATGAGAATAAACCTATAAAACGGTCTTCACCAATCACATTACCTTTGTCATCAAAACGCTTAACACCCACATAATCAATATAGGCTGGGCGATGAACTCGAGATAATGAATTGGTTTTTGTTAAAATTAATAAGTTACTACTACGTGCTTCTTGACGAGCCACTTCAGGTAACTCAGAAAGCAAACGTGTATGCTCAGCATCTGAGTTTTTCATTAACCCTAAGCTGGTATCCATTTTACCTTTTAATTGATAATCACCTTGGACTGGCGAGAGCTCATATTGGCGGTAACCCATTAATGTAAAGTTGTCTTTTACTAGCCAATCTAAGAACTCAACGGTTTCATTTATTTCGTTATCATTTTTATCTTTGTGGCTTTTAGGCAAGCTTTTGCTAACTGCGATTAGTTTTTCGCGAATAGGCTGCCAATCTTCAACCGCAACCGATACATCAACGAGTACAGATTCAAGTTCTTTTTTGAAAGACTCAATAACAGTAGCATCTGTTTGACGGTCAATTTCTATGAAGAATACTGTTTTTGTTGATGTTGATTCTTGCTCTGCTTTTAAGCTTGATAACCCTGATATTTTATCGTTTTTATCACGTTGAATTTTCAGTGGGCTATGTAGAAGTAAGTGAGAGGCAATGTTTTCTCGTGTCATGGCCATACGCACAGAGTCAACTAAAAATGGCATATCTTTAGCAATGATCTCTACAATGGTATGCGATGACTGCCAGCCATCTTTTGCCACTTCAGGGTTGAAAACGCGAATAACTGCGTCATCTGATGTATTTTTTTCTAGCGAATTCCAAAGGCTAAGTGCAGCACCATATAAGTCACTGTCGTTGCGATTTGCCAAATCCTCTTTAGACATATTGCTGTACAAGGCTTTGGCGAATTTCTCAACGAGTAACACATTATCAGCGCGAACTTTTTTCTGGATAAGCTTACAGACGTTATCTAAAATAACCGAGGCTTGGCCTTCATTTCGTGTCATTGTATGTTCCTTAATCTATCACTGCTAGTTTAGCAGAGTATTTGTACAGCCATTTATTAGCGTGGAGTCAGTTAAATTCTAACCCTTTTGAAACTAATAAACAGCCTTTTCGATGAAAACATTTTAAGCATTTCAGCTATTTGGTCATCTATTCACAAAATATAGATATAAATGGCCATTACTGGCCATTTTGGAGCAAATTTATTCACCTTATTTTTTCTGGTCAGTCCAGAGCAAGCTGCCAATTGCTGGTAAAAGTAACACTGCGCCCAACATATTTACTAAAAACATGAAGGTAAGCAGAATTCCCATATCAACTTGGAACTTCAAATCAGAAAAAATCCACGTACTTACACCAATCGCTAATGTAATACCGGTAAATAACACCGCACTACCACGTTCAACTAATGCATTACGATAAGCAATACTCAATGGTACGTTTTGTTTTAACTGCCCCATCATCGATGACAAAATATAAATACCGTAATCAACACCAATACCTACACCCAGAGCAATCACTGGTAACGTTGAAACAGTCAGACCAATCTCAAGCTGTACCATCAGTGCTTGTGCAAGGGTTGATACTATGTACAAGGGTAATACCACCGCAATTGTTGCTTTTACACTCTTAAAACTAAGTAAGCATAAAATAATAACCGCACCGTAAACATACAACATCATAGGTATTTGCGCTGCTGAAACAGACTCATTCGTTGCAGCCATAACACCAACTGGTCCTGACGCTAATTTAAAGGCAAGTTTATCTGTGCCCTCTTCATCGGCAAATTGTTTTACTTTTGCAATCACGTTATCAATTGTTTGTGCTTTGTGATCGTCTAAAAATATAATCACCGGCATTACCGAACAATCACCGTTTAATAACCCTGTACTGGTTTCTACACGTGACGTTGATTGCACTAAACTGGCAGAATTGCGCGGCAAACTTTGCCACTTTAAATTGCCCTCGTTGTAACCGGCATTGACTGATTGTGCCACTGAACTCAGGCTCACTGCTGACTGCACGCCCGCTAAGTTTTCAACTTTATATTGAAAACGCGATATACGTTCCATTACATCGTGCTCTGTACAGGCCGCAGGGTATGCTTCCACAATCACTTTTAAAATGTCAGACGAAATGGTGTATTTGTCCGATATTAAAAAGGTATCTTGGTTATAACGTGCATCTTGGTGCAACGATGGCGCACCTGCGTGTAAATCACCAATACGCATTTTATCTGCTTGCCAATAACCCAATGCAAATAAAACCAAGGTAAAACCTATGATCATTTTTGCTGTTTTAGGGTCAGTTGCTTTAACTAATAAATCGCGCATTGCATCGAGTATATTAGGTTTGTTGGCATCACCCGATTGAATATGGATGCTGTTTTCAAAACGCATATACGATGCCCATACAGGCAATAAAATAAGATTAGTAAATATAATAACAGCCACCCCTAAACTTGCTGTAATAGCCAGTTCACGAATGATGCCGATATCTATAGTTAAAAGTGTTAAAAAGCCAACCGTATCTGATAACAACGCAATCCCACCTGGCACCAGCAAAGCTCTAAAGCTAGATTGACAACACACGGCGGTCGTTTTGCCCTCAGTGACTTTTTTACCAATGGCGTTGATCATCTGCACACCGTGGCTTACACCAATTGCAAAGACTAAAAAAGGAACTAAAATTGACATAGGATCAAGGCCAAAGCCTAAACTAGACAATAAGCCTAACTGCCAAATAACGGCAATAATAGAACACACAATTGGTAAAATAGTGAGTTTCAAGCTGCCACAAAACAGCCATACCATGACGAATGTAAACGCAATCGCGATGGCAAAAAATAAAACAACCCCTTTTGCGCCTTCAGCGATATCGCCAGCCATTTTTGCAAAACCGATAATATGAATACTGATATTATCAGTACTTAAAGGTTCACGAATCTCGGTTTCTAATTTTTTTGCAAACGCGAGGGTGTCTAATTTTTCTTGTGTTTGCGGATCAGTCTCTAACAGTTGGGCGGTGACCATGGCACACGAATAATCGCTTGCTATCATACGACCAACTACTTTTGCCTTTTCAATGTTTTCTTTTACAACGCCTAACCCTTGCTTGTCTGCTTTAAAGTTAGCTGGAATGATAGGGCCACCGGCAAAACCGTCTTCAACGACTTCAACAAAACGGGCACTGGGTGAAAAGATAGAATTTACTAAAGGACGATTTACCCCAGGAATAAAATAAAGCTGATCGTGCACTGCTTTTAATTGGGTAAAAAATTCAGGATTGAAAATATCTCCGCTGTCGTCACATACAGAAATTAAAATACTATTTGCACCACCGAACTGTTTCTCATGTTTAGTATATACCTTCATGTATTCATGATTGAGCGGGATATTTTTATTAAATGACGCATCAAGTTGAATCTGTGTTGCTTTAAAAACCAACAAACAGGTAATTAGCACAAAACTTATGAGTACTACTGTGCGGTGCCTAAAAATCGCTTTTTCTAAGAAATCTAAAATTGCTTGCATTAAGGGGTCAACTCCTTCACTTTAATGCCATTTTCTGTCGCCATAATAAGTCTATCTTTAACAATTACACCATCAAGTATTGCTTTGCCATCGGCCAATTGCTCGTATGACAGCTCATCATCTTTTAGATGAAAAATAACACCGCTATTAGCCAGTAATAGCCATTGTTTATTGTTGTAGTTGATAATGCTATTAATAGTGGCGGTTTTGTCATTTTCTAAATGCTGCCATTGTCCACTGTCGGTTTTATTTACGAAAATATTACCGCGTAGCCCCGCGACGATTTGTTGCGATGAATCAAAAGCAAAACCAAAAAACGAGCCAGGATAAATTTCATCTATCCGTTGCCATGTTTGGCCATCGTCATCACTTTTTGCCATTAAGCCCATCTCTCCCACTAGTATTAAACCCGTACTAGTCGGTTCTATGCGGTTAAAATGTGGCAAAATAGACGAGGTTTCTATTTCATACCCTTCGGGATCGGTTTCTTTTAAATCGTTTAAGTACGCTCTATCTTCACTAAATAACAGTGAATCTAAAAACCGTTTTTGCCAATATTCGCCGCCATCACTGGTTTGATAAAACATACCGTAGGCGCCCACAGCATAACCATGTAAATCGTCTTTAAAATAAATATCTAAACAGGGTTTATCAAGTGAGGGCTTTGCTTGTTGTAACTGCCAGTTTTCACCACCGTCGGTGGTATTTATAATTGTGGCGTCATGTCCACATGCCCAGCCGTGAGAATCATTAGTAAATTCAACCGCCGTTAGTAATACTTGTGTAGGCACTGATTGTGCTTGTTGCCAATTGTTACCATCAACACTTTTAATTACCGTACCGTGTTTACCCACAGCAATGAGCCCTGCTGAGGTTTGTGTGATATCGGTAAGGAGTGTTTTATCTGCATTAATCGCGCTAATCGCACTTAAAGGTGCGTCTTGTGCAAAACTCGCACCGCTTAGGATCAGGCTGGCATAAACCAAATACTTCATAAATTAAATTCGCCTTGAACTGAGGATTTGTTTGTCTGTTATAAAGAGGAAAACCTGTGCGTTAATAGACAAACGCGATGTGAAAGAAAAAAGGCACCTAGGAAACTAGGTGCCTGCTTTTATACTATCTACCAGCGCGACGTAAAGCGCTCGATGTGAACTCATTATCATTAAATGACTGAGAAAAATCATACATCTTTTCTTGGTTATCTAAACCAATGGCTAAGTAGCGACGTGAGTTAAGGTCGTGGTATACCTCAAGCGTACTCCACTGAGTCGGTACTTCGTAGTAGTTAAGGCCATAAGCCATTGCTACACGATAAAGTTGGTCGCGATTATCGTATATATCGGTAACATGTACTTGCCAGCTGTCTTCATCAATGTAGAACACACGTTTTTTATAAATATGGCGCGTGTCATCTTTTAAGTTCGCTTCAACAACCCACACACGGTGTTTTTCATAACGTGTATGCTCTGGGTTGATGTGGCCCGGCTTTAAAATATCATCATAGGTTAGCTTATCACTGTGAAGCTTGTAGCTATTGTATGGGATGTAAAGCTCTTGCTTGCCTTTTAGCGTCCAGTTATAACGATTTGGCGAGCCGTTAAACATGTCAAAATCATCGGTTGTACGTAAGCTATCTGCTGCTGTACCCGGAGCATCATACGCTACATTAGGTGCACGACGAACACGACGCTGACCTGAATTATACGTCCACGCTTGACGTGGTGTTAATATTTGATCCATGGTTTCATGTACTAACAATGCCGTACCTGCCAAACGTGCTGGCTCTGTCACTTGCTGTTTAAACTTAAACAAAATATTAGAGTCTTGTAGTTCAGCCGGCGTTGCACTTGGATCAGAATATTTAACTAATAGTTGCTCATCAAAGCCAACATAGTTGTACGACCCCGATGCTGTTGGCGCTGCCTGACCACCGAAGCGCTCAATTGATTGACCACGATAGCGAAGTAAATGGTTCCAAATTGCTTCTAAACCTGTTTTAGGAATTGGAAATGGAATACCAATTGCTGTGTTCTTAATCCCGTTACCACCTTCAACTAATTCAGCTGTAGTAGCAAATTTCTTTGTCGCATCGTATACAAACTGTGGGTATGACGCTGAACGACGTGTTTTGTAAATAGGCATTTTAAACGTATCTGGGTACGCTTCAAATAATGCTATTTGCCCTGGGCTTAAATTTTCTTTGTACTTATCAATATTGCTTTTATCTATAGTAAACAATACTTCATCAGTTGCGTAAGGGTCTAAGTGGTGCATACCCGGCTCATAACCTGCTGGTGCAGCAGTAATACCGCCGTTCCACGCTGGGATTGAACCATCTGCATTAGCTGCTTTTTCTGCCCCAATTGGGCTTAGGTCTTTACCTAGACGCGCAGCTTCTTCTGGACTAATTTTAGCCAGTGCTGTGTGACTTGCAAACAAACTACAAAACGCTGTAGCAATGAGGGTAGGTTTTTTAATCATAATAATGTTACCCCTAGATAGAATATTTTAAGTTAAAAGAAACGTAATCTCGGTCAGAGAAAGTGTTGGTGTCGCCACCACCCCAAAATGAGTTGTAACTTACATCTAAAGACCATGCATTTTGGTAATTAAAGCTCATAGTAGCACCTAGTGACTTACGATCTTCAATGAATAAGAACATTGGATCAGGCGTATTACCATTAACATCATGCGAGAACACAAAACGAGGTGAGAAGTTAATACCATTGTAAATATTAAAGTAATCACCTTTGGCAATTAAGCGATAACCCCAAGACGACGCCGTAGCAAACGATTTTTGCTCAGGACCATTTGATAAAGCCATATGCAATGCAGAATAGTCTGAACTACCTGGGCCTTGCATGATGCCGCTTCGACCAGTACCAGAAACATTTAAACGCATTTCATCGTATTCAGGCATATTGTTGATGCGAACACCACCAATTTCACCGACAACTGCCCAGCTATCAGCACCTAATGAAGGGCCGAATAAATGCGTTGCCGTAAACTGTAGCTGTGAAGTATTACGTTCAATGTAACCTTTAGCTAGCTCGCCTGGACCTACAACACTTGCAGCATCACCTATACTCATTTGCGAAATACCCGCAAATTCAGGGCGTAAGCCGGCAATCGCTAATTGCTCAGGCATAGCTGCATAAAGTAATTCTACGTCATCGATTTGTAATGGTTCGTCTTCACGGAAAGTGAATTCACCTGCAAACGCGGTTTCACCCAGCGAGGTATTAAAACTCAAACCATATAGTTTAATATCTTCAGGGTATTCGTTTGTCGCTTTAGCAAATGCTTTTAAGTCAGAGACGTTATCAGAGGTAATTTCAGTGGTGGCAATCATCGCTAAATCTTGTTGCAATGATGCTTGCGTGAAATTAGATACGCGGCCCGAAATAAGTGGACGGCGGCTGTGATAATTTACATGATAAAGTGCCACTTCTGTATCGTTCCACTCTGGTAAAAACATACCTAAGCGCAGACCATATTGACCGCCATCATCAGGCTCTGTTTTTCCATCATAGCCTTTACCTTTAAGAGCAACCTTAGTTGGGTACGCTAAGTACATATTGGCCAGTAATTGTTGTCCAGCTGCACTTGAAGGGTCAATACCTTGGCTCGCAGCCACTTGGCCATAAGTTGCCATCAGGTTATTCAAGTTATCTGTTAAAAACGCTAAGTCAATATCAGGGTTTGAGGTAAAACCAAGCTGTACATTTTGTTGATAACCGTTTTCAGCCGCAAAATCATTGGTAGAAAAATAAGTCCCTGCTGCAGGTAAACGTGTTTCATGCCATTGATACTGATAAAAGCCCTCTAAGGTCATGTTTTCTGTAAGCCCTAATGAGGCCCACAACATACCAACCGGAATAAACGCTTCTTTTAGTTCAGCACCTGGTGCTTTTAATCGGTCAATATCAACCGGGTTTACGTTAATACCATGAGAGATTAATGTACTTTCCCCCCAGTTAACCACTTGTTGACCAACTCGAATAGAAAGCGGGTTTTTGCCTTCATTTAAATCAAAGTTTGCCCACACATACGCATCAAGTAAACGAATGTCAGCACAGCTTTGCTCTTTAGTATCATCATCATCACACGGATCTACACCCTGACCAGATGTTGGATTAACGTAGGCACGATCGCCGTCCATTAATTCAAAATCATAAAAATACATAAAACGAGTAAATAAGCCGTAGTTATCTTTACTTATTGATAGGTCATGCGTACCTTTTAATAGCTTTGAAAAAGTTTCGCCGCTATCAAAGTTTAAATCGCCTGCATCACCATTATTTGAGTAAGAGCCCGGTTGAGCCCAGACATCTTGAGATGAATAAATTGTATTGATTGCTGGGTTATAACCTGTCCAATCAAATGATGGGTTATTACTTTTACCAATGAGGTTAAAGTCACGGTCTTCTACGCGAATGCTTTGCCCATAAGAAAAAGTAGAGTCGAAAGCGATATCAAAACCGCCTACCTCAAATGTTGCAGCCTGTGTCTGTGCTGCTGATAAACCGATAGCCGCAGCTGTTAAGCCGAGTACTATTTTATTTTTAACAAAAAGCGATCTTCTTATCATTTTGGTTCCCCCCTGTCGCGGGTATTTTTTGTGTGATCAAGTTATTGTTTTTAGTGTAATCGTAACGATAGAAGCGAATTAAACAAATTACAAATGGTCGCCTTCAATCAGTTATAAGTTTTTTATTTGTTTAACGTTTACGTATTGGTAAGACGTCATACCAGATAATTTATACACGTAAATTAACAATAGAACAAATCGAAATTAACAAAAAGGCAATATTTGTGTATATCTATATCACAAAAAACAACAGCTAGGCTACTCGTTCGAGACGGATGAACTTGTTTTCATTACTTAAAATAAGTCTAAACCGACCACGAATACCTAAACTAGACATGAAGGGCCGAAGATAATGCGCAGCAAAACGAATTGTTTTGCCGCTATCAGCTGTTACTTGAATTGAGCTATACCGGCCATGGTAATAATCCATGCACTCGTTATAGCTCAAATTTATATAAAAATAATGTTCTATCATGATTTATTGTAAAGCTTTTTCAACCTTTTCAAATAAATCATCGCTTAAACCTTCTAAATTCGAAAGGCGCTCTAATTGCGCTTTCATTGCACTGGCGCGGGTTTCATCATAGCGGCGCCATGACATAAACGGCGTTAACATACGTGATGCATTTTGCGGGTTAATCGCATTAAGCTTAATTAATAAATCGCCAAGTAATGTATAACCTTGACCATCTAAGCGATGAAATTGTGCGGTATTAAAGTGCGAAAAACTCCCCACTAATGCACGAACTCGATTCGGATTTGAAAGATCAAAACATGGATGTGTATACAAGGCCTTAATTTTCTCAATGGCATCATCAGCGCTATTCATTGCTTGTAAAGCAAACCATTTATCCATTACTAGCACATCATGGCGCCATTGGCTGTCAAAATGCGCAAGTAATTGATTTGATAATGGGTGCGCAGCTTTAACTACACTGCTCAAAGCGCCAAGCACATTAGTCATATTTGTTGATGCTGCTGCCTGCTCAATTAAGCTTGCCGCCTTAGCACTATCTGTTTTTGCTAAATAGTGCAAGCAAAGTTGTTTTAAAGCGCGAATAGCCACCGCTTTGGCACTCACACTACCATCATCGGTGATTGCCTGATAACAACTTAATAACTCAGTATGTAGTTGTTTGGCAATTTGTTGTTCGAATAGCTCAATATTGGCAATAATGTCATCAACCGGAATAACGTCAAACTCCGCAGCTAAAGTATCAAAACTAGGCAGTTTTAAGAGTTCAGCAATCAGCGCTAAATCACCCTCTCGTTGCGATATTAGCACCCTAAGTGCATCAATAACGGCATCGCTTAGTGGTGCATTACTAGCTGAAATAACGTTTGCCTTGAGTGCATTAATAAACAATTGTTGTTGTGCATCCCAGCGTGAAAAGTCACTGCGTGCAAAACGCATAATATGTAATAAATCAGCTTCAGTGATCTGTTGATTCAAAATACACGGTGCTGAAAAATCTTCTAGCAATACGGCGGTTGGACTGTGTTCAATATTATTAAAATGAAATGTTTGTTTAGCTTGAGTAACATTTAATACGCTATCAACCTTTTTACCTTGGTATTGCAATGCAATACTTTGGCCTTGCTGATCTAAAAGTTCAATCGCAAAAGGAATATGTAACATCGCATTATCAGGCTGATTCAGGGGCGCAAGTTGCTCTATAGTGAGCGTGAAGATTTGTGCACTTTCATCATACGCTTTGGTAACGTTTAAACGTGGTGTCCCACACTGATTATACCAACGCTTAAATTGTGATAAATCAATTGATGATGCATCACTCATTGCCGCAACAAAATCATCGCAGGTAACCGCTTGTCCATCATGACGCTGAAAATACAGTGTCATGCCTTTTTGAAAATTTTCCTCACCCAACAATGTATGCATCATACGAATAACTTCAGCCCCTTTGTCATACACTGTAACGGTGTAAAAGTTATTCATTTCGATGACTTTTTCTGGGCGTATTGGGTGTGCCATTGGGCCGGCATCTTCGCTAAATTGATGAGTGCGCATCACTTTTACCGCGTCAATTCTATTTAGCGCACGAGAGCCTAAATCACTGCTAAACTCTTGATCTCTAAATACCGTTAAACCTTCTTTTAAAGACAGCTGAAACCAATCACGACAAGTTACACGATTTCCGGTCCAGTTATGAAAGTACTCGTGGCCAACAATAGACTCAATGGTGTGGTAATCTTTATCGGTTGCCGTTTCTTGATTTGCCAGCACGCATTTGCTGTTGAAAATGTTTAACCCTTTATTTTCCATTGCTCCCATATTGAAGAAATCAACGGCAACAATCATATAAATATCAAGGTCATACTCTAAATTAAAACGTGACTCATCCCAAGCCATTGCTTTTTTAAGCGACGTCATAGCATGCTCTGTTTTAGGTAAGTTTCCTTTATCGACAAATAACGCTAGGGTGACATCCTTACCACTGCGGGTAGTGTATTTATCGTGTAAAACATCAAAGTCCCCTGCCACTAGAGCAAACAAATAACTCGGCTTTTTGAACGGATCTTGCCATTTTACAAAATGGCGTCCATCTTGCGTTTCACCACTGTCCACTTGGTTACCATTAGAGAGCAAATGCGGAAATGCCGTATCGGCAATAATAGTGACATCAAAAGTTGAAAGTACATCAGGACGATCCATGTAGTAGGTTATTTTTCTAAACCCTTGCGCTTCACATTGAGTACAATAAGCGCCTCCCGATAAGTACAATCCCTCAAGTGATGTGTTTGTTTGCGGTGAAATTTGCGTCACTATGCTTAACTGACATTCATCAGGCAGATTATTAATGATTAATTGCTGATTTATAATTTTATAATCTGTGAGCTCTGCACCGTCAATTGATAAAGAGATCAGGGTTAAGTCAATGCCATCTAATACCAGAGGGGCATTTGAATCACCCACGCGTTTAAGCGTTAATAAAGCATTTACTTGAGTCGTTAATGGCTGTAAGTCGAAAGTCAGCTCAGTATGCTCGATTGAAAAATCGGGGGCTTTATAGTCTTTTAAATATTCTGCTTGAGGTTTTTGTAGTTCAGTCATGATCACTCCAAAAAAATAGCCCCTTTTAGTGATAAAAGGAGCTACTTAAATTAAGCCGTTTGCTTAGGCTTGATACGCAGTATCTTAATACCTAAGTAAGCATAGATAACGGCTAAGAAAGGATTTATAAGGTTGAAAAATGCATAAAGTGCATAATCAAACGGATTGATTAATAGGACACTTTGCATATACGCACCACAGGTATTCCATGGTATGAGCGGGCTGGTAATTGTGCCACCATCTTCTAGTGTGCGTGACAAATTAACCGGCTTTAACCCGCGCTTTTTATATTCTTCTTTAAACATACGCCCGGGTACAACAATAGCAATATACTGATCTGCTGCGATAATATTGGTACCAATACAGGTAGCAATAGTTGAAGCAATTAATGAACCGGTACTTTTTGCGATTTTAAGAATACTTTTAACAAATATATCAAGTAGACCCGTTTTTTCCATAATCGCACCAAACATAAGTGCCGTCATGATCAACCATGTCGTGGTTAGCATGCCTGACATGCCGCCGCCACTGAGTAACGAGTCCATTTTTGCATCACCGGTACTAATAGTAAAACCGTCAAAAAAAGTGGTCCAAACCAGTTTAAAGTAACCAACAAACTCACCTTGAGTCATATCTATTTGGTTAGCAATTAAATCAGATTGAAATAACAATGCCCATACAGCCCCTATTACAGCACCAATAGAAATAGCCGGAAACGCTGGCATTTTTCTTATTGCTAAAACTAGTAACACGATTAAAGGCACCAACATTTCTAAACCAATATTAAAGTTTTGTTGAAGAATTGATGTTATTTCATCAATTTGACCCGACTCGCCTGCCGCGGTGGCATTGAAGCCCATAAATACAAAAATGATTAATGCAATCACAAAGCTTGGAACAGTTGTCCATAACATATGGTGAATGTGTTCAAATAAATCAGCGCCAGCAACAGCCGGTGCTAAATTGGTTGTTTCTGACAACGGGCTAAGCTTGTCGCCAAAGTAAGCGCCTGATATAACTGCACCGGCGGTAACTGTCGGCTCTAGGCCAAGTCCAGAAGCAACGCCAAGTAATGCGACACCTATGGTCGCTGCCGTGGTCCACGAACTACCAATACTCATTGCTACAATGCCACAAATTAAACAACTCGCGGCGTAAAACCAGCTAGGGTTGATAATTTGTAAGCCGTAATAAATTAAGGTCGGAACCGTTCCTGATAATAACCATGTTCCGATAAGTGCCCCCACCATGAGTAAAATTAAAATAGCGCTAAGAGATAAGGTAATTCCCTCAATCATTGCATCTTCTAATTTTTTCCATGTGTAGCCATTTTTTAAACCAATCAGTGCTGCAGCAAAAGTTGCAAACAGTAATGCAATTTGATTCGGGCCTGATGATGAATCATCGCCAAATAAGTACACGGCGGCACCTAACAAACAAATTAATACAGCAATTGGAATGAGTGCATCAAAAAGTGTGGCACTTTTAAGTGGTTTTTCTTCAATGGGCTTCAAAATATAGACTCCTACACACATTCGATGCATGTTGATTATTTTTATTAGCACGTACGCGCATTTATTGAGCAGTGTTGATCTAGCTCAACTTTTGGTAATCCGCGATTATAACAATTTAGCAAATTATCGATAGTAAAAAAGGCGCCTAAGCGCCTTTTTTTTTAACGAGCAAAGCCTTAATTAGCGCTTAGCCATACGACCATATCTAATATAATCTTGCGTTATTAGTGCCGCTTCTTCAAGGAATGGGTCGAGCTTTTCAATCACCTCTGGTACATCGTCAAGGTTTTCTACTGGCTCTTTACCTAAACGTTTTAAACGCTCGTTAGTACGAGCTAATGCACGTGCCTCATTTTCTTCTTTTTCTTTAATACGTTTTTTCTCAACTAAAGAAATCGTTTTACGATCTTTTTCTTCGTTGTAACGGGTAATATCTTCAAATACATAATTAAATTCAGGCTCTGTTTTAATTCGCTCATCATGTTGTTTTTCAAGATGATTGATGACCGGATCTAAACGCCCTATTTGTTTATACTGTGCTTTTACTATGCTATCCCATGGCAATGCATTGTCTTGTTTGCTTTCGCCCCACTCAGCTGGGTCAATGGCAGATGGGAACGTAATATCTGGGATCACACCTTTATGCTGCGTACTACCGCCGTTGATACGGTAAAACTTAGCAATGGTGTATTGCACACTGCCTAGCGGGTTATCGTATAAATCATAAGCGCGTGCGAGGCCTTTATGCTGCTGCACAGTGCCTTTACCAAAGGTTTGTTCACCTATAATAACTGCGCGGCCATAGTCTTGCATTGCCGCTGCAAATATTTCAGATGCAGACGCGCTGTATCTATCAACAAGTACCGTCAGTGGGCCATCGTAATAGGTAATGCCATCACGGTCTTTTTGCTCTTCAATGCGATTATTTAATGTATGAATTTGTACCACTGGGCCTTGATCAAAAAACAAGCCTGACAGCTGCGTCGCTTCATATAGCGAACCACCGCCATTTTGACGTAGGTCTATAATAATACCGTCAACTTTTTGCTCTTTTAATTTAGCAAGTTCTACTTTTACATCTTTAGAAAGGTTGTTGTAAAAGCCAGGGATTTCGATTACCCCTATTTTACTAGTCAGATCTGAATAGCTGGCTTCAAATACTTCTGATTTTGCTGCTCGGTCTTCCAGACGAATTTTATCACGGGTTATCTCAACTACCTTTGGCGTACCGTGAGCATCAGCACCCTTTAAATATTGTAAACGTACTTTAGTGCCTTTAGGACCTTTTATAAGATCAACCACGTCATCCAAACGCCAACCAATAACATCAACAAACTCTTCGCCCTCTTGAGCCACACCAATAATGCGATCATCGGCTTTAATCTGCTCAGATTTGTCTGCAGGGCCTCCTGGAACTAGACTACGAATAACCGTGTAGTCTTCATCAGGCGTTAATACTGCGCCAATCCCCTCAAGCTCTAAGTCCATGTCCATTTTAAATTGTTCAGCACGACGAGGTGACAAGTATGAAGTATGCGCTTCAATACTGCGTGCTAGCGAGTTCATTACAATTTGAAATGCGTCTTCAGATTTTGACTGAACAAGGCGTTTTTCTGCGTTTTTATAGCGCTTAGTCAACACCTCTTTAATGCCTGGCCAATCTTTGCCAGTCATTTTTAAACGCAGTGCATCATATTTTACCCGTTCGCGCCAAATTTCATCAAGCTCAGCTTGGGTAGTTGCCCACGGTGCATCTTCGCGGTCATAAAAATATTCATCTTCTTCGTCAAACGTCATTTCGTTTTCAAGTAGCGACAGTGAAAATTCATAACGTTCAAAACGGCGTTTAAGGCTTAAGTTGAAAATATCAAACGTAAACCCTAACTGGCCGCTAAGCAGCGCGTTATCAAAACGGTTACGATATTGCTCAAATGAGTCTATATCGCTTTTTAAAAACACGCTTTTATTAAAATCAAGGGATTCGATGTAACGATCAAATACTTTACTCGAAAGCTCATCGTTAAATCGAACGGGTGTGTAATGTGAACGAGTAAATAGATTAGCCACTCGTTTGCTGGCTGTACCGTGCTGACTTTCTTGTTTTAACAAGGGTAAGTCTTCTAATGTTACCGGCTCTACTGCAGCAAATAACGAACCTGAAAACAGCGCAGCAACTAACGGAATGAGCGTAAACTTTTTACTCATACACAACTCCTTAATTTTTTTTCGCAACTTAAATAATGTATAAGCTGTCGGCTTTGGTTTTTACTTGCATACCTGTCACTAGTTCAACGTGAACATCGTCTTTGTTTACTTCAGTGATTACTGCATTAACAAGTGCTTGGCCAAGTTTAACTTTAACCTTGTTATTAACCTTGACCTCGCCTGCAGGTAAAGGTTCAACTTTTCCTGAACGCTTAGGCGCAGCGGCTTTGGTAGGTTTTGCTGCAGCTGATGGATTTTTAGCTGAATGCGCTGGCTTCTTCTTAAAAGATTTTGCATCTGAGTCTTGACGTGGGCGTTGCTGCTTTTTGCGCTTTGCCATTTTAGCACGGCTTTCTTCCAACGCTTTTTGTGCGTGGTCGATATGCTCTTGCTCAACTTTCTCGCCTTGATTTCCGTCAAGATCAATACGGAACTCAGATTTAGTAACCGCTTCAAGATAGCGCCAGTTAGATGTGTATTTTCTAAGTGCTTGGCGTACTTGTGTTTTACTAACTTTTTCAGACCCTTCAATACGCTCAGCGATATCTTTAAAGATACCTACTTTAAGCGGCTGAATGCCTTCTTTTTGTTTAAAACATTGTGGAAATTCTTGGTATAAGAACTCCAATACTTCATTAATATCTTTTAGCTTGTTTGTGGTTTCCATTTTAGAACCTATTTAATCACATCTTTTCATCAAGGGCAGAATCAACATAGTGGATGCTCCAATCAACTAACTCTTCAAAGTCAGTTTCAATCACAGCCATATCACCACGTAAATGTTCCCAAATACCATTTATAATTTCATCAATTGAATCACAGTCTAAATCATCAGGTAGACGATCCCAGGCCATGTGAATCAAATCATTGAGCGTTTCCGCTACATGTTCTTCTTCACCTTCCCAATCACCTACATCTTGAACGGCGAATAGGTAATCTTGAACATTTAGCAAATCTTTCATTACAGGCTAGCCTCTAAGCATTTTACAAGTGCTTCAAGCCCTGCTTGGTCATCAGTATCAAATCGGCCAATACTTGGGCTATCTATATCAAGTACCGCAAATACACGGCCGTTTTTCATGATAGGTACAACTATCTCAGAATTTGACGCCGCATCACAGGCTATATGACCGTCAAACGCATGCACATCTGAAATTAACTGGGTTTGCTCGGTTGCCGCAGCAGTGCCACATACCCCTTTCCCTACCGGAATACGAATACAAGCTGGATTGCCTTGAAATGGACCAAGTACCAATTCTGTCGGTGAATCCATAAAATAAAAGCCCGCCCAATTCACATCTTCTAAAGAAGTAAATAACAGCGCGCTAATATTTGCCATATTGGCAATTATGTTTGATTCACCGCCTATCAGCGATTCAGTTTGCTTAACTAATGACTGGTAAAAATCGTGCTTTTGCATACCAAACTACTTCTTATTAAACATACAGTAGCTAAAGGTACTCTTTGTCACTAAAAATTGAAACCTTTTGCGGGTAAAAAAAAGGAAATTACATGGTTTTACGACACACTTGATTAAATATTCTGCAATTAGCTTTGTACCGATTTACGCAAGCCAAATAAAAACAGTCCTGCAGCAAATCCCGACATCACACTATTGATTAAAAATATCTCGCCAGTAGTCGCACTAAGCAGATAGCTAAAAATAGCGCCACCCAGTAAGCCAAGAGTTAATACCCCAGAATAATTCACCTTAGAATACTTAAACATAAGTAAGTAGCCTGGCACCACAAACGCAGCCATCGTTAACCCTACTATGTGGGCATTAGCAATGGCCGTCATCAATAGCCCTAAAAAGATAGACACCGCGTCACCACGCATAGTCAATGCGTAATATATTCCTAGCATACTGCCGATAATAACAGGAGATAATAATGAAAGTGCGACGCTTTTAGCAAGTTGATGTTTCATAGTAAGAACCTTAAATACACAAGCATAAATCTTATTTCTTAGCATGCCCTAAGAGCTGTAGCTTATAAATAGAGACTATGGTCGTATTTTTTAACTAAATATACTTGGTTTTGAGGTTAGGTATAGAGAAAATTAGACGCAAAAAAGCCCGCTAATAAGCGGGCTTTAATATAATGGTGGAGAGATAGGGATTTGAACCCTAGAGGGGCTATAAACCCCTGCCGGTTTTCAAGACCGGTGCATTCGACCACTCTGCCATCTCTCCGAAAGTGCATAAACTACAAGTAAGCGTGTACTCATAGTTATTTTAATAAGGTGGTGGAGAGATAGGGATTTGAACCCTAGAGGGGCTATAAACCCCTGCCGGTTTTCAAGACCGGTGCATTCGACCACTCTGCCATCTCTCCGCACGGCCTGAATAATAGGGAAACCCATGGGCTTTGTGAAGCTTTTTTTTCAATTATTTGTTCAAGTGATTAAAAAACAACTAATTTGTTTAAACATAAAGCAAAAAGGGCGATTCCTATACGCCGAGTGAACTTTTATTTAAATTTAGTTGTCTATTGATCTACAAAGGTTTGCCCAAACATATAAGAGTTGGTAATCTAATTTTAGTTAAATTACAGGAACTACTTAGTTTCACTTACAGGAGCTCTACAATGGCATTTAATCAATCGTACAATACTGCAAAGCCGGTAATGTCGACCATTGAAACAAACAAAGTGCTTAAAAACACTTATTTTCTACTTGCAATGACACTTGCATTTAGTGCCGTCACCGCCGGCATTTCAATGGCACTGCAATTACCTTATTTCATGGGACTAGTGTTCACTCTGGTTTCGTTTGGCCTTCTTTTTGTTGTAAACAAAAAAGCCGACACAGCATCTGGTGTATTTTGGGTGTTTGCGTTTACAGGATTAATGGGAGCTGGTTTAGGCCCACTCCTTAATCACTATGCACAATTACCTAATGGCCCTATGCTAATTATGCAAGCGCTAGGTTCTACGGCGTTAATCTTCTTTGGTTTATCTGCTTATGCACTTAACACTAAAAAAGATTTCTCGTTCATGGGTGGTTTTTTAACTGTGGGCTTAATTGTGGTTATCGTGGCAAGTATTGTAAATATTTTCCTAGGTAGCTCTTTAATGTTTATGGTACTAAACGCAGCCGTGGTACTAATCATGTCTGGCCTAATTTTGTTCGATACGAGCAGAATCATTAATGGCGGCGAAACGAATTATATCCGCGCAACGGTTTCTTTATACCTGAGCGTTTATAACTTATTTACGTCTTTACTTGCGTTACTTGGCGCAAATAATGACTAATTAAATAGTTCTGTTAAAATAGCCCCTTTATTGGGGCTTTTTTATTGGAATAGTTTTGGCACGCTTTGTACTTTCTTTACATACTCCACCATCGGATCACGATACCACACAGCGAATTGTTAAATTTGCTCACGCCTGTTTAGCACAAGGGCATAGTATTAATGCAATATTTTTATACCAAGATGGTATCTATCATGCTTCAACGCATTTTGAACTTGCCTCTGATGAGTTAAATTTATCCTCACTTTGGCAGCAGCTAGCCGACAAAAATATTAATTTAATGCTGTGCGTTACCGCAGCTGAAAAGCGTGGCTTAGATATGCAAAATACTGGTGTATTCGCTGTAGCAGGCATCGCTGAATTTGCTATGTTAGCCAGTGAAGCAGATAAATGGATACAATTTAAATGATTAATGTACTCGTTATCAGTCAATCAAGTCCATTTGATGACATGCATATTCGCGATGCACTCGATATGACGCTTATTTTTGCCGCAGTTGATCAAAATATAAGTTGGTTGTTTAGCGGTCCTGCGGTGTTAGCTCTTAAAAAAAATCAAAGCCCTAAGAGTTTGGGGCTTAAAGATTTTTTTAAAAATATTAAAACACTAGAAATATATGATGTTGACAATATCTATGTGTGTGAGAAGTCACTCATTGACTACGGTTTAAGTAAAAATGAGCTACTTATTGAAGTAAAAACCGTTAACTTTAATGCCCAAAAACAGTTAATTCAAAATCAGCAGCACGTGGTAACGCTATGAGCACTTTACATATATTTTCAAAACCACTGAATTACTACAGTGCAAACAGTCTCGATAATCTGATTATGCTAACAGACTCGGTTTTATTAGTGGGTGATGCCTGTTTTGCTAAAGGGCAGTACAGGCAATTTGCCGATTCGCTTTATATTTTAAAGGACGATGCAGCGGCGCGTGATATCTCTTTAAATTTGAATGATAAAGCGATTAGCTATGATGAGTTCGTTACCCTAAGTTTATCATCTAAACAATCAATTACTTGGTGATTTATGCTGGAATTTAATAATCAAACAATAGACACAGATAAGCAAGGTTACCTGCTAGATCATACTGATTGGTCAAAAGAGTTAGCCGATGTTATTGCACAACATGAAAGCATTATATTAACCGAGCAGCATTGGGAAGTTGTTAACTTTGTGCGCGCATTTTATCTAGAATATAACACCAGTCCAGCCATTAGAATGTTAGTCAAAGCGATGGCTAAAGCGCTCGGTGAGGATAAAGGTAATAGCATGTACCTGTATAAGCTTTTTCCGAAGGGACCGGCCAAACAAGCCACTAAAATTGCGGGCTTACCTAAACCTGCACGGTGTATTTAATGAAACACAAAGCTACAAACACGTCATCTTCAACAAGTAAACGCAATACAGGTCGTACATATTCGCGCAGTGCTGTAACAAAGAGCCCGATAAAAAGAGCAATTAAGCCGCAGATAGCCCAAAGCGATAAAAAAGTTATTTTATTTAACAAACCTTATGATGTCCTTTGCCAATTCACAGACGAGCAAAATAGACAAACACTGGCTAATTTTATTCCTATTAAAGATGTTTATGCTGCGGGTCGCTTAGACAGAGACAGTGAAGGCTTGTTATTATTGACCAATTGCGGGAAATTACAAAATACCTTAACCGCTCCTGGTAAAAAAACCAACAAAACGTACTGGGTACAAGTTGAGGGGGTGCCTATAGAAGCATCTATTGATGCGCTCAGTCAAGGGGTCGAACTCAAAGATGGATTAACCTTACCTGCACAGGTAAAGTTAATCGATGAACCAGCGCTTTGGCCACGCACTCCCCCAGTGAGAGAACGTAAATCAATTCCAACATCTTGGTTGAGTATCACTATAAACGAGGGGAAGAACCGTCAAGTTCGACGAATGACCGCACACATTGGCCACCCAACGTTACGGTTAATTCGCTATAGTATTGGTAAATACACACTCGATGGAATTGAAACAGGTCAATATAAAATCAGTGGGCCACCAACCAACAGTTAATACTTTACGTTAGCCTTTGCTTATCTGGTATTAAAAGCAAAGGTTAAACATGCTGTGTTATTCATGCCTTCCTAAGGCAATACAATTTCTGCCCTGCCTTTTTGCATAATACAGCGCACTATCCGTTGCTTTAAAGAAATCGACATGGTTAGTTTTTTCGCCATGTTTTACCGTATGAACTCCCATACTCACAGAGAGAAAGCCAGTAAAACTATCTTCATGAGCTATCGCTAAATCTTCAATAGATTTTTGTATTTGTTCTGCAATAAAGAGTGCACCTTGATTATCTGTTTGTGGGAGTAAAACAACAAACTCTTCTCCGCCATAGCGCGCTACAAAGTCTTCAGGACGACTGACTGTTTCTGCTAGCTTTTGCGCTACGCTATGTAAACACTTATCCCCTGCAATATGACCATACCTATCATTAAATTTTTTGAAATTATCTATATCAATAATGATCATAGAAAGTTGAGTATTTACTTTTATCAGTTTTTTAAATTCAGCATGTAATTTTTCGTCAAAACGGCGTCTGTTGGCAATTTTAGTCAATGAGTCTAAAAAGGCCATATCGCTGAGTATCTCTTGGGTTTTCAAACGCTCCGTCGCATCGTTAAATACAGCAATAAATTCACTTTCTACACTAATACCTGACACTTGCATTATCACTTTCGAACCATCTTTACATACAATTTGATAGTCATTAGCAGGAATATCGTCATTATTTTTATTTGCCTGCGCTAAAGACTCACCCCACATCGTTTGAGCAGACTCTCTATAACTAGGCTCAGGATACGCGACCTTCCACCACTGTTTTAAATTAGGGATATCATCAATTGTATAGCCAAATACATCTACAAAGCGTTGATTAAGCTTTAAAATATCGCCGGTTACCATACAAACATTACACACGGGCAAAGGCAAAATAGTAAATAATTTTGCATAATGGCTCAGCTCATGTTTTCGCATTGGATGTTCAGTTGCACTACTAACAAAACGCTGCTGCTCAACGTGTTTCATTTCAAGAGAAGCATTCATAGTGGCAACAAAATGCCATTCTAACCACCACTTTTCTAGCTGCTTTAAAATGACTTGTTGAAAGGGATTAATAAAGTCTAAAGAATGTTCAATGAGCCTAAATAGCGCTGAAATAGGGTTGGGTTCTTCAAAGCGGTAAGGGCGAGGAACCCTAATGGTTTGATAAAACAGTTTGTAAGCTGATTCTTTAACGTTATGTGGTAATTGTTCTGCTACTAAGCAATCATCGCGTTGTACCTTTGTTGATAACTCAACAACGTAAGATTTTACCTTTTGTGCTTGAGAAGCATAATTCATATATTCATTCCATTGACTATATTATAAATACTTATTTGAGTGTTTATTCAATTTAAACTCATCTAAAGGTATTGCATAATCATTTGGTTGTAAAGGTTTGTTAATGAACAATAATAAATATATTCTTTGATATTCTATAAATAGTACTAACACCTTAAATAAACAACATTTACTCATCATTTATAACTTAAATGAGTGTTTATAATTTAATGGTCTGACATCTAGGACCTGTTGTTCTTTGCAAATTAAAATGTGTTCAAACAAAGGGGCTATAATATCACCACAAAATGTCTAATCTAATCGGCTAAGTAAAAATCGACTAACAAAGAGTAAATCATCCCTAACCAACATAAAAAAAAGCAACAAAATCTATTCAATAGCCCTTCCTCTCTTTAAGCACTTACAAAATACATGCTATAATCGCGGCCTTTCCAAGTTAACAGTAATCTGTATAAGCGAAATTATTCATGAGCGAAAATAGTCACATTAAAGTCATCGTTGGTATGTCCGGCGGTGTTGATTCTTCTGTATCTGCATATTTATTAAAACAACAAGGCTACCAAGTAGAAGGCTTGTTTATGAAGAACTGGGAAGAAGATGACAATGATGAATATTGCGCTGCCGCTGAAGATTTAAAAGATGCCCAAGCTGTCTGTGACAAATTAGGTATTGAACTTCATACCGTTAACTTTGCAGCGGAATACTGGGACAACGTATTCGAATACTTTTTAGCAGAGTACAAAGCTGGTCGCACACCTAACCCAGACATCATGTGTAACAAAGAAATTAAATTTAAAGCCTTTTTAGAATTTGCGGCTCAAGCACTTGGTGCTGACTTTATAGCAACGGGCCACTACGTGCGTCGTGAGCTCAGAGATGATAAATATGTTATGTGCCGTGGCCTAGATGATAATAAAGATCAAAGCTACTTTTTGTACACATTGAGTCATGAACATATCGCGCAAACGCTGTTCCCTGTCGGAGATATTGCCAAGCCAGAAGTGCGCCGTATTGCTGAAGAGCAAGATTTAATTACCCACGATAAAAAAGACAGTACTGGTATTTGTTTTATCGGTGAGCGTAAATTTAAAGATTTCTTACAAAAATTCTTACCTGCTCAACCTGGTGTTATTGAAGACACAGATGGTAACAACGTTGGTGAACATGAAGGTTTAATGTACCACACCTTAGGTCAGCGCAAAGGCTTGTTAATTGGTGGTATGAAAGAAGGCTCAGGCGAACCTTGGTATGTTGTAGACAAAGATGTTGAACGCAATGTATTGATTGTGGGCCAAGGTAAAAATCACCCTCGCCTTTACAGTAATGGCCTAAATGCCAACCAATTACACTGGGTAGATCGTGTTGGTCCTCAAGGTACTACTCGTTGCACCGTAAAAACACGCTACCGTCAAGAAGACCTAAGCTGTACCTTGTTAGTCGGTGAAGATGGTATGGCACGCGTATTATTTGATGAGCCACAAAAAGCGGTAACCCCAGGACAATCTGCGGTATTTTACGCTAATGAAGTGTGTTTAGGTGGTGGTATTATTGACTCGGTGATCAAATAATGAATCAACATCAAGTCATGGCGCTTGCTGCCATGTGCCAAGTGGCTAAGCAAGTTCAGAAGGTTGCCCAATATGGCCGCGCTGATGAACAAGATTTATCGATTTTATTATCGAGTATTGTACAAACCTCGCCAGCTTCCCCAGAAGATGTTTATCAAGGTGAACATAACTTACGTGACGGCTATAAAACATTGATGGCACAACTGAGTGCCGGTGCTCAAAAAGATGTAGAAATAGTCAAATATGTAGGTGGTTTAATGCAGTTAGAGCGTGCGCTTAGTGCTAACAGTAAAAGCCTCAATGAATTAGGTAAACGTATTGATGATATTCATCGTCGTTTAGATCATTTTGCTATTACCGATGACAGTGTTGTTGCCGGTTTAGCAGATATATACTCGTCGGTGCTAAGCCCCCTTGGGCACCGAATTCAGGTTTATGGTAAACCCGAGTTATTAAAACAGCAGCTCACGCAAAATAAAATCCGCGCATTACTTTTAGCCGGAATTCGCAGTGCAGTATTATGGCGACAAATGGGCGGCAAACGTCGTCATTTCTTTTTTGCGAAAAGAAAAATTCTCGCCATAGCTAAAACAAAAATTTAATTATCGTTCAAACTAAAATTTAGGAGTTATTATGGAGCTTTCAGCGTTAACGGCTATCTCTCCGGTTGATGGTCGCTACGGCAGCAAAACCACTGAACTACGCAGTATTTTTAGCGAATTTGGATTAATCAAATACCGCGTAACCGTTGAAGTGCGTTGGTTGCAAGCGTTAGCTGCAGCAAGCGAGATTAAAGAAGTCCCCGCTTTTAGCGACGAAGCAAATGCGCTGTTGAATGCAATTGTAGATAACTTCTGTGAAGCTGATGCTCAGCGGGTTAAAGACATCGAACGCACGACAAACCATGATGTTAAAGCCGTAGAGTATTTACTAAAAGAAAAAGTAGCTGATAATGCTGAGCTACACGCAATTAACGAATTTATTCACTTTGCCTGTACTTCTGAAGATATTAATAATCTATCTCATGGTTTAATGTTAACTGAAGCGCGTAACCACGTCGTTTTACCTTATTGTGATGAGTTATTAAGCGCCATTAAAGAAAAAGCAATTGAGTACAAAGCCATTCCAATGATGACTCGTACACATGGACAGCCTGCAACGCCTTCGACTATGGGTAAAGAGTTTGCAAATGTTTACATGCGTTTAAAGCGTCAACGTGACCAAATTGCACAAGTAGAAATGCTAGGTAAAGTAAACGGTGCTGTGGGTAACTACAATGCACACCTAAGTGCGTACCCTGACTACGATTGGCATACCCACGCCGATAAGTTTGTAACTAGCCTAGGTTTAACACTCAACCCGTTTACCACGCAAATTGAACCGCATGATTACATAGCAGAGCTTTTTGATGCAATTGCACGCTTTAATACCATTTTGCTCGATTTTGACCGCGACATGTGGGGCTACATTGCACTTAATCACTTTAAGCAAAAAACCATTGCCGGTGAAATTGGCTCATCAACTATGCCACACAAAGTGAACCCGATTGATTTTGAAAACTCAGAAGGTAATTTAGGCTTAGCCAATGCTATCTTTGGTCATTTAGCACAAAAACTACCTGTGTCTCGCTGGCAACGTGATTTAACTGACTCAACCGTATTACGTAACTTAGGTGTAGGTATGGGTTATGCGGTAATTGCATACCAATCAACCCTTAAAGGTGTAAGCAAACTTGAAGTAAACGAGCAACGTTTGGCAGATGAGCTTGACCAAAACTGGGAGCTGCTCGCTGAGCCAATTCAAACCGTTATGCGTAAATACGGTATTGAAAAACCATATGAAAAGCTAAAAGATTTAACCCGTGGTAAACGTGTAAATCAAGAAATTATGGCTGATTTCATCGATGGTTTAGACCTACCAGAAGCTGCAAAAATTGAAATGAAAAAACTAACGCCGGCTAACTACATTGGTCGCGCTGTTGAGTTTATTGATGATTTAGTTTAATCACTCAAATCTACTAATAAAAAGCGAAAGGTACCTGCCTTTCGCTTTTTTCATTTAGGTCTTAACGTTATAGGCATTCTATGTATCAATTAAAAATAAATGAATTATCAGAGCAAGCGTTTTTAAGTCAATATTGGCAAAAAAAACCACTGTTGATCAAAGCTGGTTTTAAAGATTTTCAAGACCCACTTGATGCGAATGAACTCGCAGGCCTTGCTATGGAAGACAGCATAGAATCGCGTATTATTACTAACCACAATCAACAATGGCAATCGCATCAGGGACCATTTGACGATTTTGAAATACTCACTGATCAGCACTCGACACTACTCGTGCAAGCAGTGGATCATTGGCATCCAGAGGCTGCTCAGTTACTTGAACCTTTTCGTTTTATACCTAATTGGCGAATAGATGATTTGATGATCAGCTACTCAACCCCAGGTGGCGGTGTTGGCCCACACCTAGACCAATACGATGTATTTATTATTCAAGGTGAAGGTAAGCGCCATTGGCGGGTAGGATTACCCGACCCAACACTAAAACAATTTGCTCAAAATAAAACATTACTGCAAGTTGAAGCTTTTAGTGCAGTAATTGATTGTATTCTGGAGCCCGGTGATATTTTATATATACCACCCGGTTGTCCTCATGAAGGCTATGCGGTTGAGAATGCACTTAACTATTCAGTCGGTTTTAGAGCACCTAATCAACAAGATTTACTTTCAAGTTTTGCTGATCATATTATCGACACAGAAAGCGGCCAAAAAAGGTATACCGACCATACCCTCGCCCTACGTGATTCCAAAGGTGAGCTAACCCAAGGCGAAGTCGATAAAGTAAAAACGTTAATGCAAGCATTGCTAGAAGACGATAGTTTATTTAAACACTGGTTAGGTAATACCCTTAGCCAACCTAAGCATGATATGGACTTAGCCCCTGAAGAAGACCCATTTAGTGTCGCACAAATACAACAACTGCTTGAAAACCAAGTAACATTTGAGCGTTTAGGGGGCACACGTGCTATTTATCAATGTATGGATACAGAGTTACTTCTAAGTATCAATGGCGAAAACTACGCTTTACCCTTATCTGATTTAGAAGCGGTAAAACAGCTTACTGATTTTATTGAATTTGATAGCAGCGTGCTTAATGCAACCACACCTAGCCTAGATTTTATCGAAACTTTTACTACACTGGTTAATGAGGGTATTTGGTTTAGCTAGGAGGAGGTCATGGTTTATACCGTTGACAAAGTTGATTGGCAAAGTGAAAAAAGTCAACTGCAACATATAAGGGAGCGAGTGTTTGTATATGAGTTACATATTCCTAAGCGTATTGAGTTTGATAACTTAGATGCACTCGCTCAACATATTCTGGTCACCGATAATATGCACTCACCTGTTGCCACAGGTCGATTATGTAATGATGGTTTAATTGGAAGAATCGCCGTATTGCCGCAGCATCGCAACCGCAATGTTTATAAGTCACTGCTTAATTTCATTGTTAAATTAGCAGCGGAGCAAGGTATTGAAGCAATCAGTATTAATTGTATTTTAAACGAAGTAGAACGATTCAAAAATAATGGGTTTACTGTGCAAGGCCACGTCTTTATGGAAGCAGGTATCCCAAGGCAACGTATGCAGTGCCCTATTGCATGCTTTGAAACACGACCATTTACTTTAGTGCATTAACGAAAAAACGAGCCTCTTGGCTCGTTTTTTTCTTTATTCTTGTCGGTAATCTTTGAAAAAACGCTGCATTTTCATCATTGCACTCGATAAATCATCTTTATTAGGTAAGAACACCAATCTAAAGTGATCAGGCTCTGGCCAGTTAAAGGCGCGCCCATGTACTAACAATATTTTTTCTGCTTTTAACAAATCAAACATCATTTGTTCATCGCTTTTAATATTGAATTTAGCGGTATCCACTTTAGGGAAAGCATAAAGCGCCCCTTTAGGCTTTTTACAACTAATTCCATCAATCGCATTTAAGCCGCGCCAAGCAATATCACGTTGCACATATAAACGCCCACCGGGGTCAATTAAGCTATCAATTGACTGAACGCCACCCAATGCTTGCTGAATTGCATATTGTGCGGGCACATTGGCACAAAGACGCATTGAGGCAAGAATATCTAAGCCTTTAATTAAATCTGTCATTAATGCGGTGCGACCACTTAACACCATCCAGCCCATTCTCAGCCCAGCAGCACGGTATGTTTTAGCTAAGCCATTAAAGGTGATGATAGGGAGATCATCGCATAATGAACCAATAGAAGTATGGGTAACGCCGTCGTATAGAATTTTCTCGTATATTTCATCGCTTAACAGCAAAAGCTTGTGCTCTCGAGCAATATTGATCAACTCTTCAAGTAAAGCGTCACTGTACACAGCCCCAGTTGGGTTGTTGGGATTAATCAGCACTAATGCTTTGGTTTTAGAGGTGATTTTACTTTTAATATCATCAATGTCAGGAAACCAATCTTGCTCTTCATCACACAAGTAGTGAACCGGATTACCACCTGCTAATTTTACCGAGGCTGTCCAAAGCGGATAATCTGGGGCAGGAATTAACACTTCATCATCATTATTCAACAGTGCTTGAGTAACCATTTGGATAAGCTCACTCACACCGTTGCCAATGTAAATATTATCAACGTCTAAATTGTGTAAGCCACGCTGTTGGTAGTGCTGATAAATAGCAACACGCGCAGAGTAAAGACCTTTAGAGTCACAGTATCCTTGAGCTGAATATAAATTACGAATGATATCGCGATGCATATCTTCTGGCATATCAAAGCCAAATGCGGCGGGGTTGCCTATATTAAGCTTTAATACCTTTTGGCCCTCATCCTCCATTTTTTTAGCTTGCACTAAAACGGGACCTCGGATGTCATAACAGACGCCGTCTAATTTATGACTCTTTTTTATTTCTGACATTGTTACCTCTAAAGAGCAAGTTAGCCATTAGACTAACGCAGTAAAGCCGTGAATTACTAGGAAAATTAAGCGCTTAAAACTGAAAAAAATTCACGTTAACACTCTTTTTTATTACTATTGAAACGCGTTTAGCGCCCAGCTAACCATGCATTTAGTTTTGCTTGTGAACCAGTAACTTGCGCCATTAATCCATCGGCTGCATTAACAGCCTGCTCGTCATTCCCGTTATTTAAATTATATTCAATTAAACGAGCAACTTCGGCTAAACTTGCCGCACCAAATTGAGCGGCGTTTGATTTAAGGCTATGAGAGTGGCGAATAGCAGCCTCTTTATCTTGCCCAAGCGCAGCAATTGCTTCGTTCCCCAATCGCTCAAATTCCGCACAACAAAATTCCAGCGTATCTGGAAATTGTTCACCTAATAGCGATTCCATACTTTCTAAAGCGGATTCGTCAATATTGATCTCTGTCATATTCATGCCCTTCAATACGGTCCATCGATTTTCTTCTTATCTCTTACTCTATATCTAAGCACAAAAAAAACCAACTTTATTAGTGCAAAAATGTATAATTACGGCAAATGTACCAACGAAATAGTGTATTCAATGGCACGTCCTCTTTGTAAACAGTGTAACTTTTCGCTAAGCACTTGTATTTGCAGCGCAATTACCCGTGTTAATAACCAAACACAGGTTATTATTTTGCAGCACCCCAGTGAAGCAAAAGTTAGCAAAAATACGGCGCAGCTATTAGCTTTGGGTTTAACCCACTGTAAAATTATTAGAGGCGAAAATAATCAAGACTTCGCCTGTTTACAAAACCTGCCTATAGAATCGAGCGTATTACTCTACCCAAGCGAGAGCGCCGTAAAATTAGACCGACCGAATAGTAAAGAAAATCTACAAGAGATTACGCATTTAATTGTGATTGATGGTACATGGAATAAAGCCTTTAAAATTTTGCAATTAACCCCGTTATTACAACAGTTTAAAACGGTAAGCTTTAACCATATTCCCACCAACCGTTATGCTATTCGTAAAGCCCCTAGAGCAGATAGTTTATCGACACTAGAAGCAGTAGCACATAGTTTATGGCTCATAGAAGCACTAAACCCTGCGCCCTTGTATGGTTTATTAGAGGAATTAATAAAAAAACAAACCCAACACATGCCCGCTCACGTAAAAGCACGTTACTTGTAATGTATGAGCTGAAATAAAATAACCGATGCGTAATACCACATCTCGATTAAAACGCGGATTTTCTCGCCAAGGCCCCGACTATCGTTTTGACGATCAAGTCGATTTTAATGATATAAGAACCACTTTTGGTTTTCGTTCTATGGTGGTTGGTAAATGGGTTACTAAAGAAGAGCGCTTTATTAGTGCCAACTTAATTTATGATGCGCTGGCTGATTTAGCGCAGATTTTGCATTTACCACCCACAGCCATTGGCCTGCGTGGCAAACTTAATTTCGCTTTTGGTCACGGTGGACAAAAAGGCGTGCAAGCACATTATAATGCGTATGACCAAACCTTAGCACTGGCTAAAAATGCAGGCGGTGGCGCTTTAGCCCATGAATGGTTTCATGCTTTTGATCATCATATTAGTGAGCATTTGTTTAAATCAAAAACCCGCTTTGGTTTCGCTTCTAAGTTATGGTTATCACACTCTCCCGACTTAAGCCATCCACTTAATGATGCACTTAATCAATTTTATAAACAGGTGTTTTTAGAGCAAAGCGGTGAACATGCCAATGAATTTGTAAATAAATGCATTGCGTTTGATAAAGCGCATAATCAGCAGTATATGAGTATGCCAGAGGAGCTTGCTGCTCGGTGTTTTGAAGCCTGTATCAACGAGCATCAAACAATCAAAAACAGTTTTTTAGTCGGCGGTTTGAGTAATAATAACTTAATTTATCCTGAGCTAAATCACGCGTTACACGCCAATGAAGCGCTTAACCATTATTTTCAACTATTAGGTTATGCGCTTCATCAACTAGAAAAATAAGCTATTGTTTAGCTTAGTTATTTATCGTCACTGATACGACTTGCTACCGCACTATTCTGATCTTTATATTTTGCATCAATGCGGGTGTTATAAGGGCTTTCACACGGACCGGTAAGTGTTTCAAAACTCATTGCGCCAATTTTCATCATAGGTCTGAGCGCAAGCGGCAGCTTACCCGAGTTATAAAACTCTAAAACAATATTACCACTCCAACCAGGATCGATTCTGTGTGCTGTAACATGCACCATTAAACCCAAACGTGCCAGCGATGAACGCCCGTCTAACCAACCAACAATGTCTGCAGGTAGGGTTACTTTTTCATAGGTTATTGCCAACGCAAGCTCGCCAGGATGTAGAAAAAACGCTTCGCCTTCAGCTAATACAATTTCGTCGCTCATGATTGATTCTAACGCTTTATTAAGCTGATCTTTTGGACCACTTAAATCAACATAAGCGGCATTATGGGCATGAAATGTTCTAAACTTATTACCTAAGCGAAGATCAGCGGTAACCCCTGAAATCATTTCACTCGTTGGCGCGGGCTCGATAACAATGCGCCCATCGTTTAAGTATTCTTTAATATGTGTATCTGAAAGTCTCATTTTTAATCTTCCGTAATCACAACGTCAATCGCGTTGTGATGTTGTTGATAGTAAAGCGTGCTGGCAATCAATCGTGCGGCCGCGCTGTAAGTTTTGCTAATAACCGCATCTGTATCATCGGCAATCAACTTACCTTGCTCAGAGGATTCTCTGATATCAATCGCAAGCGGAATATGCGAAAGCACAGGCACACCATGCTTAAGGGCTAATTTTTGTGCACCGTCTTTACCAAATACATGGTTGGCCTCGCCGCAATGCCCACAAATGTAATGGCTCATATTTTCAATCAAACCGAGCACTGGCACATTTACTTTATTAAACATAGCAATACCCTTTTGCGCATCAGCAAGCGCTAAGTCTTGTGGCGTCGTGACAATCACGGTGCCACTGGCTGGCACTTTTTGGCTCATGGTTAATTGAATATCACCGGTACCTGGCGGCATATCTACAATTAAATAATCAAGTTCACCCCAATCGGTTTCATTTAAAAGTTGACTAAGCGCGCCTGAGGCCATTGGGCCGCGCCATACGGTGGCATCATCGCTGGGGACTAAAAAACCGATAGATTGCGCTTTAATACCATTGGCATCAAACGGTTGTAATTGTTTATTGTCTTTTGTAACCGGCTCACTGCCAACTAATCCTAACAACATAGGAATTGACGGACCATAAATGTCGGCATCCAGTATGCCTACTTTTGCGCCTTCATTTTTAAGCGAGCCCGCCAGATTAACGGCCGTAGTAGATTTACCCACCCCACCTTTGCCTGAGGCGACTAAAACAATATGTTTAATGGCTTTAAATTTCGCAGCCTCTTTAAGGTGAACACTAGCCGTTACGTTTACATCAATCTTTAAACGCTCAGTCAAAAATTGAGCCACATGCGGCATTTCAGATTGCGCCGCAAAAGGGAGATTGAGTTTAACCGTAATTGATTTATCGGTGTTTTGAGTGATATCAGCAATGAAATCTTGCTCAATACCCACAGCGAAAGCGGCACTGCGATAGGCCGCTAGAGCAGAAATAATCGGTTGTTTTTGCACCGATTTTGCAGAGAATAGTTTCGACAGTCCAAACATAGCAATAAAATAGCGTTTCTTTGATGAAAAGTGCCACGGAATTATGTAACATTCAGGGCATTAACACCAGTCAATTAGTAAATATCGATAAGCAGTGTGCTCTGTTATCACTTTGCTTATCGATAATGTAATAATTTTCATCTGTTCCTGACTAGGAACGCTTAATTCGGAATGATTATGGCACAGCGAAAGATCCTGATTACTAGCGCATTACCTTATGCCAATGGCCCTACCCATTTAGGGCATTTATTAGAGTATATTCAAACTGATATTTGGTCGCGTTTTCAAAAACTACAAGGCCACGAAGCATACTATGTGTGCGCCGATGATGCTCATGGCACACCTATTATGCTTAATGCGCAAAAGCAAGGGATCACGCCTGAGGAAATGGTAAAAAACGTTAGTATCGAGCGCCAACGCGACTTTGCTGACTTTAATATCAAATTTGATAATTACCACAGTACCCATAGCCAAGAGAATAAAGAATTTAGTGAGCTTATTTATAATCGCCTTAACGATGCAGGCCATATTAAAAAGCACACTATTTCACAGTTATTCGATCCAGAAAAAGGCATTTTTCTGCCAGATCGCTTTGTTACTGGCACGTGTCCTACATGTAAATCAGAAGATCAGAACGGGGATAGCTGTGATGCCTGTGGCGCAACCTACAGCCCAACCGAGCTAATCAACCCACGCTCTGTTATGTCGGGTGCTGAGCCTATCTTAAAAGATTCTGAGCATTACTTTTTTGACTTACCCGCCTTTGAAGACATGCTTAAAGAGTGGCTACACTCAGGCACAATTCAACAAGAAATGGCCAACAAGTTAGATGAGTGGTTTGCCGATGGTCTCCAGCAATGGGACATTAGCCGTGATGCACCTTATTTTGGTTTTGAAATTCCAAACGCACCGGGTAAATACTTTTACGTATGGCTAGATGCGCCTATTGGTTATATGGCGAGCTTTAAAAACTTATGTGATAAACAGGGCATCGACTTTGATGCATTTTGGCAAGAAGGTTCAGACGCTGAGCTTTATCACTTTATTGGTAAAGACATCATCTATTTCCACAGCCTATTTTGGCCTGCTATGTTAGAAGGCGCTCAATTTAGAAAGCCAACTAACGTATTCGCCCATGGTTTTGTTACGGTCAATGGCGCAAAAATGTCTAAATCAAAAGGCACGTTTATTAAAGCGCGTACTTATTTAGATAACCTAGACCCAGAATTTTTACGTTACTACTACGCAGCTAAACTTAATAGTGGCATTACCGATTTAGATTTAAACCTTGAAGATTTTGCACAACGTGTAAACTCAGACTTAGTGGGTAAAGTAGTGAATATTGCCAGTCGTTGTGCTGGTTTTATTACTAAAAAGTTCGACGGTAAGCTGAGCAATACAGTTATGCAACCTCAATTGCTTGCAGAATTCCAGAACGCATCAGCGACAATCACCGAATATTACGAGAACCGTGAATACAGCCGTGCAATTCGTGAAATCATGGCACTTGCTGATAAAGCAAACCAGTTCATTGATAATGCCGCGCCTTGGGTGCTTATTAAAGATGAGTCAAAGCAAGAAGAAGCGCATCAGGTTTGTTCACTAGGACTTAACCTATTTCGCGTGTTGATCACTTACTTAAAACCAGTGCTACCTGGCATGGCAAGTAATGTTGAAGCCTTTTTAAATGATGAATTATCTTGGCAGGGTGCGCAAACAGCGTTAGTAAACCACCCTATCAATAAATTTAAGCCGTTAATGCAACGTGTAGAAATGGATAAAGTGAATAAAATGGTTGAAGAATCAAAAGAAAGCTTAGTTGCTGAAAAAGACAAAATCGATCCTAATAGCCCGCTTGCGAAAGAGCCTATTAGCGAAGAGATTGAGTTTGATGACTTTGCAAAGGTAGACCTGCGTGTTGCTAAAATTGCCAAAGCAGAGCACGTAGAAGGCGCTGACAAGCTGCTTAAATTAACCCTTGATTTAGGCGGTGAAACTCGCCAAGTGTTTGCTGGAATTAAATCGGCTTACGCACCAGAAGACATTGAAGGTAAATTAACGGTAATGGTTGCTAACCTTAAACCACGTAAAATGCGTTTTGGAATGTCTGAAGGCATGGTACTTGCGGCAGGCCCTGGTGGTAAAGAAATTTACATTCTTAACCCAGACGACGGCTCTGAGCCGGGTATGCGCGTAATGTAATTATTATCGCTTAAAGCCGCTAATATTTAGCGGCTTTTTTTTCACCTGTTATTTAGCTATTCTAATGAGAATTTTTAACGCCGCTATTCTCTGGTTTGCTCCCTGAAAAATAATTAAGCATTATTGCGATTTGGTATTACTGCAACAACTTTTGCTAAGTGAATCACCAAGCTTTGCGAGCTAATATACACAAACCAGTTTATATAGCGCACTTGAGGGTAAAAGCCTTGCCCCTGATTACCATAAATCCAAAAAGCACCAATAATGGCATCAGCCAATGCAGCAAGGAAAAGTCCTAAGCTCACCCACACTATTGGTTTGGGTGCGTTAATCCCACCATAGCCAACAACTAATACCAGACCCATAAGCCCAACAGCCGTTATCACTAAACTATAGACCCCAGTCATAGCTAAAATAGTATCTCCTGCCCCCTCAAGATACATAGAAGAGAGCGACGCACTACTTAGCACCAACACAACAACAAAAAAAAGTGCACTTTTTATAAACGACACCCGACGTTTTATATTAAAAGCTAACACACAGGCTATAAATAAAAGGCTGTAACCAGGTGCAAAAAATAAGATTGAATCCACTAAGTAATCATGTTTTATCAAGGTACTATAGCGATAATAGTGTTGGGGTAAATTAAAATTAACCACATCACCCGCGATACACAACATAAAAGCGCCACTGCCTAAAAGAGCAATAAAGCGTAATTGTTGGTCTTTAAAACGTTTAAATACCCAAGCTGACATCGTTACACTATTAAACACAAGTAAGCAGAGCGAACTCAGTGTCAATAGCATTAAAACACGTTTATTTTCAGGCGCAAGTAGCCCTATTAACATCACAGCTAAAGCGCACAGCCAAGCTATAAAAGTAATAATTTGATGCGGATGTTTTATAGATAACGGATTAATTGCACTATCCAGCCTTTAAAATTAATAACGTTAACTTAGCAAGTTTTTATCGCCCAAGGCTATTTTTTGTTTTGCATTTGCTGTATTTCTTTTTGTGTTTTAAGCAGACATTGCGCTAACTGTTCGAGTCGAATTGCTTTAATAGCGGCTAATGGATCTTGTACATTAAGTCCACCAGCATCATGGTTATTTTGTTGGTTTATTATTTTATTCTCATCGTGCTTATTGTGCATATCTTTTCTCTTGAAACTGTTTATCGATTTTAGGCGCGGTACCTTAAGTAAAAAAGTGCTTAAACGCTAAACGATTTACTTGAAAAACACCTGACACCCTGTATATTAGAACCTTCTAATATTTAGAGGTGTATTATGCGCATTATTTTGCTTTTTTCCAGTTTATTTCTTTCATTCGCTGCTTTTGCTAGCAATACCGACGAGGCACGACAAACCATTAAGGCATTTTCAAGTGATTTAAAACAGGTACTGGTTAGTACTATGAAACAAAGCGGCCCACTAGCGGCAATAAGTGTATGTAATACAGCTGCACCCGCTATCGCTTCACAACATAGCAATAGTCCTTGGCAAATTAGCCGCAGTGCTTTGAAAACTCGTAACTCAGATAATCAACCCGATGCATGGCTCAAAAATGTTTTATTAAACTTTGAACAACGTAAGCTCAATGGCGAGCCGGTAGCAAGCATAGAATATCAAGAGCAAAGACCGGATGGCTGGTATTTTGTAAAAGCGATTCCTACTCAAAAAGCGTGTTTAGCGTGTCATGGCAGTCAGATTGACCCCACAGTTTCTAAAAAAATAGCGACTTTATACCCTAATGATCAGGCAACTGATTTTAAACTGGGTGACATTCGTGGCGCATTTGTTGTTAAAAGGGCCAGTGAAAATCACCAATGATAACTCATTGACGATCAGCTATTAAATTTTACCGCATCGGATGCAATACGCTTTTTACGCCTAACATATAAAGTATGTGGCAGCATAAGTAATTGATTTAATAAAATAGCTAATACCAATGCAAACAACACTGCACTCGTGGTTAAAGGAATACCTAACTTAAAGTTATCAAGTGTACTTTGTAATCTGTCAACGCGCTCAGGGGAGAACATATACAGCATTTTTTGCACTAAATTACCTTGTTCAAAAATAGCCATCCCTTTTTTTAAATCGGCAAATTGCAGTAATGTTTGCTGTTTTTGATTTGCATCGGCTCTGACACTAGGTTCAGTGTTTGCTAAATGGCGGTTTATCATCGCTTGCGTGCTAGAAAAGTTATATTGCTTGGCCGTTTTTGCATAGCCGTCGACTTGCCATTTTGTTGCATGGTATAAGCCCGCTAAATGTTGTTGGTAATGATCACTCAGCTGCGGTAGTTGCAATGAAACAATAAAAGCGCAAGCAAATATTAACTTATCGAACAGGTTAACGATCATAATAATCCCTTGTGCTGCGTTTAATAAAAGTGAATACCGTTAACTATAACAGGTAGTCGCTTTAGTCTAAATACCATGCGCTGCTGCGCTGTTAATCTGCTTGGTGAAATTGACGATGTAGGGCGTGAACCTGCTCAACAAGTGCTGGTACGGGCCCATAAACAGCGACATTAGGAGCAACCGCTTCAATAGGTAACGGGTTAACCGGCGACTTAGTCATTTTGAGCTCGCTAAGCCAGCTAGTTAATTGCGCAGATGAACTGACATACATAATTCGACCTAAACCTACCCATGCGTGTGCTGCGGCGCACATAGGGCAATGTTCCCCGGAGGTATACACAGTAGCCCCAGCGCGTTGCTCAGGGGTCATATTGTTGGCTGCCCAACGAGCAATTTCAAACTCAGGATGACGTGTATGATCGCCACCGGCAACACGGTTACGATCTTCCATACATACATTTCCTTCAGCATCAATAAGCACAGAGCCAAACGGTTCATCTCCTGCTTCTAACGCCTCTTTAGCTAGTACTACGGTGCGTTTTAAGTGCGCTAAATCAGTCTCGTTCATAATCTGTAAACTCCTTTACTATCACTTTTGGGGATATTTAGTAACGTGATCTGTTTTTCTACTGCGCTAACCATAACGCTTTGATCCCTGCTTTTGCAACACGTACATCCTCACTGCCATGAGCACCGCCAACTCCCACAGCCCCCACCACAGTATCGTTTATATAAATAGGCACCCCGCCATCCAATATTAAAATGTTTTCATCTAAATAACGAAGGTCTGCTGGAATAGTGCCCTCTTTTATGCCTTTTGCTATAACTGCGGTTTCTCGCTTTTGCGAATTGGCGGTATAGGCTTTTTTATAACTGGCACGAATAGTATGAACACCGGCACGATGATCACGAAGTACTGCCAGCGTTTGCCCAGATGCATCCACAACGGTTATTGATACAGCTAAATTGTCTTTGTGCGCCGCTGCAGACGCTGCATTGACTATACGCTGTGCCATTTCACCCGTTAATTGTGCCACCATAGTCACATTTTCAAGCTGTTGATTATGAGTATTTATCTGCATTTCAGTTTGTCCAGCAACAGACGCTAATGAAGAAAGTGATGCAATGAGCGCTGTAAAAATAGCCCGTTTTTTCATGGTTTATTTCCTATTGTTAATTAATGACGTTATATCGCTGAACTGGATATAAAAAATTGAAAATAAACAGACCGTGTTTACTCATAAAAGCTTTCACTAGGAGGGTTAATAGCAGGCTTTGCTTTTTATTAAATACCTTTATTGTGATAAGGCAATGACCCACCCTTTTTTAAAATGATCGTAAGCTAGCAACCCGGCGTAACATTTAACCGACAACTAATCAATTTAAAGGAAAGTAACATGTTCAAGAAAATAGCGTCTGTTCTGACTTTTGTATTAGCAAGTTTAACCCTATCTTCAGCAGCTCATGCCGATCATCATGGTATGAAAAAAGATATCGTTGATGTAGCTGCTGCCAATGGTTCTTTTTCAACACTCGTTGCAGCTGTCAAAGCGGCAGGCCTCGTTGATACGTTAAAAGGAGATGGCCCTTTTACTGTATTTGCGCCAACTGATGAAGCATTTGCTAAACTACCAGCAGGTACCGTTGAAAACCTTCTTAAGAGCGAAAATAAAGACAAGTTAACTGCAATTCTTACCTACCATGTGGTATCAGGTAAAGTAATGGCTGCAGACGTTGTAAAATTAGACAGTGCAACGACCGTGCAAGGCCAGTCTGTGAATGTAACCACCAATGATGGCTCTGTTATGATCAACAATGCAAACGTAGTAATGGCAGATGTAAAAGCCATCAACGGCGTGATTCATGTCATTGATACTGTTTTGTTGCCAAAAGAGTAACAATCTAATCTCCACAGCGGAGTAAAATACTAACTCCGCTCACTATTACAAGCACAAAGTATTATTTTCTTTTACTAAATGCCCTCTTTTATACTAGTGATTTTTACACTATATTAAAAGATAATTAAGCGTCTGTTAATATTGAGAAAGTGTTTGTGGAAACAAATAAAAATAATACTACTGTTAAAGATAAACCAACTGAAGATCAAAAGAAGTTTTTCCTCGATTTACTCCCGGGAAAGCTAATTGATATACAATTTAACAATCCCATTCAGGTTCGCTTTAAACTCACTTTAATCGGCTACGACACCGGTAAATATTTAATATTAAAATACCCTGCTCAAGCAGGTAAAAATGATTACAGCGACATTTTAGTTGAAGGTAATGGGGCTATTGTACGTTATATCATTGAAGACGAACGGGGCGAATGTGTTGCTTTTTCAACCAGCATATTAGCGATTTCATTTCGCCCTGAACGATTAATTTATTTAGCTTACCCTAAAAAAATTGAAAGCCGACAATTACGTGAAACTAGCAGGTTGCCTACACACATTCCGGCTAAAATTAGTTTACATAAAGGCGATATTGATGCTGATAATAAAAGCTTATTGCACGGTTTAATTATTGATATTTCTCCGAGTGGTTGTCGCTTTGCTATTCACGTAAGCTCTGGATTTGTTGCACTAAAAAAACGTCAAGTTTTTGTGCATATACTTTCTCCATTAGACAACGAGCCTGTTATTATTACGTCTTACATTAGGAATAACCAAATGAAAGGCAACCGCCTTAGCGTTGGTATAGAGTTTGATGCTTCAGAGCAAGTTAAGCTTAACAAGCTGTTAGAAGCTTACTCGATTGATATTGATTAATGCCTTAAATAATCCTACCTGCAGAAACAGCAATGGCTAACCAATCTTGCTTAGCCATTGTAATAGTTAGTTTTTTATTCTAAACGCTTCAAAAACCGGTCACTTCTTGGCAAGTAGTAATCATCATAATCAAGCGAGACAATCACACGCTCTGCCCGACCAAGCAACTCATCACGTGGAACTAATCCAATGACCCGCGAATCCGCACTGTTATCGCGGTTATCACCCATAACCAGATAATGATCTGCTGCTATTGGTGTTGCCGGAAACTGCACTAAGCTTGCTGCCGATTTGGTAAGCCGTATGGTATGAGCATGCCCCTTTAAGTGCTCAGTTTTATCTAGCCACCGAATACTCTCGTTTAAAGTGCTATAACTTACTTTCTCGCCATTAATGGTCAATTCGTTATTTTGCAATGAAACTATATCACCTGGTGTGCCAATAACGCGTTTTATTAAACGGTTATCCGCCACTTTAGAATCAAATACAATAATATCGCCGGTTTGTGGTTCTGCCAATCTTATCAGGGATAAATGCGTAAATGGTATACGTAAATCATACGCCATTTTATCGGTAAGGATTCGGTCGCCTTCTTCAATGGTCGGTTTCATTGAACCTGTAGGTACTTCGTACCAATCGGCGACGGCACTACGAAACACACTCATTAAAATAATAAATACGATTAAGGAACGATTTTTTTTATATAACTTTGTTATTAGATTCATCTGTACACTCTGCTGTGGGTAATTACTTCATCAGAGTAAAATAATCGCAAGCAGTTCAATCAAGTATGTAACAAAACATGTTTAAGGAGGGAATATAGGTGTGCTGACACACCTATATTTAACAATAAAAAACTACTGATTTAGTTTATCTTTCGCTTCTTGTACTTTTGCAAAATCTAAACCTAATTCATCCGTTGCTTCTTTAATTAAATGAGGTTGGGTCATTACTACCGCCATCAATTGCTGAAGTTTTTCTGGTGGAATACCCAGCTCTTGTACTAAAGCCATAGCCATCATTGGGTTTTGGGTAAATGCTTCAAATAATGCCGCTACTTTTTCATCGCTGACATTGTGCTCTTTTAATATTGCAATAATTGGATTCATTATTAACCTTAAAATCGAAATAGTTTGTTAAAGTATATGGCCTCATACAGGGATTAACAATATTAATCCCTGTGGCATTACTTGTTTCACTCTACCAACAATACAACTTTACCTGAGTTTTCATTACCCTCTAAAATGGCATGTGCCTCACTAGCTTGTTGCCATGGCATGATTTTATAAATATTAAAGTCATATTTCTGATTGGCAATATCATCATAAAAGCGCGCTACAAATGCATCTCTTAACGCACGTTTAAACGCGATACTGCGATTACGTAATGTCGAGGCATGAAACGAAATGCGCTTTTGTAATAAGCGTGCAAAATCGACTTCGGCAAAGCGACTATCTAAAAATGCGAGCATCACAATCTGACAATCCATTGCGGCCACTTTGGCATTTTTATTCAAATAGCGGCCAGAAACCGGATCGACTATAGCGTTTGCACTTAAGTTATGTGCCTTCATATATTCAACAAAATCAGTGGTTTTATAATTAATCACATGGTCAGCACCCAAGCCTTTAGCGTGTTCACATTTTTCATCAGACCCTGCTGTTATTACCACCTGTGCACCGGCACTTTTTGCCATTTGAATAGCCGCTCCGCCTACGCCACTGGCACCGGCATGAATAAGCGCCGTTTGCCCTGATTGTAGTTTTCCTAACTCAAAGAGTGCGCCAAAGGCAGTTAAATACACTTCACTAATAGCAGCACCTTGTGCCATAGAAATATTATCTGGCAATTCCATTAATTGCTGCGCATCTACCGCGACATATTCACTGTAAGCACCTCCAGCACATAGAGTAAAAATACGCTTATCTTGCCATTTAGGGTCTACCTCACTGCCAAGCTCACACACGGTACCTGCACATTCGAGTCCTAGAATAGGGCTATCCCCTTCAGGAGCAGGATACTTACCTTGACGCTGCATACAATCGGCGCGGTTAACGCCAATCGCTGCTACTTTTACCAGTACTTCATTACTGCTAATCTTCGGCTTGTCGGTTTGTTCAAACGCTAACTGCTGATCTTGATGTGAAATGTACTGCATAAATCTCCTCGTATTTTATTCTATTTGATTTTCGCCATACTTCGGCTTCAACTAACTCGTTATTTTCTGTGTAATATATTTAAAGTGTGTAGTGGTTAGTAATTTTATTGATGTAACCTCGGGGTTTTAGCACTGGCAAACACAAAGCCTGACAAAAAAGCGAAGCCAACTAATTTAAACTCATAATACTCCTTTTGGAGTTAACAGCGCCTTAAGCACAAAAATTCAGTGCTGATTTAATCAGTTTATTGGCCTTTGTGGACTAACCTTTGTTCAATTTAGACCGAACTCGTTGGGCAGTACATTTTCTGCATTTATGCTGCGTTATCAGCAATTGCAGGGGAAGCCTTGCCTAAAAACACAACTTCAAATTTAACCTTGAAAGATAAACAAAACTATAAATTATTAAAGCGCCAGCTTTGTTTATAAGGATATACATCAGGAAGCTGACCTTGCTCAATACCTTGCTGAGTCATTTGCCAGTACTTTGCCGTAAATAAATCATTATGATAATGATTAAAATGGCTAAAGGCACTGCTGCTGGCACTAAAAAACACCTTAAATTGACTCGGGAATATATCATTTTGGTCTATATCAAAATAAGAATGTGAGCTTATTTCCTCTAACGCGTTGTCAGTATTTGGCACTTCTCTAAAATTACAATCAGTAAGAGGGCAAATTTCATCGTAATCATAAAACACCACTCGCCCCCAACGTGTCACACCAAAGTTTTTCATTAGCATGTCACCGGCAAAAATATTAGCACTGGCAAGCTCTTTAATCGCTTTACCATAATCAACCATCACCTGCTGCAGTGATTTACTGGTACATTGACCGATATATAAATTAAGCGGTGTCATTTTTCGCTCAACATAGACATGTTTGAGTATTAACGCTTTACCCGAAATAATTAAGCTATCACCAATGTGTTTTTTCATTTCAGTAAGCAGTTCATTACTAAAACGACTTAAATCAAAGGCTAGGTATCTAAATTCATGAGTATCAACTAATCGCCCTACTCTATCAGCCTGTTTTACAAAGTTATATTTATCTTTTACCTGCTGTTTTGTCGCTGTTTTTGGTGCACTAAATTTATCTTTTATTACTTTGTACACATAGTCTAGGCCATCAATTGTAAAAACAAGCATCACCATACCTGGTGTACCTGGCGCTAAATGATATTTATATTGCTCGGGGCTACTTTTAGTCGTATCCACCTTATAGCGATAAAATTCTGTTTTCGCATGTTTAATAAAACCTATCGCATTAAACAATTCAAACCGTTGTTTGTGAGGCATTAACACACTTAAGTAATCTACATACCTTGCAGGTTGGTCGGTATCTACCATAAAGTACGTGCGCGCAAAGCCAAATAACAAGCTCAGCTGATCAGCGCCCATCATCACAGCATCAATTGTAAGCCCGTCAGGGGTATTTAAAATGGCTATTGCAAAGGGCATATTATCGCCATTTTTAGCAATACATCGTCCTATTACATAACACGCTTTATTTCGGTAAAAGTGTGAATTGGCGTACTCAATATAGCCGTCATTTAAACTTATTAGCTCATACACTTGTCTGCATTGTTGCTGCGCCCCTTGGGTTAACGTTGCTTGTAGTTTAGCTAAGTCCTCGTTTAAATTTTTAAATGGCACTCTAAACACTTGTTCATTGACTAAAGTTTTAACTGCGCTATCAAAGCCTTCTTTTAAGGAAATACGACTCACAAGCCCTTCATAAGAACGTGGTTGCCCCCGGTACTTTGCTTTTAAGACAAATAAATGCACCGTACGAATTTTTTTATCATCCCAAATAGCGCCAAAAGTAGAATTAAAAAACGTATGTGCAATTGGCTGGTTTTCATGCTCTTTAACCATTTCGCCATAAATATTTTTTGCTCGTTGCCATGTTTGTGGACAGTTTAGTTCATCATAGGCAATCACTTTAACGGCCTCACTCACCTGCTTTACTTGACGCTCATACACTTGCAAGCGCGCTCGCATTGCCGCTTGCACCTCATGATATTGGCGTTGTTCAAAGCGACTTTGTGCCCCTAAGGTAATATTTAAGAACTGTGCAAACATAGCTTCAAAGCCAGCAAATACAGCGCGTGCTAACTTAGTGGCTATGAGTTCTTGTATAGGATTGTGGGTAGACGTTAACGACGTGCTAGGCATAGTATAGGCGCTTCTATTTTTAGCAATTATGCTGATTATTTTTTATTAGAGGTTTACACCTTAGCAAGCACGCTTTAATTTAGATAATTAATACAGCAAATAAATAAAATTGATCATATGAATATAAGAAATGTCGATCTCAACCTACTCGTCTATTTAAATGTATTAATAGATGAAAAAAGTGTGTCTAAAGCGGCCAATAAACTCGCATTAACACAACCGGCTATGAGCAATGCGTTAAAACGCCTAAGAGACTTATTTGACGATCCTTTGCTTGTTCGTGCAGCTGGCTCCATGACCCCAACAGCTAAAGCCATTGCCCTTAAGCCCGAAATTGAAGCGCTGTTAAAAATGGCAGAAGAGATCACGCAGCCCAGTGAGCAGTTTAATCCGGCTACCGCCCACGTGACGTTTCGTATTATGGCAAACGATTATATAGAATCGACGCTAATTGCCCCCTTTATTTGCGAGCAGCTAGCTAAAAATCCGGGCATTGACTTCGATGTACTTAGCCCCAGCGACGTGAACCTACAGGATATGGAAAAAGGCACTATCGATTTGGCAATAAACCGTTTTAATGGTCTGCCGCGCTCTTTTCATCAAGCTACTGTATGGCGAGATAACTACTGTTGTTTAACCCATCCACATAATCCATTTTTAAACGATGCAAACTTAGACCAATACTTAAAAAGTGAACATATTTGGGTTAATCGAGCCGGCTGGGGCCCCGAACCCGCTGTAACCAATAAATCAGGTAAACAAAAATTAGGCTGGGTCGATGAGGCATTATGGCAATTAGAACAAACACGTAAAATACGCGTATTTACTCGTCATTACATGATTGCCAGTTTACTGTGTCAATCTGAGCAACTTATTGCAACCCTTCCGCGTCGTCAAGCAAAGCTTTTAACTAGCCATACTAATTTAGTGATTAGCCCTGTGCCATTTCAAATCGTCCCCATAGAAATAAAAATGATATGGAGCCCGTTATTACATCATACACCAGCGCACCAATGGCTTAGACGCGAGTTGTTGGCGTTTGCAAATACAGTGATTGATAGGTAAAGAATTAAAATATTGATCAAATCAATATCAGTTATTGAAAACAACAATTTCATTAATATTACACTTAGCGCTAGAGTGAAGTTAAGCCAACAAACTAAGAGTAATAATTATGCAAACATCAGCAAGCTTCACACAACAAGACGGATTATTCATTGATGCAAATTTACATCAATTCATTGAACAACAATTGTGTCGTAAAACAACACTTCAAACGCAACACGTTTACCAAGCGTTAGCCACGCTAGTTGATGAGTTTGGGTGTGCATGTCGTAAAACAAAACACCAAGAAAACGACATTCTCGACGTGAATACTTTATTAAATGCATATCAACGTAAGAGTCATCCACATTGTCATGTAGATGCACAAACAACCGCAGCCGTTTTAGATGAATACTGTTGCCAAGTGCCTGCGATTATCGTGGTTGCTTTAATGGATACGCTTAGTGGCACACTCTGTGATGAGCCAAGCGCCCATAAACTTTACCACAGAGCTGCAGAGCTGACAGAGCGTCCATGCGTTCATCGCGAGCAAACAGCTAACGCCTCTGCAGCGTAAAATGCTGCCCTTTAAAAGTGCTCGATAACCTTGTTGGCAAATTGTTTGCAACTTAAGGTTGTCGAGTTATGATTTGATTGAGCTAAATCAAATGTAACCTGTCCACTGGCAAATGTGCTTTCAAGCGCGTTTTCAATTAAATAAGCAGCCTCACTCCATCCCATAAACTTAAGCATTAACACCGCACTCAATAAGCTACTGCTCGGATTTGCCTTATCTTGTCCTGCTATGCGCTCAAATGTACCATGTGTGGGTTCAAAAAACGCAACTTCGGTATTTAAGTTTGCTGCCGGCATAATCCCTACTCCACCGACTTGTGCACTGAGCATATCGGCTAAAAAGTCTCCGTTTTGATTAGTGGTGGCCACCACATCAAATTGAGCAGGATCCATTAAACACTGCTGAAGCATATTATCGGCAATCACTTCTTTAATAACCAGCGGCGGTAAATCAGCACGTTGTATTTCAAGCCAGCGCCCGTTTTGATGCTCAACGGCAGCGTATTCACGTTTGGCCAGCGCAAATCCCCAGCGCTTAAATGCGCCATCGGTAAACTTAAGTACATTGCCTTTGTGAACTAAAGTGAGTGATTCACTATTATTTTTTAGGGCATAATTAATTGCATAGCGTATTAATCGCTCTGATCCCTCTTTAGAGATATTTTTAATACCTAAACCACACTCTTGGGTAAAACGAAGCCGAGTTACGCCCATTTCTTCACATAAAAAATCGAGCATTTTTTCACTTTCAACACTGCCCGCTTGCCACTCAATTCCTGAGTACACATCTTCACTGCTATCACGCAGCACGGTAATATGCGTGGTAAATGGGTTTTTTAATGGTGACGGTAATGCACTAAATCCTTTAATGGTTCGCATATTTACATACAAATCCATTTCATGGCGAAGCGCGACATTGAGCGAGCGAAATCCGCCTCCAAGCGGTGTTGTTAAAGGGCCTTTAATCGCGATTTTACAATCTCGTACTGCATTAATCGTTTCTTGAGGGAACCAATCACCGTCATAAAGCTTGGCAGCTTGCTCACCATTGTAAACTTGCATCCAATGAATTTTGCGTCTTGGGCCATAACTATGCTCTATGGCGGCATCCACTACTTTTCGCATCACTGGCATGACATCGAGCCCGACGCCATCACCATCAATATAAGCAATAATAGGGTGTTCGGGTATATGCCACTGTCCTTGTTCATCAATAAGTATATGTTCACCATTTTCTGGCACAGTAATATGTTGATATTGCATTGTTAACACCTAGAAAAACATCCTCTTTTCATTAAAGCATGTTCGTTAATAGGTGTCTGTAATTGCATTTTTATAATTGATATCACCGCAGCGAATAACTGCACGGTATTCACTATTAGTAAAAATAAGGGAACGATTTTTTAACCAAGGTGGCATCAGGCATTTTATTTAACACCCGACCAAATAGAACATTACTGAGTAGAGCATAACTGCAGATTAATTTTAGCCACCGGATGATTATAAAATTAACCTGCTAAGTGAGATTATTTGTAATAGGCAAATAAGTATTTATTGAAACTATATTGGCTTTGTATAACCGCAATAACAAATCCTGCTTTACCATCTAAAAAGCCACGTCTTAAAAAATAATGGCGGATAAAAGAAAAAAAAGCGGAACTACTTGCCTTCAAGAGTGATGGTTTTTTACCCTTATTTACCATTTGCTCTGCACCTATGTGCGCATAATGGTTTCTTTTATTCATATAGCCAAAAATATCTTCATGCTGAAAATGTAATATATTTTCTTTCAGCTCAATTGGTTTACAATCAAGCATTACAACAGACTCATGCACTAAGTTTTGGTTATAACCTGTTATTTTTTTATTGTAGATACGCGCAATACGATCAGGATACCAGCCGCTGTGTCGAATAAATTGGCCACAAAAATACGTTAAACGGTTAAGCTTTAAAATATTTCTCTCATTGCATTTTGCCAATGTCGTTATTATTTCTTCCTTTAAACGCTCACTGACAACTTCATCACAGTCAATTGCAAAAATCCAATCGTTAGTTGCTAATGCTTCTGCTCTACGTCTTTGCTCACCAAACCCTTGCCAGTCATCACGCACAAATACTTTATCTGTGTATTTATTTGCAATAGCACGTGTTTCATCAGTGCTACCTGAATCAAGTACAATGATTTCATCTGCCCACTTTACTGACTCTAAACAACGCTCAATTTTATCCTTTTCATTTTTACATATAATACAAACAGATAGCTTCACAAAATTTCCTTTTTAATAACACTGTATTTTAAAAATTATCTTCCTATTATAAACAGATCATAACAACACAGGAAACAAGGCTTTAAAAAGTATGGTTTTAAGCTTCTAAAATAACGTCAATTGTATTGAGTAAAGCCTCTACTTGATGTCTATCAAGCACGGCGTTAGCGGATTTTAATCGTTTTTCAAACTCAACAGCTTGTTGATACAGCGCTTGGCATTCAAACATCCCTGCCGTTCCCTTAATCATATGTACGCTGCGTGCAAAACCGGTTATATCACCCTGCTTAAATTGCGATTGTAATGTGTGTTTTTGTTTTTTTAATCCTTTAATGTATTCTTGCTTGAGCAGTGCAAACTCATCATCAGGCAGCTTAATATTTTCGCATATATCAATATCAAGATAACTTGCGATTTTACTGCTAAAACACCGTCTATCGATAGGTTTGGCAATATGATCGGTAAAACCTTGTCTTAAATAGCGATCGACCTCATGCTTCATCGTATTGGCGGTAAGCGCCACAATCGGGGTCGTTACACCCGTGGCTTGCATAATATTAATTGCTTGTTCACCATCCATAATTGGCATTTGAATATCTAATAAAATCAAATCAAATTGTTCATCAAGTGTCGCTTGCGCGGCATCTCGGCCATTTTCTACTGCCACCACGGTTAAACCCATTCGTTCTAAAATACGCTTAATCAGCTGTCGGTTTTCTGGGTGATCTTCAGCCACGAGTACCCTACCAATCAAATTTCGCTGGTTACTATTTAAAGGGAGCTCTTTGTTTTGTGACTTACAAATATCGTCAAATGCGTTAACCCATTTTGTATGAGACGTTGTATGCAGTGCCATAGTAAAACAAAACTCACTGCCGCTTCCGAGCACAGAATAAACCATAATATCGCCATCTAGTTTAGTTGCTAGGCTTTTTGATATATTTAACCCAAGTCCAGTGCCACCGTATTTGCGAGAAATCGACGAGTCAGCTTGATGAAAGGGAGTAAACAAGTCTTTTTGCTCACTTTCGGTCATACCAATTCCCGTATCTTTTACTTTAATAATCAGTTGTTTTTTATTACAGCTAACCGTTAGCTTTATATAACCTTGGCTGGTAAATTTAAGCGCATTGGTTGCTAAATTTAATAATATTTGTCTCAATCGAGTTGGATCTGAGACAATCCAATCCGGTAGCGGAAATTGATAATCAACTTTAAATTTTAAGCCTTTATCACGAATTTGTTTTCCTAATAACGATTCGATTTCAGCAATAGTGGCAAATAAGTCCGTTTCAACTAGCTCTATCTCTAGACGGTTAGCCTCAATTTTTGACATATCCAAAATGTCATTAATTAAGCCAAGAACATGACGACTATTTTGCAAAATCACCCGAATGCCATGGTTTCTCTCATGAGGCTGTATATCACCTAAAATAATACCATCAGCATAACCAATGATTGATGTCATTGGGGTGCGAATTTCGTGGCTCATATTGGCTAAAAATCGACTTTTAGCTTCACTTGCATCACGAAGTTCTTCAGCTAATTGTTGTAACTCTTGAGTACGCAACTGTACTTTGTGTTCTAAATTTTTAGTCAACTCAACATTCTCATGGTGTATAATGCTAAATTTATTTGCCACGGCAAAAGCAAGTAGCACTGCATCGAGTGCGGTACCAATGAGCCCAAGTAAATAGAGATCCATCTTTATGGGTTCAATTAGCCCTAAATTAGTTAAATTGCCGACCATATTAGGAATGGCCATCGCCAAATACGCTAAAACAAAATAGCGAGCGGGCTTAAAGCCACTTAACCAACTTCGTATACCAACAATCATACCCAGACACAAAGTAGCCCCCGTAACTAAAGTAGCCCAGATAAAGCCAAAACCAGGCCAAATGATTGCAAATGGAGTACCTGCGGTAGCAATAATGCCTAAGTAAATTGATAACCGTGATAATTGAGGGGACGTTTCTTTTAATTTAAGTAAGCTGTTAAAAAATAAGATATTTGTGATGGGAATTAAGGTAAAACCTAGCCAATGAAAATGGGCGTTATAAAAACCAAAAATTTGATCAGGTATATGAAAAAACTGACTCCAGGCTAACACCCAGCACGCGGTAAACAGGGCGTAATATAAATGGGTTTTATCTCTATCACCCAAGTAAATAAGAAAATTATATAAACCTAATGCAATACCAACCCCAAAGCACAGCAGCATAATCATGTTGTCTGATGTTTTTTTCACAAAAAAATCATCATAAGGTGAAAGCACTAATTTAGGTGGGGTATAAAAGTATTCACTTTGAAATTTTGCAATTAATATGTAGGGCCGATTAGGCGTAAGCTCGATTCTATTACCATAATGAAATGCAAACTCATTAGGGTAAATGCCACCCGTTGCATAGCGCTTTATTGGCTCACCAAAGTTCGACATATCATAGATACGCGTCTCAATTTTTGAAAGCAGCGTGTTATATGGATATAACACAAGTTCATTTAAATCAGTTTTGTTTTCCAGCTTAATAACAAACCAAAAACTACCACCAAAAAACGTTGTTCTCGACTGTGGTTGCTTTTTTTCAAGCCAGGTTTCAATTTCACTATGGTCTCGAGGAAAAGCGCCATTAGTTACTTGAAATACACTGCCTTGATTAAACAAATCAGTATCGTGTTGTTTCAAAGTATAAGCAAAAGGCTCAAGTGCATTTGCCACTGCTAAATTGCTAAAGCATATAAATACACAATATATAAATAGCTTTAGAGCTGCCTTTATTGGCATACTTCGCACCTTAAATGAAAAACCGAAATTAAAACTGATAACTAATATCCAAGCCAAAACGCCGACCTTCACCCTTAAAATCTTCAAGCATGCCAAGAAAAGAACTTAAATCAAATTTTAAGTGACTGTATTGAGTACCAAAGAGGTTTTTACCCCAAATGGCAACCCCCCAGTTATCGTGTTGATAGTGTATATTAGCGTTAAAAATACTGTAGCCGTCTTGCATCGCATAGGGGTTCTGATTCTGATCAAAATAGTAGTCGGATTGATAATCAACTAATAATTGAGTTGTTAGTGGGTGATTAGCCAGCTCAAAAGTGTAATCAATACCCGCACTGAGATTCCATTTTGAGGTAAACGGCAAACGATTATCAGTTAACGCGTTCCCTAATGGATCAACATATTCTTCAAACTCTGCATGGGGTATATAACCCATAGCAAACTTAACATTCAAATTATCGGTCAGCCAATACTCAAGATCAGCCTCTAGGCCGTAAATAATCGAGTCAGCTACATTTTCTAATAATTGAATTGGCGGGCTCTGCTCAGATGCTGAAGGCTGATTCATAAAGACTTGTTGATCATTATAATCATAATAAAATGCAGCCCAGTTAAATCGAATCCCCCGCTGTGGCCACCAGGACTTTGATCCGATTTCGTGTGAGTTCAACCGCTCTTTTTGATAGTCAGCAAGTTGGGCCTGTTCAGGTGATGACAAAAAGCCACCATTATAGCCTCCGCTTTTGCTGCCATTAGCAAAACGATAATAGGCGTAGGTTGAATCATCGACTTTAAAGTTCACACCTAACTGGCCAGAAATGCCATTATCTGACTGCTCTCCCTGAACACGATAAAATGGAACCTTAACCCCCGTTAAATCGTTAACATCTAAAATAACATTAAGCTGTGACACTGAGTCGTAGTTTAGCGATTCATAAGAGTAACGAAGCCCTGCAGTGATCAACCAATGTTGGTTTAATTGATAATCGAATTGCGTAAACGCAGCCATACTCTTTGTGTTTATTTTATTATCATAGAAAAATGTAGTCGTTAAATTTGTCGGCAAAATGCCCCGATAGTCCCGTAAAATATCATTCACATTATTCTGATGAATAGCCTCATCAGAATAATATATTCCCGTCGTTAAAAAATGCTCACCCAACTGAGATTGCAATCGCAATTCTTGCGTCACCAAATCAGTATTTAACCCTAAGTTGCCCTCACATAACTGTGCGGGAGAGCCATCACAATTAAAAGCATGGTCCCGTTTTAATTTGTTATAACTGCTTAAAAAAACAAGCTCATTATGTGTGTCCAATTGCCAATTAGCATGGGCGCTAATGCCCTTACCATCTGTTTTATGGGGCGAATTATTATTGACGCTTACTGTATAAAAATCATCACTGGCATCATTAAAGCCAAAATTATCAAAACAGTTGGTTGAACCCGCTTGCGCTGGCGAGCATCGCTCTCCTGTTAGTGGATTGGCAACAACCCCAATACTGCCAACCGGCTGTACTATGCCATCCCAATCGGAAATATGCCCTTTTATCAATAGCTGTACCGTGTCAAAATCAGCTAAAAAGGAAACTCGGCCATTCGTTTGTCGCATGCCAGCCTTCGGTGAGTCAGCAAAAATATTGTTAGTGGAATAATCATAATCTCGATGATTAAGCGCTATACGAACGGCAGTGTTTTCACTAAGTGCTGAATTAAACATAGCATCAACACTGGTCGCGTTGTTATTAGCAATACCAGCACTTAAGTATCCGCTTTGTTCAAACTCAGGGCGTTTAGAGCGGATTAAAATAGCGCCCCCAGTAGAGTTGCGACCAAATAAAGTGCCTTGAGGACCACGCAAAATATCAATTTGTTCAATATCAAATAAATTAACAATTTGGTTACTTGCAGAGCCAACAGCAATGTCATCAACATACATCGCCACAGGGGATGTATTCGCCGTATTGTAATCAACTAGCCCTACACCACGAATGTTGACCGCTGGCGGTGTGCCTTCCGCTGCGTTTTGACTAATTTTTAGATTAGGAGCAAATACAGACAACTCTGTCGAATCTTTAACGTGTTGTACTTGAAGATCATTACCTTTAATGGTGCTTACAGAAATGCCAACTTCTTCAATTTTTTGCGCTCTTTTTTGCGCATAAACTTCTATGATTTCCATATTACGCGCATTCGTACTTTTATCATCTACAAGTACTTTCGCCTGCAGTGGCAGTAAAAAGCCTGGTAAGCATATCAACCCTATTTTCTTATTGAGAAGCTTGCCTTTATTTTTCATTTCTTGTGACCTTTACGCTAGACAAATGTAAACAGCATGTTTAATTATATACTAATCAATCGATAATACGGTTATATGAATAATATTTTAATGTTTGAGGGCTGCAAATGCATCTTCGCCACTAATGTGTTGTGGGTAACCTACCATTGCTCTTGCTGTTTGCATACCAGCCATGACAGCCGCTTCAACACAACCGGCATTAACGCCTGTTTTTATCCAGTCACCGGTAATAAAAAGATTGGTAAATTGTGTTTCATCGGTTGCCAGACGATATTGACTTGAGCCCGCAACTGACAGTACATATCGCTCACTGGGATCCACATTTACTCGCCAGTATTGAGCATTTAATCGTTCATCCCCTGATAACTGAGAGCCATGCAAAACAGACCAGTCAAATTGATTATTTTGATACGCTAATGGCCAAATAGCCTGTATGTTATTTTCTAGCATACCTTTAAGATTAGCTTTTACTTGCGATTTTGCTTGAAAAACAAATTGATGTTCACTTTGTGGCGGGTAATAGTCACAAGGAAAAACACTGCAAAAGTAAGCAATGTTTTTAGGAGAACAATCGATAGGCCATTGCTCTTTGTCGATTAAATTCATCATCGCCGCCCATGTATCAAATGGTTCGCTAAAGCCACTGAGAATGGGGCCTTCTTTGCTAGGTGGCCTATATTGCCAACCTAATTGCTCGTCAGTCTTACTAAGCCATAATTGGGCTGCCTGCGTTGCCACCGTTTTGACTTGTTTTGCTTGAGCTGCAAAATTTGTATCCCATACTAATAACGAAGGGCATACATGCTCAAGTGAGGCAACAGATACGCCAAGAATCATCCTGTCAAAGTCATCTTTGTAGCGTAATTTTTTTATTGGCAGGGGCTGCCCAAAATGGTTTTCATATTGAGCTGGCCAGTCAGACCAAAAAGATTCTAAATTAATATTATGCTGTTTTAATAGTGCGGCATGTTCACTATTAATTTGCGCATAAAGCGGCTCACTTGGCCAGCAAGGTAGTTTTTTCACATCAACAAGTGGTTGATATTCAGCATCTGATTTCAAAGTAACTTGTTGCTGTAACTTAATTACCTCAACAAAACGTTCACCCTGCTCATTTAGGCTGGGTTCCAGGTTTTGCAATTGATGGAAATATTCAAACTTAACCCCTCTTTTTTTTAGTAGCTCATACAGTGGAGCAAAAATGACATCGCCCATCCCCGCTTGCATTTTCCACATGACGCCACCGCGATAACACAGCGCAATACGTAACATAGCTAGTGATGCAACACCGGCTTCAACATTAGGCTTACTGATGTCTCCATCAGCGTAAGCAAATACTAAATCATAAAATCCCCGTATTGGCGCAGAACTAGCGCTGTAATGCTCATTTGCCCCATTTCTTATCAGCCACTGTCTAAAATCAAATTTGTTTATGACCCCAAACCCATCTCGATATACTTTGTCTTTGACCAGGCCAACCAACATTGCAATAGCAAGGTCTGCACAAATATATAATCGTCTAAGCTGCGCATTATTGTCTAATAACTCAATCATTTCGCTATTTAGCCAACGCTTTAGTTTTCTAACTATATACCAAATGACAAGGCCATCTTTTTTCTCTTGTACTTGGGGTTTTAATGTATTGTCAGCGTGAGCAAACTGATTTAATTTACTTATTAATAAGCTGGGAGTAGAGGCTATTTCACTCGAGTATTGTTTTATATCATCAGCAAAGTGTTGCCAAGTTTCCTCTGTATCATCAACCAAGTCCGCTATTTGTTGATGTAAATGGCGTAATAAAGACTGATCACGAGATTTTTTTGTGCTCAGTTTTATATTTTTATTGGCTTTTTTTGCGGCTAATTGTAAATCCAGTATCCACTTTTTTAGCCAAGCTAGGGTCATTTTAATAAAGTCCCATGGCGTAATATCCAAACTACCCTCCGCAGGATTTCCAGGTAATAAGGGGAAATCTATTGGCCATGTTTGCCATTGATCATTAATATATTCTTCTAGTGCTATAAAACTATGCGGCTTTAATGCTTGCTGCCATGTAGATAAAGGTGAATCGACTGGGCGTTGTAACTGAGTGTAAACCGTTTCTATTGTTTTAAAGCTATTTACATAAGCACCAAACCATACATGCAAGCCATGCTCTTCAATACGCTGCCCACGAGCCGCATTACGGCCACTTGCGCCTTTACCACCTAAACGCCAACCTTGTTGGTATACAGTAATAGTTCGATGCTGTTGCCAATCACGCTGCTCGGTTAAATACAGTGCAGCAGTCATAGCCGATACACCGCCACCAATTATCACAATTTTTTCTTGGCCCATGATAAATCCTTCTAAGTAATTTAAATCTTAGTTGCGGCTAACTGGTCAAAATCCATTTGAACATAAAATGGTAAGTGCAGCGCTTGACTACCTAACTTCAGACCAAACATATCGGCAAGGGGGAAACTATCTAATTTATTAAGATGTAACGTAAACTCAGGTTTCAAAAATTTAAAGCGATGTATTTTTTTTATCATAGAGGGTGAGTGCATTACGCTTTGGTATACCGCTGAATCACTACTGCCATCGGGAAATTGCTTAAACAATATTTGATCCATTTGTGGATTAACAAACCCACTCAATAGCTGCTTTAATAATGACAAATCAATGCCTAAATGTTTACGAGAAAACAAATTTGCTACTTGCTCGCCAAAATCATCTAGGACAGAGAAAAAGTCATTTTCGTGCCCCTGAGAATTTATTGTAATTGTAAATAACTCATGCATTTGCAGCTTTGATTCAGGCGAAAAATGATCAAAGCATTCTAAAGATAGTGAAAAATTCGAAAGCTCAGTTACACACTCGGGCATAATGTAATCACATAAATATTTATTATAGCCCCACGTTTCGCGACCATTTATGAGTGCATAAATGTTATTAACGCAGATAAATGCAGGATACCAATATAGGTAGGTTATATCCTCATCTTCAACTTTAGCGACAGGCAACCAGATGATAATATCTGTTTCTTGCATCCAACCATGCTGATCGAAAGGCGGTGTCATTGAGGCTATTTTTTCAATATCTGTAAATGTAATAAGTGCAAACTCGCCAAGTATTTTAAAACGAATATTCCCTTTAACGCCTACGTTTAGCGTTGAATCAATATATCTTTGTGATTTAGCTAATTCTATCTCAGCAAAAAAACCATACATATTCGCATTGTGCATACGACAAGGCGGCTTTGCTATTGGATTAGATAAAAAATGTTGATATGGCGTAGATAGTGAGCTCATTTGACCCCCTCAGTTAAAAACTGAGTATAGTCAGATATATTAGGGTCTGTTGACCTTTGCGAATTAATATTTATGGCTATATGTGAATTCCACTCGATTCAAAGTATTTTAATAAATTGCTTGCAAAGTAAAATGTTGTGAAGTAGTATCGCTTCTTGGCTATAAAAAGCCCTAGCGGTTAACCTCTTTACCCTGATCCAGTAAGCCCCGCAAAACGTATATTCAAAAGCTAAGTTATTGTACGGCGAGAACCCCTATTAATACCTTGATGATTTATTTTTAATATCATCGTAAAAGTGTCATAAAGATCGTCAACACTGTAATGAAGCTAAACACAATTAGATTATTTATTATCTGTAATGTGCTTTAAGAAAAAGCCCAGAATAAATAACAAAAATAAAGTGAGTTTTATTATGTCATACAAATATAACGGATCTATGATCCAAATAGCACATCCAGTGCAATCAATTTCGGTTAACAAACATCGTGTAATCTTTAGCGATACACAAGGTTTGAAAAATGCATTGTTTCAAAAAGCAAGTGATGCACGTCAATTTGTAAAGTGGCTCAAAGCCAGCTAATTATTATTGATAAGTTAAACACTTATAAATAAATCTAAATGCCAGCGTGAAGCTGGCATTTTACTTTTTGGTGTATTATTGACTACACTTAAATCCTTGTTTATTTATTCGTTGTAGTGCAAATGCGGTTTTCGTGGTTAATACTGTTAGTCTGTGTATTTTTATGCACAAAGTGTAATGCTAGAACAATAAAATGGTTAACACATGATTTTGCGCCCTACTACATTATAAGCGGGCCGAACAAATCCCAAGGTCGTGACGAAAGTATTATTTCGCTTTTAGAACAGCAGCTGCCGCATATTACTTTTGAAAGAGTGATCATCCCCTCAGGTAAAGTGATTCAGGAACTCGCAAACCTGCAGTCTAATGCTTGTGCTTTGTCGCTCTATAAGAATAAATACCGCGAAGAGCGTGTTTATTTCACACATCAAAGCTCTACAGCAGGGCTTTCGCCATCAATTGCCATGCATACCAAGCTAAGTAGTGCGCTTGAGATTGAAGACGCTAAACCGGTGTCATTAACCAATTTATTAGTTAATAAAAAGCTTACCTTAGGTGTATCTATGAATCGCTCCTATGGCAGTGAAATTGATAAAATAATCAACACCACACCCGGTATAAATCTGGTCATTCGACCAACCCGCGATACCCTCAGTACGTTAACATATATGCTTAACCTTAAAAGAATTGATATTTTATTAGGTTACCCAAGTGAACATTATTATTTAGCAAAAACAATGGGGTTTACTGATAATTTAACCCAGCGGATGCTCACTGAAGCACCAGAAATAAGTTACGGTTACATTGGCTGTACTAAAAACGAGCAAGGTGCAGAGGATATTGCTACGCTTAATCAACAACTCAAACTGATTAAGCAGACTGAAAACTATAAACAGATATTAACTCGGTGGTTACCAAGTCATTTAAAACCCAAATTAGAAGCACATTTACAATAATAAAAAGCTAAGCGTATTACTAATTAGCGCTTAGCTTTTTTAAAATAGTCTTACTGGCGAATACCTTCAATAAATAAACCAATATCAACATGGGTAGATGCTGGGCCTAAGTTATAGTCAATACCGTAGTCGGCCAGTTTTAAGCTAGTTTCTCCTTCAAAACCAACACGGTAACCACCCCATGGATCTTTACCTTCACCAATTTTATCTATTTCAAAGGTAATTGTCTTCGTAACACCGTGTAGAGTAAAGTCACCGGTTACTGTGGCTTCTTCACCGTCTTCGTCAAACTTAATCGCTGTACTCTTAAAGCTTGCCTGTGGGTATTTGCTTACGTTTAAAAAGTCACTACCACGTAAGTGTTTATCACGTTCTGCGTGATTTGAATCTAGGCTTGCCGTATCAATATTTACACTAATTTGAGACGCATTTGGATTTTTAGCATCGTAGTTAAATTTGCCATCAAAGGTATTAAAACGCCCGTGCAGCCAGCTGTAGCCTAAATGTTTAATCTTAAAGTTTACAAAAGCATGCGCACCTTTTGTGTCAATAACATAATCTGCGGCATTCGCAGTGGTCGCTGTCATAAACATCGCTGCTGATAACGCTGAAGTTAAAAATAATTTTTTCATTTTAATCATCCTTTTGTAATGTGATCATTCTAATTAATGTTTTATCTTTATCGATAAAGTGATGTTTTAGCGCACCTAACACGTGCAATACTACAAATCCAATTAATAAACATGCGCTATAGAAATGGATTTGCCCGGCTATATCAGCCTGAGAATCAAACGCAAAGTCGATAGCTTTTACATAAAAAAAGCCAAATACTTCTATGGGTCGTCCATCAGCCGTCGAAATTAAATACCCTGACACCATAATGATCAGTAAAAACAGATACATTAAAATATGTGCTGTTTGGGCTAATTGATTTAACTGCTTGTTACTGCCAACCGGACTTGGTTTAACACTAAAGTGTCGCCATAACAGCCTAAAAACAAAAACCGCTGCTAAGCTAAGGCCAATGCTTTTGTGTAGGTCTAATGATCCTTTATACCAACTATCATAATAAGTCAGCTCAACCATATATAAACCTAAACCAAACAGACCAAACACGGTCAGCGCCATTAGCCAGTGTAAAAATATAGCCACCACGCCATAGCTGGTTTTTGAGTTTTTAAACATTCCCTACTGCCAATCTCTTATTTAGTAATAACACTACGATATAATGATTAAGTGGTGATTAAAATAGCATATGCAAACACTCATCGTGCGTATACGCACAGTAAAATGTATAAGGTTAATATAATTGCAAATGACGTTGAGAAGGGATTAGCTAGCAGCTGACTCGTTAAGAGACACGTATATTTGGCTATCAGGTTCAACCTGTAAGCAGGCAATCAGGCCCTCTTTTATTAGTTCTAACATAGCGATAAAACTAACAACAACCCCACTGCGTCCCTCTTCAAAGGTAAATAATTGAGTAAACGCAACAGGCGCTTTTGATTGGGATAAGGTATTTAAAATCAAGCTCATGCGCTCACGCGTTGAAAGGGTTTCAGCGCTAATTAAATGATGCTCGAATGTTTTTGCACGCGCCATGACATCGCTTAGCGCTAACAATAAATCTTTGATTGCCAGTTCAGGTAATGGCTGGTTTTTTTCTGCTAGTTCTGGCACGCTTGCCTGCGCTATAAAGATATCGCGGCCAACACGAGGTAGGCTGTCTATATTTTCGGCCGCTTTTTTAAATTGTTCGTACTCTTGTAGACGTTTTATAAGCTCGGCGCGGGGATCGTCTTCTTCTTCTAACTCTTCATGAACAGGCAGTAACAGCCTAGATTTAATTTGGGCCAGCAATGCCGCCATTACTAAATATTCACCCGCGAGTTCTAGCTGAAACTCGCTCATCATTTCAACATATTTTACATACTGCTCAGTAATGCTAAAAATAGACAACTCAAGAACATCTAGCTTATGCTTTTTAATTAGATAAAGCAGCAGATCCAAAGGCCCTTCAAAGGTTTCTAAAATAACTTCAAGGGCATCAGGCGGGATATATAAATCTTCGGGTTTATCGACAACGGCTTTACCATGTAAAAAAGCCAGAGGCAGCTTTTGCTGCACTGGCATATCAGGTGTTGGCGTTGATGATAGCGTCTCAGACTGTTTCATTGTTATTCAAATGGCGTTGTATCACCGCAACCAATACGAAGAATTTGAATATCATCTTCTGATAAATCAATCACTGTGGTCGCCTGCTCAGGTAAATACCCACCATGAATAATTAAATCCACATGTTTATCAAGGCGCTCTAAAATGTCATCGGGATCAGCTTGAGTAAACTCTTCGCCCGGTAAAATAAGTGAGCACGACATTAAGGGCTCACCCAGCTCAGCTAATAAAGCACACGCTATTGGGTGCTCTATAACACGTATGCCTATGGTTTTTTTCTTGTCGTTTAATAACCGCTTAGGCACTTCTTTTGTACCTTTAAAAATAAACGTGTAAGGCCCTGGGGTATTATTTTTAATAAGCCTAAACATTTGGTTATCAACACGCGCATAAGTAGACAGCTCAGATAAATCACGGCATACCAAAGTAAAATTGTGATGTTTTTCAATACCACGAATACGTTCAATGCGCTCTTTAGCTTGCTTATTACCTAAATTACAGCCTATCGCGTATCCTGAATCTGTAGGATACACAACTACGCCGCCTTGTTTAATAATATCAACAGCTTGAGAAATTAATCTAGGCTGTGGATTATCTGGATGTATATGAAATAATTGACTCATAATGCAACTCCTTCGTGCTTTTCCCATGTTTGCCAAACCCCTTGGCAATCTTTAGGTAAGTATAAATTTTTTCCAAGTTCTAAATAGCTAGTCGGAAAATGAAAATCAGAGCCTTGTGAGCAAAGTAGCTCGTATTCTTGGCTCAATAGCCCTAAAAACTGACGTTCACTTGGCGCCTGCTGCGGCTGAGCAACTTCCATTGCATCTCCGCCTACTGATTTAAATTCCACTAACAATTTACGTAGCCACTTGTTCGACATTTTATAGCTACTTGGGTGCGCTAAAACGGCCACCCCACCTGCGGCATGAATCGCCGCAATAGCTGTTTGCATATCACACCAATTACTTGGCACGTAACCGGTTTTACCTCGCCCTAAATACTTTTTAAATACCCCAGGAAAGTTTTTAGCTACACCACGCTCAATCAATGCTCTGGCAAAGTGAGCGCGAGTAATTTGTGCATTTTCGGCCAGCTCGCGAGCTTGTTGGTAAATACCATCGAATCCGTTTTTATTTAGTCGATGGCCAATCTCTATTGCGCGAGTTTCACGTTTTTGCTGCTGCTCGCTCAGTAATGTATGCAAGGTGCTATCGTTGGTATCAATATTTAGTCCAACAATATGAATTTCAAAACTTTCCCACTTGGTTGATATTTCAACCCCATTAATAAGTCTAAGCGGCAAGTTTTCACGTTTGATAAAAGCCTGTGCAGGTTCAATAGCAGCCACCGTATCGTGATCGGTAATAGCAAATACATCAATATTTTTATCGACTGCTCGCGCTAATAATTCCTCAACGGTTAAGTGGCCGTCTGAGTGCGTGGTGTGACTATGTAGGTCGTATTTTATCAAATGAAAACTACTTAAATTTAGGGTTTAACGGTGTTTCACCCAGTATAACAAGTTTTTTAACTAAATTGTTTTAAATAAACACTTGACACAAAAGCAGTTGATACGTTTTACTGTAGCCACTTTTAGACATTAAAGAATTAACAACAATGAAAAATACAATTCACAACATCATTTGGTGGTGGCACTCTTAAAATCAAGGGTGATGAATTGTCGTGTCTAAACAAAAAATTCTAACCCGCTACCATGCGGGTTTTTTTATCACTAAATTTTGCAATACAAGATTAACAGGAATTAAAAACATGAATAACGTAAATACTCTTACACATCATTGGTGGTGGCGCCTGGCATAGCGGGACGGTAATGGTCTATCTATAATTTAGACATCGTTATTCAAACCCCGCACTGCTTAGCATTGCGGGGTTTTATTTTTTAGGGGATGAGGTTTGATTTTTAGTCATATAACAACAACACCAGGTGAAGTGACCAGCATAACGCAAGTACGAGACTACATAAGTAGCCCACTTGCATTGTATGCCGCACTTGATAAACCTAACTCACTATTACTTGAATCTGCAGAGATAGATTCTAAAGATAGCGTAAAAAGCTTAATACTCGTTGATTGTGCACTGCGTATTGTCTGCCAAGGCAATCAAGTGAGCGTAACAGCACAATCAAATAATGGTCAGCAGTTACTCAGTTATTTACAAGCTAATGTAAAAAACTGCGCATCACAGTTATCCGATACCACATTAACACTGGAGTATCACCCAGTAGATGACACCATTGACCAAGCCAGTAAGCTTATTGCAGATAACGCTTTTAGTGCATTACGCAGCTGTTTAAATAGCATTAAAAGTACCACCAACAATCCATTCTCGGTGTTTTTAGGCGGCGTATTTGCCTACGACATGGTGGCTAATTTTGAACAACTCACCGATGTACCCGACGGGGAAAACACCTGTCCAGACTATGTTTTTTATTTAGCAGAAACACTGGTTGTTATTGATCATCAAAAACAAACAACGGAATTAATTGGTAACGTATTTAATGGCCCTGATGTACATGCAAACTGCTTTGAAGTAGGCAAACAATTAGAGCGTTTGAATACATTATGCGACCATGCTGCTGACTTTAACGCACCAAGCCAAACTGGCGACTGCCCAGTGAGTGTCGATATTAGTGATGAGCAATACTGCCAGCAAGTAATTAAGCTCAAGCGACACATAGTCGATGGCGATATTTTTCAAGTGGTGCCTTCTCGTACCTTCTCACTACCCTGCCCTGACTCTTTACATGCCTACAGCCAGCTAAAAAAACAAAACCCTAGTCCGTACATGTTTTATATGCGCGATGAAGATTTCTCATTATTTGGCGCATCTCCTGAGTCCGCGCTTAAATACGAAGTTCAATCTCAACAGGTCGAGGTTTATCCGATTGCCGGCACACGCCCTCGCGGCAAATTTGCTAATGGACAAATCAACCCTGATTTAGATAGCCGTATTGAGCTTGAACTTAGAAACGATCAAAAAGAACGTGCAGAGCATTTAATGCTGGTTGATTTAGCGCGTAATGATGTAGCCCGCATTAGCGTACCGGGTACGCGCCATGCCAAAGAGCTTTTAAAAGTAGACCGTTACTCACAAGTAATGCACTTAGTGTCGCGCGTGGTGGGTAAATTAAAACCCGAACTAGATGCCCTACATGCTTATCAAGCCTGTATGAACATGGGCACATTAGTGGGCGCGCCAAAGGTAAGAGCTGCAGAGCTTGTGCGCCAAACCGAAGGGAAACGCCGCGGCAGTTATGGCGGCGCAGTTGGCTATTTAACTGGTGATGGTGCAATGGATAGCTGTATTGTTATTCGTGCAGCCTTTGTTAAAAATAATATTGCTTATGTGCAAGCTGGCGCTGGGGTTGTGTTTGATTCAGACCCAATGTCAGAGGCTAACGAAACCCGCGCTAAAGCACAAGCGGTGATCACCGCGATTAAATCGACATATGAGGCTGTATAAAATGAGTGAAGCACACCCTATTAAAATTTACTTTTTAGATAACTTTGACTCATTTAGCTATAACCTTGTTGATGAACTAACAATGCTAGGTGCTGAGTTAGTTGTTTACAGAAATAACATTAGCGCTGAAGTAATATTCAACAAAATGCAGGCAGAGCATAAGCAGGTATTATTGGTTTTATCGCCAGGCCCAGGGGCACCGAGTGATGCGGGCTGCCTAATGGAATTAATTAGCCTGTGCAAAGGTAAATTCCCGATGCTGGGCATTTGTTTAGGCCAACAAGCACTAACACAAAGTTACGGCGGAGTAATCGGTCATGCTGGTGAAACCGTACATGGTAAATCATCAATAATTGAGTTAGACGATCACCCGGTGTTTAACGGAATGGGCAGCACTATGCCAGTGGCGCGTTATCACTCATTAATGGCCACAAAAGTACCTGATAACTTAGCGGTTATTGCAAAGTATCAAGATATTCCAATGGCTATTTATCATCATCAAGACACTGCGCTGGGTTATCAATTCCACCCAGAATCTATTTTAACGCCCAATGGCGCTATGCTGCTACAGCAAAGCGTTGCCTATTTAACGCGTGCCAAATAAAGGGAACATTATGACTACACAATTACAAAACTCGCTTAATGTTCAACAGGCTATTGAGCACGTTATTGCCAAGCAATCATTGAGCTATGCACAAGCAAAAACACTTTTTGATCAAATAATGCAAGGGAATATGAGCGATATTGAGCTCTCTGCACTGTTAATTAGCCTTAAAATGAAAGGTGAAATAAGCGATGAAATCGCTGGTGCTGCGGCCTCAATGCGTGAAAACGCCGTGGCATTTACAACCATTAAAACTCAACTTGCCGATAGCTGTGGTACCGGTGGCGATGGTTCAAACACTATCAATATCAGTACAACCGCGGCAATTGTCGCAGCCGCTGTCGGTGTTAATATGGTAAAACATGGAAATCGCAGTGTATCGAGTAACTCAGGGTCTGCTGATTTACTCAAAGCCTTGGGGATCAATATTGATATGACTCCCACACAAGCGGCTAAATGCCTTGAACATACAAATTTTACCTTTTTATTTGCACCGCACTATCACAGCGGCGTGCGCCATGCGATGAACGTACGAACGACTTTAAAAACCCGTACTATTTTTAATATTCTTGGGCCGCTAGCTAATCCTGCTGCCCCAGATGTTCAATTGCTGGGGGTATACGATGAATCCTTGTGCCTACCTATGGCGCAAACTCTTCATACTCTTGGCACTAAACGCGCTATGATAGTTCACGGCTCTGGCACCGACGAAATCGCCTTGCATGGCCCAACACAGGTTGTAGAGCTGGATAACGGCAAAATCACCCAATACACGCTCAACCCTAGTGATTTTGACCTTGCAAACTATTCACTTGAACAATTAGCCGGTGAAGGCCCACAATACAATGCTAACGCCAGCCTTGCCATTTTACAGGGCAAAGGTAGCGAGGCACATAACGCCGCTATTATTGTTAACGTTGCTGCATTGCTGTACTTAACTGGCCAAGCACAATCGTTAAAACAAGGTGCACAAATAACACACTCATTATTACGTTCAGGCAAGGCCATGGACACACTAAATGCAATTATTGAGGTAAGTCATGGCTAATGTATTAGACAAAATTATTGCCGATAAAAAAATAGAACTCATTGAACGCAAAGCAGCGCGCCCACTTGAGAGCTTTAAACATCAAGCTGAACCGACTGAGCGTAGTTTTTACAAAGCATTGGCAGCGCCAGGCACGCAGTTTATTTTAGAGTGCAAAAAAGCATCGCCTTCTAAAGGGTTAATTCGTCAGCCGTTTGATTTAACAGAAATCACCCAAGCGTATAAGCAGTATGCCACTTGTATGAGTGTATTAACTGACGAAAAGTACTTTCAGGGTAGCTTTGATTACCTTGCGTTTGTGCGCAGCCAAGTAGAGCAGCCACTTATTTGTAAAGACTTTTTTATTGATGAATACCAAGTCTATATGGCACGTATTTATGGTGGTGATGCTATTTTACTGATGCTATCAGTGCTTGACGATAAGCAGTATAAAGCACTGCATGCCGTCGCCGATTCGTTAAATATGTCGGTACTAACTGAGGTGAGTAACGAAGAAGAAGTGCATCGTGCACTGGCACTCAATGCACAAATAATTGGGATTAATAATCGTGACTTGCGCGATTTAAGCACCGACTTAGCCACAACCGAACGACTACGTAAGCTTATTCCTAACGATAAAGTGGTTATTTCAGAGTCAGGTATTTATACCCATCAAGATGTAAAGCGTTTAGCGCCTTTGTGTAATGGTTTCTTAATTGGCAGCTCATTAATGGCTGAGGCTGATTTATTACAAGCGTGTCGCCGCGTAATTCTAGGCGAAAACAAGGTTTGTGGATTAACCCGTAATCAAGATGCCATTGCGGCTTACGACAACGGTGCCCTTTATGGCGGATTAATTTTTTATCCAAAATCACCGCGCTTTGTCGATTTAGATTGCGCCAAAGAAATCAGCCAAAGTGCCCCTCTAAAATTTGTTGGGGTGTTTGTTAATGCCGCCATAGCAGAGGTTGCTGAGCACGCTAAACAACTAAAACTGTCTGCTGTTCAATTACATGGCCAAGAAGATGAACATTACATTGCGTCGTTACGTAATGAACTACCACGTAATTGTGAAATATGGAAAGCACAGGCAATCAAAGATGCTTTACCTCAACCTATTACAGGTGCCGATCGCCATTTATACGACACTCACAGTGATTCACAGGCTGGCGGCACAGGCAAAACATTTGATTGGTCGGTGCTTCGCGATGCCACGACCCCATTTATGCTTGCTGGCGGCTTAAACCCAGACAATATTAGCGATGCACTTTTTCAAGGTGCTCTTGGGCTTGATTTAAATTCAGGTGTTGAAGAGTCTCCAGGTAAAAAGTGTGCAAACAAACTACATCATGCTTTTACAAGTATCAGAAATTATTGAGGTTAAAATGCAAAATCCAGCTTATTTTGGCGAGTTTGGCGGTATGTTTGTACCCGAACTGCTTGTCCCTGCGCTTAAGCAGTTAGAAAACGAATTTAATAAAGCACAAAAAGATCCTGAATTTCAGGCAGAGCTAAGTAAATTACTTAACGAGTATGCGGGTCGTCCTACCCCGCTTACTTTAACGCGTAACTTAGTTAAAAACCCAAAAGTAAAACTGTACTTAAAGCGTGAAGATTTACTCCACGGTGGTGCGCACAAAACAAACCAAGTTTTAGGCCAAGCACTGCTTACCAAACGTATGGGTAAAAAAGAAGTGATTGCTGAAACAGGTGCCGGCCAGCACGGCGTTGCAACGGCACTTGCCTGTGCGTTACTTGGACTAAAATGCCGCATTTATATGGGTGCAAAAGATGTTGAACGCCAACAACCAAATGTATTTAGAATGAAACTCATGGGCGCTGAAGTTATTCCGGTAACCGCAGGCTCGGGTACATTAAAAGATGCGGTTAACGAGGCACTGCGTGATTGGTCTGCCAATTATCAAGAGGCTCATTACCTTTTAGGTACTGCAGCGGGTCCTCACCCATTCCCGACTATTGTTCGTGAATATCAAAAAATTATTGGTGAAGAAGCAAAACAACAAGTACTTAAAGCCGAAGGCCGTTTGCCTGATGCGGTTATTGCGTGTGTAGGCGGTGGGTCTAACGCAATTGGTATGTTTACCGATTTTATTGATGAGCCAAGCGTTAAACTCATTGGCGTTGAACCTGCAGGTAAAGGGTTAGACACGCACGAGCATGGCGCAACCATCTGTAAGGGAACAAAAGGTATTTTGCACGGTACTTACACTTATATTATGCAAAATACAGATGGCCAAATTGAAGAGTCTTACTCTGTATCGGCGGGACTAGATTACCCCGCAGTTGGCCCTCAACATGCCTTTTTGCACGAAACTGGCCGTGCTCAATATGTCGGTATTACCGACACCAAAGCACTTGATGCCTTTCAAGCATTAGCTAAACACGAAGGGATTATTCCTGCGCTTGAATCAAGTCATGCGCTAGCCTATGCCCTCGAATATGCAGAAGAGCAAACGCAAGACAGTATCATTGTTATTAATTTAAGTGGTCGTGGCGACAAAGACTTAGCCCACGTACACAAGGTATTATCAGAGGAAGGTCAACTATGAGCCACGTAAAAACTGACCGTTATGGAAAAATGTTTGCCGCGCTTAAAGAGCAAAACCAGGGTGCTTTTGTTCCGTTTGTAACCATTGGCGATCCAGGTAAAGCGCAAAGCATCGAAATTATTAAAAGCTTAATTGATGGCGGCGCTGACGGGCTTGAATTAGGTATTCCTTTTTCCGACCCGATTGCCGATGGCCCTGTCATTCAAAAAGCCAATATTCGTGCCTTAAACGTGCATATTAATACGCAAGACTGCTTTGATATTATTAAAGAGATCCGTGAATATAACGCCGACATTCCAATTGGTTTGTTATTATATTCAAACTTAATATTTAAACGTGGCTTAGAAAAGTTTTACACCGATGCAAAAGCAGTGGGTGTTGACTCTATTTTAGTGGCTGATGTGCCATTACATGAGTCTAAAATGTTTAGAAAAGCCGCCATGGCCAATGGTATCGACCCGATTTTTATCGCTACACCGAACGCCAGTGACGATACCCTGCGTGAATGTGCATCATACGGCCGTGGCTACACCTACTTGCTTTCTCGTGCTGGGGTAACAGGTACAGACACAAAAGCACAAATGCCAGCAACCCATGTGGTTACGCGCTTACAAGAGTACCACAGTGCACCTGCATTATTAGGCTTTGGTATTTCGACGCCTGAAGATGTAAAAGCGGCACTTAAAGCCGGTGCTGCGGGGGCTATTTCGGGCTCTGCTGTGGTAAAAATTATTGAAGCAAACTTAGATGATTTAGATGCGATGACCTCGCAGCTAAAAACATTTGTAAGCGATATGAAAGCCGCTACTGCGCTTTAATAGCGAGCTGTGTTTTATCATTATCAATAAAAAAGGGCATGTAATATGCCCTTTTCTATTTAAAAGCCCAGAGTTAGTGCGCTTGGTGCTTACCTTCGAGTATTTCTTCAATAAATTTTGCATTAAATGCATCTAAATCTGCAGGGCTGCGGCTAGTGACTAAGCCGTTATCAACACACACTTCTTGATCTACCCAGTGAGCTCCGGCGTTAATTAAATCGCTTTTAATACTAGGGAAGGAAGTCACCTTTTTATCTCTGAGCTTATTAATTTCAGCTAATAACCACGGCGCGTGGCAAATAGCGGCCACGGGTTTGTTTTTCTTAGCTCCAAAAAAGCCATCAACAAACGCTTTGGCATCTGTATTTTGACGTAAGCTATCGGGATTAAACAAACCACCCGGCAATAAAAGTGCATCGTAGTCAGCGGCATTGGCATCGGCAGCTAATTTATCAACGGTTACTTTTTCACCCCAATTATCTTTATTCCAACCAGTGATCTGCCCTTCTTTAATAGACACCACCTCTATATCGGCGCCCGCCTCTAGTAATGCGCTTTGCGGCGAAAGTAGCTCGCTTTGTTCAAATCCATCGGTGGCTAAAATGGCAATTTTTTTACCTTGTAAACGGGTGCTGCTATGTAAATTACTCATTAAATACTCCTTATCTTATTTTTTGATACACAGAGAGGTTTGCATATCACATACCAAAAATAACATACTGATAATATTGGCGTTTTATATAAAGAGATGAGAGTGCTATGTAAATTATTTACAGTGGTTGCAGATACTACACAGCCATTTTTTAAAAATAAAAATAGCCTGCAAGGTACATGCTTTGTTTGAATAACAAAACTCCCTTACAAGCACTGACAATTAAAGGCTGTCTTTTAACGCTTTGGCTGGCTTAAATACGGCTTTATTAGCCCCTTCTATTTCTATTGCTTCGCCGGTTTGTGGATTACGACCCGTACGGGCTGGGTAATAACTTAATGCAAAAGTGCCAAAACCAGATATTTGTACCTGATCGCCTTCAGACAATGATTTGGTAATCACCTTTTGTAAGCTGGTTAACGCTAATTGCGCCTCTTTTTTTGTTAACTCGCTCGTGTGTGCCATGGCTGTAACAAGTTCTGCCTTATTCATTTTTTGCTCCTAAATACACGCGCTGGCTTTAGCCAACTAGCGTGGCAATACAATGATGTAAAAATAAAAGCAGGCAGGCTAAGGGTTGCAAGGGGGTAAGTCAACCTTAACCAAGGGCTAAGGGCCTTAGTGAGAGTCATTGGGTTTAAATATAATCAGCTTGGCTGTTTTATAGTCATAAAGATGACTTAATCGCTTGCTAAGGTGAAATAAAAATCACCGTGAGCAAACGTGAACGCTAATCAATACCGCTGGTTTGAATTTACCTTTATTTTTATCATCCTGCCTTTAATTGGCTTTAATATTCGCCAGTATTTATCTAACTGGCTTATTCCAGCACTGATCATTTTAATGAGTGTGTGCTGTATGCTGCTGCTAAACGACATTCACTTTAAGCGCTTTAGATTAACCAGTATGGGGCAGTTTTCTGCTGTGAAGCGCCGTATGTTTAGCTTTTTCTTTATTGGCGCATTATTTTCAGGGGTGTTTTATAACCTACTCTACCAAGGACACTGGTTTACTTTACCGCGTGAAAACCTCACCGATTGGCTGATGCTATTGCTGCTCTACCCTTTATTGTCGGTGATCCCGCAAGAGTTAATATTTAGAACGTATTTTTTTCATCGCTATAAGCGCATTATGCCCAGTAAATGGTTGCGCATTATTATTAGCGCCAGTGTATTTGCATTGGCACATATTATTTACGCCAATTGGATAGCTGTTAGTTTAGCGTTTGTCGGTGGCTTACTGTTTGCCTATACCTACGCGCAAAGCCGCTCAACTTTTGCCTGTGTTATTGAGCACAGCTTATGGGGGATTTGGATGTTTACCCTAGGGATTGGTGACTACTTAGATTCGGGTGCACTGAATTAACTAACCGCAACAAAAAAGCCGCGACAAGCGCGGCTTTATTAAATTAAGTTTTAATTAAAAACCAAAAATACTGATATTAAAAAACTTGGTCGCAACGGTATTTACAAAAATAAGCAGTAAAATCGCTGGTATAAACGTTTGCAGTGAAAAGTTAACGTACTTTTCCATAAAGCTATTCGCATAATTAGGCGAACCTTGTCTTAGCTCTTCACTTAAACGAACCTTCTTCCATTTATACATCACGAATAAACACACCATTAAACCATTGAGCGGCAAAATAGTGTCGTAGAACACGTCATATACAATATCAAAAAAGCTCTTGTTACCACTGCCGTAGCTAGTAAACGTTGTTAGGCTGTCAATCATACCAAACGACATAATACACATAATGGTTAACACACCGGTTGATAAGGTCAGTATGCCTAGCGCTTTTTTACGGCTAATGCCTTTACGGTCACTTAGTGTGGCAGTCGGCACTTCGACAATCGATACCAATGATGTAATTGCGGCAAAAAATACCAGCAAAAAGAAAATAAACGCCACGGCTGATGCGCCAAAGTAGCCAATATCGTGTTGTAACGCTAATAAGATTTTTGGTAAGTACACAAAAATCATTGAAACTGACGAGTCAGATAACTTTGTCGGGTCGGTATTTGGGTCAAAGCTAAAAATAGCCGGTAACACCATTAAGCCTGCAACAAAGGCAACTAATGAGTCGGTAATGGCAACCATTTTCGCACTGCCCACAATGTCATCTTTTTTAGAAATGTAAGAGGCATACGTAATTAAAATACCCATACCTAACGACAATGAGAAAAACGCTTGGCTCAATGCGCCATTAAGAACACTGGCATTCATTTTACTAAAATCAGGAATAATATAGTACTTCACACCCGCCATTGCGTTATCAAGGGTGAGTACGTAACCCACTAATATAATAAGCATGACAAATAACGCCGGCATCAAAAATTTAGCCGCTTTTTCTATGCCATCTTTTACGCCACCGACCAATATTAAGTTAACAATCACCACAACCAGTGCCATGTAGCCAAACACCGTGTAGCTGTTAATAAACTCATCAAAGTGCCCAGGGTTTGCCAACTTATCCAAATTACCAAATGCGGTTTGGCTTAAGTAACCAAAAATCCACACCGTGATCACCATGTAAAAAACGGCAATCATAAATGGCGTTAACACGGCTAAAAAGCCAGCAAACTTCCATTTCTTATCGTTATTGGCTAACGCCTTGTATGCACCAAGAGGATCTTTTTGTGCGTGGCGACCCATAGCCATTTCGGCCATCATGACGGGTAAACAAATGAATGCGACGAACAAAGCATAGACGAGCAAAAATGCACCACCGCCATTCTTAGTCGCAGAAACTGGAAAGCCTACTAAGTTACCAATGCCCACAGCAGAACCCGCCGCTGCTAATATAAATCCTAAGCGGGAGCTAAAGTGCTCTCTATTTTCACTCATGTAATAACCTTGTTATTATTTATCTTATCCAAGGGACTCTACCAGTGTTACACAACGCTTTTCAAGCAATTACCGCGTAAAAAAACATTCTTGCTGTAAACATCGCCATAAACACTTTTAATTCACCATTTATCAACGCTATGCTAGTATGCAGTTAATTAAATTTAACAAGTTTTGAGAGTATTTTTATGTTGTATATGATTTATTCAACGGACGTCCAGAACAGCTTAGAGCACAGAAAAGCTGCTCGCCCTGCTCATTTAGCACGTTTACAAACGCTAGAAAACGAAGGTCGACTATTAACAGCCGGCCCCCTTCCAGCGGTTGATAGTGAAGACCCTCAAGATGCTGGCTTTACTGGCTCTTTAGTGATTGCTGAATTTAACTCTTTAGAAGATGCCAGAGAATGGGCCGCAGATGATCCTTATGTTGCGGGTGGCGTATATGAAAACTCAATCGTTAAACCATTCAAAAAAGTGTTCCCTGCTTAACATTAACGTGAGTTCCCCTGTTTAACTGCAACCAGTAATTCAGGGTTTGTTCACTCATTTTTAATTAGACTTTGTCTTATAAAAATTTAAATACCCAATAGAGTAATTAAATTTTAGTGGCTTAGTTTTTTAGGCTAAGCAGGTATGTTCTAGGAGTTTCGTAATGCGTGTATTATTAACACTCAATTTAATCGCTGTTTTTTGTTTGGCTAATGTTGCCCATGCAAATAATACTAACAGCACACCCGATAAAATTGAGATAAGCAAAAAGAAAGCAGTAATACTTGCAAAACAAACTACAGACGGTACAACATTAAAAATTTCAGAAGAAACACAATTTTATACAGTACGAATTTTAAAAGCTGACGGCCACGTCGTCGATTTGAAGATAAACAAAAAAACTGGCGAAGTGAAAAAGGATTAACCAATGCGAATTTTAGTAATAGAAGATGATTTACATTTGGCAGACAATCTGCGCAATGCATTAGAAAAAGAGCGTTACAGTGTTGATTTATGTCACGATGGCGAAGCGGGCCTTTTTCATATAACAGAATACCCTTTAGACATGGCAGTGGTTGATTTAGGCCTGCCTAAAATAGATGGCATAGAGCTTATAAACAAAGCCCGCGCCCAAGGGATCACTATCCCTATTTTAATTTTAACAGCACGCGATCGCTGGCAAGACAAAGTTGAAGGCCTCGATGCGGGCGCTGACGACTACCTAACTAAGCCATTTCATGTTGAAGAACTCATTGCTCGCTGTAATGCGCTTATTCGTCGAAGTGCAGGTAAAGCAAACCCAGAAATGACGTCCGGCCCTATTAAAATTCATACGCGTTCACAACAAGTATGGGTAAACGACAAAGAGCTAAGCTTAACCGCATACGAATATAAAGTGCTTGAATACTTAATGGTTAACCCGCAAAAAGTAATTTCAAAGTCTGAGTTAACAGAACATATTTATGACCAAGATTTCGATCTTGATTCAAACGTCATTGAAGTGTTTGTATTGCGTTTACGTAAAAAGCTCGACCCTGACGGTGTGCTTAACCCAGTAGAAACACTACGTGGGCGTGGTTACAGGCTTAAAAGCCAGTGGTAGCACCGCAAATTTCGTTAAAAATAAGGCAAGGATTTATCCTTGTCTTTGTTTTATTAGTCGCCTTACCTATTTTGTTTTACTCCATAGGTAAGGCGTATTACGCGTCACTTGTTGATGCCACCGAAAAAAACCTCGAAGCGCACCTGTATTCACTCATCTCCGAGGTTGATTTTACCGAGCGCGGTATTATCATGCCCAGCTCTATCTTAACGCCCGAACTTAATAACCTAAACTCAGACACCTACGCCATGATTTACCGTGACGATGTGCCTATTTGGCATTCTGAGTCGGCGGTTAACGTTAACTTTGTTCCCCAATATATAGAGCCCAAAGCCGGTGCTGCAGACTTTAGACGCGTGGTTTATAACAACACCGCCTATTGGCAGTTAAGCTTAACGGTCATTCTTAATAATATTGACCAATCAGAACAAGCACGATTTATTTTATTAAAACGCAACGATGCCCTACTGCGTTTAATGGACGGGTTTAAACAAACCTTAGTCGATTGGATGTTTATAATGGGCATTGCCATTGCAGGATTAATGGCCATTGGTTTTATTTGGAGTGCACGACCTCTGCAGCGTTTAGATAAAGAAATAAAAGCTATTGAATCAGGCGATATTCAAGAAATTAAAGGCTTATACCCCGTTGAACTACAAACAATAAAAGCCGACCTCAACCTATTATTAGAGTCGCAGCAACGCCAAAAAGAGCGCTACAGAGCCTCACTCAGTGATTTAGCACATGCACTTAAAACGCCGTTAGCTGTATTAAAATCAAGCCCACTGGCCAACGATGCCGACGCACAAGAACAACTCGACAGAATTAATGTGATGATCGAGCACCAATTAAAACGTGCTGCTACTGGGGCTTCCGATACATGGAAAAAGCAAACCCCCATCAAACCGGTTATCGACTCTATTTTAAGTGCAATGGGTAAAGTTTATCGCGATAAAGACATCATATTTAATTGCAAAGTGAGTGATAAAGATTACTTTTTAGGCGATAAAACCGATTTAATGGAGTTATTAGGTAACTTAATAGATAATGCCTGCAAAGCCTGTCGCTCCCAAGTAAGTATTGACGTTTCACAAGCTAAAACACTTAGCATTAGTATTTGTGATGACGGCCCGGGTATTCAACCAGACAAACGCGAGTCATTGCTTCAACGCGGTACTCGCCTTGATACTTACGAAAGTGGCCATGGTGTTGGCATGGCGATTGTATCTGACTTGGTGAAGTCGTATCACGGGTTGTTAACTATTTCTCAGTCGCAACGTTTGGGCGGCGCAAAATTTATTCTCGAGTTTAATTACCATGAAAAAAAATAACTATATCCTTTTTTTTACTCTAGCTCTGTTATTTGCTTGGGCTGTTCCAAGCGTTGCAGCGCCGCTTGAATGCACACTTGAAAAAAACGCCCTACCCGAACAAATCAAAGCATATACACAATGTTTAGATGCCAAATTAAATAGAGTACAGCAAGAACAAGATAGCTGGATCCAAAAGCGTACCTTTGAACTATCTGCATTAGAAAGCGAAACCGGCAACACCCAAATTTTGTCATTATTTAAGCTAAGCATTAACGCTAAAGACAACTACATTCAAAGAAGCTGCCAATGGCGCTACATGCTAAAACAACCTAATGCACAACAAGCTGTAGTAACTTATAAAGAGTGTGAAATAGCCATGACCGAGCAATTTATTCAGCAGCTTAAAACGTCTCTTTAATTAGCTCATAGGGAAGCGATTTATGTTGTGGCTTGGTAATTAAGTGAATAGTTTATTGGTGTTTTGGGAAGTGCAGCCTTAAAGACTGCATTTTTGTAGTTATATAGTTTGAAATGTGATTACTCTGACCATACCGCAAATTCATTTCCATTAGGATCGCTAAAGTGAAATCGTCTACCACCGGGAAATGAAAATGTAGGCTTAATTATTTTGCCTCCAGCTTTTTCAATTTTATTTTGAGTCGCTTCAAGGTCATTACTGTATAACACAATTAACGGGCTTCCATTTTTAGTAGAAACAACTAAATCAGACTTAAAGAAACCACCATCAACCCCTTGCGCGGTAAAACTACAATATTCTGGGCCATAATCTACAAATGACCAGCCAAACACCGTACTGAAGAAAGCCTTTGTAGCTGCAATATTTTGTGCAGGAATTTCAATATAGTTAATTTTATTATTTTGAGCCATTTTAGTTTTTACCCTTATTCTTGTTTATATTATTTGCGATTTGAGCTGGTAATAAATAAAGATAGCAGCAAAAGCATAAACAACTGATAAAGTTTGATAAGAATGCGCTCAGGCACTACATATAATTAATACTGAATAAAACCCACTTATAAAACATTTGAAGGTACAAAATTAAGGGCTGATTTAATATTAATTATCGTTATTCATACGTTTCTTTTGTTTATTTTTACTAGATCGCACAAACCATTCCGTTAAGGATATGAAAAAAAAGAACATAAACAATCCGCCGCACCAAGTTGCAAACACCCAAATTGACGGTTTGAGTTCATACCAGCCTTGAATATTAATCGTGGCAAAGTAAAACATCCCTAACGAAATAAATGGCAGAATAAACAAAGAGTAAAAAGCTCCCGTAACAGCATGCAGTAATATTTTCTCACGAATACTTGAGCTATTAGATCCCAAATTCACAATTCCAAAAACACATTGTGTAGCGATAAACAGGCAACAAACCTGTAAAAAGGTCCAGCCTAAAGCTGCCAGAATAGCAACTAACTGAATGTATATTCCCTCACTCATCTTATCCTATTAACGAATACTGGCTTTAGCGAAACATGCATCAACTTTACTCTGTTGTTAATTGTTCTTCATAAAAGGATTATTTTCAGACATAAACTCTATCAATCATTCTCACTGATAAATTAGTCCTGTCATTTTTATCTTTTAAAAAGTTTTATAGTTTAATTTTCTTGGTTAACTTTAGTGGCATCAATGTCGTTTTAAGTTAACAGAACAAGTGCGGAAATTTAATTACTGCCAACCACACTATGTTTAAATATTGCCTTAGTCGTCTGAGACTTAAGTGAAATTACTTCAGCTTCTGAAAAATTAGGAACGATCTTGCTACTAATCTAATGATTTCTTCCTGAGCACCATACTTTCAACCATTGCGATGAGAACAAAAACAAACCCAGAATCCGATAAAAAATAAGTCGAGTTTTCAATACAGACTGCCACGTATACTTGCACCAATAATATTACAATATCGATCCTGATAGCCGTTGCTCTATTTCTTTTTAACTTAACTAAGATGAAGTAAAGATAACACCATCTAAAAAAAGATATAAACATAAAAAACAAAACTAATATCACTCTTCATCTCCATTGAAACAGAACTATCTTTACTAAAATTTGATTTGCATCATAAACGATCATGGGGACGGTTGCTGTTTGTAATGTCTTGCCGCACTGCATAGAAAGATTAACAAAAATTGTTTAAGTCTATAAAATATCAACACTTTTAATGGGTGTTTTCTATTTTTTGTTTTAAATTGGGTGTCTACATTATTTTTATTGAATAATAAGCTCATGGGCTAAAATCCGAGCGAAGCGAGTCAACCCACGTGTTAGCGTCCCAGCGACCAAATGGAGCCACAACAGCGTTTTGTTAGCTGCTCAGCTGCGTGATATGCAACAGTTCACCCACTGGCCCCCATAAATAAAAGATCTTACCCCAAGCTTCTTGTTGGATTGGGGTAATCTTTGTTTTGTGTTCGGATTTAGAGCATAACTCATATGCTTCGTAGATGTCTGAAACGCAGATTTGCAACATAAAATTTTTGGCAAAATCTTCATTGTAAAAGCGCTGCAAAAAGAAAAGACAATCACCGTTTTCAAAAAGTGTGAGATCGTCGGTTACGTACTCTGATTTAAATCCAATTTCCGAGTAGAAAGACTTTGAAATTTCGAAGTCCTTACTTGGGATAAATGTTTTTATATCTATTACATCCATGATTCTTTCCAAAAGCAGCTAACAATTTTATATTGCGCGACTCGCGTATATCTCCACCAGCGCTGCGCTTATTTTTTCTACTACATATAGTTTTAACAAATTAGCTAACACATTGCTATCATTAAGTTTTATTCTTTTAAGCAGTGCTAATTAGCATACTATATGCGCGTCGCTCATTTTCCTGAGTATGATTGCACACTAAAGCTTACTCACTTAGCCCATAAAACGTTTTGACAAATCTGCATAAAAACCACAAACTACCTACCAGTAGATTGATTTAGCTAAAGTGATTTTAAAATGCATAAACCTGTGGTTATTATTGGTGGTGGCTTAGCGGGCTTATATGCCGCTTACAGCCTAAAAAAACGAAATATTCCGTTTTTATTATTAGAGGCCAAAGCCAATTTGGGCGGTCGTATTTCGTCTCACTTTTTGGCAGCCAACAACACCATTGGCCACGATTTAGGCCCTACCTGGATATTTCCGCACCAGCCTAATATTCAACAGTTAGTTGCTGCTTTAAACATCCCTGTGTTTGAGCAATACACCCAAGGCGATGTGTTGTATCAAGCATCGCATACTGCCCCTGCCCAGCAAATTGCAGGGGCGGGTGAAATGCAGCTATTTAGAATACAAAACGGCATGACCCAGCTTATTAATGCGCTTTATCAGCAGCTTGACCCAAACACCGTTAAATTAGAACACGCTGTTAGCGAAGTGAAAAAGCTTTCCGATGGCTGGCATATTAGCGCTAATTACCAAGGGAGTACGCAGTACTTTACTTGCGATCAGTTACTGTTGGCGTTACCCCCTAGAATGATCAGCCAGCATTTAACCCCGCATTTATGGGCTGATAATGTTTTAGCCCAGCGTTTAGCGTCGGTGCCGACGTGGATGGCAGGCCAAGCAAAGTTTGTTGCCACTTTTGAGCACGCTTTTTGGCGAGATAAAAACTTATCGGGGCAATGTTTTAGCCGTGTTGGCCCGTTAGTAGAAATTCATGATGCCTCAGCAAGTGATCATGCTCACCCTGCTCTATTTGGCTTTATTGGCGTGCCTTACTTACAGCGCAGTAAAGTAACTCGCGAGCAATTAACCCAAGCCTGCCTTGATCAGCTTGGCTATTTTTATGGTGAGCAGGCTTATACTGCCACTGATTGCACGATAAAAGATTGGGCTGAGGATGAATTTGTGGCCAACAAGGATGACCAACTAGGTGTATCGCAGCATCCTGAATTTAATTTTTCAGGGCTTAGCGAGCAGCTTAAACAGTTAAAAGTGCATTTTGTGGGCAGTGAGTTTGCTAAGCAAGAAGCAGGCTATTTAGAGGGGGCTATAAACGCCGTAGATAGCGCCTTAGCTAATTTAATAAATACTTAATAATGTTAAAGGCGTGCTTAGACACGCCTTAGTAAGGTATTAGTCTTCTGATTTAATGACGGTTTCTTCACCTGTACCAAGCATGGTTGCTAACCAACGCCCCTCATCACTGGCTTCTAGCGCTATTTTTACAATCATAGTTAACGGCACCGATAACAACATTCCCACAGAGCCTAATAGCCAGCCCCAAAATATTAACGATAAAAACACCACTAACGTAGAAAGCCCTAACCCTTTACCCATGTATTTAGGCTCTACAATATTACCCATTACGGTATTTATAGTTAAATAACCCGCGCCAACGAGGCCTGCCACTAAAGGACCTTGAGTAATAAGCGCCAGTAACAGTGCTGGCACAGCCGCTATGATTGAACCAATGTTAGGAATATAATTAAGCATAAATGCCAGTACGCCCCAAAGTACAAAGTAATCAACATCGAGTATCCATAAGTAAAAACCAGCAATTACACCGGTGGCTAAACTTACTAGGGTTTTAATGGCCAAATAAGAGTTAATAGAGTCTAAAAAGCGGTCAATTTGCTTAATTTTGCTGTCGGGGTCGTCTAGTGCTAAATGAATTTTTTTGCCAAGTATGGGCCCTTCAAACAGCATAAAAACAACCGTTAAAATAATTAAAAACATATTGGCCATTACGCTACCTAAGCCGGTTAACATATTGGTGGCAACATCAACCATTTTACCGGGGTCGAACATAGACAAAATTTGTTCTTTATTAATTAAAATATTGTATTGCGAAGCCATATCAACCAGCCATACAAATTCTTCTTTTAACTGTGCTTTGTATTCTGGTAACTGCTTTGAAAAATCGTTAACCGACTGCCCCACTAAACCGCCTAAGCTAACACCTAAGCCCATAATAATAAGCACTACAAGCACCACCGCTATGCCTTTTGGAATACGGTAGCGAGCAAAAAAATTAATGAGTGGGCTACAAATAATGGCGATGAATGCTGCCAAAATAAACGGAATAACAATAGCACTTGCGGCTTTAATGCCCGCTAATACAATGACCAACGCTGCAAAAATAATTAAGCTTTTATTTACCCCAGTTAAACTTGCCAATACTCTTATCCTATTGCTGTTATTTGGCTTCAGTGTAAGGCAAAACCCAATAGAATGAAATATTTATGAGTGATCATAATAATGATTAGTACGTATAAATTTGCAAATCGTTGAGCTGGGGAGTATAAATTTTAAACATCCCGCTTTATTTATAATTTTGGAGTTGCAATGCATATATTTTTTACAGGCGCCACGGGCTTAATTGGTAGGCACCTTTGCCCTTTCTTGTTGCACCACCACGACATTACGGTACTAAGTAGAAACCCAACCAAAGCTAAAGTGTTGTTAGGCCACAGAGTAAATGCTGTTAGCAGCTTAGACGATGTAGATTTTAATACTGTCGATATTGTCATTAATTTAGCCGGCGAACCTATCGTTAATAAACGCTGGAGTGATAAACAAAAAGCAAAAATACGCGATAGCCGAATTATTATTACCCAAGCCATAAGCGATGCAATTAATCAGTGTCATACACCGCCACATACGTTTATTTCAGGCAGTGCAATAGGCTATTATGGTCGCCAAGGTAAAACCCAAGTTGATGAAAACAACACAGAACCACACGATGAATTTAGTCACCAACTTTGTAGGGATTGGGAACTCGCTGCATTAAAAGCTGAGTCTGACGATACTCGTGTTTGCTTACTTCGCACAGGCATTGTACTGGCTAAAAAAGGCGGCGCACTTGGAAAAATGTTGCCTGCATTTAAGCTTTGTTTAGGCGGGCCAATTGGCAATGGCGAGCAAGGTATGTCGTGGATCCACATTGATGACATGGTGCAGCTCATTTTATTTTTGATTCGTAATCAAGATATCTCTGGTGCTGTAAATGCCACTGCCCCGCATCCGGTAAGCAATAAACAATTTAGCCAATCATTGGGTAAAGCATTGTCACGCCCTGCCTTTATGCCCATGCCTGCAGCTGTGCTCAATGTTTTAATGGGAGAAATGGCAGATCTACTCACAACCGGCCAATTTGTGGTGCCTAAAAAAGCATTAGAAAATAATTACCGTTTTCACTTTTCTGAAATCGATGCCGCATTAAAAAGTTTAGTTTAACGACTGACCTTAAAGGGTTAAGTTTGTAGCAAGGGAGTATAAAGTTAATACTTTTTACTCCCTTGCTATTTTAGTGTTACTACCTAATAATGAATTAAGCGTTATTTCTTATTCAGCTAAAAGAGCAACTAAAACATGCTTCATTTACCCACATTAATTAGCCTCTGTTTTATTCTTAACTTGTTTATTGCAGTGTTCTTTTTTTCTGTGTATTCATATAAAAAACAACCTAGCTTTTTATTTTTTGCTACTGCCTGCTGCTCGTTTATAACCGCTATTGCCCTAATTGGTTTGAGAGGGGTGATTGACTATCCACTTTTAACTTACTTTTTTGCTTACCTGTTTATTATTTTAACCCCACTCCTGCTTATTTTAGGGTTAATACCACAAAGTACGGTGCCTGCAGTAAAGCTAACGCCTTTATATTATGCCTGTGCTATATGTTGCACATTGCTACTTGCTGTGTATCTCATTGATGCGGGGCAAATTATTACCAGTATCATTACTGCCGTACTATTTAGCTACGCGGCCTATTTAATGATCAGAACCCCCAGTGTTGCTAAAGTACAGCAACGACTACTAATTGCCTGCTTTTCACTACACAGTGTAGTAATGCTGTTGCAAGTTGTACTCCTTGTTTTACCCTACTTTAGCCAAATTAGTCAGGCGAACTTAGCCGCGGGGTTACAACTATTATTGGTCTCGCATTTATTTTTAACCACAGCCAGTGCGTTAATTCTGCCGTTTATTGCTTTTGCCAATGAAGAATCAAAACTAATAAACTTAGCGAATCACGATCCGCTTACACAATTATTAAACAGGCGAGGCTTTTTCCGCCTATGTAAAAAAATAACCCACACTGCACCGCTTAACAGCAGAGTGTCGTTAATTATGCTCGATATCGATCTTTTTAAACAAGTGAACGACCAATATGGCCATGAAACTGGCGACGAAGCAATAAAGTGGATTGCACAACATATTAACGAATTGTTTTTTGAAGCAGGCATTACCGCTCGAATTGGCGGAGAAGAGTTTGCTATTTTCCTTAACCAAAAAAACCTTACTCAAGCAAGGCAGTTAGCCCAAAAGCTATGCAGAAGTATTGATCAATATCCCTTTTATTTTAACGGTAATAGTATTGCACTGTCTGTTAGTGCTGGAGTAAGTAGCGCACTTATTCGCGATTTAAATATGCAAGAGCTGCTATTGCAAGCTGATAAACGCCTTTACCTTGCTAAAGAAACGGGCCGAAATAAAGTTGTTACTCATGATGAAAAAAGCGCGCTCATGAATAGCCCCTCTGCCATTATTTAATTTAGCAATAAAAAAAGCGGGGTCAAACCTGACCCCGCTTTATAATCAAACCAATTAATTTTATTACTTACTGATCCAAGGCGTTACTTTAACTACCTCGTTTATATCAGCCAATACTTTGGTGTCGTTTTGCCAGCTGTCTGTTACTTCAAAATAACATACTGATTCTTCGCATGTTATGCGCTCATCATCAAATTGTTTAGGCGCATTAAAAGTAACAACCACCCCTTTTTGCTCAGGCAGTAAAAACCACATTAGTTTGCTAACAAAAAAGCCCGACAAGTCTGTTAAAAGCGCTTCAAGCTCATTATTAATGGTTAATAATGATTGCTTTGAAAAGGTTAGCCCTTCTAGCTCGTTGGCCTCTATTTGAAGCTTTAACTGACAATCATGAATCGGATTTTTAGGCTGAACCACAATAACCGCTTTGTCAGTATCAAGCTGCTTATCATACGGTAATAACAGTTGCGCTTTGTCAGTGTAATTAAGCGGGTACTCATTTTTTTCAGTTAAAATAGTCCCGCTTTTGATACTACATACTTCGTTAGTACCAATATCGCTAATATAAAAGTTTACGCGGGCGTACTGAAAATCGCCTTTGTTTACTACTTTTAAACGGTCGTAAAAACCGTCATACGACATAACAAACTCTTTAGCATAGGTGTTATTTGCCGCTATTGCTAAAAAGCAGGTCGCTATAGTCGTAACTAATTTTAATACTGGTTTATTCATCAAAGTACGCTCGGTTTTGATTGATCATCGTATTTAGCTCTTCAATATACGCTTCACCACGCTCTGAGTAGGACATCAGCCCAAGGGTTAGCTTAGTCGCCTTAATTGGCTTTTGCTGTGCGCGTAAATCTTCACGTATACTGCGTAATTGTTTATAGGCATTATGCGTATTAATATTTCTAAAATATGACGTTACAGCAGCGCGAACCGATTTAAATGCAGCCACTTCATGCTCGGCTTCATTATTACGTCTTCTTGGCACCATGCCACAGCCTTTTTTGTAGCACCATTGGCCAAAAAAGTTTAAGCCTATTCGGGCAAAGCGTGAGGTACCCCATGCCGACTCATTAGCAGCTTGCATTAGGGCAAGTTCTTTAGGAATAATATCTACACGGCGCAGCGCTTGAGTTAGTGTAAGCGTGTCTAAGGTTTCAGGTAAGCGGTATAATTTAAGTATTTTTTTAATATCGCTCGCTTGTTTTTTACTTAACGGCTCGTCGTGTTCTAGCATCATGCGCGCAATTTCAATGTTTGCACGTTGCTGTAAAATCTTTTTGTTTTCGGCTTCTACATGGGGCTTAATGAAGTTAAAAAACGCATGTTTTTTCTCTTTTACATCGGTGTATTCTGAGAATTTTGGCAACTTAACATTATGCAATGGTTTTTCTTTTTTCTTCTCTTTTTTTATGTCGTTAGAGCTGGTTTGCTCGTCTGATACTAGTTCATCAGCATCAATAAACGGAAGGGTCAACGCCCAAATAACAACGGCGGCTAACAACAACTGAAAAATAGTTTTTAACATGTATTATCTCAATTAAACTCTAAGTTATGTATGGTGTAGTCACATACATACGAACACTCATTATACCTAAGCCACTTTATAAACGCGAATACCGAACAACTGAATAAAATTCATACGCCTATTGTGAGTTATTTATAATATACTAAGCGTTAAAGTCGTAGATATAGAGATAGGTTGTGACATGGATAAACAGTGGCAAAATAGAATAATTGAACAATATAAGCACCGCCCAAACGATAACCGCTCTCCTTGGCAAATAGACCGCTCTCGAATTATTCATGCTGCAGCATTTAGACGCCTTCAAGCCAAAACTCAAATAATGGGTATTGGTTTAAATGACTTTTATCGCACACGTCTTACCCATTCTTTAGAAGTATCGCAAATAGGCACGGGCATATTACGTCACTTAAAAGCCCAGCACCCTCGTTTTGAACATTTTCCGTCAACAGGATTACTCGAAACCTTATGTTTAGCGCACGACATCGGCCATCCGCCCTTTGGGCACGGTGGAGAAATTGCACTTAACTACATGATGCGTGATCATGGTGGGTTTGAAGGTAACGCACAAACGCTACGAATAGTCGCCAAACTAGAGCCTTATAGTAATGGCTATGGCATGAACTTAACAAGGCGCACATTATTAGGGTTTATAAAGTACCCTGGTTTTATCGATCAGTTGTGGTACAACATTCCCAAAGTGGATAAACAACGCGCGTTTATAAAAGCCGACGACTGGCGACCTGCTAAAGGTATTTACAATGACGATGCACCTATATTTAATTGGATCATTGAACCACTGAGTCAAAACGATAAAGCATTATTAACCAGCCAAAATATTGTAGATTCATACCGAGCTAAAACACGCTATAAATCTCTCGATAGTGCCATTATGGAACTGGCTGATGACATTGCCTATGCCGTTCACGATCTTGAAGATGCCATAGCCACCGATGTGTTAAGCCTAGACGATTGGTTAACCCATGCATTGCCGCACTTACAAGCACTCAACTATGATTGGTTAAATACGCTACTTAAATCACTTACAGAGCGATTATTTTCAAAACACGAACATGAGCGTAAAGATGCCATTGGTGAATTAGTGAATACCTTTATTATTCATATTCATTTAGACTTACAAAACGATGCCTTTGAATGCCCTATTTTAAAGCACACCGCTAAATTAGATCAGCAATACGAAAGCGTATTACAAATACTTAAGCATTTTGTGTTTCAACGCTTGATACGCGACCCTCAAATGCAGCAAATAGAATTTAAAGGGCAGAACCTGCTTATTGAGCTGTTTACCGCATTTGCCAGCGATCCAATGCGGTTATTACCCGAAACCACGCAAGCACTTTACCTAGAAGCCGAAAAGCACCATCAAGGCATGCGAATTATTTGTGACTACTTAAGCGGTATGAGCGACGAATACGCTTATAAAACTTATCAACGGTTGTTCTCTCCCATACAATAAAGTAGTGAGCCTAAAAAAGCCGAGTCACTTAAGTAACTCGGCTTTTCGTTAGCTTATAAAGTCACATTAAAGTGATTTAATGCCCATGTTGTATAGCGTAAAACCGTACATGTCGGCATAAAGGTCAATAATTTTACTTGTTGGCGTACCCGCACCGTGGCCTGCATTGGTTTCAATACGAATAAGCGTTGGATTAGTGCCCGCTTGGTTCGCTTGAAGCTCTGCTGCAAATTTAAATGAATGCGACGGTACAACGCGGTCATCATGATCGCCTGTAGTGATCATAGTCGCCGGATATTCAACCCCTGCTTTTACATTATGAATTGGCGAGTAGCCTTTTAAGTAATCAAACATTTCTTTACTTTGGTCGCTAGTACCGTAATCGTATGCCCAGCCAGCGCCCGCTGTAAAAGTATGATAACGCAGCATATCCAGTACACCTACCGCAGGTAGCGCCACTTGAAATAAGTCAGGTCGCTGGGTCATTACGGCACCGACTAATAACCCGCCGTTTGAACCACCTCGCAGTGCTAGGCGCTTTTTAGAGGTGTATTTTTTATCTTGTAAGTATTGTGCGGCGGCAATAAAGTCGTCAAATACGTTTTGCTTTTGCAATTGCGTACCCGCTTTATGCCACTCTTTACCATACTCACCGCCACCACGAATGTTTGCCACTGCGTATACGCCGCCTTGCTCAAGCCAAGCCGCTGTTGTAGAGCTAAAGCGAGGTGTTAAGCTTATATTAAAGCCACCATAGCCATATAAAATAGTTGGGTTGCTACCGTCTAATTTAATATCACTTTTGTAAGTAATAATCATCGGTACTTTAGTGCCATCTTTAGAGGTATAAAATACTTGCTCAGAGGTGTAGTTGTCGCTATTAAAATCAATCCCTGACTTACGATATACTTTAGACTCACCACTTTGTACGTCAAAACTGTAAGTCGTGCCAGGTGTTTTGTAGTTAGTAAATGAGTAATAAAGCGTAGTTTGCTCTTTTTTACCGCCAAAGCCACTCGCTGTACCAACACCTGGTAAGCTAATTTCGCGGATCAATTCGCCTTTTTTGTTGTACTGTTTCACTTTAGAAATAGCATCAACCATGTAGTTGGCAAAAAACGTATTTCCGCCAAGCGTTACATTAAGTACGTTTTCGGTTTCTGGAATAAAGTCTTGCCAGTTTTCAGGTTGCGGGTTGCTTGCATCAACCGTCACTACTTTTTTATTCGGAGCATTTAAGTTAGTAACCAAAAATAGCTTGCTGCCTTCGTTATCAATCACACTGGTATCAGAGTCCGTATTACCCACTACGGTAACAAACTCGCTATCTGGCTTAGTTAAATCTTTAATAAATAACTTATTGCCTGAGGTCGATACGCTAGCACTAATAAACAAATAACGGCCATCTTTGGTCGCTTTAGCGCCTACATAACGGTGTTTTTGCTCAGCGGTATCGCCAAATACTAGCGTATCCTCGCTTTGGGCTTGACCTAATTTATGGTAGTACACTTTATGTTGATCAGTTTTTGCAGAAAGCTCACTGCCTTCTGGTTTGTCGTAGCTTGAATAATAAAAACCATCATTTGCCAACCAACTCACGCCACTAAATTTAACATCAACCAGTGCTTGCTCTACTTGCTCTTTGGTTTCGGTGTCTATAACAATGATTTTACGCCAATCACTGCCACCTTCCGATATTTGGTATGCTAACAATGAGCCATCTTCTGAAAATGATAAGCCCGACATTGAAGTGGTACCATCTTCACTAAAGGTATTAGGATCTAAGAAAATCTCAGCCTCGCCCCCGTCTTTACTGCGGTATAAAACGTACTGATTTTGCAGGCCATCATTTTTGTAAAAATAGGTGTAATCACCTTCGGTGAACGGCGCGCTGATTTTTTCGTAGTTCATTAACTTTTCAAGGCGCTGCTTTAACGTATCTCTGTACGGTATTTGCTCTAAATATGAAAAGGTTAGGTTATTTTGTGTTTTAACCCATTGAGCCGTTTCATCACTCATATCATCTTCTAACCAACGATACGGATCAGCCACATTTTCACCAAAGTAAGTGTCAACCACTGTGCCTTTTTTAGTTTCAGGGTAATCTAGAGAGTTAACTGCTTTCATTGCTGTTTTTACTTCATTTTGAGTGGTGTTTTCTGCAGGTTGTGAACAACCCGCAAGTGCGATTACAACCGCACAGGTCAGTGTTTTTTTTAGCATTGTTATTTTATTCCCTTGTTGATAATCACTCTAAGTTATTAACTTTTACTGCTTTTGTCTATTAAGATGCGGTAAACGTCATTTATCGCTGTTAACCTGCGCTTAGTTACGCTTAAATACATTAATGAACAACGTTTAAACACCAATAGGCTAAGTAATGACAGAAATCCAATCCTTTACAAGCTTTAAACGCTTTTACCCTTATTACTTAAAAGAGCATCGTAATCAAACCTGCCGTAGATTGCATTTTATAGGCAGTAGCTTAGTACTGTTACTGGCAGGCTATGCGTTTTTTAGCTCACAACTTATGTTGTTATGGTTATTACCAGTGATTGGTTATGGCTTTGCGTGGGTTGGGCATTTCTTTTTTGAAAAAAACCGCCCTGCTACATTTAAGCACCCGTTATATAGTTTATGGGGCGATTGGGTAATGTTTAAAGATATGCTCACAGGTAAAATTAAATGGTAAATGGCGACTTACGCTACAGGCTACTCAAATAGTCCACCTGCCGCTGTAAATAAATTGTAGATTGAATGTAATTCAATTGACCTTGGTTGTAAAAATGGTCTACCTTGACAACAGAAATTTCAATTAGTTCATTAATAATTGAATTACCTGTAGAGCATTGAATGAGGGAAACTAATCATGCAACTAAAACAGCTATTTACAGCAAAAAAAACCATTACACTCAGTGTTGCCGCTGCACTACTTGGCTCGTGGTCGGTAAATGCCGCACAGCAAGACACACAAGCAGAAGAAAATATTGAACAAATTAGTGTAATTGGCTCTCGCCGACTCGGCCGCACAGTTGAAGACAGCCCAGTTCCGATTGATATCATTAGCGGTGATGCCCTAAAAAGTTCAGGGCAAACTGAAACCAATGCACTACTGAGCACTTTATTACCAAGCTTTAATTTCCCTCAGCCATCAATCACCGATGGCAGCGACCATGTGCGCCCAGCTCAACTGCGTGGCTTAGCACCTGATCACACCTTAGTGCTCGTAAATGGTAAACGTCGCCATAGTAATGCACTGCTTAATTTAAATGGTTCAACCGGTCGTGGGTCATCATCGGTTGATTTAAACGCTATTCCAGCCAATGCCATTGAGCGAATAGAAGTATTGCGCGATGGTGCCGCTGCGCAATATGGCTCAGACGCCATTGCCGGTGTGATTAATATTGTCCTTAAAAGTAATAGCAGTGGCGGCAGCCTAGGTGCTGTATATGGAGCAAACATCACCGAAATGCAGGGTGTGCCTCAACTAGAATCCGTTTCTGAAGATGCCAATGGCAACTTAGCCTTTAATGAAGGCAGCGACCGTTCGCTGACCGACGGCCAAACCTTAACCCTGCAAGGTAATATGGGGTTTGAATTGGGCGATAACGGCTTTTTAAGTATTTCTACTGAATATCGCGACCGTAGCTCAACGAATCGCTCTGATTATGACCAGCGCGAAAATTACGCCCGCCTACCTGATGGCTCTCTTGATCCGCGTGAGTTCACATGGGATCGTTACAATCATAACTTTGGCAATGGCACCGTTGAAGACTTCGCGCTGTTTTATAATGCCGGTTATCAATTAACTAACGATGCAGAGCTCTACTCGTTTGGCTCTTACAGCAAGCGTGAAGGCGAAGGCGGAGGTTTTTATCGTCGCGCACAAGACAGCCGTAACGTAACAGAAATTTATCCTGATGGCTTTTTACCGGTGATCACCTCAGATATTGACGATTTTTCATTAGCACTTGGCGTAAAAGGTTTTGCTAATGAATGGAATTACGACGCTTCTGCTGTATACGGCAAAGATGCCTTTAACTTTGGTGTTATTGATAGCTTAAACACCTCATATGGACCTAGCAGTCAAACCAGTTTTGATGCCGGTACACTTACCTACGATCAGCTGACTATTAATCTTGATTTTAGCCGCGAGATTGATGCAGACTTTTTAGCTAGCGGAATTAACGTCGCAGTGGGCGCTGAGTATCGTCGTGAAGGCTACGAAATTCAGGCAGGCGAAGAAGCCTCATACGCACAAGGCACTTTTGGCCCTGGTGGCGCAGTAACCGACCCAGTTAATGGCCCATTTGGCTCTGCAGGTTCGCAAGTATTCCCAGGTTTCACACCTGAGTCTGCGGGTGATAACAGCCGCCATAATGTTAGCCTTTACATTGATTTAGAAGCCTTTATTACAGATAACTGGAACGTTGCCGTCGCTGCGCGTTACGAAGACTACTCTGATTTTGGCGATACGCTTAATGGTAAAATTGCCACCCGTTATACGCTAACAGAAGATTTAGCATTACGCGGCTCTGTATCAACCGGCTTTAGAGCGCCCTCTCTGCAACAGCAATATTTTACTTCAGTGGCCACCGTGTTTGTTGATGGTATTCCAACACAAACAGGGACGTTTGCCCCAAGTAGTGATGTAGCCGTTGCATTGGGATCACCGGGCTTAGATGCAGAAGAAGCCACCAACTACGGGGTAGGTTTTACCTGGTCAACCGACTTTAATTTCAGCTTATCTGTGGATTATTACCAAATATTAATTGATGACCGTATTGTGTTATCAAATAACCTGTCGGGTGCAGGTGTAGCAAGCTTACTTGAGGGCACTGGAGCTAACCAAGGGCGGTTTTTCTTAAACGCGATTGATAGCAAAACCCGTGGCGTTGATGTGGTTGCCTCTTACAACCTAATGACCGATAACTACGGTGATGTAGCGTTTAATTTAGGCTATAACTACGGCAAAAACGAAGTGACTAATATTATTGCCCCACCCGCTGAGCTACAAAGCGTAGGTGTTGAACAAGATAATTTGTTCTCGGGTAATGAACTGCGTCGTTTTGAAGTAAGTACCCCGCGTAATAAATACAACCTAAGCGCTACATGGACACTAAACGAATGGCGTACCACACTTCGCAGCACTCGCTATGGTGAAACACAAGACCCATCAGAAATTCCAGAGCGTAACGAAGTGCTCAAGCCAAAGTGGATCACCGACTTAGATGTTGCCTATGCACTTAATAACAACATTACTCTGAGCTTAGGCGCTAATAATGTGTTTGATGTATACCCAGATCCAACGCGTGATTTAGTGAGCGATATAACTACCTTCTCACGTTTGTTCTCGTATTCGGGCTTTTCGCCATTTGGTTTTAATGGCCGTTATGTTTATGGCAAAGTTGAAATGAAATTTTAAGCTGCAGCTTATAACAAAAAGCCACACTGTTTAGTGTGGCTTTTTAATAGATTAGGGTCTGTTGATCTTTCAAGGTTAAATTTGCAGCAGTCTGTTTGGTATTTAGGCAAGGCAGAGCCTATGTGGTGTGGTTATTCCCCATAAATAGGCGATAACGCAGCATCAATGCCAAACAGGCGCTGCCCGAAGGGTTCTGCCTAGGGACGATTTACTCTTTGTTGATCGGTTTTTACTTAGCCCACTAGGTTACAAACCTCGCGCCGCGATTAAACCGCCCCTAGTTTGAACAAATTTTAATCCGCAAAGGTCAACAGACCCTAGAACCCGATTAGATTTTAGTTAACCAACCGTGTGTATCTTCACTTTTACCCCATTGAATATCGTTCAATGCTTGGCGTAAACGTGCTGTTGTTGGCCCTGGTTCACCATTACCCACTTTGTATTCTTTATCGTTATGGATAAACGTACCTACTGGTGTTAATACTGCAGCGGTTCCCGAAAGTGCTGCTTCAGTGCCTGGTTTTGCTGCACGCTCTAAAAGCTCAGTTACGGTAAAGTTACGCTCGCTTACCGTCATTCCTAAATCTTTCGCAATGGTTAAAATGCTGTTACGAGTAACACCATGTAAAAAGGTGCTGTCGAGTGCTTTAGTAATGATTTCGTTGCCATCAATTAATATAAAGTTGGCCGCGCCGGTTTCTTGCACATCGCCACCTGGGCAAAATAAAATTTGATCCGCTTTATATTTAGTGCGTGCTGCTGAAATTGGCCCTAATGCACTGGCGTAGTTACCACCACTTTTGATCATACCCATATGCGGGGCACAGCGCATGCCGTCTTCTTCTAATAAAACACGTAGCGCGGTAGCACCACCTGAAAAGTAGTCACCCACTGGCGATAATAACGTATAAAGCAATGAACTCATTGATGGTGCCGCCGCTTTACCAATGGCAGCTTCCGTACCAATGTGGGTTGGGCGAATATACATAGAACCAGGAGGAAGCGGCGTTTCATCGGCGTATTCACGAACAATATCGATGATCATTGTTTTTAGCATCTCGCCATCAACCGCTGGTAAGCTTAATAATTCAGAACTTTGCTGCATTCGTGCAATGTTTGCATCCATTCTAAAAATATTTACCGAACCATCTTCATGGCGAAAGGCTTTTAAACCTTCAAAACATGTACTTGAATAATGAAGAACGTGTGCACCTGCATGCAACTCAAGCTTATCGCAAGGAACAATTGAGCTTTCGCCCCACTGATTGTCAGAAAACTTAGCTTGAATCATCTGCGGCATAAACACAGTACCAAATGCGGCCATTTTTATTCTCTCTTGTGTGGTCTATTTTTCTCCATTGTATGACAACCCGCTACTATTTAACCATAGCAAAACAGGCTGTTTTTAAATTAATTAGACGAATTTTTTGCATGTACTGATGATTATTTAATCAAAAAAGCACTTACTAACTCTTTAATGCAATAATCAGCTAACAATTTAAGGTTAGCTGATTATTTAATGCATACATTATAGTAGCGGCTATTTTATTAACCTCTATTTAAATGAATAACGAAATATACGTTTTAACACCGAGGTATATTGGTGAAAAAAACCGCCGGTGTTGTATGCAATGCCCTGCTTTTGTAAAGCAGCTTGCACTTGTGGTGCTATTTCTTGGTAGCGTGACGATGGCAAGTCTGGAAATAAATGGTGTTCAATTTGAAAACTTAAATGCCCCGTTAAAATATGAAACCAACGCGCCCCTTTAATGTTTGACGACCCAAGCGCTTGGCGATAATACCACTGACCTTGGCTTTCGTTTTCACAATCTTGCTCGTAAAAGGTATGCGTTTGCTCGGTAAAATGGCCACAAAAAATAATGGTTGATGTCCATAAATTACGAATTAGGTTCGCCAATAAGTTACCGCTTAGCACCCATAAAAACAGAGGCCCCGCTAAAAGTGGAAACAGTACATAGTCTTTAATTAATTGGCGCGCCCCTTTACTAAAAAAGCGTTTTTTTAACGTACTATGCGCTACAGCCCCTTTGCGGTTTGGCTTCTTTTTACCTATAAACACACGCTCACCCGCCAGCTCATGGTACGACACGCCCCACTGAAATAGCACACTTAAATTTAAATAGGTAATAAACTGCCAAGTATTTTTTAAACGCCATTTAAAGTCATTACTTAATCTTAATAAGCCATAACCAAAATCGCGGTCTTTGCCAATAATATTAGTGTAAGTATGGTGCTCAAAATTGTGTACTCGGTTCCAACTTTGGCCGTCGCAGGCTATATCCCACTCGTATGTTTTTGAATTAAGCTGTTTGTCGTTCATCCAATCGTATTGACCATGCATTACATTGTGGCCAATTTCCATGTTGTCAAGAATTTTAGCCAAAGCCAGTAACAACACACCCGCCACCCACAATAAAGGCTGTACAAAACCAAGCATTAATAAAATGCGCCCACCTATTTCGCACAGTCGCTGCTTGCGGACAATAGAGCGTATATAATTAGCATCCTTTTGCCCTACTTTGGCAAGCGTCGACATTTTTATGCCATCTAAATCTTCGGCTAATTGTTGATAATTTATGGTTGTCATAGCTGTAACTCCAAATCACTGACCGCTTGGCTAACACACAGTTGAATTAACTGCTCGCCGTTATCTGATAACTCACCGGTTTTTAAATTGCGCACCACGCCCGTTTTTTTAATGCACTGGCATTGATGACAAATACCAATCCCACACCCTCGCTGCACAGGTAGTTTTTTTGCCTCAAACTGAGTTAACAACACCTCATTCGCTGCTACGTCGTGGTGATCATTATTAATTTTTACAGTAAATTGACTGTCATCATTTAAGCTTGGCAATGCAGGGCTAAAGGCTTCTTGGTAATAGGTTAAATGATGCTGGTTTGCAAAATGTGCAATTTTTTGCATAAACGCTGCTGGCCCACAGCAGTAAATATCAGGATTGTCATCGATGTTTATATGCGTAGTTAATTGCGGGCTCATATCGCGAGTGAGTAACAAGTAAGAAAAATGCGCATAACGCTCTGCTAATGCGGCAAGTTCTTCAACGCATTGGTGCTCATTAGCTTTTGCAAAATACAGTAATTTGATGGTGTGCTGAGTATTTGCTAATTGCTGGCTAAGCATTGCCAGCATAGGTGTAATACCCGAGCCACCAGCAACAAAGGTGCTGGCTTTATGCCAGCTTTTAAATACAAAGTCGCCACTTGGCGCAGAAATATTACACCACGACGGCGCCTTTAATGTGCTTTGCAACTGAGCTGTAAAACGTCCTTGCTCATTGGTTTTAATTAAAACTCGCAGCAATCCGGTTGCTTTGTATTGCGCGGGGCTGCAAGCAAGCGTAAATACACGGGTAAGCAAACGCCCGTTGAGCTCAAGCGTTAAACTAATATGCTGGCCCGCAATGTGGGCGCGCCACTGTTTATTGGGTTTAAGCGTTACACTTAAAAACTGACCACTCAACGCGTGTACATCAATAATTTGCGCACGAAAAAAGCCGGCTCGCCATGCAGGTTTAACGACCTGTATTAAAGGCTCTATGTAAGCGGCAAAGCTTTGATGGTGTAAAAACCATTTTGAAAATTGGTCTAATACCGAAGTTAGCATGGTTATTAATTCTCTACTTAAATCGACTACCCATCACTTTGTGTTAAGCGAATTCACGCAAACACATGTGCTGGGCTTTAAATATTTGAGCCTACACGTGTAAGCTCAACTTTCAGCGCACAAGTGTACGCTCGAATTTTTAAATTTCAACCCTAATAGAGTAATTATTCAATTTTTTTAAAGCGGTCTTGAATTCCTATACCCGTAAAGTTAGTTAAACACCTGAGGGACATAAACAAACTCATTAAGCTAAAAACCAACATTAAAGCGGTTAAATAGCGTGCAATTTCATTCATCCCAAATACTTAACACTGTGATTAATAGCGTGCTAAGGTAGTTAAAATTTAGTTAATTTTGGAAGCCATTATGAACAAAGTAACAACGCGTAAAAAATTTTCTACACTCGCCACAGCCAGTTTTGCATTGGCATTTTCGGCGCTTACCAGCCTTAGTGCTCATGCAGTTGATTTTAAAGAACTGGATAAATTAGCGCTTAATGTAAAACCGGTCACTGTTGCCCAAGGGGTTTCTATTCCCTGGGCTATTGAGGCTCTACCAAACGGTGATTTATTAATAACCGAGCGCAGTGGCACCTTATATTTATTGCGTAAAAATACCACCAGCTTAACTAAAATTTCTGGGCTACCTAAAATTGATGCCAACGGCCAAGGCGGCCTACTTGATTTAGAACTGCATCCTGATTTTGCTAATAATCAATGGCTGTATATCACTTACTCAAGCAGTGAAGGTGACGGCGCTGGCAGTAACACCGCACTTATGCGTGCAAAGCTAAGTAACGATCACAGCCAATTACGCGAGCCACAACAATTATACAAAGGCGAACATAATTCTAAAAAAGGCCAGCACTACGGCAGTCGTATTGTGTTTGATAACCAAAACTATGTGTATTTTTCGATTGGCGATCGCGGCTCACGAGATATTAACCCACAAGATTTAAGCCGCGATGGCGGTAAAATTTATCGTTTACACGACGATGGTAAAATTCCAACCGACAACCCATTTGTAAACCAAAAAGACGCAAAACCAGCGATTTGGTCATACGGGCATCGTAACCCACAAGGCATGTGGTTCGATGGTGAAAATAATGTATTTTGGGCACACGAACACGGCCCCCGTGGCGGCGATGAGCTTAATATGATTAAACCTAAAACTAACTACGGCTGGCCAGTGGTGAGTTACGGTATTAACTACAGCGGCACCTCGTTTACCGATTTAACCGAAAAATCAGGCATGCAAGCGCCCACATTGCAGTGGACACCGTCTATTGCCCCTTCAGACATGCTGCTCGTAAAAAGTGACAAATATCCTGAGCTTAAAGGAAAGTTTTTACTCGCTTCAATGAAATACGCGTTTATTAGCGTACTTGAAATAGCAGATGGCAATGTCGTTAAACAAAGTAAATTACTGGAAGGCATTGGCCGCATTCGCAGCCTAGCACAAGGTGATGATGGCACTATTTACTTAGGATTAGACGGCCAAGGCATTGTGCGCCTTGACCCACAGTAATCTTTTAATACGCTAATTACAGTAACAGCAAACTTTTTGCGCCTTCACTGCGTATTGTTACTGTAACTAGCTAATAAACAACGAGGGTGTTGATGTTTTCATTTTTAAAGCCAGATCCAATCAAAAAATTACGTAAAGAATACGACGCAAAATTAGAACAAGGCATGCAAGCGCAAAGAAAAGGCGATATAAAAAGCTATGCGATGTTAACTGACGAGGCTGAAAAAATTTGGAATGAAATAGAAGCGCTCGAAGCCAAAAAAGCCAAGTAAACATTAAACCTAATAAGTTTAAGCCTATCCCCCGCATTAACAGTGCGGGGTTTGTATTTCCCCGATTAAATAACTTCGATAAACATTTACCCAACTAAGTAAAATTAAATACACTTCTTATAAGTTCACTTTGCATTTCCCCCATCACGTTATTACAGCCCTATTGGTGCGACACTAAAAGCCATTTTATTTCTCGCATAATCAGTTGTTTACATTAAAGTTAATTAGTGGAATTATTAACCAATAATTACTTTCCTCTGTTTGAGGGATATCCACTTTTAGGTCACGGGGTATTTATGGAATTTAAGCAAGCACAAAAAGACATGGATCTCGCCTATTTTGGTGGCGCAACAGGTGTTTTTATTTCTGGGTTAGTTTGGTGTTTTGCTGGTTTAATTGCAGTACTGTATTCAACTAAAGCGAGTATGCTTACCCTGTTTATTGGTGGTATGTTTATACACCCGCTGGCTATGTTGCTATCAAAAGTACTTAAGCGCCCTGGACAACATGACTCCACAAACCCATTAGGCAAACTTGCTTTAGAAAGTACCGTTATTTTATTTGTTGGTTTTTTCCTCGCCTTCTATGTTTCTAAGCTGCATCTGCAATGGTTTTATCCAATAATGCTGTTGGCAATAGGTGTGCGTTATTTAATTTTTAATACTTTATATGGTGCAAAAGTTTATTGGCTTTTAGGTGCTGTGCTTATGCTAGCGGGAGTAGTTTGTATATTATTAAATGCTAACTTCGTCATTGGTGCTTTTGTTGGCGGCATAACAGAAGTTATATTTTCTATTGTGATCTTCAATAAATCAAAAGAGTCAGCAGTAAAAGCCTCGTAACGAATTGTTATCTAAAAGGAAAGTTACAGATAAAGATACTCTTAGCTTAACACTATGCATCATTAACTTTAACGTCTCCATTATTTAAAAAATAGAAGTACACTGTCAGCACAAATTTAACTTAAATTTTTGCTAACAGTCCACTAATTCTCAGGCTATTTATATTCTACCTTGGCGGTTAAGCGATTAAATAAACTAGGGAAAAACCGTTTTATAAACGGTGCCCAACCGCTTAACCCTTGGCCTATTACAACTTCGTCTTTTTTATTATAGATTGCGGTGAGCATTTTCGATGCGGCTACATTTACATTCATACCATTTTCTATTGAAGGCTCAGGTTTGTTTTGTGCCTCTCCTTGCCCGTTCAATGAATTATGGGCAATCGCTGTTTTAATTGAGCCAGGGCAAATAGTTAAGCAATGTATATTGTGCTGCGCGACTTCGGCGCGTAAGCAATCCATAAAGCCTACTACAGCGTATTTACTGCCTGAATAACCCGTTCTAAACTTAGAGCCCACTTTGCCTGCCACGCTACTAATAGCCACTACAGAACCACTTTTTCGCGCCACCATTGAAGGTAGCACTGCTTTAGTGAGGGCAATTAAACCAAAGTAATTTACTTCCATGAGTTGGCGGTACACTTTAAAGTCATTTTCTAAAAATAAACTACGCTGTGATACGCCACCATTATTTATTAAAATATCAATTGGGCCTAAGCTATCTATTTGCGCTGATACATCCTGCAGTACAGTTTCGGGCTTTGATAAATCAAGGGGTATTACCCGATGCCCTTGCCCTTTTAACTGTTCTTTTATCTCGTTGAGTTTATCAACGTTACGCGCTGATAAAATAACCTTCGCACCTTGCTCTGCAAATTGTTTTGCAAGCTCTTCACCAATACCTGATGATGCACCGGTGATCCACACTGTTTTATTATTATAATCCATGGTTTACCTTATAGTCTTTGACTGATTATGCTTTAGTTGGGCCCGCTATTTCATTAACTTGCTGTTCTAAATTTTTATAAAAACCCATTAAAAATAACAGCTCTGCGGTGACATACAAAGGGCCAATAATTAAACCCACTAAATCATCAACAAAGGCGGGCTTTTTGCCTTCAAAATAATGACCAATAAACTGTAACAGCCAGCCAAATACAAACACACCCACACCAATCGTCAGCCAAGATGTAAAGGGCATTGCGGCGATAGGCTGCGCTGCCACTAACAATAAAGTAAAAATGATGCCCATGATTAAACCTAGCGAAAAGCTCAGCATAAAATAGTAAACCACACTGGCAAGGACAAAAAGCTGCGCCCCATCGACATTAAAACTCCCTATGGGAATTTCAACACGCGCTAGTAAGCACAATGCCGCAAATACAATCAGTGGAATACCAAAAAAGTGAGTTAATACGTTACGCTTTGAACGATGATACAAGCCATACTGGCCAAGTTGTTGTTGTAGAGTTTTCATCGGTTGATCCCGTTGTTATTTTTATAAGCAAAGTTCACCTTATAAAAAAGTGCGCACAATAACAACAAATACCGATGGTTATAAATTAAAAGGCTAACTAATGGCTCTATAATTGGGTATTGATGTAAACTATTTGAAATAAATGTTTAACTGTTGGCCTTTGTAATATAAGGAAATCATCATGTTATTAAAAGCCCTAGCCATAGGCTTATTACTTGCTTTAGGCGAGATAATTAATGGCAACATTCGGGTGCGAGTTCTGCATCGATTATATGGGCAACGACGCGCTAAAACACTTAGTTTACTCTCAGGCATCGCCATTATTTTTGCTATAGCTTGGTTAGCCCTGCCATGGGTTGCCCCTACAAATTACCTAGATTGTTTTAAATTAGGCTTAATGTGGCTAATAATAATGCTTAGTTTAGATATTTTTGTTGGCCGGTATTTATTTAAATATAAGTGGCAGAGAATTCTTGATGACTTTAATCTCTTTAAAGGCAATTTGCTTAGTGTAGGCATGTTGTTACTTTTTATAAGCCCAAGCTTGGTTTTTTGGTTGCAGATGAAAGTTATGGTTTAGATCACTGCTCTAAAAGCGCAGCGTCTCTTTGCCCTCTTTGTGCATAATTCACTAAACCCTATTTGAACACAGAGAAGCGAATGAGGAGTAAATGAGTAGAAAAAATCTATTTATTTCAGATGCTTACTTTAAAAGCACAGCGTCTCTTCGCCCTCTTTGTAAATTGATCATAAAAAACAGTATGAACTGAGAGAATTGAATGAGAAGAAAATGAGAAGCCATAAAAAATATGCTTTAGATCACTGCTCTAAAAGCGCAGCGTCTCATTGCCCTCTTTGTGCATAATTCTTAAAATCTATTTAAAATCAGAAGTAAATGAGCTTGCAACGTGTCGTTATCTAAGCTAACGCGGTTACAAGCTTGCCTTTTTCATGCGTAGGTTGCATGGCCATTCGATCAGTGCCTTTTTCGTATTCTTGCTCCAGCATTTTTTGTAACTCTGCAAGCTGCTCTTTAATGGTGTCTATATCAGCACCTTGCTCTTGAAGTTTTTCTGCCAATGCTTCGATTGCTGCTTTTAACTCAACAATTTTTTCTTTATCAACTCCTAATCGTTGATAGATAAGCGCCTCTTGCGCATTTTCTAAAAAGCTTTTGTCATGTGGCTTAGCGCTTGCGATTTGCGTTTGTTCGCTATAGCTGGTTTTAGCTGTTGCCGCAGGGCCAGAAGTTGCCGCAACTTCGTCAGCTTTTGCCGGTTTATTTATTGTACTAACATAAGTACTATATTGATTTTTAAAGGTTATTGATGTCATCAGCTCAAATCCATTTTTGCGTTAAAGTATCTATCTTTAACTATTTTCACTTAGATACTTGTATGTGAATAACTACAGCAACTTTAATACCAACTTATATTTTTTCGCTTCGCTTTAAATCTTTATTTTAAATTAAGCCCATTTAGCTCATTACGCACCCATTGCTTATCGAGATATTGCTCTAAATTCAGCTGGGCAAATTTTAAAAAGCTGCGCGCAGCATGAGAAATATGCCTGTCTGTGCGCACTACAAAATACCAATGGCTGGCTAAGCAGGTGTCGGTTACATTGAGCACTTTAAAACTGTTATCGCCTTTTGGTAATACATGATGGGAAAGCACCGCAATCCCCATTCCCGAGGAAACTGCAACTCGTATGGCTTCGTTACTGGCCATTTGCACACTATCACTAAGGACTAAACCACGGCTTTGTAATTCGCTTTCAAAAAGCATACGCGTAGCAGAGCCTGGCTCTCTTAATAAAAATCGATATGGCATTAAATCAGCTAATGTTAATGCTTTTACATCGGCAAGCGGATGATCAAGCGGCACAATAAAGACCAAGGGGTTATGTAAAAAACGCGCGGCTTGGGCATGTTCAAGTGATGGTGGGTGGCTAAACACATAAATGTCGTCTTCTCCACGCTCAAAACGCGCTAACACTGCAGAGCGGTTGCCAATTTCCAATGGCAGCTCTACATGGGGATGGGCATTACTGTAAGGCCCAAGTAACTTAGGCAAAATATATTGTGCAGTGTTTACCATGGCAATTTTACAGCGCCCGCGCTCCCCGCCTTTAAGCTCGGCTAAATAGTCTTGGTAATCATCAAAGTGCCCAAACACTTGCTCACAAGTTCTAAATAATTGTAAGCCAGCCTCGGTAACCTGTAACTTTTGCTGTTGCATAACAATTAAAGGCTCATTAACGGCTTCTTGTAAGCGCTTAATTTGCAAAGAAACGGTAGGCTGGGTTAAATGCAATTGCCGAGCTGTTTCGCTAATGGAGCCGGTTTTAACTACACTCATAAAGACTTCGAGTAGCCTAAATGATAGTTGCCTTATGTTCATTACTCACCTCATAGATTTTTATCTATAAGATACTATCATTCATTTTATTATTTGCTATACAAAGATAGGTTTACAATAGCGCCGCTTAACAAATTGAGTAACTAATAACAAAAAGGAGAACAGTGTGCCTGATATCGTAGTGATGTTTTTTATTTTAGGATTAGTGGCGGGGATTTTACGTTCTGATTTAGCGATACCTAAAGCAACTTATGACACACTAAGTCTATTGTTAATGCTCACCATAGGGTTAAAAGGTGGCATGGTGCTGCATGGTAACTTAAGCTGGCAACTTCTTCCTGAAATGGCCTCGGTTATGTTACTCGGTGGTCTTATTCCCCTTACTCTTTACCCTATTTTAAAATATGTTGTTAGACTCAGTGTGGCCAATAGCGCCAGTATTGCTGCGCATTATGGCTCGGTAAGCGCAGGTACCTTTGCAGTTGCATTGGCTTATGCAGAGTCAGCTAAATTAGAGGTAGGTGCTGAGGTTACACTGTATTTAGTGATGCTCGAATTACCTGCCATTATTGTCGGTTTAATGCTGTATCGTAAACTCGACAAAAAACATAGCCAAAGTAATACACTGTCACTCAAAGCGCTTTGGCACGAAACACTTACTAACAAAAGCGTGATTTTGTTAGTTGGCGGTGTGATCATCGGAATGATGTATGGCACACAGCAAGGCAGTCAAGTAACCAGTCTTTTAACCAGTAGTTTTAAAGTAGTACTGGCATTGTTTTTACTTGAAATGGGTTTAGTGGCTGCGCAAACTCTGCGCCCATTTCCTTGGCAGCATTGGAGACTCGCTGCATTTGCTATCATTACTCCGCTATTTTTAGGTGCTATCGGCGTGGCTGTAGGCACACTATTAAAATTAGAATTAGGCTCGGTAGTGATACTCGGTAGCTTAGTGGCTAGTGCGTCTTATATTGCAGCCCCTGCGGCAATTAAAGCAGCCGTTCCCAAGGCTGATATTGGCCTAGCTATGCTCAGCTCTTTAGGGGTAACGTTTCCGTTTAATGTGATTGTTGGTATTGGTTTGTACCATAAGCTTGCGCTTGCCATGCACTAAAATAAACACCAATAAAAGCCCAACATGGGCTTTTATTTTTTAACTATGCCCCGCCATTACTACGTTATCACCCTCTTTAAAAAATCAACAAATATAAAACAAAAACGCTAACTTATTTCTACAATCAGATTGCAATTAAGCGATTAGTTTACGTAAAAAAACATTTTAAAAATTATTTTGATTGAGCAATTAAAAAACACTTTACTTGGTATAAAAAGCAGCATAAATTCGCAGCCAAATTAACCTGCTTCAAATAATCGCGCCACTATCACACCTAAATCAGCAATTATTTAAACCCTTTTTATCGGAATAATCTAATGGTGGAACTTGCCGCTAATAGTAAATCAAATAATCCTTTAGCCCCTGTTATTGGTTTATCTTTTTTTGCTATTGCTTCGGGCTTTTTAATGAGCCTGATCCCGTTATCACTGAGTGCTTTTAAGTTAAGTATTGATCTTGCGCCTTGGCTTGCCAGCGTCTTTTATTTTGGTTTACTTATTGGCGCGCTGTGTATTGAGCGTGTGGTAGTAAAAATTGGCCACCGTATGGCATTTATCGCATTTTTAATGTTGCTGATCATCAGTGTTATTGCGCAGATCATTTCCCCTACAGCCACAATGTGGTTAATTGCTCGCTTTGTTGCTGGTATTGCTGTTGCGGGAGTATTTGTAGTGGTCGAGTCGTGGTTGTTAATGGCGAATACACCTAAGGCGCGAGCTAAACGCTTAGGTTTATATATGACCTCTTTATATGGTGGCAGCGCTGTGGGGCAATTAGCAATCACACCGCTTGGCACTGAAGGTGCCGTACCGTATTTATTTGTCGTGGCCCTTTTGGCGTTGGCTATTTTAGCTCCATTATTAATTACCACAGGCCAACCTAATGCTCAGCAATTACAAAAGCTGCCACTTAAAGAGTTAAAAACTCTCAGCCGCCCTGCTATTTTAGGCTGTTTAGTATCAGGATTATTACTAGGCCCTATTTACGGGTTATTACCTGTTTATATAGCCGCGCAAACTGATCAAGCCCAATATACCGGCTTACTTATGGCGGTGATTATTTTAGGTGGTATGCTGGTGCAACCTTTAGTGAGTTATTTATCAACCCGTATTATAAAAAGCTTACTTATGGCTATTTTTTGTTTTGTTGGTGCTGCCAGCGTAATGGGAATATTAAACGCACATAGCTTTGGCGGATTAGTTGTAAGTTACTTTGTATTAGGTGCGTGTAGTTTTGCACTTTATCCGATTGCAATTACTTTAGCGTGCGACTCCTTACCTATGGCAAAAATAGTGTCAGCCACTGAAATAATGCTGCTCAGCTACAGTGTCGGCTCTGTATTAGGCCCGTTGTTGGCAACGCATTTTTCTGATGCAAGCCATGGTGTGCTTATTTATTTAGGTGGTTGTTTAATTACCACCTGTATTTATATGCTCATAAAAAGTATGAAAAAAATACCCACAGGTAACACCCCTGTTGCAGGTTAATTAACGCAATAAACCGCTTAAGCTTATTCGTTTGCCACTAAGCGGTTTATACCTGCGCTACCACTTTACTAGCTATGTTTTTTAACTCTTTTAGCTCAATTTGATACTCGTTTATGAGCTCGTCAACAAAACAGCTGCGGTTGTTGTCATCACTTATGATAAACACCTTGTGTTTAGCACGAGTGAGCGCCACATAAAATAAGCGTCGCTCTTCGCTATGGGCATACAAATCTTTAGCGGGTAACAGAGCTTCTAACATTGCAGGCGATGGCTTAGTGCTCGGAAATCCAAATTGCCCGCCATGCATACCTAATATAACTACGTAATCGGCTTCTTTACCCTTTGAACCATGAAAGGTATCACACTCAATTTGTAATGAAGAAAAGGTGTGCTGCAAGGCGTTAATATCGGCTTTAATAGGTAACTGAAAGCGATAGCGTGCTAGTAAATACACAACAGCGGGCTTATTTGTGTTGATAGCGCCAAGTACATGGGCAAGTGCCCCATTATTTAGCTCAGCTATTTTTGTATTTTTGCTTGAGACAACATTCGCTGTTTTTAATACGCTAATAGCGGACTTTGTCACTTGTGATAATGAGTTAATTTGCTTAGCTAACTGGGCAGGGTTTTTCATGATAAAACATGAAGCAACCTCACTAATTTTATTATTAAAACGAAACGTAACATCCAGTATGGTTTGTGTGGTAAAACCAAAATGTGCGGCAAATTCTGTGGTAAGGCGCATATCAGCACCACTAAAACGGTAAATAGCTTGCCAGTCATCGCCTACTACAAACAAAGAGCTTCTAGGCTTACTATCGCGCAGCGCTTTAACCAACGCCGCACGCGTAGGCGATATATCTTGAAATTCATCAACCATGATATAACGCCAAGGTGATATAAACTTTCTTGTATTAACATAATCGAGGGCTTTGAGGATCATATCGTCAAAGTCTATTTCACCTTGAGTATGTAAATAATGGTTATAGTTGGCTAGTAATGGCTTTAATAATTTCCAAGCCTGCTGTATCTGCTTTGAATCGTTCTCAAGCGTTATATTTGCTGTTTTATACACGCTAATTAATTGACTAAATAAAGTCGCTAATTTGGTTAAATAACCGCCAGCTTTTATCTCTTGTAGAAGCGCTATATGATTAGGCTTTGCAGTGCTTAATTCAAACCCACTTTTAACGTCATTAAGATTGTTATTTATATAGTTTACCAGTGCTTTAGCATACTGTGGCTTAGCATTAGCAAGCGATTCAAAACACCCTTCAACCCATTTTATTTTAGCTTTTTCGTTTTCAGCAAGTTTAGATATTTTAGGCGTTTTTCTCTCAACCTCACTAATAATTGTTAAACCTAAGCTGTGAAAAGTAGCGGTTTTTATAGCCTGTGTATTCAGCTTAGCTTTAATACGTTCGTCCATTTCACTGGCAGCTTGCTTACCATAGGCGAGTAATAAAATATCATCGTAATTAGCTTGCTCACTGTTAACTAAATAGCCCGCTCGCGCAACCATTACACTGGTTTTACCTGTGCCGGCACCGGCTAATACGAGGTTATTATCGTCATCAATAATGCATGCCCGTCTTTGCTTTTCAGTAAGTGGGTTTGCTTCAACGTTATCGAAAAAACCAGCATAACGCTGCAACTGGGTCTGTGTGTATTTATGCTGTAAAAAGCGAGTTAATGAATCGCTCCACTGACTATATTGTTCGAGCAGTTTTATTTGCGTGCTAACAACTGCCAATGCCTCACTCTTTTTTATCCAAGGTAACCAGCGGTTGTATTGTTGTTTAACGCGCTGTTTTATATCTGCCACATAGGATTGACGCAAAAATTGATGATGTGCAAATTGGTTAATATTTTCTAGCAGCTCATTTAATGGTTCAATATTATTATTGACCCATAGCTGATCCGTCTTGGCTTTAAGTATTCGGTGACTGCCATAAGCCCTCATCCACACTCGATACTGCCTAGACTTTGTTGAAAAACGTAGTGTTTGTCCAAGCACCCCATATTCATAACAAATAGGCGAGGTTAAATCGCACCAATTCAGTGTATCTGTGTGCTTTTTGTTGTTAATGACTAAACCTTGTTGATTAATATCAACAGCGAGGTGTGGGGTAAACAGGCGGCCAAATACGCTGGGGAAAATAGAATTCATTAACAGCAGAATTCCTTTATAAAAATGAACCAATTAACGCTATTTTAAGGTAATACGCGCTGTAAGGATAATAAATCTGGCGGTAAAATTTTCAACGCGTTAAAGTAGAACAAAAAACAACAATCAATTTATCCATTTCCTTGGCATAACTCCCTATTGTGACTAATATTTACTCTACATACAGTGATTTAACAAGGATTGAAACATGCGAATTAACTCAATTAGAACCAAAGTTATTTTACCTATTGCTTTTTTAGCACTGATCCTTGCAGGTTTACTTGTATCAATTGCATCAATTACTTACATACAAGACAACGCGATGAAAAGGCAAACCGAAACCTTTTTTGAAGCCGTTACCGTTATTTTAAATGCTGACAGAGACATATACCAAGCACGTATTGCACTGGAAAATCTACTCAGTGCCACAGGCGATAATGAGACCAATAAAGCAGAGTTTTTAGAAAACGCTGAACAAGTCAAAGACCGCTTCAACAAATACTTAACGTACTTAAAAGATGAACAAGCATTATTGTCAAAACATGACTCTTTTTCTCGTTTTGAGCCTTTATACAATCAATGGCTAGACCACAGTAAAACGTTAATGGATTCGAGTCACTCACAAAGTAAAATGCAAAGTGATTTGAATCAAACTGAATCTGAATTTTTACAAATACGAGAAATGATGGATCAAGCAGGTGAAGAGCTTCGCATCCATACCAATAAACAGCAGCAAGATAAAGTCGGCTCAGAGTTATTAAGTCGCTATGTAGAAGCAATGGCCGAGGTGCTCAATGCAGATAGAGATATATACCAAGCTCGACTAGCAAAACAAAAAATTGTAAACCAACATGGCGAATTGGCACAAAACCAAAAACTATTTGAAGAAAATGCAGCTCAGGTTATTCGTCGTTTTAATAGTTACCGCAGCTACTTAATTGATGAGCCACAACTGACACAAAAATACGCTAATTTTGATCAACTTTATCAACAGTGGTACGAGAAAGGAAAAGCGTTAGTTTACTCAAGTTCGGCTAATCAAATAGCCTTAATTGATGATAATTTAGCGCAAGCAGATAAAAGCTTTAATGAATTGAGAGAAATACTTGATATAGCGGGCGAAGAAGCGCGAACCTATGCCCGAAAAGTAAAACATGAAGTGCAAGCTAGCATTCAACTTTTTGAAAAAATTGTGTTTGTTATCATTATTATTGCCTTTATTGTTGCTTTAGCTGTGGGTTATTACATCCCTAAAAAACTCACCGACAATATAAATAATATTACTCTACGAATCCAAGAAATTGCCGCTGGTGATGGTGATTTAACGCAAAGAATTAATACTACATCACATGACGAGCTCGGTGAGCTGAGTAATGAGTTTGATAACTTTTTAGCGCACCTGCAGCAAATAATAAAAAACATTCAGCAGCAATCCATTCAACTAGGTACTGTGACCGGCGATCTTAATAATGTCTCTGATACCGCGATGGACGTGACCCAGCAACTTGCTAATGCGTCTGACTCTATTGTAAGCGCTGGTCATGAAATGGATATGGCAAACCAGCAAATGGCTGAGCTGGCTAAAAATACCGCCCACGAAGCTGATATTTCTAGCGAGCAGGTACAGCAAGGAGTTCAAGCCATTGATGTATCGAGTAAAGCAATTGAAGATTTAATCAATGATATTCAATCGGCTTTATCTAATTCTATTGAATTAGAAAGCAGCTCAACCGATATTACGTCTGTACTTGAGGTCATTAGAAATATTGCCGAACAAACTAACTTATTAGCGTTAAATGCCGCGATTGAGGCTGCCAGAGCTGGCGAGCAAGGCCGTGGGTTTGCCGTTGTCGCTGATGAGGTTAGAACGTTGGCTACTCGCACACAACAAAGCACCGATGAAATAGATACAATGATCCAACGCTTAAATAACAATGTAAAAGCGTCATCAGATTCTATTAAAAACAGTCAAACAAATGCTAATGCCACACTCAGTAATTTTGATGCCGTTATTAGTATTTTTAGCAACCTAACTCACGCCTTTGAAAAAGTGCAGCAAATGTCGGCCGAAACCGCACAAGCAACACAAGAACAATCCCATGTAGCAAACGAGATTAATAGAAATTTGGTATCGTTAAAAGAACAGTCAGCACAAATGAAACAAATCTCTGAGCAAACAACATTGCAGTCAAAAAATGTATCAGCGCTTTACAAGCAAATGAAATCGCAAGTAGATAGCTTTAAAGTATAGTGCTGTAAGTTTTTAAAACAATGGCGCAGTGTTTACTGCGCCATTAAGTTAAACCCAACTAAGCCGAATAGCCTAGGCTAATGTATCAATAATAATTATTTCACACTCTGTTGTTGCAGTTAGCGTGATAAAATCAGCATGAGTGACCTCAGCACCATCCCCTTTGTTCATGGTAATTACACTGCTTTTGTCATCTACAGTAAATACACCATCAGATGCAAGTACATAAGCTTGATGATCAATACGCTGAGTGATGGTGGTACCTTTTGCAATCTTTCCACCATAAATGCGTGCTTGTTGATTGATAAATAAGGTGTTACCCGCATCTTCTGCATAACCCGACACTAAAAGCGTAAGCTCGTTAGCTACGTCGGTCGGAAATTTTTTACTTTCCCAACGCGGCGGCACATCTTGTTTATTACTTTGAATCCAAATTTGATAAAAAGTAAGTGGCTCATTGGTACGATTATACTCAGAATGCACAATGCCTGTGCCTGCACTCATTACCTGCACTTCACCTTGCTCGGTTATGCCTTTATTACCCATATTATCTTGATGAGTAATGGCACCACTGCGTATGAAACTAATAATTTCCATATTTTTGTGTGGATGCGCTCCAAATCCCATTTCAGGTGCAACCCAATCATCATTAACAACGCGTAATGTACCAAAGCCCATACGTGCCGGATTATAGTAATGTGCAAAACTAAAATGATGTTTAGATTTAAGCCAACCGTGATCGGCACTGCCTAAACTATTCTTTGGATAATGATTGATCATGGTCTTTCCTCAAAAAGAATAAACATTAATTAATATGGACGTTCACGGTCGTGTGGAGCATCAAAATGATGCTTTGCACCCAGCGGTACTATTTGTGTTGGATTAATCGTTAAGTGGCTTACATAGTAATGCACCTTTGTGTACTCTAAATCGACTGTTTCTTTAACACCCGGTACTTGGTACAGCTCGTTAACGTAATTGCTAATATGGTGAAACTCGCTTAATTTTTGACGGTTACACTTAAAATGCCCGTGATACACCGCATCAAAGCGAATAAGGGTTGTAAATAAACGCCAATCAGCTTCTGTAATAACATCACCAACGAGATAGCGCTGCTTAGCTAAACGCGCTTCTAGCCAGTCTAAACTATCAAATAGTGCGGTGTAAGCCTCGTTGTAAGCTTCTTGTGTAGTAGCAAAACCGGCTTTATATACGCCGTTATTAATGGTGTTATAGACACGGTTATTCACGGCTTCGATTTCTTCACGAAGTGGCTCTGGATAATAATCATCAGTATTGCCAGTGAGCTCATTAAACGCACTATTAAGCATACGAATGATCTCTATTGATTCATTATTTACAATAGTTTGCGTTTTTTTATCCCATAAAATCGGCACAGTAACCCGCCCTTCATAACTAGGATCGGCTTTTAAATATAATTGATAGGCGTAATCTAAGTTATAAAGTGGATCGCCCTGCTCGCCAAATTCCCAGCCGTTTTCCATCATGGGCGCTTCAACAATACTCATAGAAATAATGTCTTCGAGCTGCTTTAATTTACGAAAAATAATCGTTCTGTGCGCCCATGGGCACGCCAGCGATACATATAAATGATAACGCCCCGCCTCAGGGGTAAATTTGCTTTGTGGCGCTGATGAAATAGTATCCCTAAAACGGCTGTCTTGGCGTACAAATTTACCGTCGCTTTTTTCGGTGTCGTACCATTTATCGACCCATTCACCGTTAACAAGTAATCCCATGTCCGTCTCCTAAGTATGTAGAATGTGCCAACCTTACGCAGATTGGCAGCTTAAAGTTCAATCAGTTATATGCTCAGCTTATTGGTTTAATTTGTTATGAATTTTTCCATCAAGGGATAGCTTTCCAGCTCCTTGAATAAATAAGGCCAAGGTAATTGCCAACAACGATAAACCAAACTCGTAACCGTTGTTGCTCATAAATAAGCCGTTATCTATATGTACGGTAAAAATAGCAACCACCATAGTGATAGCCAGTACAAAACTCGCAGGACGCACCAGCAAACCAACGATGAGTAGTAATCCACCAAAAAATTCAGCGCCACCCGCCATTAATGCCATTAAATAGCCCGGTGCTAAGCCAATCGACTCCATCCATTGCCCTGTGCCTTCCAAGCCATAGCCACCAAACCACGCAAACAGTTTTTGTGCCCCATGAGCACTAAACACTAATCCTGCAATAAGCCTTAATGGTAGTGTTGCAAAAGACTGTTCAGTTTTTGTGATGGCAGCTGTGATATTTTTAATCGTCATAATGTTTACCTGTATTGTTTCTGTTGATTATGCAGCTATTGTATAAGTTGAATTAAAATTAAATAACTCCTATTATTTGCTTTATATGTTCAAATATTTTGAACAGTTAATATTTGGTATGATGATGAATACACCCCCTATTAGCATAGAAGCTTTACTGGTATTAGACGCCATTGAGCATCGTGGCAGTTATGCAGCCGCTGCAGAGCAACTTAATAAAGTGCCATCAGCCCTGTCGTATATTGTTAATAAACTTGAAGAGCAATTAAATGTAACTTTATTTCAGCGCCAAGGTCGGCGAGCAGTTTTAACCCCCGCAGGTAAACATTTACTGAGCGAGGGGCGTAAAGTGCTCAATGCTATAAATAATTTATCGGAGCAAACACAAACTATAGCTAATGGCTGGGAGCCTAGAATACGGATTGCTTGTGACTCAATTATTGACGTAACTAATGTTTTTGCTGCTTTGCAACAATTTTTAATTGAACATAAAAGCATTGAAATTGATGTAAAAGAAGAGGTCATGAGCGGTACATGGGAGGCGTTAATAGAAGACAATGTTGACTTAGTGATTGGTGCACCCGCCCCCGTGCCTGCTCAAAAAGGGATCAGAGCAGTGAAAATAACGGATATTCAAAATGTACTTGTGGTTCACCCAACCCACCCTTTAGCAAAAGAGCAAAAACCCATCAAGCCTAGTGAGCTTGGTCAATACACCACAGTGATAGTTCATGACTCTGCAAAACAAAGTATTCCGTGGTCAGCTAATTTAATCGAAGGTAGTCAACGTTTTTATGTAAGCTCCGTAAAACAAAAAATTACCGCTATTTTATCGGGAATCGGGATTGGTTATTTACCAGTAAACCTTATTGCTGAACATATTAAAGCTAAAAAACTTCATGTTGTGGAGCTCATTGAACCACGTCCTATTCAAGACTTATACCTTGCATGGAAAATAACCAACAAAGGTAAAGGATTAAAAAAATTGACTCAACTTTTAATCGACAATAATTTACAGACATGAAATAAGCCAACTACATAAATGCAAAAGCCCATGCTAACTAAATTAGCATGGGCTTTTTTAATCACTAATAGATTTTATAGAGCAAGATCTTGCTTAGCACGTGTTAAATTGTGCGACACTAACTCGTTACCTGATATTTGCTGTGCTTCGTAAAAGTCAGATAACGCTGCGGTTTCGTTTTTAGCCATTAAACGGCCAACACCGCGGTTACTTAAAGCAAATGAGGTCAGCTCACGTACTTTAAAACGTGGGCCTGTACTTTGCTGTAATAATGTAATTGCTTTTGAGCAAATTTCTTCAGCTTGGCTGTAGTTTTTTGATTTTACATTTAATGCGCAACTGTTAAATGCAACTTCGAATTCTTGTGGGGCTGTTGCAGCCTCTTCAATAACCATTAACTTGTAGTCACTTTGATCAGCCATTACAGCAGCTGAGCAAGTTAATAAAGAGCCAAGAGCGATGGTTTTGATAAGTGAGCGTTTCATGATTAGTTTCCTATTTGGTTAGTCGTGCTTGTTGCCGACAACTAAACTTTAGAGTGTTTACTTAATCTCGACAAACGATTAAAAACAAACCAATAAGTGAAAAAAACTAACCTATAGACTTTAGTCTAATTAAACTGAGCATATTCGTTTTAATAAAAGCGACAAATAACCGCTCGTTTAACTAGGCTGCAAACCCGATATGATTATTTACTGATTTAAGTAATCAATAACTTCTTCTTGTAAATCAATGTATTCGTCTTCAGACATATTTAACTTTTTAAGTATAAACGGTTCAAGGCGCTCCCAATCTTTAATTTTTTCATCACGTAAAATACTATTTACTATGCTTTCAGAGAGCTTTAACACACAAAAACAGAGCTGTTGATTAGGATCGGATGTGTCCTCAAGTAAACTTAAATCATGATGGCGTAGAATAAGCTGGCAAATATCTCTTGGTAAATGCCAACTCGATGCTAAGTAATAGCCGATAATGGCATGATTAGCGCCATAAACACGATCTTCAATATCAACTAAACTTTCTTTACTGCTTCTATTTGAACCATGCAGCACATTGACGTAGTCGTCATATTTAATCGCCATCGGAACTATGCCGCAATCATGAAATAAACCGAGAGTGTATAAGTATTCAACTGGAATTTTATTTTTTACTCGCTGCCCAACAATCATGTTTACATTAGCAATTTCAGACGCGTTATCCCAAAAACGCTCTAAACTAATACAACATGTTTTTTGTAAAAACATTTGCTTTAATTTAAGCGCAGGAATAAGTGCTTCTATGCCATTCCAACCTAAAAACATGATGGCTTGTTTTATGTCAGCAATGCTTCGCACTAAGCCGTAAGCGGGTGAATTAACAATTTTTAAAATAGCAGACGATATGGCCACATCTTTAGCAACTATATCTGCAGCAGCCATTAAAGACGGCTCATTTTGACGTGCTAATCTATCAAGATCATCTAAAATTTGCGGTTTTGGGGGAATAATAAAGTTTTTGTTTACATCAGATAATACCTGCTCATTAACGACAAACATCGATGTCTAGCCTCCAGCTAAGCTATATGGATTATTTATTTAATTCCATTTGAACTTTTATACTAGAAGTTGATTAGAGATTTATCAATTTGTAGGTGCTGAAATTGGTAGGGTAAAAATAATTTTTAAAACGACAGCAGCACACGCCCAGTATATAGACGTGTGCTTTGAATACTAGCTTATTAGAAGTAATAGCCAATATTAATGTTGAAGCGGCGTTCAGTTTCGCTGCTATCGCCCGCTAATGAGCCACCAACAAACGGCATGTTTTTACCATGAACTAAGTCAAAGTATGTAAATAAACCACCTGCAGCGACCGAGAAACCGGTTACGTTCATCCAGGTATCTTTGCTGTTGTCTGATTTGTCGTAAATAGCGCTGTAGTCATTATAAAACTGTAAGTTTGTTACTGCGCCCCATTGCACCGGCACACTGTATGCTACGTTTGCACTCGACATGGTTGCTTCCGCTGCCATGCTATCGTAAAACGAGTAAGCGCCTACAGCAATACGGTTTACGTTATCAATATCGTAATTGTATTCGCCATGTTGTAATTGCAAGTTCCAAGGGCCCATATTACTGTTTAAGTGAAGCGCCCATGCGTTATAGTCACCTGCGCGGTCAACACCATCATGCAAGCCACCAGAAAGCGCTGACACACCAATTTCAGTTTTACCACCCTCATGCTCTAGGTGGTAGCCGTAACGACCTGAGAACGTATTGTACTCGCCTATAGCATTAGTTGGCTCGGCATAAACACCATCTCCAGCTTCTCTAAAGCCAACAATGTCGTAAGAATAGCGATCGCTGCGGTTATCTACATAACCATCAACACCACCTAATTCATCATTTTTGAAAAAACCTAAATCAAGCTGCCAGTTATCGGCAATTTTACGCTTAAATAACACCCCTAAATCGTGGTCGTCTTCAAGGCCAACGTAATAGTTAGTGCTGAAAAAGTAGTTATGTGAATTGTAAGGCCAGTTACCAAAAGGAACCTGAGTAATACCTGCTTGAACTTGCCAATCATCAGCAAAATCGTAAGCAGCATAGGCGTATTTAACAGCTGTCATGTAATCAAAAAAACGAATTTCAGCGTTTAGTTTTACATCACCCACATCGCCTGAGAAATTTAGACGAAAAATATCAAAGTCAAAATCGCCGCCGCGATTTTTATTATCGTCATCATACGAAGTATGGCTGTAGTTGGTTCGAACAGCACCACCAACTTTAATTCCCTGAGGCTTGTGTTCATGTTTAGCTACTTTAACTTCAGCTGTATCTTCTTTCACTTCAATGGTGCGTTCGATTGTCTTTTCACTTTTTTGCTCTGCTTTTGCAAGTTGCTTTTGCAGCATTTCCACTTGTTTTTGTAAACTGCTTAATTGCTGCTTTACTTTATCAAGATCTGTATCTGCATGTGCCTGATGTGAAAAAACAACCATAGCCACTGCTAGTGCTAAAGGTTTCATAGGTGTCATAATTTGTCCTTGCTTGCCTTGTTGATATTATTAACTCGAACTTGGTCAGCGTGAGCTAAGTACCTGCTTGATTTTACATGTTGTTTTACAATGATAACGTATTTTTACAACTCTTCAATTACACCTTGTGATTTTGCGCAACACAACAGCAACACACAAACTACTTTTTAGCAGGGTAAGCATGACAATTAATCATCATTTTAATAAATGAAAGCAGCAGCTTGCAAAATTAAAGCTTAAAAAAATAGTAGGATGATCATGTACCTATTTTTAATGTGTTATTATTTAAAAATCATTTTTAAAACAGCCAGTTTGTTGCTACATATATAAATTAAGGATTCTCCAAAAATGAAAAATAACGATACCTTTAACACAATTGCTACGTTAATTTTTAAGCATCTTTATAATAACTTTCCAAGCCCAAGCCAGTTAGATCCTGAACAATTAATTAGCGATGCCTCAGATCATCACGGTGAGCAAATAAAAGGAACAATTGCGTTTCTTCTTCATGAGGAATATATATTTTCGACGCCCAGCGCCACTTTTTTGCTAACCGAAAAAGGCTTTAGCCACGCTTTGTGTCCTAAGTTTTAAACTCACCACTTACAAAGCGATACCACAAAAAAAGCCCTAGCAATTAAAGCTAGGGCTTTATAATGATTTTTAACGTTTATTTTTTCTCTTTTTCTAAACGCTTCTTAAGGCTCAATGCCGCGTCGGCCGCCAGTAAGCGCATAAATTCAGAACCATTATTTTGCTCACCCTGCCCTGCACCTATAACAATTTCAGGCACTAAGCGACTGTTACCTAAGCTATTAAATAAAGCCGTTTGAATTTTAACTTCTGCTTTAAGTGTTTCATCAAATACATACTTAGGATCAAGCGCTGCTGATTTTGCGCGTAAACGTGCTTCAGCTAAAACGTCCATACCTAATGCTTCTAAGCGTTGCTGTTTTAAAATTTCTTCTTGCTCTTTTGCAAGCTCCGCTTTAACAGCTACACGTTGCTGGGCAGAAATAATCGCATTCGCTTTTATTCGTTCTGCATCAATTTGCTCTTTAATTTTTAGCTTTTCAGACTCAGCTCTTTGCTTTGCAATCGCTTGTTCGCCTAATGCCACTTCAGTACGTGCTTGTTGCTCTGCTTTTTTAAGGTTTTGTCTTGCCAGCGCTTCATCAGCAGCCGCTTGTTTTTGCGCCTCTAAACGTGCATTTACTTTATTTTCGTAATCAATATCAATAATACTCGCATCAACGACTGTGATCCCATAAGAGCCTAAAATAGGCGCATTACGTAGCGGATTACCTTCAGCATCCTTCTTTATATTAATGGTAACGCGTTGTTGCTTACTTAAATTACTTAAATCATCTGACTTATCACGCTCACCGGTACTAATAATTTGCTCAGTAACAAAAATACCATTAGTAAGTTGATCAGAAAAATCTTGGCTTAATTGACCATTACCACCTGAATAATGTTGCTCCACCGACATCATACGAGCCGACGCTTTTACATTTTCTGTTGTTGCACGCATTAAAAGGTTAGAAATTAGGGTTTCTTGGGAGCCAAATTCTTCATGAATTTTTAATAAACCACGCAAAGCACCCGATTCACTAGCGGGTACGTTGCCAGGTAATCTAAAGCGGGAAACACCGCGTGCCCCACCGGTCGTGGTATCTAAGAATCGAATAGGAATGAGTGGTACAATGGCACTGGCTGTTGCGCTGCTATCGCCGGTAAAGTTAATTGAAATAACTTTTTTATAGGCTGATGTCGTACCAAATGCTTTTAAGTAAGGGCCCGCTTGATTTATTACCGTTAAATTACCGGTAAAAGCTGACTGATGAACTAGCCGTTCATCGGCTTCATTCCATGAAATAACCTGCGACGTTAATGTTGCAATCACGGCTAACACCACGACAACGGATGTTAGTAAAATCACATTACGACGACCAAAACGTGCCATAAATGAGGTGTTTTTTGCCTCAGCGACTGCTTGTTGTTCGCTATCCATTTTTAGTACTCTCCATGTTTAGTTTCTTTTTAACAAAATACGTAATTTCTTGTTCGCTTAAATGCGCACAAAAACTACCCGATCGATGCAAATCTATAAAAGTTGCAAGGATCTCTTGTTTGCCTTTAATTGTTTTTTCCTGGTTTTCTTGGGTTTGGTTTTTCTCGCTAAGTTGAGCAATGAGTTCATCAATAATGGTGTCTTTATCAAATAACACATTATATTCTTTTGACTTTCTTACTCGGCTCTTACGTACATTGCTGTAAATCACATAAAGCGCCACACACAAAATAATAACAAGCGTACTTAACCCAATAATATAAAAAATCATAACGTCTGCTTATATTAATTGAATAATTAACCATAACAACAAATGTAACGGTTAAATCACAAATGTTAAGCCGATAATTTTACAGAATAACGACCCAAATAACAGAATTAAAACTTGGCCCTTGTATATTTTTGTAAAAATTAAAATAGAAAAGTTTAATATCAGAAGTCTCAATATCTACAATATTACTTTTAGTGAGTGTTAGTAAAAGTTATTACCTGTATTGGTAACAGCCTATTAGACTCAACAGTGAACATCTTCTGTTCAAACTTTCATATTGAATACTAAGCCATTTATTCTTTTTAAAATGAGCTGATCTCAAAGTGAAAATTGCAATTATTTCCGAGTAAAGTTAAAAAAATTTAAATTTTTTACTGGCGAAGATTAAAATGCGACCTACCCTTAGTATGTAAATTAGGTACTGATTATTTGCTCAAAGTTAAATCATATGGGCATGCAGTTGATCGTTTACGTTACATCAAACCACTTATTAGTGAAAAGGATATAAAGATGAATAAATGTAAATACGCAGCATTGCTCGCTACAGCTATCTATGGACAATGCAGTTTTGCTGCAATCGATGAGCTCACTATTTTACAACACACTCAAGAAGCAAAGAAAACCACAATCGCCAAACACGCTTCTACCCATGTAAAACTTTCTAAGCAATTTGCTATCGAAACTGCGCAAGGACACGTAATTACTCAAACTGTATCGCACCCTAATGCTGATTACATAAAGCTACATTTTAGCCAAGTAGATCTAAATGGTGACGCAAAGTTAGTCGTTAGAAGCGAAGACAACTCAGAGCGATATGAATATAGTAGTAATAATATGGACGCAGCAACAATCGATAGCTTAAACGGGGATGATGGTGTGCATTCATTTTCTTCTATGTCGGTATCAAATGACAGCGTTATCATTGAATATTACCCTGATCCAAAAACCAGTAAGCAGCATCACCAGTTTGGTATTATTGATAGTTACTTTTACGGTACCGAAAGCGCTAATATAAAACTCAGCGAAGACAATACACCTGCCCCCTTGTCAACATGTGGCATTAATGAACGCAAAGACGTGCAATGTTGGGCCGACTCAAACCCAACAGAGTTTGACCGCAGCCGCCCGGTAGCACGCTTAGTAATTGGTGGCCGCAGCTTATGTACCGGTTGGCGCGTTGGCAGCGATAATAAGTTATTTACCAATAACCACTGTATAGAGACTGCATCTGAGCTTGCCTCTACAGAAGTGTGGTTTAACTACCAAAATAAAAGTTGTAATGGCACAACCAGAGAAACCATTGTAAAAGTAACGGGTAAAGAGTTTTTTAAAACTGACTACACGTTAGATTATACGCTGTTCAGTGTTAATGACTTTGCCAATATTGAACAGTTTGGCTACTTAGGGCTTGATGTGCGAAACGCAGAGCAAAGTGAACGTATTTATATTCCGCAACATGGTTCAGGTAATCCTAAGGAGCTGTCGATTGAATCGGATCAAGACACCAATGGTTTGTGCCAAGTTAATGCCCCCTCAACGAATGGGCGTGGAAGTAATACTGATATTGGATACTATTGTGACACTATAGGTGGCTCTTCCGGTTCTCCTGTTGTTGCAGCATCAAGTAATCGTGTTATTGCACTTCATCACTTAGGCGGATGCTACAATAAAGGCGCCAAAATAAGTAAGATTTGGCCCCAAGTCGCAACTTACTTTAATAACACAGTGCCTGTTGGCGATAACGACGGTAATACACCACTGCCACCTACCGCGCGTTTTGAATACAGCTGTGAACAATTACAGTGTAATTTTGATGCAACTGGTTCCAGCTCCGCAGGTACAATCATTAACTACAGTTGGAACTTTGGCGATAATCAAACCGATACAGGCGCAACTGTGATGCATAGTTTTGTCTCTGCGGGTGACTACGACGTTTCTGTTACTGTGAAAGATAGTAACAATAATACAAATACACTAACCCAAACTATTAGTGTTTCCGATGGTTCACCAACAGAAATTGAATTAACTAAAGGCCAAGCATTAACAGGCCAAAGTGCAGCATTAAATCAAGAGACTATTTACTATATTGATGTACCTGCAAATAGCACTAACATTTCAATCGGCATAACAGGTGGTTCGGGTGATGCAGACCTCTACGTTAAGAAAAATACAATACCTACCACAAACGATTACGACTGCCGACCATTTAGAAATGGTAACACTGAAAGCTGTAATATAAGTCAAGGAGAAGGTCGCTATTACGTTATGCTTAAAGCCTATAGCAGCTACAGTAATGTCACTATTATGGCTGATTATGAAAATAGCGCACCACCTACAGATAATGATACTCGTGTATTAACTTCTCGTGCTTATGGATTTCCAGATTTTTGGCAGCGCTATAGTTATGTAGTACCTACAGGCACAACTACTGTAAACATAAAAACATTGGGTGGCGAGGGAAATACTAACCTCTATGTTAGAGCGGATGCAGCGGTAACAAAAACACAATATGATTGCTTATCGAACAACAAAGGCAACAATGAAAGTTGTATCTTAGAGGTGAGTTCAGGCCAGACATTACAAATCGGCTTGTTAGGTGTCACTAATTACGATTGGGTTAAGCTTGTTGCAACTGCAAAATAATTAATATCATTTCCCTAAACAAAGCACTGCAGTAAACCTGCAGTGCTTTGTTTAGGGTTTAATTTACTCTTTTAATGCAGAGCGTATTAAACAACACAATAAGTAAAAAATGGCACCTATTACAAAAAGAACTCATAGTTAGTCGTAATTAAAAAACATAATCCGATCTCGCTATTGAGTGCGTGATAATAGCTTCAAAACTTGTTTAACTACCATTTCTGGCTCATCATTTTGTGGATAGTGGTAACTTTTACTGGTTAGCACTATCTCACCTTGAGGAAAAGCATTAGCCCAGTTTAAATGCAGTTCTCCCCACATTTCACGCCCTTTATCAGTAAAAAATAACACCGATGGATTTTCATATTTTTTAACTGAGGCAATAACCGTCACGGGAATATCTGCTATTTGTGGGTAATCGGGCAAAGGCCGCTTCGACCAAAAGTCTAAATACTGATTCGATATGCCGTTTTTCATATCATCACGTTTTATAGCAGCAATTTCTTTTTCAGCGCGCGGTAAATCAATCTTACGCATAATATCAACATCATGCTCTGAGGCGGGTTCAATTAACATTAACGCTTTAATGTTATCAGGGTAGCTTGCTGCAAATACCCTTGCGATATAAGCACCATAAGAATGCGCCACATAAACTACTGGTTCATCAATTTTTAGTGCTTTAAGCAGTAGTAAAGCCTCAGCAGCATATTCTTCTGAGCTATAGTTTTTCTTTATTTGCGCTGAGCCGCCATTGCCAATTCGAGAATAGCGAATTACTTTTGCATGCTTGATAAGCGAGTTATAAATGGGATCCCAATCACTCAGCCCTGCAGAGCCACCCGCCTCGAGTAAAACAGTGTGTTTACCACTACCCGCTATTTCATATTCAATATCAAAGCCATTTACTTTAACTTTTGCAAGCTCAGCAAACGCAGCGGTAGAGGTGATTAATACCCAAAATAGAGTCGTTTTTATTATTAGTTTCATGTTGTTAAAGCTAATTAGTAGTTAGCTTAAGTTTATAACATTAAGCACTATGTTTATAAATAATTTCTCTATCACATACCCTTAAAAATAAATAATCACGTCAATCACTCTTAAATCCTGTTTTGACTGATAGATTTCCCTATTCAAGCCTATAAACCTCTGTAACCCTATGCCATAATCTAAATAATTCATAAATTTAGTAACTTGGCGGTATATAAACCGTTTCAAGCTAACTTATAGGGTTTTTTAATGGCTTATCAAGAGCAAAACCAAGCAACAATCTACTGGCACGACTACGAGACCTGGGGGGCAAGCCCGCAAAAGGATAAGCCGAGCCAATTTGCAGGTGTGCGCACCGATCTTGATTTAAATATTATTGGCGAGCCGCTTATTGAGTACTGTAAGCCGCAAGCGGATTATTTACCCCATCCTGAAGCGTGTTTAATCACCGGTATTACCCCGCAAGTGGCGATGCAAAAAGGCTTAGTTGAGGCTGAGTTTATTGCTAAAATTCATGCCGAATTTAGCGTGCCCAATACCTGTGTGGCTGGTTATAACAGTATTCGCTTTGATGATGAAGTAAGCCGATATAGCTTTTATCGTAACTTTTACGACCCATATGAGCGTGAATATAAAAACAATAACAGTCGTTGGGATATTATAGATTTAGTGCGTGCCTGCTATGCACTTCGCCCTGAGGGCATTGAGTGGCCATTAAAAGAAGATGGCAGCCCAAGTTTTAAACTTGAGCATTTAACTGTCGCTAATGGTATTGAACATGCCGCTGCGCACGATGCATTAAGTGATGTAACGGCTACCATTGCACTGGCTAAATTAATAAAAGAAAAGCAGCCTAAGCTGTATCACTTCTTTTTTAGTTTGCGTAATAAGAAAGCCCTTGCTGAATTGGTGGACGTGTTTAACATGACCCCATTAGTGCATACCTCGTCGCGTATTCCAGCAACCCAGGGTTGTACCACGTGGGTGGCACCTATGAGCTTTCATCCTGTTAATAAAAACGCGGTTATTTGTTTTGATTTAACCCAAAACCCACAGGTATTACTTGATTTAAATGTAGAAGAGTTACGCAAGCGTTTATACACCAAACGTATAGATTTAGCAGAGGGTGATTTACCCGTAGGTTTAAAATTGGTGCATTTAAACAAGTGCCCTATTTTAGCGCCAGCTAAAACGCTACTGCCTGAAAACGCTGCTCGCTTGGGTATTGACCGCGAGCAATGCTTGGCTAATTTAGCCATTTTAAAAGCCAATACTGAGCTTCGCGATAAAGTCACTGAGGTATTTAATGAGCAAGGCGATTACAGCGCGACCACGAACGTAGATTACTTATTATATGATGGCTTTACTAGCCATGCTGATAAAGCTAAATTTGCGATTATTCGTGATGCAAAGCCTGAAGACTTAGCAAGCTTAAAACTTGAATTTGAAGATCCTAAATTTAATACTTTGCTGTTTAGATACCGCGCCCGTAACTGGCCACAAACGCTCAACCAGCAAGAGCTTGATCAATGGCGTCAATATTGCCAAAGCAAGTTAATGCATGGCGAAGATCAGCCATCAATCAGCGCACAAGATTTTATGATCACTCTTGAAAACCTAGCGCACGAGCATGACGACAGCGAAAAAAATCTTACAATTTTAAAGGCCTTATATAACTACGCGCAAAGTATGTAATTTGCTTTAGTGTATATAACGCATGAAAAACGCGACACTTTAGCAATAAAGTGTCGCGTTTTTTGTTTTAAGTAACTGTACCACTACAAACAAAGTAAAATTTATTTCACAAAGAGAAGCAAATGAGGCGTAAATGAGAAACGCATAAAACCAACATTTACTGTTTATGTTTATCACTTTCTCTAAAAGCGCAGCACCTCTTACCCTTTTTGTGAAAAGTTTACTTTTACCAATTACATTACTTTTTATGCAGTGCTTCAATACGCGCTAGTAAACTTGATGTGTCGTACCTGCCGCCGCCAAGAGCCTGTACATCGGCGTAGTATTGATCGACCGTTGCAGTCATTGGCAGCGTTGCACCATTATTTTTAGCTTCATCAAGGGCAATGCCTAAATCTTTACGCATCCAATCTACAGCAAAACCAAACTCGTACTCGCCTGCCCACATTGTTTTGTAGCGGTTTTCCATTTGCCACGAACCAGCTGCGCCTTTAGAAATGGTTTCTATTACTTTTTCGCCATCAAGCCCTGCTTGTTTAGCAAAATGTAAGCCCTCAGCTAAGCCTTGTACCACACCAGCAATACAAATTTGGTTGACCATTTTACATAATTGTCCAGATCCAACTTCCCCTAATAACTGGCTAAAACGGCTAAACGCCGCCATGATAGGTTGTGCTTTAGCAAATACCGCTTCGTTGCCACCAGCCATTACGGTTAATACCCCGTTTTCAGCACCTGCTTGACCGCCCGATACTGGCGCATCAATAAAGTCGATATGCTGTAAAGCCGCTTTTGCCGCAACTTCACGCGCTACCTCAGCAGAAGTAGTTGTGTGATCGATTAAAATCGTGTTTTTGTCCATACCAGCTAAAACACCATCATCGCCGTATACCACTGACCGTAAGTCGTCGTCATTCCCAACACACATAAATACCATATCGGCACCACTTGCAGCTTCACGCGGGGTAGGTGCAAAACTGCCGTTAAAATCTTCAACCCATTTTTGTGCTTTAGCTGCTGTGCGGTTATAAACACATACGCTGCGCCCCGCTTTTGCTAGATGCCCTGCCATTGGGTAACCCATTACGCCTAAACCTATAAATGCAATTTTTACTGACATAAAAATGACCTATTTAACTGATAACTTAGAAACATAAGCTCGATTATGTCAATCGGCCGCTAAAAAAGCGAATGAAAGTCTTTTAAAATTTCCCTCATACGGAAATTAGGTAGGTAATCTATGGATAGTATTTATCAATTTAACGCACCACTTTGTAATAACGATGATTTTTCTTTGAGTCAGCTAAAAGGAAAAACGGTTCTTATTGTTAATACCGCCAGTAAATGTCATTTTTCTGCGCAATTATGCGCGCTAGAAAAGCTATATCAACAATACAAAAACGATGGGTTTACTATTTTAGCCTTTCCGTGTAATCAATTTGATAAAAATGAGCCATTAGAGGGAATGGCCATTAAAGACTATTATCAAAAACATTTTTCAATTAATTTTGAGGTGTTTAATAAGGTCATGGTAAATGGCCCAGATACGCATCCACTGTTTAGTTATTTAAAGTCTCATACACGAGGTATTGCACAAAACCGAGCAATAAAATGGAACTTCACTAAGTTTTTAGTTAATGCACAAGGGCAGCTGGTTGCTCGCTATGCACCGCGAACTAAACCGGAGTCATTACATAATGTAATAACAAGCTGCTTAGAATCAGTGCCCGTTATAAAACCGACGACCGCTCGTTTAGGAGTCCGTTCGGCTGTATTAAAATAATCCTGTCGTAATTAAAACAACAAGAGTGAAGCATCTATAGTAAGAATAGTTTATGGTAATAAAATAATTGATTACTTGGAGCTAGTTAATGGATATTGCTTTTTTTAGTGCTCAGAAATATGAGCGACCTTTTTTTGAGCAAAGTTTAAATGGCTTTTCTAACATCACTATTACTTATTTTGAGCAAAGTTTATCGGCGCAGACGGCAATATTAGCTAAAAACTTTGACGCTGTGTGCGTATTTGTAAACGATAAAGTAGATAAAGCAGTGATTGAGCAACTTGCCACATTGGGTGTTAGCGCTATTTTATTACGCTGTGCGGGGTTTAATAACGTTGATTTGCCCATTGCCAAACAGCATAACCTAAGCGTATTACGCGTACCCGCCTACAGCCCTGAGGCAGTAGCTGAGCATTGTGTTGCTCTTATGCTTACCCTCAGCCGTAAAACACACAAAGCTTATAACCGAGTACGCGAAGACAACTTTGATTTAAATGGCTTACTTGGGTTTAACTTACATAACAAGACCATAGGGATTATAGGCTGCGGTAAAATAGGCTTGGCACTGTGTAACATTTTAAATGGTTTTGGCGCTAACGTTTTAGTGTGCGACCCTTTTGCAAAACCAGGCAATTACACTATTACCGATTTAAATACCCTACTTGCCCAAAGCGATATAATTTCACTGCACTGCCCGCTGAGCGAAGATACGCATCATTTAATCGATGACGCTGCATTTAATAAAATGAAAACCGGCGTCATGCTCATTAATACTTCTCGCGGTGCGCTGGTAAACAGCCAAGCCTGTATTAAAGCACTTAAATCACAAAAACTGGGGTATTTAGGGCTTGATGTGTACGAACAAGAATCAGAGCTGTTTTTTAAAAACCACAGTGACGAAATAAATCAAGACGATATATTCTCTCGTTTAGTGAGTTTTAGAAATGTGTTAATAACAGGGCATCAAGGCTTTTTTACTCAAGAAGCTCTAACCGAAATCGCTAATATAACATTACAAAATGCAAACGAGCTTGCTCAAGGGCAAACGCTAACCAATCAAGTATTGTAATACCAAGTCATTTAAACTGTAAAAAGCGAACTTTCGGATGACTCCCAATAGTTCGCTTTTTAAAACTGCATTTTTAAATTCGCGTTTAAAAGTTTTTAACCAAACGCTACATTTGCAAATACTAAGGTCATTAGCACTGGGCAGACAAAACGAATGTACTGAGCAAACCAATAGTGCGGCCCACTACTTGCCTTGTGCAGTTTATTACCACGTTGCCATAGCCAGCCTACCGTTATAAAGTAAAAAAGCCCCATCAACGGAAGTTGGTATTGAGTAAATACCATAATAACCAAACCAAATAGCCAATCAAAATTAACAATAATAGTACTGGCACAAACAAATACAATGGCGCTAACGGCCCATGTTGCTTTGGTTCTATCTACACTGTGGTTTTCAACCAAAAATGCCACAGGGATCTCAGTTGACGAAATAGTTGAGGTAACTGAAGCTATCGACATCAAAACAAAAAATAATAAGCCAACCAATAAACCAATTTCACCCATAGTGCCAAATAGCTCAGGTAATATGGCAAAAATAAGTTGCCCCTCACCAATTAGTTTACCGTTACTAAAGACTTCAACGCCATTGTACTGGGCAACATAAATAGCCGGAATTATTAATAAGCCCGCCAAAAACGCCACGCTGGTATCAAGTAGCGCAACACTTGCGGTTAATTTTGGTAAGTTAGCTCCGGGTTTTAAGTACGAGCCGTAAATCATCATACAGCCTACCCCAAGCGACAACGAAAAGAACGCTTGCCCCATTGCGGCAATAATTAAATCAGGGTCGAGTATTTTGCTAAAGTCAGGCACTAAATAGGCAGCAAACCCTTCGCTTGCGCCATCTAACGTTGCAATATAAATAATAAGCCCAATAAGAAGAACAAGTAAAAGCGGCATTAAACGGCGTGACCAGGTTTCTATTCCCGACTTCACCCCTTTTAAAATAATACTGGCGGTTAAAATAAGCATAAGCGGCGTAAAAATAAAATTACGTAACATAGAGTCGCTATGTAAAAACTCACTCAAGCTATGCAAGCCAAAAAAGCTACTTATAGGCTCTATAGCGTAGGAAAGCATCCAACCGGCCACAATAGAGTAAAAACTTAACATAACGATGGCACCGGCAAGGCCAATATAGCCTGCTGCGGCTCCCACTTTAGGGGCGTGATCTTGCCATGCTTGGCTTAGCGCTTTAACAGGATTAGCTTGTGCTTTGTAACCTAAATACAGCTCGGTGTACAAAGCAGGTAACGCCAGCAAAAAAATAACGATAAAGTAAACCAGTAAAAATGCGCCGCCACCATGATTAGCAGCCTGCGTAGGAAAACCCCATATATTACCTAAACCTACCGCTGCACCGGCTGCTGCCAATACAAAACCTAGTCGACTTTGAAAACCATCACGCACTTGTGCCATACACCTACAAATCTGTTATTATTTTAACGAATGCGAATTAAACCATATTTAAGAGCCACTGAGTAATAAAAATGTACTTAGCGCTCACAACAACTAACAACCGCTCACAAACTATCCAGCTTTGGGTAATAAATATGTAATCGGTCGTCATTTATAATGAGCAATGATGAGTGTAACTTACTTTGAAAACCAGCTAAAAGCCACGCCCGCTTTAGCAAATAACAGCCATTGCATTGCGTTGCTTAACGCAACCACCCTCAATGTGGATGAATTTGATTTACCCCACTATTTAAGCCCTTTTGAGCTCAATGTTATTAATCGGCGTAAAAATCCACAGGCTAAACAAGAATATTTAGCCACACGTTTAGTGCTTAAATACCTAGTAAAAACCGCTTGTTCTTCTTATGCATCATTAAAGCTGTGTGATATTAGTTCTGAATTTAACCCCGATAACAGTAAATTAGAATTACATATTAAAAATACAACAGGCGTGATCAGTTGCTGTATTTCGCATTCTCATGGTTTTGTAGGTGCAGCGTTAAATGTAGCATCAACTCAATTTGGCTTTGATATTGAAAAAATTAGTTTAAAGCGCCCTTTTAATAAACTCGCTAAACACTTTTACCACCCAGCCGAAGTGAGTTTAATAACCGATACAGATAACATAACAACTCAAGCACATCATTTTTTTAGGATTTGGACATTAAAAGAAGCGCTGGCTAAAGCCACCAGCCGCCCCATTGCTCAATTATTAAGCCCTAATGTGTTTAACGAACTTAATAACACTCAGCTTACAGCTTGTAGCAATACCGTGGTTGGAGCACATAACGACATATTTGATATTAGCGTTGTGGCAAAAAAAAGCACCGACTGGCGGTGCTCAATAATGACTATTAACGATTTACGCAGCGCAATCACTTTCTAGTAATCGACTATGAATCGCTTGAACCACTGCATCAGACTCGCTTTGCTCAACTAAAAAGCACAAGTTATGTTTACTTGCACCATGGCAAATGAGTCTAATATTAAAGTCACTTAATACTTTCATTAAATTCATTTCATGTTGGCGCAAAACAATTTCAGAGCCAATTAACGCTACCAGCGTTAAATTGTTTTCAACCGATACATGGCAAAATTCAGCGAGTTTATCCAAGCACTCTTGATCTAGCTCTGGGCGCGATGCATTAGGCGCATTATCAAGGGTAATTGCTACACTAATTTCAGAGGTGGTAACCAAGTCTACCGAAATATTACATTCACTTAAAATAGTAAAGATACGTGCTAAAAAACCACTCGCTAATAACATTTCAGGGCTTTTTAAGGTCAGTAGTATTTGGTTTTTACGCTGCGTGACCGCACGAATACCAGGTAACTGCGATTTTTCACGTTCAATCCACGTACCGCCAAGTTCTGGCTCTGTGCTTGAGCCAACAAACACATTAATATGGCTGCGACTGGCAGGCAAAATTGTAGCTGGGTGCAGCACTTTAGCGCCAAAGGTCGCCATTTCTGCGGCTTCATCAAAACTTAAACGCGCAATAGGAGTGGCTTTTACACACAAACGAGGATCGGTGCTAAAAATACCCACTACGTCAGTCCAAATATGCACACTTTTAGCGTTAATAGCCTCAGCAAGCAGTGCAGCGCTATAATCTGAGCCGCCTCGACCGAGCGTGGTCGTTAAATTGTTTGCATCGCTACCAATAAACCCTTGGGTCACAATAACGCTATCATCAAGCAGCGGAATTAAATGTGTTTGAGCGGCTTGCGCTGTGGCGGCCACATTTGGTGTTGCTTTACCAAATTGGCTATCGGTTTTAAGCACCTGGCGCACATCAAAACGAGTGGCATTTAAACCCTTTAATCTTAGTACTTGGGTAAATAAGTACGACGATAAACGCTCGCCAAAGCTAAGTAGCTCATCGAACTGCTGCTCAGTATTGAGTGTTTGTGCCGCCAACGTTTGAAATGCATCTAGCGTTTGATTAAACCCAAGGGCTAAATCCTCATCTAACGACAGGTCATTTAAAATAGCCTGCTGAATCGCAAGAACACCATCAATATGCTGTTGGCGTTTAGTGGCTTCAATACCCGCTTTGCAAAGCTCCACTAAATGATTGGTCACTCCGGCACTGGCGCTTACTGCAACAATACGTACATTTTTATCGTTTACGATAATTTCGCTACAACGGCTCATCGCCTCAAAGTTAGCAACGCTGGTGCCACCAAATTTGGCAACAATGTAATCTGATTTTGTGCACTGTGAACTTTGTGGCACTGATTGGGTAGTCATTTCGTCTCCTTTCGCGGCATCCAAACCGCAATAAAACAAGAAGAACTTGGCAGGAAATAAAGATAAGAAAAATCTACTGCCAGAAGCTCTCCACCTAAATTGGTGACAGTTTTGAGGATTCAGCCCCATAAACCGAAAAACAATGGTAACGACCCATTATTTTCCTCGGCGAGTACTTCCCTCCTTAATGGTCGCAGGCTGTCGTTGCCTCACATTAAGTACCTAAGTATCGCACCTCTTCTGAATGTATTATTAACCTGTGGCTAATAAAACAAAACCGCACTAAGAGTGCGGCTTTGAAAGTTATCGTTTAGACGTCTAGCTGTCAAGTCGTTTTACTATAAAATCAAATAAAACTACCCATTAAGTAAGAGCCCGCATAACCAAAGGTGTAACACAGTAATAAATACAGCGATAAGCGAAGGTAACTTGCAAACGTCAGCTCTTTTACCTTACTCATGGCTATAATACCGGCCGCCGAGCCAATGATTAGCATAGAGCCACCTACACCGGTTGCATACGTAAACGACAACCAATGCTGTTGACTCATTACAATGTCGGCTTTTAATAACGCTGCCGTTAGTGGCACATTATCAACACCTGCGGATAAAATACCCATTAAGTAGTTTGCGTACTCTGGCGCCATTACCGTATACAAATTAGTAAATTGGCTCAGTACCCCAACTTCTTTTAACGCACCAACAAGCAGTAACACACCCACGAAAAACAATAAGGTGTCGTACTCTATGTCGCGTATAAAATCGATCATATCTTTGTTGATGTCTTTTTTGCGCATTAAAAATTGCGCGACTAAAAACATAATAGATAAACCCAATAAAAAAGTAAGCAGAGGCGGTACACTGTATAAAACACTCAATGTAAGCGTAGCAATAACCGTAGTAAAGAAAATAACCGCAATGGTTATGTCGGTTTTTTCAATACGTTTAAATTTAGTTTTTTTAAACTCGAGTTGCTTATTCATGCCAATTGATAACAAAGTAGCCAGTAATAATACACTTAATAACGCAGGCACAATTAACAGTAATAAATTGCTAATTGTTACTTTACCATCAAGGAAAATCATAAGTGTGGTTACATCACCCGTGATAAGTGATACACCACCGGAGTTTACAGCAAATACAATAAGCGTGGCGTACTTAACTAGTTTTTTGGCTTCAAGCTTTAATGACATAATCACTGCCAGTGATATTAGCGTGGCCGTAACGTTGTCGGAAATAGATGAAAATAAAAACGCAAAACACCCCACCAAAAACATCAGCTTACGCTCACTAATGCTGGTTGGCATAATCCGGTTCACAACATTTTCGATAAGTCCTTTAGAGTTTAAATAGGCGACAAAGGTCATTGCGGCCATTAAAAACAGCCATAAAGAAGCAATTTCTAAAATATTGTGGTCTAGGAGGGTTTGAATCGTTTCGGGGCTTTGCCCATTAAGAGGAAAAATAAAGGAGATAATCCAACAAAGTGTACCAAAAAATAATGTCGTTTTTGCTTTGTTTACGTGGATCACATCCTCAATAACGATAAGCAAAAATGCAATCGCTATCAGCGTCAGGATAATCGAGGAAACCATGATATTAAACAACCTTCGGGGTTAAGTAAAAATTGAAACCATGTAAAAAATATACCCACAAACTCTATGTGCCTATATTCGGCGCGGATACTATCACTAAGCGGGTGTAAAAACTATTATTAAATCGTCGCAAAAACGAATACCATATAAGTTCGAGAAATATAAAATAACGAATACTAGGAAGTTGCAACGCCTTATGATCCCAGCTAAAAAGCTACTTAATACCCTAAATGAACACTGGGGTGTATTAGAGCTATTATTTAAGCGCTTTAAAATGGCCGACTTTAGTATTAAAGATCTTCAAAATGCCATTAAGCAAAAGCAACCCACGTGGAATAATGAGCGTATTTATAAAGAAACCAACCGGTTATTAAATCAAGAAATTATTATTCCGCTGGCTAAATCGTCACAACTGGAAATTAACCGCGCCATTGCCGACTTTGCCACCTTTTTACTGCAAGAAGAACATTTAGGCTTAGCACAAGAAATTAGTGTCTTGGTTGATGATTTGGCCCGTTTAGGTAATCGGCTATCTAATGCCGGTGAAATGGAAGATTTTGATGATTTACGCCGCTTTAGCCGTATTATGGATGATCGGGTGCGTAAAATAATCAAACTGTTTTTACACAACGAAAACGCTATTTTAAATATTGTTGAGCAAGCCAAATCTAACAATGCGGTGCAGTCGCTACAAAAACGCTATAAAGCCGTGATAGAAGCGTTTGATGAATATATAGAACCCATGCTGGAAATGGTGGATATTAGAGGCGACTTTCATGCCTGCTTTACCCTTATTGAGCAACAAATTAGCACCCAAATAGAACATATTGAACGTTCAGGCAAAGCGTACAACGATAAACGCATGCTTGAACAATTGCGTACCCGCATTCTAGAAATGCACCTAGTTGGCCGGATAAGCTTACGTAAAAGTGCCGATATGTTAATGCCACTGCGTGAAGAACTGCGCCGTAATAACCTTATTACCCGCCAAGTAGCAAAAGTATTAGGGCTAATACGTAAAAATGGAGTAGATAATATGCTCAGCGCCGTGCAGCCAAATTTTGTAAGCGATGCGCAAAAGTATTCATTGGGTCAACAGCGCCATATAGTAGCCTACATGGCAAGCCTGGCTGAATTTGAGCATCATGAATATCAGCTACCAGAGCAAAACGATGTGCCTGCGTTTGTCACGCCGAACATTCCTGACTATCACGATGTAAAAGCGCAGTTTGCAAAACGCTTCAAAAAGCAGCGTAAAAAACCACAGCCTCTGCTGCAATTTTTAGACGAAAGCTACCCAGAGCTTGAAGCCGATGAAATGCTGTTTTTGTATCAAAAACTAGTGAGCGATACCACCCTACACATTAGCCAAAGCGATAAAAAAGCCCGCGTTAACATTGCAGGCCAGCACTTTTCTTTGTACCCCTTTAATTCAGAGCCTCAGGCTGATAAAGCCGAGCACGAGTAATGACCATGACACAGATAAACTTAAATGAGCTTTCTCACTTACAAGCCATTAATAAAAAATTAGTCGCGGGTTACCACATTTGCGAACAAGACACCCTAATGTGGCAAGAGCTTGACCAACAAATTGAAGCTTACAGCGCCTTATTCACAGCATTAGGCCATGATTTAAAGCACGACAGTCGTGGCTTTTATTATTTTGCTAGCGATGAAAGCACCCCCAATATGGGCAAAATATCGCGCGCGATAGCGCTCACTATTTATATTTTAATCGAACACTTTGCCAACACAGGTAAAGACCCAATGCGTGCATTATTTGATGAGCCAAACGATTTAGAGCTAATGCAAACCTTGGTACAACTTAATAAACATTTATTTGATCAGCTTGAAATATTCTCGGGTTCTGATTTACGCAAAGATGTGTATTTACGCATGGTACGTTTAGGCCTTGCCCGCGAAGTGGAAGGCGGCTTTATGCTACAGGCGCCAATTCATCGCTATATTGATGCCTTAATGGAAGTAAATGAAGAAACCTTTTTAGGAGAGGACGAGGAATGAAAAACTTATACGGACTGAGTAAACTCGCCCTACTTAATACTGCAGGCTATGCAAAGTGTGTGATCCCACTTGATAAAAGTAGCTCGATTTGTGCGCCTAACAACACAGGTAAAAGCTCAGTTATTAATGCACTGCAATTTCCGCTAATTAACGATTTACGCCTTACCGAGTGGGATGGCCACGATTTAGATGAAACCCGTAAGTTTTATTTTTCATCAGATCAATCGTACATTTTATTGCAAGCCGATTTACCCCATGGCTCAGTTGTCATTGGCGTAGCAGGCTTAGGTAAAATTGCCGGTTATGCACACCAATACTTTTGCTATCAAGGCAAACTTGATTTAGCCCAGTACACCCAAGGCAATACCATTATTAAGTTTACCAAGCTGTTTAATCACTTAAAGCAGCAAGGTTACAACCCGATAGAGCTTAAAGCGCAAGAGTTAAACGCCCTACTTACTGGCGGTGCAACGCAATTTGATGGTGAGATCAATTTAAAAATGATCCCCCTTAACAACGTTCAAGACTCTGCAATATACAAAGAAATATTTCGTCGTATTCTTAATTTACATAAATTAGGCGCAAATGACGTTAAGCGCTTTATGTTACGTGTGTTTGAACGCCACATGTCAAATTCAAAGGTCGACTTTTACGAAGTATGGCGCCGGTCGTTTGATAAAGTAAACCGCGCAAAACGTGAATTAAAAGCCCTTGAGTCAATGCAAGAGCCCATAGCCGCCCTCGAATCTATGCTTGAAAACCAAACCGTTCTTAAAGGTAAACTGGCCGCTTATGCACCAAAAATTGACCAAGCACTGATTGATTTTGATACGTATCAGGAAGAGCAACTAAGCGAGCTCAACATCGCTCTTGAAGATATTGAGCACGAAAAACACGAGTTTGAACAAAAACAAAGCCTATACGTTCAACAATCGCGCGATATAGAGCGCAAACAAACCCAAATTGAACAGTGGTTTTTAGATTACAACGCTCTTAAAAGTGAGTTTGAGCTGGTTAATAAAGCCACGCTCAAAACCAGCTTAACGCAGTTAAAAAATGACTACGAGTCGTTGTCACACTCAATAACGAGTGCACAAGGTCAAAGCCTGCACACCCTTGATTACCGCATTGGCGAAACACAAAAACAAATTAAAAGCTTAAAGTTACAACTTAAAAACTTAGAATTTAATTTATTCACTCGTATGCGTGAAGACTTATCACTGAAAGAAGTTGAAGAAATATCGCGACTATTAAACCCCGATCTTCTCTCCTTTGCTACCACCAGCAATGGCGATATCACTATTGATGATGACGACGCTTTCGGCGAATTTTTAGCGCAGCTTAGTGAAAACGTAAAAGGCGGTGTACTCACCCTGCCCGGTGCCAGTATTAAGCTTAAAAAACTCTCGCCTGTGCAAATGCAAAGCGGCGAAAACAAAGAGCAACTGAGTGCTCAATTAACCGCACTTGAGCAATCATTAAAAGAGTTTAAACAACAGCGCGAAGTGGCCGCCAATGTTGCAGATAAGCAAAAAGAAAAAGACGCGCTATACGATGAGCTTATGAGTGCTGAAAGTGCACTTAAACGCTTAGAGCAATTTGAAGTGATGCAACAATCGGTTGACGCCCAAGCAATGCTAAAAGAGCAGCTTTTAGCCGAACGCGAACAAGTTGACGACTACCTACAAGATATTCAAAAAAACAGTGGCTCAATTGCTGATAGACGCTCGTTAATTAAATCAAAACAAGCGCAAATTAATCGTCAAACAGAGCGCCTGCGCCAAGTTAAAACCGAGCGTATTGACCACACGTTAGATTTATACAGTGGTAAAGTGACGCCTTACATGATTGATATAAAAATCGATTTTGATAATTTAAGCGATTTAATTCACCACTTTAACAAAGACTGCCAAGAGCTACGTAATTTCGATATAAATGTACGTAATACTTATATGCATATTTACAATGCAGGTATTACCAAATTCGATAACGAAAACGATGAGTTTAGTAAATACCAAAAACTTATTAGCGCGTTTCATAATATTGATAACGAGCGTGATGCCGTTGAGCGCCAAGGTCGCGTTGCCCTCACCGAAGTGGCCGCCACTATTAAAGGCTTACGTGAAGATTTGGACCGCCTACGCCGTGAAATGAATAGCTTTAATAAAGGCATAAGCCAGCATCGTATTTCAAACCTGCAAGCGTTTAAAATTAATATTATCCCGCGCAAAATGTTGGTAGATAGCATTGATACCATTATAAGTACCTCTAACCAAATTGAACAAGGCGATACCCTTGATTTACTTAGCCAAGAGCCGTACAGCGAAAGTGCGGTAAACGACGCAAAAGATCATTTAATTAAACTCGCCTCAGACAAAGCAGGCCTGACCCTTACCGATTTATTTGATATTCGTTTTGAAGTGGTTAACCGCGCGGGCGAAACCGAGCACTTTGAAAAAATAGATTCGGCTGGTTCAAATGGTACGCGTATCACCATTAAGCTATTATGTGGCATGTTGTTTATTCGTTACTTATTAAGCGATCAGGAACAAAACTTATACCGTATACCTATTTACATAGATGAAGCGGCTGATATCGATCCGCAAAACCAAAAAGCAATTATAGAAACCGCCCTGAGCTTTGGCTTTGTGCCAATATTTGCTTCGGTTAAACCGCAAATAAGTTGTGATTATATTGTGCCAATTCGTTCGGTAAAAAACGGCGCACAAAACTGGGTAGATGAAAAAGATTGGATTGAGGTTGAACATAAAGCCTCTCTACTGGACTAAGAGTTAATTGGCTATTCATCTTAGCCAGTTACACTTATTTTTAGATTTTAAATTACCCTCGCCCATGGTAGTTTAAACAAACGCACTTTATTGGAGCAAACGGTATGAAACATATATTTATTGTCGCAGCACTGGCGCTACTTACCGCCTGTACACAAACGCCCGATTGGGATTACGATAAATCAGCAAACTTTAGTAACTACAAAACGTTTGCTTGGGTAGAAAACGCGAGCCTAACTAAAGACACGAATAACTACCAAATCAGTGGCCTTATGGAAAAACGCGTTCGCAATGCGGTAAACAACCAACTAAGCCAACAGTTAGGTATGCAATTGGTTGACGTAGCGCAAGCTGATGTACTTGTTAATTACCATGCAAGTGTTGATAAAGAGCTAGAAGTAGATACCTTTAATGTAGGCTACGGTGCACGTTGGGGTTACTGGGGCACAGGCTTTAACCACGATGTAAGCGCACGTGAGTATGAAGTAGGCACGTTAGTTATCGATATTATTGATCGTGAATCAAACCAATTAATTTGGCGTGGTGCTAAAGATGGTCGTTTAAAGAAAAAACAAACACCATCACAACGTGAAGCCGCTATTAAAGAAACGGTTGCCAATATTTTAAGCAACTTTCCGCCTAAAGCGCAGCAATAAATTTTAATTAATATTTAAAAGCCCGCATGTTCGCGGGCTTTTTGTGAGAAAAGGAATTTTTCGGTGACATTTAAAAAGCTCCTAACCCTTAGCTTATTTTTACCCCTGCTTTGTGCGTTCCATGCGTACGGCACTCAACTACAGTTAAAGCCTGGTATATGGCAAGGAATTTATAAAGATCATTTTGAGTACAATGTACTGGAAATTAAAGAAAACGGAGAACACCGTTTAATAATAGCAAGTATCGCCAATGCATTTTATAGAAATAAATCAATTGCGTTTAGCAATAATGATATCAAATGCAGTCGCATTAATTGCACTATCAAACTTGTTAGCCCTAATAAAGAACATCTGCAATTCACATTGATTTTAAGCCCCTTTTTAGATAATTCATTCGAGGTGTTAGAAATTTATTCTAATGCAGACGATAATTTTGTAATGTCAAAAACGTACCGATTGGAAGAACAAAAAGGGCAATCTACCGTTCGTACATTTATAGGTAAATACCGCTCTAAAATAGATGAGTTAGCTGCTATAGAAAAGACGGGCCTACATGGTTTTTGGGTAGGATTATTAAATTTAGACGGCAAGCAAGAACTAGCAAGTATTGAATTTCACCCCAATAAAAAGTCGTATTTCAATTATTTTACAAATGGGACCAATGACATAATTAGCACCTCTTTTATGCCACAAGATATTCAAGAAAAAGAGAGGATATTGGAAATAACCACCAGCCATCCACTTTTCGCAAATAAGCTAATTATTCATAAAGACAACCGAGAACTTAAAGGCTATATGTACTCAAACCACAAAGGCACAACACTTCAAACTGGCTCGTTCAAATTATATCGTTTTGAAAGGCCTGAGTACCCTTAAAGCTATCACGATTTATACTTGTGCAATAAATCAATTGGGATATGGCAATAATCATCAGGGTGATTGGTTAAACGGTCTTGATGCTCGGGATCGCTAGGGACATAATTAGTCAATGGCGCTACTTGTACCGCTATTTTTTCAGCATCATCACGCTGGCTAATATAGTCTCTGGCGATGTTTAAATGATTACTGTCTTGGCTAAAAATGGCGGTGCGGTATTTTTCACCTACATCGTCACCTTGTTTATTGATACTGTATGGGTCAATAATCTCAAAAAAATAGCCGATTAATTCATTTAAGGTCACTTCTTGGCTATCAAAGGTTACTTTCACGCATTCGGCATAGCCATCGTATTCACCTTGTGTTGTGTTACTAGTGCCATTGGCACGCCCCGCCTCAGTAGTCACTACTCCAGGTAAATACTTCATAAATTCTTGCACGCCCCATAAGCAACCACCAGCAAAATAAAGTGTGTGCTGATTTAATGAATGACTCGATTGTTGTGTTTGCATAATAAAGTGACCAATGTAAATAATTTATAGGATGCAGAGTTACTATTTTGTAACGCTAGGTTTGATTATCAAATGCAGTTTTTTATCATTAATGTACAATAGCGCCCAAAATCACCCTAGCTTAGTGAGCTTACCTTATCATGTGATAAAAAATGATAGGTATTTAATTGTTAGCGCCATTGCATAAAATGAGAATAATGACATGAATCGTGCCCCGCACCTTATTATACCGGCTTTACTAGCCAGTATTTCGACTGTTGCTTATGCAGAACAGAGTAAAGAAACAGCAACCATAGAACAAATAACAATTGAAGCGTCTCCCACTGCCAATACCTTACCCGTTGGTACATTTGATTCACCTATTTCAAATTTAGAATACGACCCGCGTGTTGACTTGCAATCACGCAATATGGCTGAAGCACAAGCTGATGTAACGATACGCGGGGGTATTTTTGAAAATACCGGCTTTAGAGTCGGCAGTGCAACTCTACTCGACCCGCAGTCTGGTCACTACTTTGCAGAAATTCCTATTGCACCACAAATGCTAACAGGTGCTAGCGTATTAACCGGAGCCGATAACGCACTTTATGGCATGAATAGCTCTGTGGGTACTGTGTCGTTTGCTTGGAAACCAATAACAACCGGTGGCAGTGTCTCTTTGGGCGCAGGCTCAAATGACTTTAACTTACAAACAATTCATGCAGGTGTGAGTACTCCAATTGAAGCAAACGCTAATTGGCGTATTGGTTTTGAAGGTGAATATTCGCACTCACAAAGCGATGGTTCGATTGATTTTGGCGATCATGACTTTACTCGTACCTCAGGTAGAGTGCAGTTAACCGGGAGCGATTCACAAACTGATTTATTTTACGGCTTACAAGAAAAGTTTTTTGGTTGGCCAAACCTTTATACCCCCTTTGGTGTAAATGAAACCGAAGACTTAGAAACGCAACTGTTAATGCTTAACCATAAGCAAGCTTATGCAATAAATAGTGAATTTGAAGTATCGGCTTATTACCGCAAGCATAACGACCATTATGTTTATTCAAGAGAGAACCCAAGCGCGTTCCAAGCATTTCATGAAACACAAGTAACATCACTGGCTGTTTCAGGTCGCCATGCGCAAACAAAGTCAGTTGCGGTTAATTACTCGGCGCAATATATAGGAGACAGTATTGACTCCACCACCCTTGAAAATAACTTTACTTCACGTAACTACTTTAAGCTTAGTGTATTACCAGAATACACAACAGCACTAGCAAGCAACCAGCAACTAACGGTGCGTTTAGGGGCTGCATTTGATAACACCAGTCGTGATGATTCCGAGCTATCGCTAATTGGGGATGTTAGTTTAAATACCCATAATAACGATGGCACTGAGCGAACATTGTATTTGTCGTATGCTGAGGCAAACCAAGTAGCCGGTTATACTGCTATTGGTGGCAGTGAATCAGGTGGTTTGTTTAGAAGTAACGCTAATCTTGAGCGCGAAACCACTAAAAATTTAGAGCTGGGCTTATTGCTTGAGCAACAAAGCTGGCAGCTTAATTCCGCACTTTTTTATCGTAAAGATAACAACCTAACCGATTGGACATTTAGCTTTGATTCAAGCTCAGCGCGATTTGCGCAGCCGGTTGATATTGACACCACAGGCCTTGAGTTTTTAGCCACTAAACAATTTAATAATACAGAAATTGTTGCCAGCTATACCTACTTACATAAAACAGAAACCTATGGCGCTGAAAATGTTGATGCTAGCTTTTATGCCTTAAATTTTCCTGATCATCGTGTAACGCTCGGTGCAATTTGGAACCCGACGGATATGTTAGAGTTTCGAGTAGATAATGAGTGGCGTAAACAGCATAACAATGCGCTGCGCCGTTCAGATGACGAGGCACTATTTACTCAGCTGACGTTAAAAATAACCCCGGCTACACTGCAAAATTTCTTTATTACTTTAGCTGCGGATAATTTGTGGGATGAATCGTTTGAAGAAATCCCAGGCACGCCAGGTCGCGGTGAGCAATATACGCTAAGCGCAACGTATAGCTGGTAACAATTTAGCTCGGCGAGGGTGTATCCCACGCTGAGCTTGTTTTTTAAATTGAAATAATAAACAGACTAGTAACAAGCTGACTTAAAAATTTCATACCGCAATTCGCTCTACTTTACGTGCCCTAAAAGCGCAGCGCCTCTTCGCCCTCTTTGTGCATTTATCATTAAAAACGGTATGAACAAAGAGAATTGAATGAGAAAAAACACTAGCGACAATGCTAAGTGGATACGTAATTGAACTCTCTCAGTACTACTTTTAGAAACACAAAGTAAGTGTCTACACTTTTCAGGCGTATAAATTGTAAATATATGTGTATTTAATACAATAAATTAGGTTAATTGCTCTAATTCTGTAATTAACGTCAATGCGTGTTCATTAGTCGTCCCACAAACATCTAAAGTGGCGCTAAAATCACTACACACTTTAGGGCGCGACTCATCACCAAATAGCTTACATAAATTACGCTCATCCAGCTGAATACAACGTTCTCCGGCCTTTTTACCATTTGGCATACCCGGTATTGGCGAGCTAATACTTGGTGCAATACAACATGCTCCACAGCCTAAACGGCACGCCATTGATTGTGTTTTCATTATAACCTCAGTAATAAATTTCAATTATATTGTTGCTGCTTTGCATACAAACAGAGCGATTTGTTCTATTTGTAACCGCATTATGCAATGACTTGTTACATCTTCAAACACACTGTAAACACTTTATTGCGTATCATTAGTTCATCAGCACAATTTATGAAGGAATGCCCTGTGGCGACTAAAAAACAAATAATACTCCCTATCGCGGTCCTTGTTGGTGGCATCGCCCTTGCAGCGGGCTTTTCAGCAATGAAAAAACCACCAGAAGAAAAACCAGAACAAGATACTCGCCCATTGGTTGCAGCACAACCTATTCACCTTGATGCAATCACTCTCGATGTTAAATCGTACGGTATTGTGCAACCTAAAGACCGCACTGAGCTGATTGCTCAGGTAAGTGGCCAAGTTATTTCTGTTGCAGGGCAATTTGTTGAAGGTGCCTTCGTAAAGCAAGGAGATATTTTAGCACGAATTGACCCAAATGATTACGAAGCTGATTTAATTGAAGCTGAGGCTGGGCTCGCCCAAGCAAGTTCAGCGCTTGAGATTGAACGTGCTCAAGCGCATGTTGCTAAAGCTGAATGGGAACGCATTAAAGCAGACTCAAGTGATATCACCGCCTCTGCGCTTTATTTACGTAAACCGCAATTAGCAGAGAAAATGGCGCGTTATCGCTCAGCACAAGCAAGTGTAAAACGTGCTAAACGTAATTTAGAACGCACTTATATTAAAGCCCCCTACGATGCAATTATAAACGCGCGTAGCATTAGTTTGGGTTCTGTTGTAAATCCAGGTAATAGCTTTGGCTCACTCAGCGCCACTTCGGTCGCTGAAGTACGTTTACCGGTTGCCGATAAAGAGCTTCAATACTTAAATAATGGCGGCATTGGTGCAACTGTGTTATTTAGTGCGCAGTTCGCGGGCAAAGAAACCACATGGCAGGCTAAAGTAGTACGCAGTGAAGGGGTGATAGATCAAAAAAGCCGTATGAGCTATTTAGTGGCACAATTACCAACCCCATATGCTAACAAAACTCAACCATTGCGTTTTGGCTCCTATGTTAACGCTAGCATAGAAGGTCGTGCAGTTAATAACGCCATTGTTGTGCCACATCATTTAGTCAAAGAAAATAAAATTGCGATATTAAATGACGATTTAACCCTGTCGTTTAAAACTCTCAATATTATACGTGAACAAAACGGCATGGTGATCGCAGACCAAGGGCTTAATGAAGGTGAACAGCTAATTACTTCTGCCCTTGAATACCCTACCGAGGGAATGGCGGTAAAAATTGAAGACGTTGTAACAACCCCAGACGTTACTCAACTTGCATTGAAACAGGAGTAACTTATGTCTACACGTGAAAAAGGCCTAATTGCATGGTTTGCGCGCAACCCTGTTGCAGCAAATCTATTGATGATATTTATACTTATTGGTGGCATTTTAACGGCGTTTACTATTCGCAAACAAATGTTTCCACAATTTGAAAGTAACTGGATCAGTGTCTCCGCGGTATACCCTGGCGCAGCCCCGCAAGAGGTTGAGGAGGGCATTACCATAAAAGTCGAGGAGAACCTTGAGGGTATAGAGGGAATAAAGCGCCTTATCACCTACTCCAATAGAGGCTCTTCACAAGCGTGGATTGAAATAGAAGAGCAGTTTGACCCGCAAGAAGTACTCGATGAAATTAAAGTACAAGTAGATTCAATTAATACGTTTCCTGCGGGTATGGAGCGCCCTATTGTTCGTCGCGATAAGTACGAACAAGAAGTAATGATACTTGCCCTTTACGGTGACATGAGTAACTACCAACTTAAAGAGCTCGGAAACGATATAAAAGACGAGCTTCAGGCACTGCCTAATATTAATTTAGTTAACTTTAATGGTGGCCTTAATTACGAAATTGGTATTGAAGTAAGCCCAGACAAACTGCGTGCTTATGGATTAACGTTTAGAGATATTGCCAGTGCAGTGCAAAGCTTTTCTGCCAATATGTCAGCTGGGCAAATTCGCTCTGAAAATGGCTATATTTCAATGCGCGTTGAGAAACAAGCCTACCGTGGTAGCGAGTTTGCAAAACTACCACTGATCACCCTTGCCGATGGCGCGCAAGTATATTTAGGTGATGTTGCCACTATAAATGATGGCTTTGAAGAAGGCCTGCAATACTCAAAATACAATGGTAAAAACTCATTGTCGTTTGAAGTAAACGCCTCTAAAGATCAAGATATTACCGATGTTGCTAAAGTACTTAAAACCTATATGGCTGAAAAAGAATCGCAACTGCCTGCAGGTGTTAAGCTCTCTCCTATTGTTGATTTAACTTACTACCTCGAAGGTCGCCTCGATATGATGGTCGACAATATGATTTGGGGTGGCTTACTAGTTATGTTGGTATTAGCCTTGTTTTTACCATTACGTTTAGCTTTTTGGGTAATGATGGGTTTACCTGTGTCATTTTTAGGTGCCTTTTTGTTTATGCCAATTGGCTTTTTGGATGTCACCATTAACTTAGCCTCGTTATTTGCCTTTATACTGGTGCTTGGGATAGTGGTTGATGACGCCATAGTTGTGGGCGAATCTGCTAGTGCTGAAATAGAAAAACACGGCCATACACTCGATAACGTAGTACGCGGCGTAAAGCGCGTGGCAATGCCAGCCACATTTGGCGTACTTACCACTATTGCGGCATTTTTACCGCAAACTCTTGCCACAGGCCCAGGTGCGGCTTTTTCTAAAGCCATTGGTGGGGTGATTATTTTATGTTTAATTTTCTCACTGATTGAATCAAAACTTATTTTGCCGGCACATATTGCGGCAATGAAAGACCGTAAACCAAATCCAAAAAACCCGCTTCACCGTGCACGTAAAGTAATGGATAACGGCCTAAAAAGTTTTGTTGATAACTACTACACCCCGTTTGTTGGTCGCTGCATTCATTATCGCTATACCGTAATTGTCGGGTTTATGTGTTTACTGATTGTCAGTGCGGGAATGTTTGCCGGTGGTTTAGTTAAATTTGTGCCTAATCCTAAAATACCGCACGATTTTCCTCGCATTGATATAGAAATGAACTTAGCGTCTTCTGAGCAAGCAACGCTTGAGACAGCTAAAAAAGTAGAGCAGCTAATACTGAGCGTTGATAAGCAGCTCAAAGAGCAATACGGTAAACCGATGATCCGCGATTTATCAGTTAGCTTACGTGGGCGAACGCAAGCAAACATTATGGCTATTTTAGTTGAACCCGACCTGCGCCCTATTGATACCTTTGCACTGAGTGCCTTATGGCGCGAACAAATGCCTAACTTACCGGGTGTTAAAACCCTAACCATTCAAGACAGTATTATGAACGGGGGTCGAGACGATGGCGATGTAAGCTTTAAACTCGAAGGTAAAAATGCACAAGTACTTAAAGAAGTCGCTGGTAAGCTTAAAACCAAGTTACAAAGTATGGAAGGCGTAGGCGATGTTAATGACTCAATGCAAAGCGCTACCGAGGAAGTACAGCTAGATTTAAAACCACTTGCTTACAGCATGGGGCTAACCCTTGCCGATGTGGCCTCACAAGTAAGCTTTAGTTATTATGGTCTTGAAGCACAACGTATTCTTCGCGAAGGTGAAGAAATTAAAGTGATGATCCGCTACCCAGAAGATGAGCGTAACTCAATCAGCGATATCGACAGCGTACGTATTATCACCCCCACAGGCGCTGAAGTACCATTAAGTGAAGTTGCTAATATTTCATTAGTTGATGGGGTTAATCGTATTCGCCGTGAAAATTCAAAACGTACAGTAAACGTGTGGGCTGCGGTAAATACTGACCAAGTAGAACCCTTTGCCATTGCACAACAAATTCGTGATGAGTACTTACCTTCATTACTTAAAAACTACCCAGGGGTACAAAGTAATGTGGCTGGTCGTATTCAAGAGGAAATGGATAGCGCTGATGAGCAATTACGTGACTTTGCGCTATCGATGATCATAATTTTTGCATTATTGGCTATTCCTCTGCGCTCTTACTCGCAACCATTAATTATTATGTCGGTCATTCCATTTGGTGTGGTTGGCGCCATGTTTGGCCACATGGTACTAGGTATGACCATGAGCAGCTTATCGATGTTTGGCATTATTGCGGTAGCCGGTGTGGTGGTTAATGACTCACTCGTGATGGTAGATTTTGTAAACAAAGCGCGTGCTGAAGGCGTGGCAATAAAACAAGCGGTAATGCAAGCCGGTGCACGTCGCTTTAGAGCCATATTACTAACTTCAATCACCACCTTTATTGGGGTCATGCCGATTATTATGGAAACCAGCTTACAAGCAAAAATTGTAATACCTATGGCGGTATCGCTCGCTTTTGGTGTGCTGTTTGCCACGGTAATAACGCTTATTCTTATACCGTGTCAGTATGTTGCGCTTGAAGATGCAAAACGCCTGATCCGCAAATGGCGCGGTAAAGATGCCCTAGTCGATGGCCAACCAGCAACGACGAATCACTAAATTAAGTAAAATCCCAACCAAAAAGCTCGGTATTATTATGCCGAGCTTTTTATTTATACATTAAACTGCTCGTTTTTTATGCCTTTTACGTTATGGTATTTAATAATCATAATAAATAAGGCACAACTATGAATTCCCCTCAGTCTGAACACATTCCTCAAGAAGCTTTTGATTGGTATGACGAATACGCTCACGGTTTAATTGATAGACGCACCTTTATGAAAAAGCTTGGTGGCTTAGCCGCATTGGGCTTTTCAATGACGGTGCTTACAGGTGCATTATTACCTAATTACGCTCAAGCCGAGCAAGTCTCATTTAACGACGATGACATAAAAGCCACTTACCAAGAATTTGATTCGCCTGATGGCCATGGTTCGGGCAAAGGCTACTTAGTGATTCCAACAAATATACAAGGCAAACTACCTGTTGTATTAGTAGTACACGAGAATCGCGGCTTAAATCCGTATGTAAAAGATGTTGCAAGGCGACTGGCTAAAGCCGGGTTTATTGCTTTTGCACCTGATGCGTTATACCCACTGGGTGGCTATCCAGGCAACGACGATGAAGGTCGAGCCATGCAGCGCACGATGGATCCCGTTAAAATACAAAATGATTTTGTTGCCGCCGCGCATTTTTTGAAGGCGCATCCAAATAGTAATGGTAAATTAGGTGCCGTTGGTTTTTGTTTTGGTGGCTATATTGTTAACTATTTAGCTGCCGTAGACAGTAATTTATTGACTGCGGGCGTGCCCTTTTATGGTACACCTGCAAGTGAAAGCTTACATAAAAACATTAAAGCGCCATTAATGATTCAGTTAGCTGAGCTTGATAAACGCGTTAACGCCACATGGCCTGAATATGAGCAAAGCTTAAAAGCTAACAATGTTGATTACACTATGCACATGTACGAAGGCGCGAATCATGGTTTTCATAACGATTCAACTGGCCGCTACGATGAAAAAAATGCCGAACTTGCATGGCAGCGTACATTAGCATTTTTTAATAACCACTTAAGTTAACATTACTAAGCGTGTATTTGTTACTCGTTAATTAATACACGTTTATCAACAATTCCCTCTTTTACTAGCTGATTCAATAAGTGAGCGGTTTTTTCTCTGCACACATCGCGTAGTAGTCGTACAGCGGGAGTAATCGATTGTCTGCTTGGGCAAATAAGCCACAGCTCCCCTTGGGTGTGCTGATAGTTTGGCATCACAGTAACAACGCGTTTATTTAATAAGTCATCAGCAATATCTAACGCCGATTTAACCGCTAAACCTTTATCTGCCACACACCAGCGCCTTACTAAATCGCCATCGTTTGAGGCACGTCTGCCCTGCATTTTTACTTTGTATTTTTTTTGGCCACCGGTAAACTCCCATACATTATTGATAATATCTTGCAGCTGGTAAAATAATCCGTGATGCTGCGTTAAATCATCTGGGTGCTCTGGCTCACCATATTTAGCTAAATAGGTAGGTGTAGCACAGAGTAGTCGCGGTACGTTGCAAATTTTAAATCCATATACACTACTATCACTGGGTGAGCCATAACGTAGTGCTATATCAACCGAATCACGAAAAAAATCGATATTGCTATCGCTAATGTGCGTACGCAAGCTCACACTTGGGTACTTATCCATGACTTCATCAATCCAAGGTATCACTAAGTTGCGCCCTAAATCAGATGAGGTAGCTACCCGTAACTCCCCTTCAATGGCATCATGTTCTCCTTTAAGGTTTTGCCTTGCCGTTTCAAGCACGGCCAGAGCTTGTTCGCATTGGGGAATGTATCGCTCCCCTGCACTAGATAAACGCAAATGACGAGTGGTTCTAATAAATAATTCACAGCCAAGTGCCAACTCTACACGCTTAATAGCAGCACTGGCCGTTGCTGTGCGCATATCTAACTTGGCTGCTGCTAGCGTAATGCTTCGACACTCAGCTACTTTTAAAATCAGTTTTAAGTCATCAACCTGCATATTATCTATTTTTATTTGATAATGATTCAATAATTATGCTGTTTATTTTAAATAAAGCAAATTGTATTATGCTGCTCATACACTCAATGAACACTATTTATCAGCCCTTTTTTATTATGGAGAGACTATGACTCACCCTATTATTCGCGATCTTGAAAGCCGCCACACCGCTAAACGTTATGATGCTACAAAGCGCATTTCTCAAGACGATTTAGCGGTATTGTATAATGCTATGCGTCTTTCTCCTTCGTCAATTAATTCACAGCCTTGGAAATTTATTGTGATTGAATCTGATGCCGCAAAAGAGCGTATGCACAGTACCTTTGCTAATAAGTTTCAATTTAATCAGCCACACATTAAAGCGGCATCACACATTATTTTATTCGCTCATAATCCGCAATATACCCGTGAAAACTATGGCCAAGTAATTGATGCTGATATAAAAAATGGCCGAACTCAAACAGAAAACCGCGAGCAAGCTTTTGGCGCCTTTGCGTTTGTGGATTTAAATACCGATGAGCAGGGTAATAATGCCGCCTGGACTAAAGCACAAACCTACATTGCTTTAGGCAATACTATGCATGCAGCAGCACGCTTAGGGATTGATACCACACCGATGGAAGGCGTTGATGCACAACTGATTGGTGAGGAGTTCGCAAGCGAATTAGACGGCTACATCTGTGATGTCGCACTTGCGCTGGGCTACCATGACGCAGAAGAAGACTACAATGCTAAGCTGCCAAAATCACGTTTAAGCAAAGAACAAGTAATTCAGGTTTTATAAGTCAAAGCTGCTCACTTTAAATTGTTAGTGAGCAGCTCACTTTATTAGGCTAGTTTTGTGACCACAGACGCACTAATAACTTTGCCTTGATCAACATCTGCGGTAACAGTGCATAAAGCTCCATTGATTAAATTTAAATTAGGAGGGATGTGACCAATATCGGCATCAATGATCACCGGAAATAAACACCCGCCAAAAGCGGCATTTAAGCCTTGGCGATAATCAAACCCCGGATCTTGCCCCTGTAAGGTTACATGGCGGCCAATAATCACCCCGTTTATATCATCAAACATACCGGCTAATTTGAGTGACAATAAAAACCGTGCAACCGTGGCAGGCGTGAGCTCTGCGCTTTCTAAATAAAGCACAATACCTTGCGAGGCATTATGCTTTTTAAACTCATGCAGTGCTAAAAAAGGCGAATCAAGCAACAGCCCAACCGTATCAAGACACCCACCAAATAATCGCCCTGACATTTCGATACTGCGTTTATCGGTGTAATTTAAACATTGCCACTGGGTTGGCGCGCTGTGATCAAATAATACGTTTGGGTTTTGTGCATAATCAGGCTTGCTATGTTGATGGTAAGTCGAGGGTGCTTGCTCAAACTCACTATTAGCCTCATAGCTTAGACTTTCAAAAATTTGTAAACAATACGGATCTTTTTCATCGGGGTGTAACTGAATTAAATTGGCGCTATGCAGTGTTGCCCAATTACATTTTGCTGTCAGTGCACAAGCAATCGTGCTGACATCTGAATAACCCACCAACCATTTAGGTTTGGCATTTTTAATTGCGCCAAAATCAAGTAACGGCAATATTTCCATTGCCAGCTCTCCGCCCATTGGCGGCATAATCGCATCTATTTTATCATCCAATAAAAAGTCCATTAATTGCTTGGCATGCTGCTTAGCAGTAAGTTGAGTTCGCGGCTCGTTTTGACGTAAAAACTCCCCTTCAACAACCTCATAACCTCGATGTTTTAAGCCATTAATGACGATGTCTAACCGTGGGTGATATTTTGATTTGATCCCCGCTGATAAAGAACACACGGCGATTTTAGATCCCACTTTTAAAGGTGCTGGATACAGTATATTTGCCATATTATTTCCTTATTGAAGAATAGGTTACTACCATAACAACATAGCCTACATTTACAAACAATGAATAATAATTGACCGGTATCTAAACCAAATATAAAAACCAAGCATAAAAAAACCAGTGCTTATTGCTAAGCACTGGTTTTTATAAAACGTTAAAGTGAGTTAACTAATTAAATATACTCAACCTCAATGATTTCGTACTCTACATCACCTTTTGGCGTTTTGATAATCACAGCGTCATCCGCTTGTTTACCAATTAAGCCGCGAGCAATTGGTGAATTGACAGAGATTAAATTACTTTTAATATCTGCTTCATCATCGCCAACAATCTGATATTTAACTTCAGCGTCGGTTTCAACATTAACGATGGTTACTGTAGTACCAAAAATCACTTTACCTGTATTAGGCATCTTTGTTACGTCAATCATCTGCATGTTTGAAAGTTTTGCTTCAATTTCTTGAATACGGCCTTCACAAAAACCCTGTTGCTCACGCGCAGCGTGATACTCAGCATTTTCTTTTAAGTCACCGTGTTCACGTGCATCAGCAATATCAGATACAATTTTTGGACGGGTAACAGTTTTTAATTCGTTAAGTTCATCGCGCAATAATTTTGCGCCACGAACTGTCATTGGAATTGATTGCATACTTTTCTCACTTAATCCCAAGGCCGTGGTTACGGCCTTGGCACATTTCCTTAGTTCAATCGCAGGTGTAGTTCTTGAACAGACGTCACTTTACTGCGGTCATCTGCTTGGTTAGCAGTACAGTTAGCAAATGCCGCATTCAATGTCGTAGTATAATTGGTTTTGTGCTGCAATGCACCACGACGTAACACCTTCGAATCTTCAATCGCTTGGCGACCTTCGGTGGTATTAACGATATAGCTATACTCGCCATTTTTGATTCTATCAAGAATGTGCGGACGACCTTCATATACTTTATTTACACGGCGAACCGTAATTCCAGCATCTTCAAGTGCAGCAGCTGTTCCACCTGTTGCATCTAGCTCAAAACCAAGGTCTGTCATGGTTTTAGCTAGTTCTACAATACGTGGCTTATCGCTATTACGTACAGATAGTAACGCGCGACCACCACGTGGTAAAGTGTTGCTTGCACCTAATTGTGCTTTTGCGAACGCTTCGGCGAAAGTATCACCAACACCCATTACTTCACCCGTAGAGCGCATTTCTGGGCCACGGATAGGATCCACACCTTGGAACTTAGCAAATGGCAATACCACTTCTTTTACGCTGTAGTACGGTGGAATCACTTCTTTAGTAATGCCTTGGCTTGCTAAAGATTGACCTGCCATACAACGTGCCGCAACTTTTGCAAGTGCTACACCCGTTGCTTTAGATACAAATGGAACTGTACGTGCTGCACGTGGGTTTACTTCGATTAAATACACTTTGCCATCTTTAACCGCAAACTGTGTATTCATCAAACCAACTACGCCAAGCTCAAGGGCCATATCAGTTACTTGCTTACGCATTACATCTTGTACTTCTTGCGTTAGCGAGTGAGCTGGTAATGAACACGCTGAGTCACCAGAGTGAACGCCCGCTTGTTCAATATGCTCCATTATGCCGCCGATGATGACTTGCTCGCCATCACAGATAGCATCAACGTCAACTTCGATTGCGTTATCTAAGAAACGGTCAAGTAACACGGGTGCTTCGTTTGATGCAGATACGGCCTCGGTCATGTAACGACGTAAGTCTTGCTCATCGTATACAATTTCCATCGCACGACCACCTAATACGTACGAAGGACGTACTACCAGTGGGAAACCAATTTCAACTGATTTTAAAATAGCTTCTTCAGTTGAGGTTACGGTGGCATTTTCTGGCTGCAGTAAATCCAAACGCTCAACAAGTTGTTGGAAGCGTTCACGATCTTCTGCACGGTCAATCGCATCTGGCGAAGTACCAATTACTGGCACGCCGTTCGCTTCAAGCTCACGCGCAAGTTTAAGTGGCGTTTGACCACCGTACTGTACGATAACGCCTTTTGGCTTTTCAACACGTACAATTTCAAGCACGTCTTCAAGGGTAATTGGTTCGAAGTATAAACGGTCTGACGTATCGTAATCGGTAGATACCGTTTCAGGGTTACAGTTAACCATAATAGTTTCGTAACCGTCTTCACGAAGCGCAAGCGCAGCATGAACACAACAGTAGTCAAATTCAATACCTTGGCCGATACGGTTAGGACCACCACCAATCACCATGATTTTATCACGGTCAGATGCGTTCGCTTCACACTCTTCATCGTAAGATGAGTACATGTAAGCTGTATCTGAGCTAAATTCGGCAGCGCACGTATCAACGCGTTTGTACACAGGCACAATATTGAGTTGATGACGCTTTTTACGGATTTCAGCTTCTGACACACCGGCAATTTCTGCAATACGCGGATCTGCAAACCCTTTGCGTTTAAGTTTACGCAAGAAGTCTGCATTTAAGCCGGCCATACCGACTTCTGAAATTTTAGCTTCGTCTTTTAAGATATCTTCAATTTGTACTAAGTACCAAGGGTCAATCTTAGTTAATTCAAATACATCTTCAACGCTCATACCATGGCGCATTGCATCGGCAATGTACCAAATACGCTCTGCACCTGGCTCACGTAATTCACGAATGATTTTTTCTTTTGCTTTAGGGTCATCAAGTGCCACAATTGGGTTAAAGCCTGTTGCGCCTACTTCTAAACCACGTAATGCTTTTTGTAATGACTCTTGTTGATTACGACCAATCGCCATTACTTCGCCCACTGATTTCATTTGCGTCGTTAAACGGTCGTTTGCACCGGCAAATTTTTCAAAATTAAAGCGAGGAATTTTTGTTACAACGTAATCGATTGACGGTTCAAACGATGCTGGGGTTTTACCACCAGTGATATCGTTTTGAAGCTCATCTAACGTGTAGCCTACCGCTAACTTAGCGGCGATTTTAGCAATTGGGAAACCGGTTGCTTTAGAGGCCAGTGCCGATGAACGTGATACACGTGGGTTCATTTCAATGATAACCATACGGCCATCAACGGGGTTTACACCAAATTGTACGTTTGAACCGCCGGTTTCAACACCAATTTCACGCAATACGGCCATAGAGGCATTACGCATGATTTGGTATTCTTTGTCGGTTAATGTTTGTGCTGGAGCCACAGTGATTGAGTCACCTGTGTGCACACCCATTGGGTCAAAGTTTTCAATAGAACAGACGATAATACAGTTGTCTTTTTTGTCACGAACAACTTCCATTTCGTATTCTTTCCAACCAATTAACGACTCATCTATTAATAACTCGCTGGTTGGTGAAAGGTCTAAACCGCGCTCACAGATTTCTTCAAACTCTTCCATGTTGTAAGCCACACCGCCGCCGGTGCCGCCCATTGTGAAAGAAGGACGAATAATACACGGTAAGCCGATACGGGTCATCGTATCGCGCGCTTCATCCATTGAATGGGCAATTTCAGCACGTGGACATTCAAGGCCGATGTTACGCATAGCAACATCAAAGCGCTCACGGTTTTCTGCTTTATCGATTGCATCGGCTGTTGCGCCAATAAGCTCAACGCCATGCTTAGCCAATACACCATGCTTGTCTAAATCAAGCGCACAGTTTAATGCTGTTTGGCCACCCATTGTAGGCAGGACAGCATCTGGCTTTTCTTTTTCAATGATTTTTTCTACCACTTCCCAGTGAATTGGTTCGATGTATGTTGCATCGGCCATTTCTGGGTCAGTCATGATAGTTGCTGGGTTTGAGTTAACTAATATAACTCGGTAGCCTTCTTCTCTAAGTGCTTTACACGCTTGAGCACCAGAGTAGTCAAATTCACAAGCTTGACCAATTACAATTGGGCCTGCGCCTAAGATAAGAATGCTTTTTATGTCGGTACGTTTTGGCATTATTACTCCGGTTAAATTAGTGGTTACGCGCTTGCATCAAATCGATGAAGTGGTCAAATAATGGGGCTGCATCGTGCGGACCAGGACTCGCTTCAGGGTGACCTTGGAAGCTAAATGCTGGTTTATCTGTACGGTGAATACCTTGCAATGTGCCGTCAAATAACGATTTATGCGTTGCACGTAGGTTATCTGGTAATGTGGCTTCATCTGCAGCAAAACCATGGTTTTGTGCGGTGATCATTACGACATCGCGCTCAAGATCTTTAACTGGGTGGTTACCACCATGGTGGCCAAACTTCATTTTTACTGTTTTAGCACCTGAGGCAAGCGCTAATAGTTGATGCCCTAAACAAATACCAAAAATTGGCGTATCGGTTTCTAAAAAGGTTTTAATTGCATCAATGGCATAAGTACATGGCTCAGGATCGCCAGGGCCATTTGATAAGAAAATACCATCAGGGTTTAATGCTAGTACGTCAGCGGCAGAGGTTTGTGCGGGTACAACCGTTAGTTTACAACCACGATCTACAAGCATACGTAAAATATTACGTTTAACACCGAAGTCGTAGGCAACAACATGAAACTTTTCATCATCAGCGTGTAAGATTTTAAACCCTTCGCCTAATGTCCAGCTTGATTCGCGCCACTCAAAATTTTCCTTGGTTGAGACAACTTTTGCTAAATCCATGCCTTTTAAGCCTGGGAAGGCTTGCGCAGCTTCAAGCGCTTTTTTCTCGTCTAGTTCGTCACCGGCAACGATACAGCCATTTTGTGCGCCTTTATCACGCAAAATACGGGTTAGTTTTCTGGTGTCGATGTCCGCAATACCTAAAATATTACGTTCTTTTAAGTAATCATCTAACGATTGCTCGTTACGAAAATTACTCGCTAGCAGTGGCAAATCACGGATCACTAGGCCTTTAGCCCAAATGTGACTCGCTTCTTCGTCTTCGCTGTTGGTACCCGTATTACCGATATGTGGGTACGTCAAAGTTACGATTTGTTCCGCGTACGATGGATCAGTCAAAATTTCTTGATAACCAGTCATAGACGTATTGAATACTACTTCACCGACTGACATGCCGTCAGCGCCGATTGCAGTACCGCGAAACACTGTGCCGTCTTCTAGGACTAACAGAGCGGATTTAGTCAAGTTAAACCTCCTAACAGTAAAAAACGGGAGTAAGCAAATTGCTTAACACCCCGCCAATACTCAGATAATTGGTCAAAACCTGATTTCTGTGAGCTTAAATTGTTTTACGCAGTCTTAAATGATGCCGATGTAAACCACTAAACCTTCATTCATTTTTCTTGCCTAAAACTCTTTTCATTCCCACACAAACCCCGGTTTTGCTAACCATATGAGTATAATTGGAAACACGCATTTAGTAATTTTTGGCAAATTGGCTGCATTCTACATGAAGTTGGCTTTTAGGTCTAACGCTAATTAGTAAATTGCAATAAATAAGTAGTTATAGCAAAAAACCACCTCAAAGCGTTAAAAAAGGAACTTAACTACTTTAAATCTAGCACATCTTGCATGTCATAAAGTCCTGCAGGTTTATTTTTCAACCACTGCGCAGCTCTTATAGCACCTAGCGCGAAGGTCATTCGCGAACTTGCTTTATGGGTTAATTCAAGTCTTTCGCCCATTGTAGCGAAGTAGGCCGTGTGTTCACCTACTATATCACCGCCTCTTAGCACCGAATAACCAATTTCATTTTGTGATTTGGCCTGCTCTATATTGTTGCGATCATAAACGGCAACCTCATCATGATCCCACCCTTTTGCCTGAGCAATCGACTCGCCAATGGCAAGTGCAGTGCCCGATGGCGCATCAATTTTATAACGATGATGTGCTTCAAAAATTTCTATATCTAAATCATCGCCTAGTTTTGTCGCTGCCGTTTGCACTAAGTTAAGCAGTAAATTTACGCCCACGCTATAATTACGCGCAAATACAATCGGAATATGTTTAGCGGCATCCGTTAATAGCGCCATATCGTCATGAGTTAAGCCGGTGGTGCCAATTACCATAGGTGTTTTTTGCTCAACGGCTGTTTTTAAATGATTTCTCATGCCTTCAGGCAAAGTAAAGTCTATAAGCACATCTACATTTTCAACCTGCTGTTCACTGCTAAACTTAATCTCTTTTGCCGCTGCGCTATTAAGCTGATTAACGGGCAGGTCTAATAACGGTGACTGACTGCGCACATAGGCCGCCGCTAATTGTGAATTTTTATTGATTGTTGCTGCTTCTACAAGTGCCAGTCCCATACGGCCATTCGCACCAAACACACCTACTCGATTCATCTTTTTACAACCTATGTATTTTTTAGTTAGCTAGATTTTATCTAAAACTCATGTAATAGTCAGGAAAGCTTATAAAAAAGCTTCGATTATTTTAGGGTCTGTTGACCTTTGCGGATTAAAATTTGTTCAAACTAGGAGCGGTTTAATCGTGGCGCGAGGTTTGTAACCTAGTGGGCTAAGTAAAAACCGAGCAACAAAGAGTAAATCGCCCCTAGGCAGAACCCTTCGGGCAGCGCCTGTTTGGCATTGATGATGCGTTATCGCCTATTTATGGGGAACAACCACACCACATAGGCTCTGCCTTGCCTAAATACCAAACAGACTGCTGCAAATTTAACCTTGAAAGATCAACAGACCCTCATAATAATAACAGATAGTCTTTGCATTTAGCCATCTATACATTTAAACTTCTTTTTTTGCGCCGATTTGGTCTTTGGCTTGCGGGCGCTGTTGGATTACTTATCTGGTTAGATAGTAAAACAAACAACTAAATTCAGCTAAAAGAGGGATGCTTTGGCTGTTTAATATATCAATCGACTTCGATTGCTATGAATAATTAACGAGGATTATGATGCAGCCATCATTTGATAAAAATAAAGCAAGATTTTCTTTGCTTCCCCTACTCACCTTTGTTGCTATTTTTTTAGGCTCAGGCTTATATTTACAATCTCAAGGGGTTGATTACGCGTTTTATCAACTCCCAGCACCAGTCGCTATTTTACCCGCGATTGTTTTAGCCTTTATTTTAAATAAAACCAGCATCAACCAAAGCGTAGAAACCTTTATAAAGGGCGTAGGTAATAACAATATTATTACCATGTGTCTTATTTACTTACTAGCGGGTGCTTTTTCGGCGGTTGCTGGTGCTACCGGCGGTGTGGATGCGGTTGTTAATGCCGGACTTTCACTTATTCCCCCTTCGTTACTACTACCTGGTTTATTTTTAATAGCGGCGGTTATTTCTACTGCTATGGGCACATCAATGGGAACTATTGGTGCTATTGGCCCAATTGCCTATGCGGTATCTATTAAAACAGGAATTGATCCTGCTTTAATGGCCGGTACCATTGTATCTGGTGCTATGTTTGGTGATAACTTATCAATAATTTCTGACACCACGATTGCTGCTACCCGCACGCAAGGCTGTGAAATGAAAGATAAGTTTAAAGAAAACCTTAAAATTGCTGTTCCGGCCGCCATACTCACTATTGCATTGCTATTATTTTTAACGCCTGCAGCACAAGTAGTTGATACCAAAGACTACGATATTTTATTAGTACTTCCGTATGCCTTTATTTTAGTCCTGGCGGTAATGGGCTTTAATGTGTTTGTCGTGCTGTTAAGCGGTATTGTGTTTGCCGCATTAATGGGCTTTACCGGCAGCTATGAAGGTGCAAGCTTTGTAAAAGATATTTACAAAGGCTTTAGTGAAATGCAGGAAATATTTTTACTGTCTATGTTTATTGGTGGCCTCTCTGAGTTTATTCGTATTAATGGCGGCCTCGACTACATCGCTCAAAAAATTCAAGCTATTACTAAAGTCATTGCCAAATGGCACCGTAAAGTAGCCGATCAGTTAGGGATCGCGGCATTAGTTGTCACCAGTAATATGTGTATTGCCAATAATACCGTGTCTATTATTGTGACAGGCCCTATTGCTAAAAAACTGGCTGATGATGGCGAAATTAGTGGTAAACGCTCTGCCAGTTTATTAGATATTTTTGCCTGTGTAACCCAAGGGTCTTTGCCTTATGGCGCGCAAGCATTATTACTTGGTGCTACATTTAAAATTAGCCCGTGGGATGTTTCAACCTCATCTTACTACTGCTTTATTTTAGCCTTTACTGCTATTGCTGTTATTTGTTTGCGCCGCAATAAAGCATAATCTCCCTTTTTACAGTGTATTAGCTGCGTGCTAATGCACTGTTTATCACAATAAATAATTAACAAATTAACCGTGTTTGCTATAATGTGATATTCAGCGTGTCACATAAAATATGGTTATGAAAATTAAAAACTTACTTCCTCTCGTTGCACTAAGTGCGTGTGCCTTAAGTTCAACAGCTACCGCTGCTAATTGGAGCAATACGGCGCTTCATATTAATAACGGCAACCACAAAAACCCATTTACTGAACAAAAATCTAATACCACGGTGTACTCAATTGAGCATGCTTCTGGGCATGATTATGGCGATAACTTTTTCTTTATTGATTACAGTACCGACAGCAACGATGATGGCTTTCAAGATCAAGACTTTTACTTTGAAGGTTACTCTACCCTTAGCTTATCTGCTGTAATGGACGAAAAAGTAGCGTCAGGGGCGCTTGTTGATGTTGGCCTAACCATGGGTATTAATGCTGCTGGCGATGCCAAAGTAGTTAAATATTTACCAGGCGTAAAATTAAGCTGGGATGTGCCTGGTTTTAATTTCTTTTCAACCCTTATCAGTGCATACATTGATGATAGCGAAGGCGTTGCAAAAGGCGGTGCACCCATTGAGACTAACAGCTGGATGTTTGATGTAGCCTTTGATTACCCGTTCATGATTGGCTCGCAAAAGTTTAACGTAAAAGGCCATGCAGAGTACATTGCTGAACGCAAAGATGAGTTTGGTAACGATGTGCGTGCTTGGTTTTTAGCCCAACCTATTATTGTATGGGATATGGGACATGCGCTAGAAATGAAAGAAAATACCTTACTGTTAGGTATGGAATGGCAATACTGGCACAATAAATTTGGTACTGATGTTAGTGAATCCGTGCCGCAAGTCCACTTAGAGTGGACGTTCTAGGTTCTAGTAACATGATAATTGAAAAGCCTGTCAGTTTAAATCTACAGGCTTTTTTAATTGTCTAACGACTATTTAAATCACAACCTACACTGCGGATTTTTACCTTGTGCTTTAGCTGTTTTTTGCTCGCTAAGCGCTTTACTCATTTGCGATTGTAAATTTGCAATACGGCTCGTTGGTGCTGGGTGAGTTGATAAAAACTCTGGCGTAGCTCCACTGCCCGCTTGGCTCATATTTTGCCAAAGTGTTACAGACTCTTTAGGGTTAAACCCTGCTTGCGCCATAAGATCTAAACCAATTGTATCCGCCTCTGACTCGTGTGAGCGACTAAAGGGTAAAACCACACCATATTGAGCGCCTAAACCAAGGCCTTGCATAATTTCATTACGGTATTGCACGTTACCCATTTCAAGCGCCGCATTGCCCAGCTGCATACCCGTTTGTAAAATAGAACTTTGTGAGACCCGTTCATTTGAATGCTCAGCAATCACGTGTCCAACTTCATGGCCTAAAACAGTGGCAACCTGATCTTGATTTGTGGCTATTTTTAAGAGCCCCGTATGTACACCAATATAACCGCCAGGCAATGCAAAGGCGTTTGCAGATTCATCTTCAAATACCACCACTTCCCAATTTTGAGATGCATATTCTGTAGGTAGCACGGCCACTACTTTTTCAGCAATGCAATTGACGTAACTGTTTACTTTTGGATCTTTATTTACCGGCTGCGTTTTTTTCATCTCTGCAAAACTGGCAGTGCCCATTTGAGTCATTTGCTGATCTGAGTAAAGCGCAATTTGCGTGCGCCCAGTTGGTGATGTTTTACAACCTGCTAATACTGCACTGGCTAGAACTACCAAAACCAATTTTTTCATTGTGTTACCCTAAAAAAGTTTGTTACTAAGTATAGAATACCAAACGCGGTGTTAGTTTAAAATCTTTGCTTTTTGCAATTAAACAATTAAGTTAGCAGGCAAACTAAGTTTATCCAAGGCTATTGCCCTGCTATAATGCTGGGCCTATATTCGTTGTTTTGAGTTTTTAAATGAGTGCTTCGGCTTCTTCTTTTAACACCCGCATTTTATTGCCTTTATTAGCCAGTATTGTCGCGATCACGCCTTTAGCCATTGATATGTATTTACCGGCGATGCTGGTGATTGCCAATGATCTCAATACCAGCATGCCAAATGTTCAAATATCGTTGAGCATATACTTAGCGGGTTATGCATTGGGCATGTTATTTTTTGGTCCTATAGCGGATCAAATTGGCAGGCGTAAACTGGCACGGATAGGTCTCAGTTTATTTGGCTTAAGTTCACTGGCGTTAGCATTTACCACTGAAGTGCATACTTTTTGGCTGTTAAGAGCTGTACAGGCATTTACAGGCGCGGCCGCTACGGTTGTCGTCCCTGGGATCATTAGGCATATATATCAAAAAAATACTGCTAAAGGTATGTCTTACGTGTCTATGATTATGATGATAGCGCCTTTACTTGCCCCCTCTATCGGCTCGGTTATTTTAGGCTTTTCGGTATGGTCGACTATTTTTATTGTTTTAGCGACCTATAGCTTTGTTATTTTACTCTTTGTGCAACGTTATTTAATCGATATTCCAATATTTAAAAATGAGCGAAAAGGATTAGCATTATTCTTCTCAAGTTATAAAGTGGTATTAAGTAATACGCACGCCCGCGCCGATATTTTAAGCTCGATGTTTGTGTCGTTTGGCTTTTTTTGCTTTTTAACGTCCGTCCCTTATATTTACCTCGACCTATTTAAAGTATCAGAACAATTGTTTGGCCTGTTATTCGCTTTTAATGTAATGGCGTTGATGTTTGGTAATTTTTTAAATACTCGCGTAGTGCCACGTATTGGCTCACGCAAAATGCTTTATTATGGCTTAATGTGTGGCCTTATCTCTGGCGCAGCATTACTTAGCTTTAGCGTATTAAACTTGTCACTTTACTTTATTGTTGCGGCTATTGCTCCGTTGATGATGAGCCTAGGTATAATAGCAAGTAACGCAGATTCATTGATTTTGATGAAATTTGAGCAAAATACAGGGACTGCAACGGCGGTTATTGGCACCTTACGTTTTGGTAGTGGCGCATTAGTAGGCCCTATATTAGCGGTAATGCATGCAAAAAGTGCAGTTCCATTTTCAAGTTTAATGTTCAGCGCAGTTGTACTCACTATCCTAGTGCAGTTAGTTCATTATTTTAAAGACAAAAAAAATGCCTCATAATGAGGCATTTTTTAATTGTATACTTAATTAAGCATCAGCTGCTTTAGATACCATAACCATTGCAGGACGTAATAAACGACCGTTTAATGTGTAACCTTTTTGCATTACTGCTAACACAGTATTAGGCGTCACATCATTACTTGGCTGAATCGACATTGCTTGATGAAAATCTGGGTTAAACTGCTCACCTTGTGGGTTTACAATTTCAACGCCAAATTTAGCCACTGCATCGTTAAAGCTTTTTACTGTCATATCAATACCTTCTAACAAAGGCTTAAGCGTTTCATTTTCTTTATCAGAGAACTCAATAGCACGCTCTAAGTTATCTATAACAGGGAGTAATTCATTAGCAAATTTTTCAAGTGCAAATTTGTGTGCTTTCTCAACATCTTGTGCAGCACGACGACGCATATTGTCAACGTCAGCAGCAGCGCGAACGACGCTATCTTTCTGATCTGCAATAGTTTGTTTTGCCGCTTCTAACTCAGCATATAACATTGCAATTTCTGCTTCAGGGCTTTGCTCTTGCTCGGCGTGTTGTTCTGCTGCTTCTACTGCAGCCTCAACGTCGGCTTCCATTTGCGCCACTTCTTCGTTCAATTCTACTTCTTGCTCTGGGTTTTGTGTCTGCTCAGACATAAAATATACGCTCCAATTCTTTACAACTGCGGTAATTATGGGGATTGAATAAAAAGATTCAAGAGCCCGATGGCTCTAATAATTTAAATTCTTGGATTATTTTCTCTAATTGCGCTGATTTCGGACAAATAACACAAAAACGACTTTGATATTCCTGATTTTGAAAGTACGGCACAGTGATCACAATGAGATCATCACAGGTGCTAAAAGGTAAGTTTTCAGCACTGAGAATAGAGACCCCATTTTTAAATGCGAGCTTATCTTCCACAAAATTTAAAAATGAAACACCAATATTAAGACTTTGCTCACAATCTATTTTTTTATAAAGGTAGTTTTCGCCCACCACAATACTGTTATCTGAACCTAATTTTTGGCTTAGTTCACGCGTCCATTGAGTTAAAGAGTCATGACAATTACGCGGTGCCGTATTTGCCATTGCCTGCATTCTGTATAGCCCTTCAATGAGCGTTTGCTGGCTAAATACAGTGTTAAGCCAAGTGGCAAACTCGTAGCGTTGGCCGTCACTGGGATCATCAGGCTTGTTAATGCAAATATTATGGCTTTGCCCTGCTCTGTCTAAAAGTAAGATAAGCCAGTTATTAGCGTCAAAGTCTAGCACTTCTACTCTAAATACCTGTTGAGTTCTAACTTGAGGTAGCCCCACACAACAGCATACTTGGTAACGTTGACTCAAGCCATGTGCCAATTCGACTAACTCAGCCTGCTCAGGCTGCCAGTAATTAGCAATAGCATCCAAAGTAAAAAACTCATCAAACCAATAGTCAAAGCCATCATTGGTAGGGACTCGCCCAGCAGATGTATGTGGTGAATACAATAAGCCTATTTTTTCAAGGCGTGCCATCGCGTTGCGAACAGTGGCAGAACACACCGCCATACCTTTTTGTTTTGCAATTTTTGTTGAAGGCACAGGTAAGCCATCACCATTACAGTACAGGCTCATAACAGCGGCAAAAATTTGCTGGTCTCGAGGATTTAGTTTCATGTTATCTACATCTTTACGCATGACTGTTATATCGGGGCTAGGTATTATTATTTCAAGTATAAGAAATTTAATAAATCTAAATTTTACAGTGAATTAATTAAATCAATTAGTCACTATTAAGCTCTGTTATTTTTGCGGATTAAAATTTGTTCAAACTAGGGGCGATTTAATCGCGATACGAGCTTTGTAACCTAGTGGCCGAAGTGAAAACCGAATAACAAAAAGTTAATCGCCTCTAGTCAAAACCCTTCAGTCAGTGTCTGTTTCGCATTGAAAGGACAACAGACCCTAAGATCTGTGTTTTCAAACACTTCTGTTTTAGGTTACTCTACCAATACCGAAACTTTCAGTGTATTTATTATGGACTCTCCCTTTAACACTATTGGCTTGATTGGTAAGCCAAATCATCCTAATGCAGCCGCTACGTTACAACGATTACATACGTTTTTATTAGCTTTAGGCTTTGAGGTGATTGTTGAAAAACGCACGGGAGGTCAACTTAGTGATGTACCTGAGGACAAGCTCGTAAAACTCGTTGATTTGGGAGCGCGCGCCGATTTAGCCATTGTGGTTGGTGGTGATGGCAATATGCTTGGCGCTGCAAGAGTACTCGCTCGTTTTGATATTGCGGTAATCGGTGTAAACAGAGGCAATTTAGGCTTTTTAACCGATTTAAATCCAGAAGGATTTGAAGGCAGTTTAGAACAAGTACTCAGTGGCGATTACATTGAAGAAAAACGTTTTTTATTAGAAGTAGAAGTGTACCGTCATAACGAACTTAAAAGCGCTAATTCGGCAGTAAACGAAGCGGTGCTTCATGCTGATAAAGTAGCACACATGATTGAGTTTGAAGCATTTATTAACGATGATTTTGTATTCTCACAACGCTCTGATGGGTTAATTGTATCGACTCCAACAGGTTCAACAGCCTACTCTTTATCGGGCGGCGGCCCTATTTTAACCCCAGAACTCAACGCCATGTCATTGGTTCCTATGTTCCCGCATACTTTATCAAGCCGCCCTTTAGTGGTAGATGCCGATAACGAAGTACGTTTAAAGCTTAGTTTAGAAAATACCGATAGCTTACAGGTAAGTTGCGACAGCCATGTTGTACTTGCCGTATTACCCGGTGATGAGGTCGTTATTCGCAAAGCAGATAGAAAATTACGATTAATTCACCCAAAAAATTACTCTTATTATAATGTGCTTCGTAAGAAGTTAAACTGGGGTAGCCGTTTATACTAAAAACGGTTGAGCTTTTAGGACTGAGAGTTGTTTAATTGAGGGGCGATGTAATCGCAGCAAGAGATAGTTAATCGAGTGGGCAAAGTAAAAAGCGATTAAAACTACTACGCATGCTCATATCCCTTGCCTCTAAACAGGTAGGTAAGGCTGAGTCTCTTTGAGTGCGCATGTTTGTTTCACCCCAATAGATAAACAATCTCTCAGTTATTGCCAAACATGCAACTTTAGAGCAAAATATCGGGCTAGATTATTAATCATCACCATCAGGAAATTGTAGCAATGACTTATGTAGTATTTCTTGCTTTATTATTGTTAATTACTTTACTTGGCAGTTACTTACTCATTGAAAGTAATCGTAAAAAGACTATTGAAGCAAAGAAAAAGCTGTTTAACGAGCGCGTTGCAAGTACTCAATCACGTTTAAAAATAAAACTTAACGAGTTACTTGATGCAAAAGTCATTAGCGCTAAACACCTTCCTCGAATTCAAGCCGTTGTCAGTAATTTTTTTGTAGTACAGCCACACACTGATGAAAATTTAAATAAGCTAGAGTCGCTATGCGATTTACTTATTAATATACTTAACGAAGAACTAATAAAAACCTATAAAAATAATAACAGCCAAGCTTTTTCCGATACCACTCAATATTTTATAGCAGAGTTACCAGCTCAAGGTATTTTATATAATAAAAACTTTTATCAAGAAGTCCTTCCTACGCTAATTTTAAAGTTAAAAACTGAAGACATAGCGCAACCAGTTGATAGTATTGACCTTAACGATGAAAACCTCCCTATTGATGAAGAAAAAAAAACATTAATTGAGTCCAGCCTTGCTTAAAATATAGAAATTTAATTTGCAAAAAACCAAAACACTGTATAAATTAACAGTTAATTCACTGGATGGATGAACAGTATGTTAATTGGTTTAGAAATTAAAAATTTTGCAATCGTAAGTAATTTAAGCACAGAATGGCATTCGGGTATGACCGCTATCACCGGTGAAACGGGAGCAGGTAAATCAATCGCCATTGATGCATTATCATTGTGTCTTGGAGAGCGAGCAGAAGCGTCTGCTGTGCGCCCAGGTACTGATAAAGCAGAGGTAAGTGCACAATTTGATTTAAGCAATTTACCACTCGCTCATGCTTTTTTAGAAGAGAACATGCTTAATAACGACGACAACGAATGTTTACTTCGTCGAGTTGTTTGTAAAAATGGTCGCAGTAAAAGCTACATTAATGGCAGCCCAGTTACCGCTGCACAACTAAAAGAGCTAGGCCAATATTTAATTTCTATTCATGGTCAACATGCGCACCAGCACCTATTAAAGGCAGAGCATCAGCTACAATTACTCGATGCATATGCAGGCCATCATAATCTTGTTAATGCTGTAAGCCAGCGTTATAAACAATTTGCTGACTTACAAAAAGAATTTAAACAGCTAGAACAACAGCAGCAGCAACAAGCCGCACAAAAGCAACTATTGGAGTATCAAGTCGCAGAGCTTGATGAATTTGCATTGCAGGCAGATGAATTTGAGCAAATAGAAGCCGAACATTATAAACTCAGCAATAGCCAAACTATATTGCAAGTCTGCCAGCGCGAGTTGCAGCATTTATATGAAAATGATGAACAAAATACGTGTTCCATTTTACAGCACAGCGCCCAACAATTTACTGAACTTGCACAGTATGATGAAAGCTTAGCCAGTGTGGCAACATTATTATCAGAAGCCGCTGTTCAAGTTGAAGAAGCAAGCCGAGAAGTTCGTAATTACACTGAACAAGCCGACTTGGATCCTCAGCGATTAACTGAAGTAGAAAACAGACTCAGTGGTGCAATGGACTTAGCCAGAAAACACCATATAAAACCCCAAGAGCTCGTTGGATTTCATCAAACTATTGCACAAGAGCTTGAGTCGATAAGTAATAACAGCTCACGTCTTGAGCAACTTGAAGGTGAAATTGAACATGCCCTTGAGGATTATCAAAACGCCAGTGAACAATTAAGTGCAAGTCGCCACCAGTATGCGAATACATTAAATGGATTGATCAGCGAAAGCATGGCTAATCTATCTATGGAAAATGGCGTATTTGAAATAGCATTGACTGCACAAAACGATCGCGCTCCAAATAGCTTAGGCTTTGATAATGTTTCGTTTTTAGTATCAACAAACCCAGGGCAACCATTGCAACCTTTAGCAAAAGTAGCCTCGGGTGGCGAGTTATCACGAATTAGTTTAGCTATTCAGGTTATTATTGCGCAAAAAGTCACGACCCCTACGCTTATTTTTGATGAAGTGGATGTTGGTATTTCTGGCCCAACAGCTGCTGCTGTTGGTAAACTACTGCGCCAACTAGGTAAGTCTACGCAAGTAATTTGTGTGACCCATTTACCGCAAGTGGCCAGTAGCGCTCATCAGCAGTTTTTTGTTGCCAAGGAAATTGCAGACGGTGAAACATTTACGCATATGCTGGCATTGAATAAAGATGGTCGAGTAAATGAGATTGCTCGATTACTGGGTGGTGATAACATTAGCAAAACAGCTAAAGCAAATGCAAAAGAGCTTATAAAAGCGCACGGATAAAGTGAATCGCTTTATAGTGCGTTACCTTGATACGGTGAGGATACATTAATGCAAACGACGGTCATTTATTTTGGCTTAGCAATTAACTGGCTGCTACTGATTGTCAGTATACTTTTGGCTGTTTTTAGTAAGTTTAAACATACACAATTTAAGCAGAGCTTATATCGTTTTTTAAATGTGGCATTAATTGTACATATTGTTATTGCTGTTATGTTAGTTTTTAGCAGCACAGCTATTAGTGGCTTAATAACACTAAGTTGGTTAGTTATTGGCCTACAGCTTGTTTGTAACGTTATTTGCTATAAAAGTGTGAAACGCCGACAAGCCAGAGTGAAACCGAGCCTAGATCACTTCTCGATGGATTAACTAACAGTGCGTTTAAAAAAAAGCCCACAATCTATGTATTGCGGGCTTTTTTATTTGTAAAATCTTATAATTGTAAATAGCTAGGTCAAAACCTACGTCCCTTTTTGTAGACCTTAAACACCGACTATGGAACCATAAATATTTACCTTTGTTTGTAAAACTGAGGAAATAAAAAAAGCAAACCCGAAGGTTTGCTTTTGACTCCATTCTAACAAAAGCATTATTTACACTTTTAAATAATCCATAATGCCTTCTGCAGCGTTACGCCCCTCAAATATAGCGGTGACCACTAAGTCTGAACCACGAACAATATCGCCACCAGCAAATATTTTAGGATTAGTGGTTTGATGTGTAAATTCACCTTGCTCGGGTGCATTAATACCACCCCAGTGGTTAATTTCTACGTCGTACTGCTCTAGCCAATCCATTTTATGTGGCTTAAAACCAAATGCCATAATCACTTGTGTGGCTTCAATAATATGCTCTGAACCCGGTACTTCCTCAGCGCGACGGCGGCCGTTTTCATCTGCCTCGCCAAGCTGAGTTTTTACCATTTTAACACCGGCTACAGCACCTTTGTCATCAAGCACAATCCCTTTAGGCTGAACGTTATAAGTAAAAATGACGCCCTCTTCTTTGGCATTTTTTACTTCGCGTTTTGAACCAGGCATGTTCTCTTCATCACGACGATAAGCACACGTTACTTTTAACGCGTTATGACGAATAGAGGTACGCACACAGTCCATTGCTGTATCACCACCACCTAGTACCACTACTTTTTGGTTTGCCATATCAATGCAAGCTTGTTTAGACTCATCGTAACCCATAACACGATTAGTGTTACCAATTAAAAATGGCAGGGCATCATGTACTCCCGGTGCATCTTCGTTCTCAAGCCCCGCTCGCATACTCTGATAAGTCCCCACGCCCAAAAATACAGCGTCATACTCATTAAGTATTTCATCCATGCTAATGTCTTTACCTACTTCGACATTAAGCTTGAATTCAACACCCATTTCGGTAAATATTTCGCGACGTTTTTGCATGACTTCTTTTTCTAATTTAAAAGAAGGAATACCAAAGGTTAACAGCCCACCAATTTCAGGGTGACGGTCAAATACCACAGGCTTTACGCCATTACGCACTAAGATATCTGCACAGCCCAGGCCTGCAGGCCCTGCGCCAATAATGGCAACTTTTTTATCAGTCCATGTCACATAGGACATGTCTGGTTTCCAGCCCATTTTAAACGCGGTGTCGGTGATGTATTTTTCAATATTACCGATTGTTACTGCACCAAACTCTTCATCTAATGTACATGAGCCTTCGCATAAGCGGTCTTGCGGGCATACTCGACCACACACTTCTGGCAAACTGTTAGTACGGTGCGATAGCTCAGCGGCCTCTAAAATGCGCCCTGTACGGATCAGTTTTAACCATTGTGGAATATAATTATGTACTGGACATTTCCACTCACAATAAGGGTTACCACAATCAAGGCAACGATCCGCTTGTGAATTAACCTGATTTTCTGAAAAGGGTTCATAAATTTCTACGAACGATTTTTTACGCGACGAGATTGGTTTTTTGCGTGGATCTACACGCTGCACGTCTATAAATTGATATACATTTTCGCTCATACTGCCCCCTTATTGCGCCTGAACACGTAGTTCGGCGCTACTGCGAGCGCGGTGCCCGAGTAAACTTTTTACGTCACTTGATTTAGGTTTTACTAATTTGAACATCGGTAAATAAAGTTCAAAGTTAGCTAAAATAGTTTCTGCTCTGCATGAGCCTGTTAGCTCTAAATGATCAGCAATTAAGCCGCGTAAATGCTCTTGATGTGAACTTAAGTCATCTAAAGTAACCACTTCAACCAACTCTGGGTTAATGCGTTTCTCAAAATCACCTCGTTCATCTAAAATGTAAGCGAAACCACCGGTCATACCTGCACCAAAGTTCACTCCTACATTACCAAGTACACACACAACGCCACCGGTCATGTATTCACAACCGTTATCACCTACGCCCTCAACAACAGCTTGCACGCCTGAGTTACGTACAGCAAAACGCTCGCCTGCACATCCTGCTGCAAACAATTTACCGCCGGTTGCACCATATAAACAGGTATTGCCAATAATTGTTGCTTTATGACTTTCAAATGACGAACCCAATGGTGGGCGAATAACTAGCTTACCGCCAGCCATGCCTTTACCAACGTAATCGTTAGCATCGCCAACCAAAGTCATTTCAAGGCCACCGGCATTCCATACACCGAATGACTGACCAGCTGTACCATGTAATTCAATAACTACCGGATCTGCGGCCATGCCTTGATTACCGTGTTTATCAGCAATATACCCAGAAAGCATGGCACCTACTGATCTGTCGGTATTACAAATACGACTTACTAATGAAATGCCGCTTGAGTTATCTATTGCCTCTTGTGCCTTGCCTAGTAAGCTCTCATTTAACTCACCTAAATAATGCGAGCTATTTGGTGCACTGCAAAACAGTGTTTCACCTGTTGGGTTATTTGGCTGAGCGATAACCGCTGATAAATCTATTTTTTGCTGCTTCGCTGTTTTGCCTTCAATGGCTTCGAGTAAGTCTAAGCGACCAATTAAATCGGTTAGGTTTGCAACCCCTAAACTTGCCATAATTTCACGCGCTTCTTGAGCAATAAACTTAAAGTAGTTCATCGCCATTTCTGGCAGACCATGATAATGCTTTTGACGTAATGTTTCGTCTTGTGTTGCCACACCTGTCGCACAGTTATTTAAGTGACAGATTCGTAAGTATTTACAGCCTAATGCAACCATAGGCCCTGTGCCAAAGCCAAAACTTTCGGCGCCTAAAATGGCCGCTTTGATGATATCAAGGCCGGTTTTTAAACCACCATCTGTTTGCAGGCGAATACGATGGCGAAGGCCATTTTCTACCAATGCTTGCTGTGTTTCAGCAAGTCCCAACTCCCATGGGCTGCCAGCGTATTTAACCGAGGTTAATGGACTTGCACCTGTGCCGCCGTCATAGCCTGAAATGGTAATTAAGTCGGCATACGCTTTTGCTACACCGGTTGCAATTGTACCAACACCCGGTTCAGATACCAGTTTTACTGAAATCAATGCATTCGGGTTTACTTGTTTTAAGTCAAAAATCAGCTGGGCTAAATCTTCGATAGAATAAATATCGTGATGCGGCGGAGGTGAAATAAGTGTCACACCCGGTACCGAGTAACGAAGCTTGGCAATATAGGGAGTGACTTTTTCACCAGGTAATTGTCCGCCTTCCCCAGGTTTAGCGCCTTGTGCCACTTTTATTTGAATAACATCAGCGCTACGTAAGTAATGTGGGGTGACACCAAATCGACCCGAAGCTACTTGTTTAATACGTGAATTTTTTTCTGTACCGTAACGCAGCTTATCTTCGCCACCTTCACCAGAATTTGAGCAGCCACCTAAACGATTCATGGCAATTGCGAGTGCTTCATGCGCTTCTGGCGATAATGCACCAATACTCATGGCGGCTGAGTCAAACCGTTTATAAAGCTCAGTGGCAGGCTCTACCTCATCAATGCTTATACCCTTTTCTGGCAGTTTTAGAGCCAACATATCACGCAGAGTCGCGACTGGACGGTGATTAACTAGCTTTGCGTATTCGCTGTAATCACTGTACTCGCCGCTACGTACTGCTTTTTGTAACGTTTGAATCACATCAGGGTTGTAAGCATGGTACTCGCCGCCGTGAACGTATTTAAACAAGCCACCATGGCTTAATAATTTACGTTTACTAAGCGCCAGTTTATGCAAGCTTTGCTGATCGTCATCAAAGTCGCTAAAACACGCCCCTTTAATACGACTCGCCACGCCTTTAAAACACATCTCAACAATAGCGTCCGATAGACCAACTGCTTCAAACAGCATTGAACAACGATATGAAGCCACGGTACTAATGCCCATTTTAGACATGATTTTGTACAAGCCTTTATTGATTGCTTGACGATAAGCCAGTGTAACTTCACAGTATGACTTATTAATTACCTTGGTATCGCTCATAGCCACAAGTGACTCGTACGCTAAATACGGGTAAATTGCGGTTGCACCAAATCCAAGTAGTACCGCAAATTGATGCGCATCGCGAACGCTGCCAGTTTCAATAATAATATTTGACTCACAGCGTAAGTTATTATCTACCAAGCGTTTTTGTACCGCACCCACCGCCATAGCAGCAGGGATAGGTAATTGATTGTCATCAAAGTTACGATCCGTTAATACCAGCATAATGCAGCCAGATGCGGCTTTTGCTTGTGCTTCATCACAGATGCGCTTAACCGCATTCTCAAGGCCTTCTTCTACGGTGTAAGTAATATCAATCTTACAATAGCTGTAGTGCGCTTCATCGGCGTTAAGTAGCTGCTGCATATCAGCGTACATTAAAATAGGCGTATCAAATTGCAGGCGTTTAGCGTGCCCTGTTGTTTCATTAAATACGTTTTGCTCACTGCCAATACACGTTGCAAGCGACATTACATGGTTTTCACGTAACGGATCAATTGGCGGATTAGTAACCTGAGCAAACTTTTGACGGAAATAATCATAAAGTGAACGGTGCCCTTCACTCAGAACGGCAAACGGCGTATCGTCACCCATTGAGCCAGTGGCTTCTTGCCCATTTTCACCCATGACACGAATGACGCTGTCTAGCTCTTCGTTAGTATAGCCAAACATCTTTTGGTATTTGACTAGGGTTTCATCATCAAATGAGCGATTGCCCGCATCTTGCTCGGTAAGTGCTTCAAAAGGCGTTAATCGTTTAACGTTTTCTTCTAACCACGACTTATAAGGGTGGCGTGATTTTAAATCTTGGTCAATTTCATCTGAATGCCAAATTTTACCCAATTTAGTATCAATAACGAGGAGTTCGCCCGGGCCAACACGTCCTTTTTCGACCACTTCGTCAGCGGTGTAATCCCATATACCCACTTCAGAGGCTAAAGTAATAAAGCCATCTTGAGTAATGATATAACGCGCAGGGCGCAGGCCATTACGGTCTAAGTTACAGGCAGCAAAACGACCATCCGACATAACAATCCCTGCAGGGCCATCCCACGGTTCCATATGCATAGAATTAAAATCATAGAATGCACGTAAGTCGTCATCCATAGCACGGTTTTTTTGCCATGCTGGCGGCACTAACATACGCATAGCACGGAATAAATCCATACCACCGGCTAAAAATAGCTCTAGCATGTTATCCAGACTTGATGAGTCAGACCCTGTTTCATTAACAAACGGCGCTGCACTTTGTAAATCAGGAATAAGCGGCGAAGCAAATTTATAAGAGCGTGCACGGGCCCACTGGCGGTTACCTTCAATAGTATTAATTTCACCATTGTGCGCTAAATAACGAAATGGTTGCGCTAAAGGCCAGCGAGGCTGTGTGTTTGTAGAGAAGCGTTGATGAAAAACACAAATAGCACTGGTCATGCGAATATCAGCAAGATCGAGATAAAAATTTGGCAAGTCCGCAGGCATCATTAAGCCTTTATAGATGGTGACTAGCCCAGATAAGCTCGCAATATAAAATGATTCATCATCCATCAAGCGCTTTTCTGCACGACGACGTGCAACATATAAACGTCGCTCTAAATCTTTAGAACGCCACCCTTCAGGCGCACTAATAAAAATTTGTTCAAACCCAGGCAATTGCTTTAGGGCTATAGGTCCTAACATTGATGGATCGGTAGGGACAACACGCCAACCTAAAATATTAAGCGTTTCTTTTTCTAGTTCTTCGCTTAAAACATCTTTAGCTGCTTGTGCTAATACCGGATCAGCATTGAGGAAAATCATCCCAACGGCGTAATTTTTACCTAAATGCCAATTATTTTCAGCAGCAATAGCACGAAAGAAGCTGTCTGGTTTTTGAAGTAACAAGCCACAACCATCACCCGTTTTACCATCAGCAGATATACCGCCGCGGTGCTGCATGCGATCTAAACCGGTGATCGCCGTACGGATGAGTCGGTGACTCGCTTGGTTATTAACTTGGGCTATTAAGCCAAAGCCACAATTATCTTTTTCTAGTTTTGAGTCATATAACATGGACCCCTCCCCTTGCTGCACTGTTAACGTGGATGAACGGCTCGACGATTTGCTAACAGACGATCAAAATTAGCGTTATTCCTAACCTGAGTCAATATCTTTCTGAATACATATTCATTATATTGAATATATTTCAACTTCATTAAAAATCATAAAATAATGCTAAATATTAACATTTGAGTAGATATTGGATCGAAAACTTTAATGACACCGGTGTTATTTTTAAGAACTTGTAAATAAAACCCCCTCACAACAGGCAGTTTACGTAAACGTAAAGGAGGCTTGAAATGAATAACTATTCACCAGATATCATTCCATCATTTTTGCTTTATTCGTAATACATCTAAACATGACATTTAATTACATCGACTTCTATTAGCACATAGTTTATTCAATGAATTTGCACGTTAGTCTTATGCTATGCATTAATTAACAACTTTCTTTGCTTTACGTTGAGGTAATCTCACCCCACAGCCAAATCAAAAAAGTGCCCGCAGCGGACACTTTTTATGTCCGCGGACACATAAAAAGAAAGTTTAAAAATAAAAAGTAATTAAATTCAACAAGATAAAAAATGGCACGCTATTCGAATATCCCATAACTATATAAATTTTGAGGGCATTTGAATGTTTACTATTGGCTTATTTTTAATTTCACCAATTATTCTGTTTATTGCCTCGCTAATGATTACTGTGTTTGAAAAACACTAAGCAAAGAGAACAAATAATGATTAAAGACACTAGCGGGCAAGACACGCAAATCTCACGACCTATAAATTTTAAAAAAAACATATGGCTGTTTATATTTACTGTGGGCTTAGTTGCTCTATGTGTATATGCATTATTCAATACTGATCAAGAAGGTACTATCTCGGTTGATAGAGTAAGCCTACAAATAGCCACAGTGGTGCGCCAATCACTAATACGTGATGTTGCAGCCAGCGGTAAAATTGTAGCCGCCAGAGCACCAAAAGTTTACAGCCCTGAACGAGGCTTTGTTTCATTGAAGGTAAATGCTGGTGACTCAGTCAAACTGAATGATGTAATAGCCATGGTTGAGAGCCCCGAGCTCACAAACGAATTAAAGCAGCAACAGTCTGTTTTAGCTCGTCTTGAGGGCGAGCTACAACGTAAACACCTTGAGGCACGCCGCCAATCATTAAGCTTAAATAAAGCGCTTGATCTAGCACAAGTAGAATTAAACGCTGCCGATAGAGAAAATCGCAGAGCGACTTTGTCAATGCAAAAAAATGTGATCAGTCAAATTGATCATGAAAAAGCCATTGATGAGCTTGCCCGTGCAAAACTTTCTTATAAACATGCAGAGCAAGAAGTTGAATTGTCCAAAGATACACTTTCTTTTGAACTACAGGCCGCTAAACGAGATGTCACTCGTCAACAACTGATTGTCGATGATCTACTTCGCAAAGTTAATAACTTAACAATTAAAGCCACTGTGTCAGGGATTGTAGGTAACTTACTAGTTCAACAAAGAGAAGTGGTAACACAAAGCCAACCATTAATGACTTTAGTTGATTTGAGTAATTTTGAAGCAGAACTACAAGTCCCTGAAAGTTATGCAAATGAGCTTGGTTTAGGTATGGACGTAGAGATAACAATGGGCGCTAGCAAAGTGATGGGTACCCTTTCTGCCATTTCACCAGAAGTCAATAATAGAGAAGTCACAACGCGTGTACGTTTTAACAAAGACATGACGGGCATCAGACAAAACCAACGATTAACCGCACGTATTTTATTAGAAAATCGTGACGATGTTTTACAGGTTAAGCGTGGGGCATTTTTACAACAAGGCGGCACACAGGTTTATAAAATTACCGGTGATACAGCTCAGCTCATTGATATTTCAATTGGTGCAACCAGCATTAATGCGGTTGAGTTAATTTCAGGGGTTCAAGCTGGCGATGAATTGATTATCTCAAGCTATAACAGTTTCAAACACACACACACGTTATTACTTCGCTAACAATCGCGTAGAACCAAATAATAAAAGGAAAAAGCATGTTAAAGATGAATAATATAAGTAAAGTATATCAAACTGAAATGGTGCAAACCCATGCATTACGTGACTTTAATCTGCACGTTGATGAAGGCGAATTTATTGCTGTAACAGGCCCTAGCGGATCAGGAAAAACGACCTTTTTAAATATCGCTGGAATGTTAGAGCCCTTCTCCGCAGGTGAATACTTACTTGATGGAATTGATGTCGGTAAGTTAAACGATAACCAACGTGCAGATTGTCGAAATCAAAAAATAGGCTTTATCTTCCAAGGGTTTAATTTAATACCTGACTTAAACTTATATGAAAATATTGAAGTACCGCTACGTTATAGGGGTATTAAAGCCGCAGAGCGTAAACGTCGCATTGAAAAATGCTTAGAACAAGTTGGCCTTGCCTCTAGGGCAAAACATTTGCCGCAGCAACTCTCTGGCGGACAGCAACAACGAGTGGCCATAGCACGCGCGCTTGCTGGCGAGCCACGGTTTTTACTTGCCGATGAGCCAACCGGTAATCTCGACAGCCTTATGGCTCGTCAAGTAATGGAGCTGCTTGAACAAATAAATCGTGATGGCGCAACCATTGTCATGGTCACCCATGATGCAGAGCTTGCTCGGCGTGCCCCTCGGAACATTCAAGTTGTCGACGGTCAACTTGCCGATTTCACCTTGTACCAAGGTGCACAAAACCTTAAAAATGTTGCTGGAGCCTAAGCCATGCTATTACATTACCTCGATTTAAGTTGGCGCAGCTTCAAGCGCACGCCTTTAGTGAGCTTTTTAATGGTACTGGCGATTGCCATTGGTATTGGCATCACTATGACCAGTTTAAGCGTTTATCACATGATGTCGGCGGATCCCATTGCGCATAAAAGTAGCCAGCTCTATGCTGTGCAGCTGCAAATAATGGATGATGGCCACACTTGGTGGACGTCTGATAACCTCCCGCAACAACTAACTTATCAAGATGCTGCTAACCTATATAAATCAGAAATAGGTGGCAAGCGTTTAAAAATGGTGCGCAGTGGATTCTCTGTTTACATAGATTCTGACACAGTAAAACCATTTAGCCAAAGTGCAAGACTAACAACCCCAGAATTTTTTAATATGTTTGATCTTAAGTTTCTCTATGGTGAAAAATGGTCTCAGCAGCAAGAAGAAAACGCGGCTCCCGTTGTTGTGATCAGTGAAGAGTTAAATAATAAGCTTTTTGCTGGCGAAAATTCAGTGGGTAAAATTATTTATCTTGATGATGCGAGTTATGAAGTGGTTGGGGTTACTAGAAACTGGCCATTAACCATCAAATACTACGATTTAAATAATGGTTCATTTAATGACCCTGAACAACTTTTTATGCCATTTAGTCTTCTTGAAGCAAAACAGCTTGGTAATTGGGGGAATACCAATGGTTGGAAACATGAGGATGTTAGAAGCTTTAGTGCCAAGTTACAGTCAGAAATGGTGTGGATTCAATTCTGGGTTGAATTAACTAACGAACAACAAAAAAATGATTATGAAAATTATTTATTAGCCTACATGCAAGAGCAACAAAAGCTTGGTCGTTTTAATCGCAAAGAGTTAGCTTACAGTATTCGAGATGTTAACCAGTGGATGGCCTATAACAACGTGGTCAGTGAAGATAACAAAATTTTAGTCGCACTTAGTTTTATGTTTTTGGCTGTATGTTTGGCGAATATTCTCGGCTTATTACTTGCAAAATTTTTACGTCGAGCTCCAGAAGTCGGTGTACGCCGTGCACTTGGAGCCAGTAAGCGACAGATTTTTATGCAACATATTATCGAAGTCGCCATGCTAGGACTATTAGGTGGGCTACTTGGTATTGTCCTTGCCCAGTTTGGCTTATTGGGTGTTCGCCAAAGCTATAGCTACTACGAAAGCTTAGCGACCATGGATTTAACCATGTTATTGAGCGCCCCACTCATTGCAATTAGCACCTGCATAATAGCTGGGCTTTACCCTGCTTGGCTGGTATGTAAAACCAATCCTGCAATTTACCTAAAAAGCCAATAAGGACGAACACTATGATGTTAGAAATTAAACCTATTTTCCATGCACTGTGTCGATCTAAAGTTGGTGCGCTGCTGTTACTTATCCAAATAGCTATTACTACTGCTATTGTCAGTAACGCAGCGTTTATTATTCAAGATAGAATGACTTATCTTAATCAGGATACAGGATACCCCGAAGATGAAATACTTGCTTTTCATGTCATGCACTTTGGCAAAGATGTCAAAAGCCACCAACAATTTGAACTTGATGAAGCGATGTTAAGAGCTTTACCCGCAGTGAAAGACGCCGCCTATATAAACAACATCCCCTTATCGGGAAGTGGTAGCTCTTCTGACTTCAGTATAAACTCAGCCCCTGAGCCTGGGCTTTCTGCAAGAACTGCTTACTTTTTTACAGATGATCATGCAATTAACACGCTTGGGGTTGAACTTATTGCTGGACGCAATTTTAGAGAAGACGAAGTTGTTGTAACTAACGATAATGATCAGCGAGCCAATGTTACCATTGTGACACAGGCATTATTAAATGAGCTATTTCCTGATGAAGATGGATTAGGAAAAACAATATTCCTTGGTGATATTCCAATGAAAGTCATTGGTGTAATTAAGCATGCAAAAGGCCCATGGCTCAAAGACAGCCGCCCAAATAATGTCGCATTAATTCCTTATATAAATCCTAATATCTCGGGGAATTTTTTAGTTCGCACAGCAGCCAATGAGCGGGCAAATATTGCTAAACGAATTGAAGACGAGATGCTAGAAAATTACAACAAACGTGTAATTATTCGAATTCGGGGCCTTGACCAAGATAAAGCCGAATACATGGCTGAAGACACATTGATGATGCGTATGTTAATTGTGCTCATAACCATACTGGTATTGGTAACCGCACTGGGCATTTTTGGTTTGACGCTATTTAATATAAATAAACGTACCAAGCAAATTGGAACCCGTCGTGCTTTAGGCGCTCGTAAATCTGCAATTGTTAATTATTTTTTAGTTGAAAATGCGCTGATTTGCATTGCTGGCTTATTTTTAGGTGCTATTTCAGCACTTTTACTCGGTCAGTTATTAATGCAACATTTTTCAATAGCGGCATTACCATCAAGTTATATTGCTGTCACGGCAATCATGGTGTTTACAATGAGTCTTTTGGCTGTATTTGGCCCAGCTAAACGCGCAGCAAATATTTCGCCGAGTATCGCAACCCGAACCATATAGCACAGCTCCCAACCTATGCTACACTGGCTAAACGCGGTGTAGCATTTTCAATATTTAAATAATAATAAACAGCGATTAAATTAACATGGAAAAAATACTTATCGTTGATGACAATCCTGCAATTTTAGATGCTCTGTCATTATTGCTAGAGATTCACGACTATAAAGTGGTTACTGCAAATAGCCCATTTGAAGCTATTCAAATTGTGCAATACCAGCGTATTGCACTTGTACTTCAAGATATGAACTTTAGTAACGACACAACTTCAGGAGAAGAGGGAAAGTTACTCTTTTATCAACTCAGAGAGCTAAATCCCCATCTGCCCATTATTCTGATCACTGCATGGACCGAGCTTGAAACAGCCGTTGAACTTGTCAAAGCCGGTGCGGCTGATTATTTACCAAAACCATGGGATGATGCCAAGCTTCTTACCTGTGTTAAAAACCTAATTGAACTAGGAAAGACAAAAAAACAAAATCAAACCTTATTGCGCCACCAGCAAGAGCGGGATGCATCTTTAGAAAATGCTAATTTAGTAGGTTTAATTTATCGCAGTACGGCCATGGAGCAATTAGTTAAAATGGCATTACAAGTCGCCAAATCTGATGTCTCAGTATTAATAACAGGCCCAAATGGCAGTGGTAAAGAGCGCATAGCACAAATTATTCAAGCAAACTCACCTCGCCAAAATGCTGCGTTTATTACGGTCAATGCAGGTGCCCTTCCCCATCAACTAATAGAAGCAGAATTATTTGGTGCAGAAGCAGGCGCTTTTACTGGGATCACAAAACAAAGGATTGGTCGATTTGAAGCAGCTGACGGTGGCACATTATTTTTAGATGAAATAGGTAATCTCCCTTTATCAGGGCAAATGAAGCTCCTACGGATTTTACAAACGGGAGAATTCGAGCGCTTAGGTTCAACCCAAACTCGAAAAGTTAATGTCCGTGTAATATCAGCGACCAATGAAAACCTAACAGATGCAATCAGTAAAGGGCTGTTTAGAGAAGACTTATACTACCGCTTAAATGTAATTGAACTTAACCTACCAAGTCTTAGCCAACGACCGGATGACATACTTCCTCTTATTCGTCATTTTTTAGAAGAACGTGAGCTGGATTTACAATGCGAAAACCTACTTTTAGCCCACCCATGGCCCGGTAATGTTCGTGAACTTGAAAATGCATGTAAACGTGTCAGTGTGCTCAAACCCAGCGGTGAGATAAGCATCGACGACTTTGGTTTAACTCCTATTACGTCTCAAACACACACCCAAAAAGTAGAGCCTAACAAACAACAAATTGAGGATGCTATGCGTTTACATAAAGGGGTAATTGCCAAAGTAGCACGTGAATTTGGACTCAGCCGACAAGCACTGTACCGTCGCCTTGATAAGTTTGAGATAGCCTACTGATGAAAAAATCAAGATACCGCTTCTCTTTAACGTCTAAAGTGATTTTAGTATGTGTATTTTCCTCTGCGATCCCTGTTTTTATCTGTTGCTGGCTGCTGGGTGTTGACGCTATGAAAACAGCACTAAGTGTTATTTTTACAGCCACTCTGAGTAGCTTTTTAGCTCATCGACTCAGTGGTAAACTGGTTCAAGGTATTACTTCATTAGAAACTGGCTTATTAAATTTTAAAGATGGGGAACTATCAACTTTACTGGCCTATAACCATAATGATGAATTAGGTCATTTGTGCCAGCTTTATAACCAAACTGCAAAGCAATTAAGACAAGAAAAACAATGGGTTTACCAACGAGAGTTAATGCTTGATAAGGTATTACAAAACTCCCCTCAAGCTGTATTATTGGTTAATGATAATGATTTTATTGTTTATAGTAACCACAGTGCGAGAGATTTTTTTAATGCAAGTACAGCCCTTGAAGGCGAAAAAATCTCAGCATTATTGTCTAAAGCCCCTCAGCAAATAATTAATGCCGTTAATAAAGGCGTAGATGGTTTATTTATTCTTGATAAAACAGAACAAGAACCGCAAACATGGCACCTTTCAATGGGTCGCTTATTGCTTAACAACCAACACCATAGGTTGTTTGTTTTTAAACAATTGACCCGCGAATTGAGCCGCCAAGAAGTTGAAGTTTGGAAAAAGGTTATTCGGATCATTAGCCATGAACTCAATAACTCACTAGGGCCTATGTCATCCATGTTACATAGTGCACAACTGTTAACGCAAAAAGTGGATGAACCTCGTTTAAAGCGCGTTTTCACTACCATTGAAGAGCGAATAAAGCATTTAAACGAGTTCGTTCAAGGCTATGGTAGGTTTGCTAAACTTCCACCACCTAAAATAACAACGGTTGACTGGCATTCATTACTCGATCAATTACAAAGCCAATGGCAATTTAATTTCGACCTTCAAAAAGACATCACTACACAAGCCGATCAAACCCAAATAGAACAATTGCTGATTAACCTGTTGAAAAATGCACATGAATCAGAGTCGCTAGCAAAGCATATTAGTTTAAAAGTAACACAAGATAGCCTTGGCACTCATATTAATGTGAGCGACAAAGGAAAAGGTATGAGTGAAACAGTTATGGCCAGTGCGCTTATCCCTTTTTATTCTACCAAGGTGGCAGGAAGTGGATTAGGTTTGGCACTGTGTCGAGAAATTGTTGAAGCCCATCATGGGCAAATTAGCCTACACAATCGGGACGTCGGCGGGATCAGTGTTTTTGTAAGTTTACCTTGAGAGTTGTTTAGCTTTAAGGCTGAAAACTCATCCAATTTAGAAATGATACAATCGCGTTCTGAAGTTTATGACCTAGTGAGCTAAGTAAAAACCGCGAAAAGCTGCCTACTCATTCGGTACTGTCATCGTATAAGCAACTTTGAGTACATACTTTATAGACATAAAAAAAGCTGCAAATTGCAGCTTTTTTTTACCTGAACGCTTATTCAGCGTCTGCAGGTTTATGCTTTGCAGCTGTTTCAGCGATCAGTGGTTGTAATTCACCACGTTGAAACATTTCAATGATAATGTCACAGCCACCAATTAACTCACCTTCAACCCAAAGTTGCGGGAAGGTAGGCCAGTTAGCATACGCAGGAAGCTCTGCACGAATGTCTGGATTAAGTAAAATATCCACATATGCAAACGGTTCACCGCACGACATTAATGCTTGTGATGCTTGTGAAGAAAAACCACAATTAGGCAGTTTTGGTGATCCTTTCATGTATAAGATGATTGGGTTTTCAGCAATTTGCTGTTTAATTTTATCAATGGTTTCCATTTACAACCTCAAAATGACGATAGCGAACACATTAGGCCTTGAAAAAGTTTCACAGTGGCCTCAGATATATAGATTAACATAGGCAATTAAAGCCTCAATCTTAAATAGCTTTAGCAAGAGCATTGCTGTTTGCTAAAACTTGAGTAAAATACTCAACAATTATAGTAACACTATATTCCTGTTTGGTATAGATAAGTGCCCTGTTTGTACAGGCATTACGTATTACTAAACAGACTATCAACCAAAAGAAGATGGAGATAAAAAATGGCATTTGAACTACCGTCACTACCGTATGCAATTGATGCACTTGAGCCACATATTTCACAAGAAACGTTAGAGTTTCACCATGGTAAACACCACAACACTTATGTGACTAAACTTAACGGTTTAATCCCAGGCACTGAGTTTGAAGGTAAATCACTTGAAGAGATCGTATGTTCTTCAGAAGGCGGTGTATTTAACAACGCAGCTCAAATCTGGAACCACACTTTCTACTGGAACAGCCTATCTCCAAATGGCGGTGGCGCTCCAACAGGTGCAATTGCTGATGCAATTAACGCTAAATGGGGCTCATTTGACGCATTTAAAGACGCGTTAAACGACAAAGCAGTAAATAACTTTGGTTCAAGCTGGACTTGGTTAGTTAAACTAGCTGATGGTTCACTAGACATCGTAAATACATCTAACGCTGCAACACCATTAACAGATGCAGGTGTTACACCAATCCTAACAGTGGATTTATGGGAACACGCATACTACATTGATTACCGTAACGTGCGTCCAGATTACCTTAAAGGTTTCTGGTCACTCGTTAACTGGGAATTCGCGAACGCTAACTTCGCATAATTAGTTTTAAACTAATCTTTAAAAAGACGCTTAGGCGTCTTTTTTTATGTCCGCTACTTTATTTGATTAGGGTTATACGTAGGTTGTTTTCTAAAAGTGCATCATGATCATTTTTCATATAAATTTTTAATTTTATTGCACAAAAATTTAAATTCGTGACTAGACTTTAAATAGTGAATACATTTTCCAAGTAGGTTTCGGAGGTCATTATGACTATTTTTGATCACTACCAAGCACGTTATGAATCAACACAAGAAGAAGAGTACAGTGTTGCTGAGTTTCTAGAAATTTGTAAAACCGATAAGTCTGCTTATGCCAGTGCTCCTGAAAGATTACTGATGGCCATTGGCGAGCCTAAAATGGTAGATACCGCTACCGATACTCGTTTAAGTCGCTTATTTTCGAACCGTGTTGTTGCACGTTACCCTGCATTTGCCGATTTTTATGGTATGGAAGACGCCATTGAGCAAATTGTTTCTTATCTAAAACACGCCGCGCAAGGATTAGAAGAGTGTAAACAAGTGCTTTACTTGCTTGGTCCGGTGGGTGGCGGTAAGTCATCGATTGCTGAAAAGCTAAAGTATTTAATGCAACAAGTGCCTATTTATGCAATTAAGGGCTCCCCGGTTAATGACCATCCGCTGTCATTATTTGATCCCGTTGAAGATGCCAGCCTACTCGAAAAAGAATATGGAATTAAGTCTCGTTACCTCAAAACGGTAATGTCGCCATGGGCCGCAAAACGTTTACAAGAATTTAATGGTGATATTAGTCAATTTAGAGTGGTTAAACGCTTCCCATCAATTTTAAATCAAGTTGCGATTGCTAAAACAGAGCCCGGAGATGAAAACAATCAAGATATTTCTGCTCTTGTCGGTAAGGTCGATATTCGCCAACTTGAACACTTTGCACAAAATGATCCTGATGCTTATGCCTATTCAGGCGCATTATGTTTAGCCAACCAAGGCTTAATGGAATTTGTGGAAATGTTTAAAGCCCCCATAAAAGTGTTACATCCGCTTTTAACAGCTACCCAAGAAGGTAACTATAACGGCACAGAAGGCATAAGCGCCCTGCCATTTAACGGCATGATACTCGCCCACTCTAATGAATCAGAATGGCAAACCTTTAAAAACAATAAAAACAACGAAGCCTTTTTAGACCGTGTTTATATTGTTAAGGTCCCTTATTGCTTACGAGTGACCGAAGAAATTAAAATTTACGATAAGCTGATTGAACACAGTGAGCTTTACAACGCACCCTGTGCGCCAGGTACACTTAAAATTTTAGCCCAATTTACCACTCTTTCGCGCTTAAAAGAGCCGGAAAACTCAAGTATTTACTCTAAAATGCGAGTTTACGATGGTGAAACCCTTAAAGACACCGACCCAAAAGCGAAGTCGTATCAAGAGTATCGTGATTACGCTGGTGTTGATGAGGGCATGACCGGTCTTTCAACCCGTTTTGCGTTTAAGATTTTATCGCGAGTATTCAACTTTGACACCACCGAAGTGGCCGCCAACCCTGTGCATTTGTTTTATGTGCTTGAGCAACAAATTGAGCGTGAACAATTTAGTGCCGAGGTTGAAGAACGTTATTTAAGCTTTTTAAAAGGCTATTTAATTCCACAATATGTTGAGTTTATAGGTAAAGAGCTACAAACCGCGTACTTAGAGTCGTATTCAGAATATGGCCAAAATATTTTTGACCGCTACGTTATTTATGCTGATTTTTGGATTCAAGATCAAGAATACCGCGACCCTGATACAGGGCAATTATTTGACCGTGATGCACTCAACGCTGAGCTTGAAAAAATAGAAAAGCCTGCAGGTATTTCAAACCCTAAAGATTTTAGAAATGAAATTGTTAACTTTGTACTGCGTGCTCGCGCTCATAACAATGGCAAAAATCCGCTGTGGACAAGTTATGAAAAATTACGCACGGTTATTGAGAAAAAAATGTTCTCAAATACGGAAGACTTACTCCCTGTTATTTCATTTAATGCAAAAACATCAGCTGAAGATCAGCAAAAGCATGAGGACTTTGTTAATCGTATGGTTGAAAAAGGCTACACGCAAAAACAAGTGCGCTTGCTATCTGAGTGGTATTTACGGGTTAGAAAATCGCAATAACCTTCATAATTGCAGTTTTTAGGAGGTCATTATGGCGCATTTTATCGACAGGCGTTTAAATGGCAAAAACAAAAGCACAGTTAACCGCCAGCGTTTTATTAGGCGTTATAAAAAGCAGATCAAAGAAGCGGTGTCTGATGCGATCAATAAACGCAGTGTCACTGATTCAAGCTCTGGAGAGAGTATCTCTATTCCGCAGCGTGATATTAGCGAACCTACTTTTCATCAAGGTAGAGGCGGTAATAGAGAGCAAATACACCCTGGGAACGATCAGTTCTCTACTGGCGACAAAATAGAACGCCCTAAAGGAGGCAAAGGCGGTGGCGCAGGCGAAGGTGAAGCAAGTGACTCTGGCGAAGGCCAAGATGAATTTGTTTTTTCTATCTCTAAAGATGAATACCTTGATTTGTTATTTGAGGATTTAGAACTCCCTAATTTGCAAGAAAATCAGCTTGATAAGCTAGTGCAAATGAAAACCCATCGCGCTGGGTTTTGCAGTGATGGTATGCCCAGTAATATTGATGTAGTGCGCTCATTACAAGGCTCTCTAGCTCGTCGTATTGCGATGACCGCAGGTAAAAAACGCCGCCTTAGCGAGCTTGAGGGGCAACTAGCACTGCTGCTTGAACAACCACACTGTGATAAAGCCGCTGTGGCCTTATTACAAAAAGAAATCGACACACTCAAACAGCAAATAAAAACCGTGCCCTTTATCGATAATTACGACTTACGTTTTCGTAACTACGACAAACAACCACACCCAACTAGTAAAGCGGTGATGTTTTGTATTATGGATGTGTCAGGTTCAATGGATCAAGCAACAAAAGACATGGCAAAACGCTTTTACATTTTGCTTTATCAGTTTTTAACTCGCAGCTACAAAGACATCGACGTTGTATATATTCGCCATCATACCCAGGCCAAAGAAGTTGATGAGCAAGAATTTTTTTATTCACAAGAAACAGGCGGTACCATTGTTTCAAGTGCACTAAAACTGATGAATGAAATAATAGCTGAGCGCTATAATGCTGATGAGTGGAATATATACGCAGCACAAGCTTCTGATGGTGATAATTGGGCCGATGACACGCCCCAATGTGGACACATTTTACGTAATAAAATACTTAAAGCTGTTCGCTATTTTGCCTATATAGAAATTACCACACGTGCTCATCAAAGTTTATGGCGCGAGTATCAAAGCATTAGCCAAACGAACAGTAATTTTGCCATCCAGCATATCCAAGGTGTTGAAGATATTTACCCTATATTTAGGGAGCTATTTAAAAAAGGTCGTCAACAGCAAGGGGCTGCATAGCCAAAGCGAGGTAGCATTATGAAAGATAATCGAATAAGTGATGGGCCCGATTGGACCTTTGAACTATTGCAACAATACCAAGACGAAATAGCGCGTGTGGCTGAGCACTATAAGCTAGACACCTACCCTAACCAAATTGAAGTGATCACCGCAGAACAAATGATGGATGCCTACTCAAGTGTAGGCATGCCCATTGGCTACACTCACTGGTCGTATGGTAAAAAATTTATTCAAACGGAGCAAAATTATAAACGCGGTCAAATGGGACTTGCGTATGAAATTGTGATTAATTCGAACCCCTGTATTGCTTACCTAATGGAAGAAAACACCCTTCCGATGCAGGCACTGGTTATGGCACATGCTTGCTATGGGCATAACTCATTTTTTAAAGGGAATTATTTATTTAAAACATGGACTGATGCAGGCTCAATTATTGATTATTTATTGTTTGCTAAAAACTATATTAGCCGCTGTGAAGAAAAGTACGGTATTTCCGAAGTAGAAAGCATACTCGACTCATGTCATGCATTAATGAGTTACGGTGTTGATAGGTACAAACGTCCACAACGAATTTCGTTATTTGAAGAGCAAAAGCGTCAGCAAGAACGGGCTGAGTATTTGCAATCACAAGTTAACGAATTATGGCGTACCATTCCTTCTCAACAGCAAGAGTCAAAAAAACACGAACGCCACTTCCCGCAAGAGCCACAGGAAAATATTCTGTACTTTATTGAAAAAAATGCCCCTTTACTCGAGTCATGGCAGCGAGAAATCGTCAGGATAGTGCGAAAAATATCACAATACTTTTACCCGCAAAAACAAACCCAAGTAATGAATGAAGGTTGGGCCACTTTTTGGCACTACACTATTTTGAACCATTTATATGATGAGGGAAAACTAACCGACTCATTTATGTTGGAGTTTTTACAAAGCCATACTAATGTTGTGTACCAACCTCCATACAATAGCGATTATTACTCAGGTATTAACCCCTATGCACTGGGCTTTAATATGATGGTTGATATACGTCGTATTTGTGAAAACCCAACAGAAGAAGATAAACGCTGGTTCCCTGAGCATGCGGGCAGTGACTGGCTCGAGACACTGCACTTTGCAATGCAAAATTTCAAAGATGAGAGTTTTATTAGCCAATTTTTATCCCCTAAGCTGATTCGGGATTTTAAATTATTCACCATAGTCGACCATGCTAGTAACCCACATTTAGAAATAGGCGCTATTCACGACGATAATGGCTACAAAGCGGTTAGAGAAGCACTTTCTGCACAATATAACCTTAGTAATCATGAGCCTAACATACAAGTTTACGATGTTGACTTACGCGGCGACCGCTCTTTAACCCTACGATATGTACCTCATAATGCCGTTCCACTGGCTAACTCCCATGGGGAGGTATTAAAACACCTTTACAGACTATGGGGCTTTAAGGTAAAACTGGAACAGGAGTCAAATTCTGGTGAGATTTCAACCATTGGTCAATGTCCAATTGATGATTCACGCCATACAACAGAGTAAAAATAATGGACAAAAAAAAGCTTCTTGTACTGATTGATTCGGTTGAATTTGCAAAAACGTCATTGCAGCATGCTAAACAAAAAGCGCTGCAAGGCAATAAACATATTGATATTGTTGCATTTAGCTTTGAAGAAACCGGCAATATTTTATTTTCTCTGTTGCCAGAACAATTGCTTTCACTCCAAGATAAATGCCTTTCATCATTAAGGGCACAGTTGGAGCCACTGATTAGCGCAGAACTGGAGGGTTGCAGTTATACCTTTCAAACCGCATGGCATGAAGCCCCCGAGCAGTGGCTTAACGAAGATATTAATACTGATGATTACGAAATGGTGATAAAAACACGCCATATCGACAGCGACAGCCAATTTAGTGAACTTGATTGGCAACTTATCCGCTTTACGCCCATCGCTTTGTATTTAGCGGCAGATAACAAATGGCGCAAGCATACCAACATACTCGCCGCACTTGATTTAGCCAGCGAAAAAACCGCAAAACATAAACTTAATCAGTCAATTATTAAATATGGCCTAGCATACGCACAGCGAACAGACTGTGAATTTTATGCCGGCTACACAGTGTATATTTCTCCAATATTAAGAGATTTAGGCTTAGTATTTTCAGAAGAGCAACTAGTCAATGCCTTTGAGAAATTACCTCAATCACAGCAACAACTCATTATTGATAATAACTTACGCGACAAACTTTATATTAAAGCGGGTTTACCTGAGCAGGTGATCCCAAGCTTAGCGGCCAAGCTCAATGCTGATTTAGTGATTATAGGATCTGTTGGGAATGTAGGAATTAAAGCAAAACTCATTGGTAATACTGCAGAAAAAATAATGCGCTTACTTAAAACTGACTTGCTTATTTTACCCCCCAATTAAAAAATGATGCCTAAGCATCATTTTTTATATCAGCGTATACCGACACTTTATTTCGACCCGTTTCTTTTGAATGATAAAGCGCTTTATCGGCAGCTTCAATCCAGCGTTCGTGATCTTTAAACTGATCATCAAAACACGCAATACCCACACTAATGGCCATATGCACCGTGTGCTCATTGTATTTCGCCGGAGAGGTTTCAATTAATTGGCGTAAACGTTCAGCAAATACAATCGCCCCTTGTTTATCGGTATCTAATAAAGTAACAACAAACTCTTCACCGCCGTATCGCCCAGCAATGTCTGTTTCACGCAATGCAGTTTTCAGTAAACTCGCTATATGACGAAGTGCTTCATCTCCAGCACTGTGTCCAAAATCATCATTTACCTTTTTAAAGTGGTCAATATCAAAAATTAATAACGAGCAACAACCTTCGTTTCGCTTCGTTCGTAAAAATTCTTGGTGCAGTAAGTGCTCCCAATGCCCTCTATTGGCAAGCTGGGTTAAACTATCTGTTTGGCTTACTTGTTCTAGTTTTTTATTTAACTCTTCTAGTTCTTTTTTGTTAACCGCAATATCTGTCACATCGTAAATAATAATACAAATATGCTCGACTTCGCCTCGCACATTGGTAAGTGGAATAAACGTGGCATTTTGATACATATAGTCCGCTTTACCGGTAATTGGTCGGTAGTTTTTAAAACGAAAAATATACGGCTGCTGCTCCCAAATAGTAAATGAACGATTCTTTAATACAAACACTGACTCAGATTTACTTCTAAACCATTTTTCATCAATGGCCGGAAATAAATCAAATAAGTCTTTGTCTTTCACAGCGCTCGGTAACAAACCAGAATGATTTTCCATAAAACCATTCCATACATGCACTTTGTATTCTCGATCGAGTACAACAAGACCGACATCAACCGTATTAAACATATCCATTAACCAATGGATTTCATTCAAATCTAAATCAGCTGGCATAAATATTTAATCTTCTAGTAGATAAGCAACTTTGTATTTCAAAGTTTTCAGTGAATCTTCAGTAAAGAGCAACATTAAATCACAACTAATATCATGATTTTCAATACCGTAACTTATTTCTATGGCTAGAGTCCGTTGCCAGCGCGACTTATTCGACTGAACAAGTTCAGAAACGTCCCGATGCTGCCCCAAAACTATTGGATGCCCTTGGCTAAAGGTCATGTCGAGCTGTTTTGACAAGCCGGTTAAAATAGCGCCAATTAAAATGTTACTTACATCCATTAGCAACTCTAACTCAACCTTGTCGTTTAGTTCACCTTCGTAATTCATCAGTGAGGCTATTTCTTTAAAACTAGAGTCATTTAAAAGTAATAATGCCTCGCCAGATACCCCGCCACCTATAAAGCCTTGGCAAATACCCGATGTAGTATCATTGGTATCAACAGAGCTTAACGCCATGTTGAGCTCACTGACTTCTAAAACATTAACATTAGGAATGGGTAACTTAACAAATACATTAAGCAGTCTTGCAAGTAAATCTCCCGCTTGACCCATGGCAACATTAGTCAGCTCTTGATATATATCACGAACATCAGGGTCAACTTGTTCACCTAACGAGTGAGACATGCGTTCACGCAGTGCTCTATCTCTAATACCATGATGTTCAATAATGGCAGCAAGCTTTTCGGGGGAACACGGTTTTTGAATAAAATCTATGGCGCCAAGCTCAAGCACACGTTGATGCGCACTCGGTTGAATATCGCCTGATACCACAACAGTGAGAACGTCGAGTCCTTGCTCTTTCATTGCAGCAAGCACGCCATAACCGTCCATTTCTGGCATATTTAAATCAAGGAAAAGAATTTCAGGCTGGGCTTTAGTTATTTGTTTTATGCAGTCTACACCGTCACATGCAAATTCAACTTTAATATCCCAATCATCGGGTAAAGAGCGAGCTAATTGACGTCTAGCTAGTTTTGAATCATCACAAATTAAAACCGATGTTGACATATTATCTCTCTATTTTAAAACTTGTTGTACGCTGACACCGCAAAAAATAAAGGCACGGATATTATTAATTAATACCTATTTCTTATATATACATAGTAATCAAAGTATTGCTTATTTACAATTTTAGGGAAAAATAAACGCGTCAATTATTCTGCTTGGTAACTCCATCACAGTATAATACACTCACCACTATTACGTTAATTCTTAAAAGGAAAAAATCCATGCGTCGTTCATTAGCCTTTGCATTGAGCCTGTTTTGTTGCACTAGTTTTGCATCAGAGTTACCTGAAAACACCTTAGATGCAGGAAAAGTAACAGCGCAAGGTAAACCTGTTACGTTACTAGGCCAAGGCCTTAAAGTCGGTGCTGATGCGCCAAATTTTAAAGTGGTCGACGACAGCTTTACTGCCATTACATTAGAAAATTACCAAGGGCAAGCTGTATTGATAAGCGTGGTACCAAGCTTAGATACTGGTATTTGTAGCCTGCAAACAAAACATTTTAATGAAAAAGTAGCGCAACAGTTTCCTGGCGTAGCCATGTTGACGATTAGTGCTGACCTACCTTTTGCACAAAAACGTTTTTGCAAAGCAGAAAATATCGATAAAGTTACGACACTGTCTGATTCTGTATGGCGTGATTTTGGCCAAAAGTATGGGTTAATAATTAAAGATATGGGGTTACTTACTCGCGCTGTTTTTATTCTCGATAAAAGCCATAAAGTTATATATAAGCAATTAGTTAGTAGCTTATCAACCGAACCTGAATACGATAGCGTTATTGAAAAGCTTAAAACGCTTTAAAGGTCGAATTTCAGATAAAAAAAAACCGCTATGAAGCGGTTTTTTTGATTATGCTCTTAATTTTAGATAAAAATTAACCTAAAAGCTCAGCTAGTTGCTTGCTTACTGCTTCAACCGCTTGAGTACCGTCTAATTTATGGTACTGCGTATTACCAGCTTGCGCTTCTGCTTGGTAGTAGTCAACCAATGGCATTGTTTGCTCATGGTAAATGCCTAAGCGTTTACGAACTGTCTCTTCTGTGTCATCCGCACGGATAATAAGCTCTTCGCCTGTTTCGTTGTCTTTACCTTCCTCTTTTGGTGGATTGTAAACAACATGATAAACACGACCAGAACCAGGATGAACACGACGGCCACCCATACGCTCAACAATCACTTCATCAGCAACATCAAATTCAATAACGTGATCAACGACAACGCCATTGTCTTTCATTGCATCAGCTTGTGGAATGGTACGTGGGAAGCCATCAAGTAAAAAGCCTTTCTCACAATCAGGTTTTGCAATGCGCTCTTTAACAAGGCCAATGATGATGTCATCAGAAATTAACTGACCTGCGTCCATTACTTTTTTTGCTTCAAGGCCAAGTGGTGTGCCCTCTTTAATTGCAGCTCGTAGCATATCACCGGTAGAAATTTGTGGAATACCGTATCTATCCATTAAAAACTGAGCTTGAGTACCTTTACCTGCACCCGGCGCGCCCAAAAGAATAATGCGCATATCATTGTCCCCTAATATGAGAGTTTATTTTAAAGTCTGAATTCTTCCACAAGCGCCGCAGATACTCAAGTAACTTATACTAATTGTCTAGAGTCTGTTGGCCTTTGCGGATTAATATTTGTGCAAACCAGGGGGAGTTTAATCGCGGCGCAAGGTTTGCAACTTAGTAGGCTGAGTAAAAATCGAGCAAAGCTTCTGCGTCCTGCTCACGCCATTTGCCACCATCCATGTAGGCAGACAGACCCCTTCGGGCAGCGTCTATGCAGCAAATTTAACCTTTAAAAATCAATAAACTCTATGCTCCAGCGCATAAAAAAAGGGAACAAACGTTCCCTTTTTACTCAATCATTGATTTTTAATACTTATTTGCTTAAATCAAGCATAAGTTTATTTAAGCGAGTGACAAATCCAGTTGGATCTTTAAGCGTACCGCGCTCAGCTAGTAATGCTTGATCTAGCAATACATGTGACCACTGCGCAAATTTATCTTCGTCTTGCTCATCATTTAAATGCTTAACAATCTGGTGCTCAGGGTTTAGCTCAAACACAGGTTTAGCTTCTGGCACTGCTTGACCTACTGACTCCATCAGCTTTTGCATTTGCGAGCTCATATCATTGTCATCGCTCACCACACAGGCTGGCGAATCGGTTAAACGATGTGTAAAGCGTACTTCTTTAACATCATCACCTAATGCGGTTTTAATACGCTCAATAAGGCCTGCAACTTCTTTTTCAGACTCTTCTTGTGCTTTTTTAGTTTCTTCGTCGTCTAAGTCACCTAAATCTAAATCACCGCGAGTAATTGATTGAAATTGCTTGTCTGCAAATTCAGTTAAGTGGCTCATCATCCACTCATCAACACGGTCACTTAGTAGTAAAACTTCAATGCCTTTTTTGCGGAAGATCTCTAAATGCGGTGAGTTTTTAGCTGCAATAAATGAGTCAGCAACAACATAGTAAATTTTATCTTGGCTGTCTTTCATACGCTCAATGTATTGTTCAAGCGATACATCTTGAGTGTCTGAATCGGTATGCGTTGAAGCAAAACGTAATAGCTTAGCAATGCTCTCTTTGTTAGCCGCATCTTCCGCAGGGCCTTCTTTCATTACTTGACCAAATTCATTCCAAAACGTTTGGTAATCATCGGCTTTGTTTTTCGCCATACGCTCAAGCATTTTAATAATACGCGACGTACACCCCTTGCGGATAGCTTGGGTCACTTTATTATCTTGAAGTATTTCACGCGATACGTTTAGTGGTAAATCATTTGAATCTAATAGACCTTTAACGAAACGCAGGTAGCTTGGCATAAACTGCTCAGCATCATCCATAATAAATACACGTTGCACGTATAATTTTAAGCCACTTTGGCGCTCACGGTTCCACAAATCAAACGGCGCTTTTTTCGGAATGTATAACAAGCTGGTGTATTCAGTTTTACCTTCAACTTTGTTATGTCCCCAACTAAGTGGATCTTCCCAGTCATGGCTTACATGCTTGTAAAATTCTTTGTATTCATCTTCAGAGATTTCAGACTTATCACGCGTCCACAATGCCGTAGCACGGTTAATGCTTTCCCACTCACCAGGAACTGCTGGAATTTTCTCGCCGTCTTCGCCTTCAGACTCTGGTACTTCTGCTTTGTACATTTGTACTGGTGTAGAAATATGATCAGAGTATTTAGTCACGATACTACGAAGGCGCCATTCGTCTGCGTACTCTTTTTCTTCTTCACGTAGGTGTAGAATAATGTCTGTACCGCGGCCTTCTTTTTCAATTTCTTGCAGCGTGTATTCACCTTCACCTTTTGATTGCCACTCTACAGCTGTTGTCTCGCCTGCTTTACGGGTACGCACTGTCACTTCATCAGCAACAATAAACGCTGAGTAAAAGCCCACACCAAATTGACCAATAAGTTGTGAATCTTTGCTTTGGTCGCCCGTTAAGTTTTTGAAAAACTCTGCGGTACCCGACTTTGCAATTGTACCTAAAGAGCTGATCACTTCATCACGTGTCATACCAATACCATTATCAGAAATGGTTACCGTATTGGCTTCTTTATCAGCACTAATACGTACACGTAAATCAGCATCACCTTGATATAAGTCGCCGTTTGATAACGCTAAAAAGCGTAATTTATCGGCTGCATCAGATGCGTTTGATACAAGCTCACGTAAAAATATTTCTTTATTAGAATAAAGCGAGTGAATCATTAAGTTTAGTAATTGTTTTACTTCTGTTTGAAAGCCTAATGTTTCTTTTTGTGCTGCAGTCATTTATGTATCTCCAATTTGCAAAGTGTCTGCGTTATGCACTTAATATGGGGGGAGGTGTGAGAACTTCAAGGGAAAAAAGTAAAAAAAGCTGCCAGCAAAAAACAACAATATTATAAAAAACAATATCTGTTCAAAATGGGCTGGCACAGTGTAAATGCATCGGCTTTTGAGTGCTTGGGTGATGAAAATATATATCGCTGGCATGTAGCTGTAAACGCGACGCCATCTGCTCACTCTGTTCACTTTTATACAAATCGCAACCTAAAATAGGATGCCCAATTGCATGACTATGAATACGTAATTGATGCGTTCGACCAGTAACGGGGGTAAATTGCACTAACGTCTTGATTGGTTGTATAAAACGCTTAAGTACTGTGTAGTGTGTTAAGGCCGCTTTGCCTGTGCTGTTACATAACTTAACACGTGGAAAATGGAGTTTGTCTTTAGCAATCGGGTAATTAATTTGTCCGTGGTTATCGCACACTTTTCCTTGCAACATAGCGACATAGCGTTTGCTTATGGTGTGACTTTGAAATTGTTGATTGAGGTTTTTTGCCGCCTCACTAGTGAGTGCCACCAGCATGATCCCTGAGGTTCCAAAATCTAATCGATGAGGTAACTTTGCTTCTGCAAAGGCGGCTGTTTTACCCTGTTGACCATTGACTAAGCGATAATGAACGGAATCCCAATTTAGTGGGTTTTTACCCGACAAACTCAATAAACCGCTAGGTTTATTGATCACTAAAAGCGCCTCATCTTGATAGATTATTTCCACTTCGCCCTGACAAACAGGCGCAACAAAATCATCAATAATGGCATTAGCCGATGGGCTAAAATCAGACATACACTATTCCTTGATAAACACTCAAAATGATTAAATTAACCATTTTTTTACTAGGAAAAACTTTGTAGCCTTGCCTGATGATCATTTTAATCATTTTTTAAGAATACGTCATGGTAATTCTCTAGCCCATATAAGGCAACGTTGCTCAGCACAGCAATATAACCTTATCTAGGCACCAGTTTATTTCGGGTTGTCTGTTGTTTGAGCTCGCACATTGCTGTAATTACTATGGTGTAGCATTTGCTCCATCATCAACTGCATCACCTTAGTACGTTCTTCCATCATTTGCATGCGCTCACTTATCTGGGCTGATGACATATCTTCAATATCGTCACTGTATTGGCTGGTATCGTTAATCAGTTGCATATTTTCACGCATTAATTTCATGTGCTTTTGCATCAGTAAATCACGTGATTGCTGATTATTTTCACTGCCAATTTGTTTCATCACTAACATCATTTCTTGCATTCTAGGCTCCATATTAAGGTGGCCACGGTGTTTCATCATCTCACCCATCATCATCTGACGATTACTTTCTCGGTTTTCATTTTCATGTGCCATAACCGTAAAAGAACTCAAGGTAATTATAAGTATTAGTGCAAAATACGTTTTCATGATTATTTCCTCTTTACATATTTAAGGTGTAGCGCTATTGGTAATTTTTAGCTCTACCAACGCTGTGTATTTGTTCAGGTTATTTATTAAGTTACGCCTTGCTTAACCATCCTTTTCGCCAAAAATAAAACACCATGACGATAGTTAACAAAACAAAAATCCCCCAAATAGCGGGATAAGCCCAATACCACGTTAACTCCGGCATATATTTAAAGTTCATACCGTAAATACCCGCAATAAAAGTTAATGGAATAAAAACCGATGACATAATGGTAAGTAGCTTCATAATTTCATTCATTCGGTTAGACATTGCAGACATGTATAAGTCTGTTAAACCACTGGCCATTTCACGATATGACTCGATAATTTCAACTATCTGAATATTATGTTCATACACATCCCTTAAATAAGGACGTGTAGCATCATCAATTCTGCCTCCCTCTTCACGATATAATTGATCGATAACTTCTCGCATCGGCCATACAATACGTCGTAACAAGGCAAGTTCACGTTTGATCCGATGAATTTGGTGCAACACTTGCGGTGTGGGCTTTTCAAGCGTGACAAGCTCTAAGTCTTCAAGTCGCTCACCATATTGTTCCAACACCGGAAAGCAGTGATCAACAACAGCATCAAGCAACGCATACAGTAGGTACCCCGTATTATTTTTTCGGATACGCCGACTTTGTGTTTTTAAACGCTCTCGAATCGGTTGCCATACATCTCCTGGCTCTTCTTGAAAGGTAAGCACTACGCCGTCGTATAAAAACAAACTCACCTGCTCAATGTTAAGAGTAGGATTAATTAAATCATCTTCTTTTGTGTCATTTCCCAGTGTTAACATCCGCAACACTACAAATAAATGATCATCAAAAAACTCAATGCGGGGACGCTGAGGAACGTGTAATACGTCTTCGGCTGTTAGGGTATGAAAACCAAAGTGTTGCTGAAATAGCCTTACAACATAAGGATGTGTGTTACTTACATTCAGCCACCTTACTTTAACCCAGTCAGGCTGAGGCACTTTTAAAAATGCTTCAATGTCACTAATGTCGCCGGTTTTTATTTGGGCTTCACTGTAGTCAGTATAGGTAATATCAACACTGCCTATTGCTGGCGGTGTCATAATATCGCCAATATGCTCAATGCCTGCTAATTGCCCGGGAACAACCTTGCGCTTATGCTTTTTTGATGCAGTAACATGAGATATACCCGTGGTTGCTCTTTGGTGTTTAGCGCTTTGCTTTGATACCGAACCATTGAGTACCCTGACACGCTTTATGGCTTGCATAACATCGTTAAGTACTTTCATAATCAGCTCAGTTTTTACATTGTTAGATGCCGATACGCACCTTAATTAAGTTATTAAGCACTTAATTTAGCGGTTTATCTGCGAAATCTTAGTGCCTTCAATACTCACTTCAAGCATGAAGCTTTGTTGATCAAAAATGAACGCGTATGCATAAGTATCATCTTTGAACGTAGACGAAGAGAGGTTTTTAGCAGCGCCTTCATTTATAACAACCATTGTTGGCCCAACCCCAATTTCCCAACCTCGGGAGTCCTCAAGGTACTTTGCCGCTTTATCTGTCATTAATAAAATCGCATAGCTATATGATTGTGCCCCGGCTTGGGGGCCCCAAGGCCCACCTACTGAGTTGTAATAACCAATATATTCGCCTTTTTAATTAGGGTCTGTTGATCTTTCCGGATTAAAATTTGTTCAAACTAGGGGCTGTTTAATCGCGGCGCGAGGTTTGTAACCTAGTGGGCTAAGTCAAAACCGAGCAACAAAGAGTAAATAGCCCCTAGGCAGAACCCTTCGGGCAGCGCCTGTTTGGCATTGATGCTACGTTATCGCCTATTTATGGGGAATAACCACACCACATAGGCTCTGCCTTGCCTAAATACCAAACAAACTGCTGCAAATTCAACCTTGAAAGATCAACAGACCCTAATACTCCTTCCCCATAACTACCATCAAATATTAAACCCGCTTTAATAATATTTGGAAAAACTAAAACCGCGACCGCTCTTTTTGATAACTCATCAGCAACCTTGTTGGATTTATATAAATTAGCTAATGCCTGGCTAGCATCTTTATTAATATCGTTTGCTGTTTCAGCAAATGCACTGTTAATACTCAATAACAAACTAGCCATAACGATGATTTTGATAAACGCTAAAATACGACGCTTTAAATAAGCTTTAAAAAACACGCTTACGGTCTGTAAAGCCAAATACGGTATATCACTGTTCATGATAAAATCCCTGTCGATTAAAGCTCATCAGTTAAAATAAGCCGCTTAGTTATTACGTTATATTCAAAAGGCAATGCTTTAACTTACAGCCGTTCATTTACTTGGTCGGTGCGCTAACACGCTCACGAGGCATTATTTATTGTTAATTTTGAATATTGGCTAACTGTATTTATCGTTTTTAGCTGAGCCATGTTTATAAGCTGAGAACAGCAAGCAATTGCGCCCGCAAAAGCTCAGCAATAAAAGCCTTATGCTTTACTTTTATTCATCTGTTGCTCTATTTTTAGTACGCGCTCAATCGTACTAAGAACACTATCTGGAGTAAGGCTAATTGAGTCTATGCCTAACGTTACTAAAAACTCGGTAATTTCAGGGAAGTCAGATGGCGCTTGGCCACAAATTCCTGAATGTTTACCATTACGCTTTGCTCCTTCAACGGCTAACTTAATCATTTGCTTTACACCTGCGTCGCGTTCATCAAAATCAAAAGCAACCACTTCTGAATCTCTGTCGACCCCTAAAGTAAGCTGCGTTAAGTCATTTGAGCCAATCGAGAAACCGTCAAATAACTTGGCAAACTCGTCAATTAAAATGACGTTATTAGGTATTTCGCACATTACATAAATGGCCAGATCATTTTCCCCACGAACAAGACCTTGTTTTGCCATTGTCGCTAATACCTTCTCCCCTTCTGCTATTCGTCGACAAAATGGGATCATTAAAATCACATTAGTGAACCCCATTTCGTCACGCACTCGTTTCATTGCGGCGCATTCTAAAGCGAAACCTTCTGCATAATCCGGATGACTATAACGAGACGCTCCTCGAAAACCTATCATCGGATTTGATTCGACCGGTTCGAAAGGTTTGCCGCCTAACAATGTGGCGTACTCATTGGTTTTAAAATCACTCATTCTTACCACACATGGCTTTGGATACACCGATGCAGCAAGGGTAGCAACCCCCTCTGAAAGCGTTTTAATGAAAAAATCAACGGGGGTTTTAAAGGCACCACTGAGTGTATTGATGGCTTGACGAGCCTGCTCATCTACTTTTTGTGGGTGAATAAGCGCCATGGGGTGCGCTTTTATAAATTCAGTAATAATAAATTCCATCCGCGCTAACCCTATCCCTGCGACAGGTAAAGAGGCGAGCGCAAAAGCCTGATCTGGATTACCTAAGTTCATCATTATTTTGGTTTTAGGTGAGGCTAAATGACTCAGATCGGTTTCCTCTACGTTAAACTGTAAAATACCCTCGTATACGTAGCCAATTTCACCTTGTGCACAGCTTACTGTAATTGCTTGGCCATTGGTGAGTACATCTGCACCGTTATCTGTACCCACAATTGCAGGGATCCCCAGTTCACGAGAAACAATAGCTGCATGACAAGTACGTCCGCCATGGTTAGTAACAATAGCGGCAGCGGTTTTCATTACCGGCTCCCAGTCGGGAGTGGTGGTTTCGGTAACCAGTATTTCTCCTGGTTTAAATTCACTTAAGTTTTTAACATCATTAATAATACGCACAGTCCCTGCGCCAATGCGGGTGCCCACTGCCTGCCCTTTAGTAATAATAGAGGATTGATTTTTAAGGTGATATATTTTTAAAACATGATCGGTTTTGCGGGATTCAACAGTTTCAGGCCTTGCCTGTACCATATAAATATGACCATCGAGTCCATCTTTTGCCCACTCCATATCCATAGGCTTGTACTGCCCTTTTTGTTTGGAATAATGGTTTTCTACCTTAATAGCGTAGTCAGCAAGGATCATGACATCGTCATCCGTTATACAAAAATGGCGTTGCTCACTCTCATTGGTATTAATGTTGCGGGTATATTCAACGGCAATATTGTCCTTATTGAGCGTATCGGTAAAAATCATTTTTTGCTCTTTTTTACCTAATCGGCGCTTTAAAACAGCCCTATAGCCTTTATTATAGGTCGGTTTGTGGACATAAAAACTATCTGGATCAATGGTGCCTTGTACTATATTTTCGCCTAAACCGAGTGCCGCATTAATAAATACAACATCCTTAAAGCCTGTCTCTGTATCAAGAGAAAACATCACCCCACTGGCACTCATATCACTGCGCACCATTTTCATTATTACGACACACAAGTCGACTTTAAAGTAGTCAAATTGATTATCATATTTATAGTGAATTGAGCGATCTGTAAAATTTGAGACTAAGCAGCGTAAATAAGCATCTAGTAGGGTCTGCTCACCACTGATATTTAAATAACTATCATTTTGCCCTGCAAATGATGCCTCAGGAGAATCTTCTGCAGTCGCCGATGAGCGCACCGCAAGTGATAGGTCATCCCCATATTGTTGTTTAAGTTTTTTATAGTGACCAAGTATTTCTAATTTAAGATCATTGGGTAATTTACACGCAGCAATGATAGCGCGAGCTTTTGCGCCGCGCTGTTGCAGGTCTTGAACGTCGTCTGGTTTAAGGTCATCTAGTGCGCTATGCAAAGCTTGCCACGCGTTGTTATCGTCAAGCACATAGCGATAAGCCTCTGCAGTTACAGCAAAACCGTTAGGCACTCTCACCCCTTGAGCGGTCAATTGTTGATACATTTCGCCAAGAGACGCATTTTTACCTCCCACATGAGCAACATCGCCCATAGCAACTTCTTCAAACCAGCGAATGTATTTGTTTGACGTGATATTACTCATAACGAATTCCCTATTAAAAAATTAACTTCATCGTTTTTGCAACTACAGCTATTGTTTTTTCAACGATACGAAACTCTCTTTTTAATAGCTAAATAAGAGGTAACAGAGCAAAATAGGCGGCTATAAATTGCAACAATAAAAAGGGTTTAAACCAGAAAAATGACAAACGAATGGTAAGATAATTACTCAAAGGCGGGCTTGGCGTGACCCCCCATTTTTTTCAAGGCAATAGCCAAAGGACAAAAACCAGTAAATGATGACTGCAGCAGGTTAAAGCCAACAAATGCAGTTAACCATAACCAATAAACACTACTGAGTAGTGATAACAATAAACTTAGTAACACGACAAATCCGGCAATTCGTAGTACCCAGCGATCAATATTCATCAGTAATATCTCCTTAATAAGCTAATTTCATTATCCAGTATGCAATACCCTATGAGTGTAGGAGAGTTATCAATTAGCTTCCGTGCGCTAACTAACATAAGGTTAATCGATGATGTGTGCCTTATTCCACAGCAGGCTAATACGACGAGCAGCTTCAAGCCATAAGGCCATTAAAAGCAATACACTCACTGCTACTACATAGTCTTCAGCAATGGGGTAAACTAAGCCCATTAACGAGCGTAACCAGGGGATAAACAAAAATGCTAACAGCAACAATATAATAGCGCCCGCTGTTTTTAAAACCCAAGGGTTCGCACTAAACAGCCCCATAATGGCGGGTCGAGTTAAATCGCGGTTAGCGAGAATCAATAAATACACACTTAAGATCAGCATGATCACAATAAGACTGCCACTACGGTTGGTATCCCAGCTCTGTGCATTCATCCAAACATACGCGCTTAGTAACAAAGCCGCGATACCAAGCCCTTGCACAATTGCGGTTAGTAGGTGTTTAAAACCAAAAGGCGAGTCTGTCGTTTTACGTGGTGGGCAATCCATTAATCGACTTGATTGTGGCTCGGCCTCAAATATGATGGAGCAGGCAGGGTTAATAATCAGTTCAAGTAAAACAATATGTACGGGCAATAAAAGTGCAGGCCAATGCATTACCCCTGGTAACAACGCTAAAGCTATAATCGGCACATGCACCGCAAAAGTAAACCGAATCGCTTTACGAATATTTTCATAAATACGACGACCTTGGCCTATCGCACTCACAATGCGAGTAAAACTGTCATCAAGTAACACTAAAGCAGCCGCTTCACGTGCCACATCAGTTCCACGTTCACCCATGGCAATACCAATATCGGCGGCTTTAAGTGCAGGCCCATCATTGACCCCATCGCCGGTCATTGCCACAACGTCACCATGGGCTTTGAGTATATTCACTAAACGCAATTTATGCTGTGGCTGTAACCGCGCGCATATATCCACGTTGTTTAATCGCTTCAGCAAAGCGGCATCATCTAAGCTATTCATTTCATTGCCACTAATAACCTCTGCCCGCGCTGATAGGCCAACTTGTTTAGCAATCGCTTTGGCCGTATCTGAGTGATCGCCAGTCATCATCATGACTCGAATACCTGCACGTCGACACTGTGCAATTGCATGTGGAACTTCGGGGCGCGGCGGATCCGCCAATGCAACCAGTCCTAAAAAAGTAAAATTAAAATCATGCTGCGAGCTTGGCCAATTCGGTTCATTATCATTGGTTGAATGCCAATTTCCTCGCGCGACTCCTAATACCCGTAAGCCACGTTTCGCCATGGTTTTTATTTGCTGTGTAATTATGGCTCGTTGCGCTGAGTTTAAGTGGCATAAATCAGCTATGGCTTCGGGCGCCCCCTTGGTGGCTAATATATGCGAATGCTTTTGTGTACTTTGAAACACTTTAGTCATCGCTAAAATATCAGCGGTGAGCGGGTATTCAAATTCAGGTTGGCGTCCATCTCGTTCATGTTCAGTGCCAGCTAACCAGCGTTGACTAAACTCTTTTATCGCTTCTTCCATTGGATCAAAGGGGTCGCCTGGTGTTGCTAACATGGCAAATTCACTCAACTGGTGAAAAGTCTCGGGAAGCTGCTCGGCTCCCTCGGGATTGAAAACATCCCCATCACCATTTAAAGACGAGGTCGCCAGCTCAACAACTTGCATACGGTTAAGTGTTAATGTGCCTGTTTTATCTACGGCTAAAACGGTAATAGCCCCTAAGGATTCAACGGCGGACACTTTTCGGGTAAGTACTTTTTGCTGTGCAATACGCCAAGCGCCCATAGCCAAAAATACCGTTAAGATCACCGGTATTTCTTCTGGCAAGGTTGCCATAGCCAAGGCCACACCAGATAACAAACTTGTTAGAATAGGTTGATTATTCCACCACCAAAGCAAAAATATTTGCCCACATGCAATTAATAAGGCCAAAGCCCCTAACCATCGCACCAGTTTACTTGATGCTTGTTGCAATGCAGAAGGTGACTCTTTGGTTGCGGCTAAATCGTTACCAATGCGCCCCACCGCAGTTTTTGCACCGGTGGCTATTACTTCAGCCTGCCCAATGCCGCTGGTTACTATGGTACTGGCAAATAGCGCGCTGGGGTGGTCTTTGTTGGGTTCGAGACACACATCACTGTGCTTACTTTTTGCTTGCGGCGTTTTTTGTACTGGTACCGCTTCGCCAGTGAGCAATGATTCATTAACCGCTAAACGCCCTTCAACCAGCATGACATCGGCCCCTATCCTATCACCCTCTTTGAGTATGATCAGATCGCCACACACTAACTCATTTGCAGCAATTCGGTGCTGTTGACCATCACGAATAACCAGTGCTCGCGGAGCTGATAAATCTTTTAAAGATTCAAGTGCACGCTGAGTCTTACGCTGTTCTATTAATGTGATGGCAATAATGACAAACACAAACCCCAGTAATAACAAAGCTTCGGTTCTATCTCCAAGGGTAAGGTAAATGCCCCCTGCAATTAACAGCATTAAAAACATTGGCTCTGTGAGTATTTTAACAATCATAGCCAAACTAGATTCAGGTTCACTGCCAGGTAATACATTAGGGCCATTGGCTGCGAGACGCTCAGCCGCTTGCTTCGCTGTTAAACCTTGCTGTGACGTTTTGTCATTTTGTGGCGTGCTGATATATGCTTTATTTTTAGTTGCTGAATGTATTTGCTTTGCTTGCTTCATGGCCCGTCGCCTTGTTGCTAGTGACGATACATTCACTGCAACTTTATTTATTGTAAATAAAAAAAACGCTGGTTAAGTATATAAATTAGCTTAAAAGTGCTTAATAACCTTATTTTTTACTTTTTTACGGGTGTTTCACTTACTTGGGTGTTTTGTAAATACCTAAATAATTCGCTTTGGCTTGATAAAACCAGTGTCGTATTTTTGCTAAGAGCAAGCTCATAGGCCTGCAACGAACGAGTAAATGCATAAAATGCCACGGCTTGATCACTTTGATTATAAGCCGATGCGTAAATAACAGCTGCTTTGGCATCAGCTAACCCGCGAATTTCTTCAACTTGACGGTATGCTTCTGATTGAATTTTATTTAAATCGCGCTCACGGTTGCCGCGTATTCGCGCGGCTTCTCCTTTTCCTTCTGACAAAAAGCGTTCGGCTATTTGGCGACGTTCGCTGATCATCCGCTCATAAATTTTAGGCCTCACACTTTCATTGTAATTAATTCGTTTAAAACGAATATCTAAAAGCGCAATGCCAAATACTTTGACCTTTTTAGTCGCTGCATTAAATATATCCTCTTCGATGAGCAAGCGGCCTATTTTTATAGGCACTAAGCTGCCAATGTTTTGTGCTTTTTCAGCCTCTGTTAGCAATTTATCTCGCAGCGGTTGGCGATTTTTAGTCGTACGAATAATCTCAATTAATTCATGCTTAGCAACTGCATTACGCGTTTCACTGCCAAAAATATCATCAAGTCTCGATTGCGCACTGCGCTCATCCCCTAAACGCAAAAAATATTGCAGTGCATCTGTTACCTGCCAACGAGCAAACAAGCTAACTGAAATATAGAGCTTGTCTTTGGTAGGCATATCAGAGGGTGTTCCCTCCCACTCTAATACCCGTTTATCAATAATATTAACTTGCTGAATAAAAGGCAGTTTAATTTTAATTCCCGCATCAGTTACCGGCTCGCCAACAGGGCGACCAAACTGAGTGATGATCACTTGCTCAACCTCATTCACCGTATATAACGCATTATTTAACGCCGCTAATAAAAAAGCGATTACAATACCAAGAATAAACAATAAAAAATGTCTCATGGTTCTTCACCTTTTAATGGCGTCAGGTTTAACAGCGGTAATACGTCGATAGCATTACTATCAATAATAATTTTATTATTAACTGTTGGCAGAACGTGTTGCATAGTCTCTAGATAAATTCGCCGACGAGTCACTTCGGGAGCCTGCATAAACTCTGCAAATAATGCATTAAAACGCAGTGTGTCGCCTTTTGCCTCGTTAATTCGTTTAATTCGATAACCATCGGCTTCGCGTATTCGCTGATCTCGCTCTCCTTCAGCCAAAGGAATAATGCGGTTATAGTCACGACGCGCTTCGTTGATCAGTTTTTCTTTTTCTTGTTGCGCCTGATTTACTTCGTTAAATGACGCTTGAACGGCTTTAGGCGGATTAATATTTTTTAATTGTACTTGGTCAATACTAATGCCCATAACGTACTTACTTGCCAGTGCTTGCATTTTGCGAAGCGCTTCAACTTCGATTTCTTGGCGACCAATAGTAATGACTTCATCCACAGTGCGATCGCCCACCACTTCTCGCATTACGGATTCCGACACATAACGTAACGTGCCCGCCGGATCGCGCACTTCAAATAAATATTTTTTAGGATCGGCTATCCTGTACTGAATAACCCACTCAACTAGCGCCGTATTTAAGTCACCGGTTACCATTTGGGTTTCCCCAATTTGGTTTCGTAGTATTACCGATTGACGCTGACGGAAAAAAACACTCTGGTTACCAATCGCCATATTTTGATTTGGATCGGTGGCGCCTGGGGTAGAAAAGCCAAACTCCTGTTTGAGCTGCCGTTTAGTGGGCACGATAGTTACCCTGTCAATCCCTAGGGGCAATTTGAAGTGTAAACCTGATGGTAAAACAGTAGAAAATTTACCAAATCTGAGTATCACGGCAACCGAGTCACTCGGCACAGTAAATAAAGCGGTATATATACTCATAATTAAAAATAATATAAACAATACGCTGAGTATGGCTTTATATTTTGCGTTAGCGAATAGCTGTTGATACTGATTTATAAAACGATTTATTACGTTAGCAAAGTCGCTGGGGCCGCGCTTGATGGCATGATGCTTGTCGTTATTTTCGCTGATAGGAGGCATAGCGTTCTCATAATGATTGAGAAATAGGGTCTAACAAAACATCATCAGGCCCTATTAGTATGAGGTATTATTGTCGCCGACGTCCTTGTTTAAACCTTATACTCCTTTAATTTGCGACAATAATGACTGTCGTTTTTAACACACAAAGAAAAATAAGACAGTGTTAGCTCAATATTAAATTGTTCAGACTCAATTACTTTTTCTCTGGTTTGATCGTCGATTTTTGCTTATCAGACTTTTGAGCCGGGTGCTTATTTGCCGCTTCTTTTTTGAGTGTTTCAGCAGACTTTTTATCGCCCGCGTTTTTATCATGAGTTGGATTTTGCATAATAACCTCTGAGTTCTCGCCAATTACGTGCATGTAAAAAGCCGAGACTTATAACTTACTGTAAAAAAAGCATAGGCTCTGTTCGTTACAGCACTTAAGGCTACTTTTTTAGTTTATAAAGCGGTTATTTAATTTAAATCAGGAAGGCGTAGCGTGGTAGCTACATCTAATTTAATGAGTATTAATTTTATATTCAACAGCTTAAAACGGGGACTTTGCGCTTTTTAAGCTACAAAAAAACCTGCACAACATAAGTAAATGCAGGTTTATTTAATAACTAACAAATAGCTTTATTCTTGAGCCACTAATCGCCTACCGCTAAATGCATGCATAAGCGTCATTCCATCGACTAAATCAAGCTCACCACCAACAGGAATACCATGAGCAATACGCGATGCACCCACATTGTTTTTGTGGCAAAGCTGAGCAATATAATGCGCCGTTGTTTCGCCTTCAACCGAAGGATTTGTGGCTAAAATGACTTCATTAATACCGCCTTGCGCAAGCTTTTGCTCGAGTACATCAAGGCCAATTTCTTTAGGCCCTATGCCATCAATCGGTGATAAATGCCCCATTAATACAAAGTAAAGCCCTTTGTATTGACCTGTTTGCTCAATGGCGAGTACATCCGTTGGCGATTCAACAACACATAAAATACCACTGTCTTGGCGTTTAGTGCTTAAGCAAATATCACACTGCGCCTGCTCGGTAAATGTGCGGCACGATTGGCAATGACCTACAGCGCTCATTGCTTTAGTCAAGGCATTACCAAGTTGAGCACCGCCTTTACGGTCGCGCTCTAACAAATGAAACGCAATACGCTGGGCAGACTTCGGACCGATGCCGGGCTGACATCGCAGTGCTTCAATAAGCGATGTTAAACTATCTGAAAGTTGCATAGTTGCTTAGAACGGCATTTTCATACCAGGTGGTAACTGCATACCGCCTGTCACTTTACCCATGCGTTCTTGCGTTTCATCGGCAACACGGCGCACAGCATCGTTACATGCTGCAGCTAATAAATCTTCAATCATGTCTTTGTCGTCTTCCATTAAGCTTTCATCAAGCTCAACACGGCGCACGTTGTGGTTACCAAGCATGGTTACTTTAACTAAACCGGCACCAGCTTCACCAACGACTTCCATTGTTGCGATTTCTTCTTGGGCTTTTTGCATGCGCTCTTGCATTTGCTGCGCTTGCTTCATCATGTTACCCATTCCACCTTTAAACATAATCGTCTCTCTTTCTTTTAATACATTAACTGAAGTATAAATAAGGGCACTGATAGTTAATTACAATGCCTGAATACTGTTTTCGTCAATTTCAGCGCTAAATAGCTGTTGAAATTGTACTATATTTTCATCACTTGTGATCACATCAATCGCTTGCTGGTGACGACCTGCATCAATTTTTTGTTGAATCAGATAAGGCGAGTCAATCACCCCACTGGCAAAGTCGATATTTAGCTCAACGTTATGCCCATAAATAGTCGATAACGCCACATTTAACTTTTGGCGCAGCATAGGCGTATCTAAATGCTTTTGCGATTCATCGACTTCAATATGAAAATGATTGTCTTGCTTGGTAAAAATTGAATGCAAGGCAAACTGGCGCATGCGCCCGCCAAGCCCCATTCGCTTAATTAAATAAGCCCATTCATCTTGTTGATGGGCAAATCTAATTTCACTGATGGGGCTTTGAAAATCATCCGGCACCGGAATACTTGGTGCTTGTTCAACAACAGGAGCCGGTTTTTGCGGATTAATTTGCTCTAATAGCTCAGGTGCAAGATTTTCGGTAATTGTTTGATGCTTTGCTTTAAAGTCAACTTTATTTGCAGGTTTAGTGCTTACCTGTGGCTTGCTCCCTGACATGGGGAGCGCTGGCTTTTTTGGTAACTCATCACCCGTCTCACTATCCCATGGAGGCGGCTCCTGCGCTACAGCTTGAGGTGTATTGCTAATAGGTTTATCGACGGGCCTAGCAGGGGTCGATTTTGGCACAACAGGTTTTTCGGTTGCTGCGCTTGACAGTTTACCCGCACCGGAAATATTTCTGTCACGTAAAATACGCGCTATTGCAGACTGTGCACGTGCTTCTTGCTCGCCCATTGTTGGCGCTGAATGCTCAGTGCTACTAGGTACGTTTGATAGCTCAGGATTAAATCCTTGGTCAACCGCGCTACTCATTACATCATCGTATTGCGCTGCAATGGTTTGTTCTACATCGCTGTGCTGCATGTAGGCATCATCTTCGCTTTGACGCTGCGCTTGTTCATCGCTCATTGGCGTTGTATCAGACACGTTTGGCTGACTTTGCGTTGACTCTTGCTCAATGTGAGTCCGGCTATTATCAGAGCGCGAAACCTCAGGCTCAGCAGCCTCTATTGGCTGTGGATTATGTATTGATGGCTGACTTTCAGTGCTATTGCTCTGCGCTGGTTTATTTTTATTTAAAATATCACGCAATGCATTGGTACGCCCTGTGGCATTTTGCTCTGGCGCGGGTTGCGAGCTAGGTGCTGAATGCGTCGTTTGTGAGTGCTCAGGTTGAAATGCTAACAATCGTAGCATAATCATCTCAAACCCTAAGCGTGGCTCAGGCGCCCACTGTAAATCTTTTTTGCCATTCAGTAATAACTGATAATACACTTGAATTTGCTGAGCATGAGTGTGCGCTGCAACATGCTTAATGTAGTCAGCATTATTGCTATCAAGTGCTGCCGCTTCAGGCACTAATTGGCTTAATTGAATAATATGCGTAAGTGCAATTAAGTCATCAAGTAGTGCAATGTAATTAGGATTTCTGCTCGCGACTTGGGCAACTTCAGCCATTAAGGCTGCGCCATCCTGCGCGAGTAATGCAGCGAGTAAACTCTGACTATAATGGGTATCCATTAAACCAAGCATGGCTTGAACAGCTTGATTATTAATATCGCCATTTGTTTGAGCAATAGCCTGATCGGTCAGGCTCAGCGCATCTCGCATACTGCCATCGGCTGCTTTAGCAATAATGCTTAGGGCATCATTATCAAAATTGAGCTGCTCTTGCGTAAGAACATGCTCAAGCTGTTGCTTAATTTCAGCTTGCGACAAGGCATTTAAATTAAACTGTAAGCAGCGCGATAAAATAGTTACCGGTAATTTTTGTGGATCGGTGGTCGCCAGTAAAAACTTTACATGCTCAGGTGGCTCTTCGAGCGTTTTTAATAAAGCATTAAAGCTGTGCTTTGACAACATGTGTACTTCATCAATTAAGTACACTTTATAGCGTCCGCGGGTTGGCGCATATTGAACGTTATCGAGTATTTCGCGAGTATCTTCGACTTTTGTGCGTGAGGCCGCATCTATTTCGAGTAAATCAATGTAGCGCCCTGCTTCTATATCAACACAGCTACTACATTGACCACATGGTGTGGCAGAAATGCCCTCATCACAATTTAAGCTTTTAGCAAAAATACGCGCAATGGTCGTTTTACCAACACCACGGGTTCCAGTGAATAAATAAGCGTGATGCAGTCTATTTTGACTCAGCGCATTAACCAGCGCTTGTTTAACATGAGACTGCCCAACCAATTCATGAAAGGTTTGAGGACGCCATTTTCTCGCTAGAACCTGATAACTCATCGATTATTCGCCTTCGAATTCAACCAATTTTAGGATTTTAATACCCATTTTTTCAACACGCTGCTCCCCACCTAGTTCAGGTAACGATACGACGAATGCTGCATCTGTGGCGTTGCCGCCTAATTTTGCAACCAACTTGGCTGTTGCTTCAATTGTACCACCGGTCGCCAACAAGTCGTCAACTAGCAATACTTTATCACCGGCTACAATCGCATCAGTATGAAGCTCTAATGTATCTTCACCATATTCGAGTTGGTAATCTTGGCGAATAACTTCGCGCGGTAATTTACCAGGTTTGCGAACAGGGATAAAAGGAATTCCCAAGGCATAAGATAGCGGTGCACCAAAAATAAAGCCACGCGATTCTGTGCCAATAATTTTAGTAAAACCTTGATCTTTATAGGCGTTAATAAATGCATCTATGGTTGCTTTAAACGCTTCAGGGTTTGCCATTAGGGTTGTTACATCGCGAAACATAATGCCCGCTTTAGGGTAATCAGCAATTGTAGTAATGCTGTTTTTGATAATTGCTGGTGTTACTTGAGTCATAATTTTAACTGCTCAATGGTTCATATTACAAAGCAGGTGATTATAACCTTAAGTGAGCGTAAATTGCGAGTTTGCGGTAGTTATAAAAATTCAGGAAGGGTAAACAAGATAAAAAATATAAGGCTGATGAAAACAACAGCCTTATGAAATAAAGCAAAAATTACGTCAAGCTGGTGATCCAACCTAAAATAGCATTTAAACACCCTATTCCAGCAAACACGGCTAAAAATGCAAAAAAGTAAGCCGCATTAAACGGGTCTTTAAACTCTTTATCATCTGACATCGGTACAACCTTTTATTAAGCACAACAAATAAAGGCGTTATAATAGACGATGTGAAATAATCTATAAAGAGCTTAATCTTGATTTTTTGTCACTATAATTTGACGCTGTGCCATAGCCGTTAGGGTACTTAATGCGCCTTGAGTTATTTGCTCAAGGCTAAATTGAGGTGCATTTTCACTGACTTGCTGGCAAACATGCGCAAATGTGCTTCCTGCGTTATTGTCAATAATAGACAAAAGCATGGCGGTCATCGCATTAGTTGCTAAAAATTGTACTTCATCGTCTTTATCTCTGTACACCACAAAATAATGTGGCTGCTCAGAGGGCTGTTGCGGTTGAAACGCTTCGCTAATATGTTGTACGGGGAATTCATAGCTTAAGTTACGTGCCGTTTTAGATAAATATAAAGGGCTTTGGGTTAATTGATTCGTTACCAGTTCGCTCTCATCCAAGTCAGCCTGAGTTACCGATACATCAAGCTCAATCCATTCATAATGCGCCAGCGCTAGCATAAACACAGGGTCGCACTCTTTGGGCACATAACTTGTCATTAAATACGTTATAAACTCTTCAGCAATATCTAAAAAGTAAGGAGACTGGCAATCATGTTCACTAAAAAATTGACGTACCAGTAATAGCCACTGTTGCTCACTATAGAGTGTTTTTAAAACTGGAAATGCTGATGAAACAAACCCATTAATATTATTAAAAAAAAGCTCCCGATAAATAGCCATACGTCTGTCTTCAACATCTGCTGGGCAAGGGTTCGTGTTGGGCTGGCGAATATGAGCCATAAACTCATTTTGAATATCGATAAAACTCATAGTTAATACTCTTTTAAAACCATGCTGTTGTTATTACTAGCTGCATAGGACTGTTTAAGCACTTTGCTCAGTGGATAACAGCTGCAGGTGCTTTGCTTGTAATTGATGAATTATATCCAGCTCTTTGGTTAACACGTTAATAGGTGGAATATTAAAGTCCCGCTCTAACAGCGTCGGAAATACACCATGTGTTTCATAAGCGCTATCAAGCAACTGCCATACGGGATCAATAACATCGGCGCCATGAGTATCTATAATCAAGTCCTCGGCTTCGTTGTAATGCCCTGCAACATGGGCATAAGCAATTCGGTTAGTTGGCAATGCAGCTAAAAAGGCATGTGCATCGTAGCCATGATTAACTGAATTAACATAAATATTATTTACATCTAGTAGTAACTGGCAATCAGCCTGTTCTAAAATAGCGTTTGTAAATTCAAGCTCAGTTAACTGTTGTCCAGGCGCGCCATAATAAGACACATTTTCCAGCGCAAGTGGGCGTTCTAAAATATCTTGTACCTGTTTAACCCGAGAAACAACATGGTTAACCGCCTCCTCAGTGAAAGGGATCGGCATTAAGTCATACATGTGTCCTTTTCCTGAACAATAACTTAAATGCTCGCTGTATACTTTAATATTATGAGTATCAAAAAACGGTTTTAACGACTTTACAAATTCAAGGTCTAGTGGCTCAGGCGAGCCAATGGAAAGTGACAAACCATGGCAAACAAAATAATTAGTATTGGTTAACTGTTTGAACTGCTTTTCAAAGCGTCCACCTAACTTTAACCAGTTTTCTGGGGCCACTTCCATAAACTCAATTTGTTTTGGTGCGGCACCGTCTAGCTCATCTAGCATTTCCCTGCGTAGGCCTAAGCCAACCATGCCAAAGTTAGGCGTTTGAATGTGAGCCATAATAATACCTCCCGTTAAATAAAAAGGGCCTAATTGGCCCTATAGCTTAACGTAATTAAAAGAAAAGTTTAGTGACCACCGCATTTACCTTCGCCACATTTACCTTCTTTTTTGGCTTTAGCTTCGCCGCATTTACCTTCGCCGCACTTGCCTTCTTTTTTGGCTTTAGCTTCGCCGCATTTACCTTCGCCGCACTTTCCTTCTTTTTTGGCTTTAGCTTCCCCGCATTTACCTTCGCCGCACTTACCTTCTTTTTTGGCCTTCGCTTCGCCGCATTTACCTTCGCCGCACTTTCCTTCTTTTTTGGTTTTAGCTTCACCGCATTTACCTTCGCCGCACTTGCCTTCACCTGCGTCTAACTGGTAACCAGCAACCATTTGCTGAAATTCAAATGGGTTAGCTTGTACATCTGCACTGGCCATACTTGCACTACCAACAACCACTGCGCCGAGTGTTAATGCAATTGAATTTTTCTTTATTGTATTCATTTTTTATTACCTTCTAAACTTGTTGAACATCATTATACAAGTAGACCTGCATAAAACTAAAAACTTTCACATTATCTATTTTTTCAAAAATAACTTAGTAAACTAACTATGAACCCTAATAAGCGTTTTATCAATTTATGATTTACAGGTAAACTGGCGCTCTTTTTCAGTAATAAATTAATCACACTATGAAACTTGTTTTAGCACCTATGGAAGGTGTCGTTGACTTTAAAATGCGCCAACTACTCACCGACATAGGTGGCTTTGATCTTTGTGTGACTGAATTTATCCGCGTTGTAGATACTTGCTTGCCTGATAAAGTATTTCACCGCTATTGCCCTGAACTAAAAAATGCAGGGCTAACTCGATGTGGCACGCCAGTTCGAATTCAGTTATTGGGCCAAGTGGCTGACGTCCTAGCTGAAAATGCAGTAAAAGCAGTTGGCTTAGGCTCCCATGGTGTTGACTTAAACTTTGGCTGCCCGGCAAAAACGGTGAATAAAAGCAAAGGGGGCGCTGTTTTACTCAAAGACCCTGAACATATGTATTCAATAATTAAAACTGTAAGGGATGCCGTAGACGCTGAACACGAGGTAAGTGCAAAAATTCGCTTAGGTTTTGATGATGATAGTAATAGCCAAGAGATTGTCGATGCCGTTGTCAGTGCAGGTGCGAGCAGTATCGCCATTCATGCGCGAACTAAACGCGATGGCTATAACCCGCCTGCCTATTGGGAAAAAATCCCTCCTTTAGTTAAAGATAAACAAATTGCGGTGGTCGCCAATGGGGAGATTTGGCAGGTAGAAGATGCCCTTTTATGCCAAAAGCGCAGCGGTTGCACTGACTTAATGATTGGCCGTGGCGCCCTTTCACATCCTGATTTAGCTCGTAAAATTAAAGCTCATATTAATAATGAAGATTATAGTGAGTTAACGTGGGAAAATATTTTACACCATATTATTTACTCATCCATGCACCAAACCGCCAGTAAAGATACCAAGTACTTTGCCTCACGCACAAAACAATGGCTTGGTTATTTAAAACGTCAGTACCCACAAGCAGGACTATTATTTGACGAAATACGTCGTTTAAAAGCCAAAGATGAAGTGGCAGAGGTATTAAAAAAATATGCGAAAGCGCCACAATTTGATACAAATCATAACATCTAAGATAATCTAACTAGATAATAGCAGTATCACTGAGGACTAATTTAAGGGTTATACTGCTAATGCATCATCAGCAACGACTAAACGATGAAATTGAAAGTGTTAAAGCGACTATATTAGGCTTGCTATCACAATCTACACACCCTACACATCAAAATTTGCTTTGTATACTAACCCGTACCTCAAATGAAGAGTGGCTTGATATAGCAGCTCAGCAATTAGGCACCGAGTATAATCCCTTGATTGAGCGTATGAATAAGCTTGAAGCGGCAATAAGCCAAATTGACATTGGCCAGTATGGTTACTGTTGTGACTGTGAGGAAAAAATATCAGCGCAGCGCTTAGAGCAAGACCCTGCAGCGCAGCGATGTGATCAGTGCGCTAGTTAATAGCGCACTAAAGTTTAATTAAGTAGTTGTGGAGCAAAACTAAACGCTTGCCCTGGATAAAAAAGAATATCTTCAACTAATAAAGTCGCTTCCTCTTCACTTATGTTTAATCGTTTAAGTAAATTTAAGCGTGCTTGTGACAATGTCCAAGCGTGATAATGCACCCCTAGATCAGTCTCCATCATAGCCATATAGAGCAGTTCATCGGCTGGTTCTAATTGTGAAGCGTTAGCCCTCAGAGGTAATAGCTTATAACCCGTTAACCAGTCTAAACCCGCTATTTTCGAATCAGTTAAAAGTAATGTGGTAAGCTGTGAGGCATTTGAGGCTTCTACCGTTGTTTGCTGTTTTTGACTCTGCATTGATTTGAATTTGCTATCAATACGACTTAGCCACTCAAGCGGTGAGAGCACAGCATTTGCAAAATAATTTAATTTACTTTGATACCACTGACTGCCATTAGCAAGGCCTGATAAACCAATACTGCCTCTTGGCTTATAGTCCGCCAAATAATTGTTTAACTCACTCAACGCTGCATTAAGTTCAACCGGTGTGTTAGTGCGATTTATGGCTTGTTGCACGTACTTTTTTAAATAACTATGTTCAACTTTATTTAGCTTTAAATTACTTTGCTCGGCAGCTTCTAGCTGAGATTTTACAAACCTTAACCATTGCTCAATATTTTTATACTGGGCATCATTTTTCGCCATAGTGAGCATATTAGCCAAAACATTTGTTTGTACAGGCCATGCAAAATAGCGCTCTGGGAATCGCTCAGCAATAACTAAATAATTAACCTGATTGATTTGCTCTGCTGATAACTGCATTTGCATTAGCTGCTGATAAATAGCGTGGCGACGCTCTAAATAATCATCTGTAAAAGGGAGCTGCTCATTACTGAGCTGTGTAACCTGTGAATTCGGTTGCGCACTTAAAGCAGTATTAAGTGATATTAACGCGCTTTGCGCTTCTTCATAAGATGAAAATATATCTGTAGGCTTAGAGCAAGACGTTAACAGCAAACAAAATAGCAGTGAAATAATAGGCGTTTTTTTCATGTCAATTCCAATAAAAAAAGCCCCAATGGGGCTTTTTAAAAATACTAGAGTACATTAAATACTAAATTTTAACACCGTTGCGAGCGGCTTTATCTTTAATATATGTAGCCCAACCTTTAGCAAACCTACGTGTGCTTGGGTCGTCCATGGCTTTAGTAATAGCAGCATAAGCTTGCTTATACTTACCTTGGTAGTAAAACGCTTCAGCTAAATCTGAATAAATAGTGCCTTTTTTATCAGAGCCAAGCTCTAATGCTTTGTTCAAACGAACAACAGCAGCGCTGAATTTTTCAGATTGTAAAAGTAATGAACCTGCTTTGCGGTAGAGCTCAGCGTCGTCATCAAATTTAGCAGCTTCTTCGTAATACTTAGCAGCTTTCTCTATATCTTTCGAACGATGGTAGTTACTAGCAATCGCGCTAATATTTTGCTTAGTGCGTTTTACTTTCTCTTCTTTAACAGCCTTTTCAAGCGTTACTGCTGCTTTGTAAGGAATTTCGTTTAAAGAATAAAAGTTAGCCAGTACTTTGTATTCAACTTCGTTTTCGAAGTAACCATTCTTGTATGCAACTTCCATAGTTGCTAGACCTTTTTGGTAGTCTTCGGTTTGTAAATAATACTTACCTAAACCTACCCAAGATTTTTTGTCTTCAGGCCATACACGAACGATTTCTTCTGCAACTTTAACCATATCTTGATATTGCTTTTTCTCAAAATAGGCAGCTAATTTAAGTTGATAAGGAGCTTTATTTGGCTCTTCAGCTAACTTAATTGCTTTGTTTGCCGGCTCAAGAACCTGATCAAATTGTTTAAGCTCATAGCTTGCTTGCGCAATACGAGTGTAAACTTTCGGGTCCTCTTCACCTGTGAAGTCCATCCAATCAGAATATGCTTGCTTGGCAGCACTGTATTGTTCAGTACCCGCGTACATATCGCCCAAGGTTTTTAAACCTTGAGCCTGATCAGCAAAGTTCAATACATCAGGTGCAATCGCTGCTTTCATATACTTAATTGCAACTTTGTATTGCTCTTTTTGAGCGTACATGCTGCCTAAGTAACGATTAACAGTTGCTTTATCAAAGTCATTAGACGGTTCTAACTCTTTCAATAACGCTATTGCACCATCAACATCATCTTCGTTATACAAATCAAACGCTTTAATTACTTTTTTACCAGTACGTTCGCCCATGATTTTAGTTTTTGCTTTCTTACGCTCTTCAATCTTTGCGTAATCTGGCGCCGCTAAAACAGGTGCAGTTAATGATGCACCTGACACAGACATAAGAATTGCAAGTGCAGTTACTTTAGAAAAATTTCTCATTACTCGCCTCCTTAGTTGCCTTGGTTAAGTTTAAAGTCTAGTTGAACTTGTAAACCAACTTGCTTTTGTGGTTTCCCGTCAATGATCTTAGGACGGTATTTCCACTTACGCAATGCACGTTTAGCTTCACGGTCAAAGATACGTTTTGGATCTGCGTCGATAACATCAACGTCAATCACGCCACCTAACTCATCAATTGTGAACGAAAGTTGAACCCAACCTTCTTTACCATCACGTGCTGCTTGTGTTGGATATTTTGGTTCAATACGAACGATAGGTGTCGCATCACCATCTCGTCCAAATGCACCTGGACCACTTAGTCCACCAGCCGTGCTTCCCACATCGATACTTGGCATATTAAATGACAAGCCACCAGTATTTGGGTTGCTATTTTCCGGCTGTGGCGGCTGCGGTTTAGGCGGCTGCTTTGGCGGTGGCGGAGGCGGAGGCGGTACACGCTTCCTCTCCTGCACCTTAGATTCAGGCGGATTCGTCATAATTTCGACTATGATCTGCTCTTTTTGTTCCGTATTACGGTCAGCCCCACCAGAGATGAGGTATGCCATGAAGTAGAACAAGCCGAAAGTAACTGCCCCACCTGCAATCAGTGAAAACAGAAAACGAATCATTACTGATCTCCAGCTATTGAAATTCTCAGGTTATCACCCGTCGCTTTAATCTGGTCCATCACTTTAACCACTGTGCCGTGTTTTGCTTCTTTATCAGCTTGCAAAATTACAACATCAGTAGGTTGTTCTGCTAATAAACTTTCGATTTTTGCTGAAACACGTTCAACATCAACTTGCTGTTTATCAATCCAGATTGCACCGTCACTACGAATTGCAATAAAAATGTTAGCATTTTTTTGCTTCGTAGCTTGGGCAGCTTTTGGTTTATTGACCTCGATACCAGCCTCTTTAACGAACGATGTAGTTACGATAAAGAAAATAAGCATGATAAATACGATGTCAAGCATTGGCGTCATATCTACCGCTGCTTCTTCTTCTTCACGAAAACGTTGTTTACGTGCCATATTTAATTCTCTCTCTAGTGATGAGGCATACTATCTACAAGCTTGGCTTTCACCATTCTCGCTCTTGCCTCAAGGCGTGAGCTAAAGAATACCCCAGATAGTGCCGCAACCATTCCAGCCATTGTTGGGATTGTTGCCATTGATATGCCTGATGCCATTAAACGTGCATTACCTGTACCTTGGGTTGCCATGGTTTCAAAAACCGCGATCATACCCGTAACAGTACCAAGTAAGCCTATTAAAGGACATATAGCTACTAATGTTTTAATCAACAACATACGCTGATCTAATTTTTCAGACGCTTCAGAAATCCATGCTTCACGGATTCTGTGTGCGTACCAAGACGTAGTGTCTTGGCGGGCATCCCACTTAGCTACAATTTCCTTCGTTAAACGAGGAAACTCAGCAAGTAAGAACCAATAGCGCTCAATCATTAAAACCCACATAAGAAAGAGTGCTATCGCGACCACGTATAAAACCTGGCCGCCTGTGCCAACAAAATCCCTGATAGATTCCCAGATCTCCATCAGGACTAGCATTAGGCTTTCTCCTTCTCCGCGTGAGTCGCGATGATACCCGCGCTTTGCTCATCAAGGATATGTAATACCGACTTACTACGACTTGCAACAATAGAGTGAAGTAGAATAAGTGGTAGAGCTGCAATTAGACCTAGCGCTGTAGTTACAAGTGCTAGAGAGATGTTACCAGCCATGATCTTCGGATCGCCCGTACCGAACAATGTGATTGTTTGGAACGTTAGGATCATACCGATTACCGTACCTAGTAGACCTAGTAATGGTGCGATAGCAGCAAGGATCTTGATGATGTTAATACCCGCTTCGATGCGTGGCGTTTCACGTAGAATCGCTTCATCAAGTTTAAGCTCAAGGTTTTCAACATCTTGGTTTTTGTTGTCAGAGTACACTTTAAGAATACGACCCAGTGGGTTATTTGTATTCGGTGTAGACAAGTTCTTAAGCTGACCTTTGATCTTAGAAGTAGTAAGCGCTAAATCAGCGAAACGTACTAAGAAGATTAAAAGACCTACAGCAAGTAATACAGTGATGATGTAACCAACTGTATCACCCTGATGGTAGTATTCCATAAGAGACTTTTTCTGCGTGTTGATACGTAAAATTGCACCACGTGTAGGATCCACGAATACGCCAGCGTAGTTATCAGCTGAAGTACCTTCTAGATCAGAAATACCTTTTAAGATATAGCTGTCAGGTTGCTTACCTAGAGGCTGTATAGACTTAGTCTCTGGTGAGTAGATTAAGTAGCCATCGTCTGTAACTAAGTTGAAGTTACCGATACGTGTTACTTTTTTCATTGACGGGTTACCGTCAAGACCTGCAACTTCAGTTTCAAACGTTGAAACTTTAGCTGACTCAGTCATTTCTGTTTGAAGTGAAATCCAAAGTTCTTCTAACTCACGAACTGTTGGAAGTTCTTTAGCCGCAGCTAATGAACGAAGTACTTCAGCACGACCTGGTTTTTCAGCACTTACTAAAGATGCTTCAATTGAACCAATCGCGTCAGCTGCTGCACGACGAACAACACCAAACATTTCACCTAACGTACCTTGCGCGTTTTGAAGAGCTTGCTCTTTTTCCGCTAAAGTATTTTCGTTTTGTGCATATTCTTTGCTAAGACGATCACCACGTGCTTTTTCAGCAGCTAATTGGCTTTTCGCTTTGTTAAGTAACGCTTGCTTATCAGCACGATCTGATAAGAACTCTTGTTCACGTTGCTTATTGATTTTCCCTTCAGAAATACGCTCTTGCTTTACTTGCTCAAGAATTTTATCTAAAGCATCAGTATTTGCATGTGCATTAAGCGCGGTACCGGCAGAAACAGACAGTACTGCTGCAACAGCAAAACCTTTAAATAGTTTCTTCATTATTGATTACTCCGCGCCAAAAATTGGTAGTTTAACAAGTTCTAGTGTGGCTTGCTTACGCGCCATACGGATCACTTCTTTAACAGGTTTTAGGTATTCTTCACCTAATTCTTTCCACTGTTTAGTGTTGTTATCCCACACCCAAGCGTGTTTTAGATCGAATGATTGCGCTACATAAGTGATACGACCTAAACGACCGATATCAACGTTAATGCTACGACCATCAACATCTAAAGTACCTTGAGAAGCAGTTACAGCTGAACTGTATGCTGTTTCAACAGTATACGCTTCAAGTACCTGACGGAACTTCTCAGACGTTGTTACAGATGCAGATGCCATGATCTCACGTAATCTTTCAACACGTCCAAGACGAGTTTCAAGGTTAAATGGAACGTCCGCTTTGATGAATTGCTCAAGCGTATCGATCATGCGATACATCAAAGGCACAACGTTTTGTTTAGTGTTATCGATAGTCGCGATTTGACGATCGAACGATGCGATAGACGCATTTTGGTCAGCGACCAAACGTGCTACGTGATCGTTGTACACTTTCATAAGTTCAGTCTCATCAACGATGCTACGGTACTCAGCGATTAGCTCCTGAGTTTGACCATATACATTGTCAATTTTAGTTTGAGACTTAACCGCAGCCTTTTGAATTGTTTGACCTGCTTTTTGCACGTCATTCAAAGGATCTGCAATCACATTGCTGCTTGCAAATGCAAAAGCGCCAACCAACGCAGTTGCTACAAGACTCTTTCTGATTTTAACAGACATAGTTCCCAACCAATTAAGTAATGTTACTTTTATAATTTAATTATCAACCCGCAAGGGGAAGACAACCCTGATATCTTTTAATAGATATCAACTTACCAATAATGCTAAATGCATTAAGTCATGTCAACTTCATGTTTCGCATAACCTATAAATAAATCAGCTTGTTTGTAAGATATTTAAAGGGCTCACACAAAAAAATTAACATTATCGTAACTAACGTGACAAATGCAATTTCAGCAAAGCCAGATATAGTAAGAATACTGATAAACCACCTAGTTAAAGTAAACAAAAATATAACATTTAAAATTAACTTAATCGTGGCTGAAAAAAAATTAAAAATAAGCTTATTTTCTGTCCCGAATATTCTTTTTTAGTGGTTTTTGAGACTTTTTAAGCTAAAAATACAGCTAATCGTTATTATTCGCGCATTCGTCGCATAGTAATAAGGACGTGCCGATTATCTAAAAAGCAATACAAAGGAGGGGAAATAGATTACAAAGAATCATTTTTATTAACACCTGTGTTTTTTGTTTCTACTGATCATTAATATCCTGCCGATTTTTTATATTATTCCATGGAGAAATATCAATCTTACGCACTTTTATGAACTCAATATAATTAAACTCACATCAAGCAGTAGACTAAATTTAAATCGCTAGGCGATCATTGGGCAACAACGGACTCGCGCATAAAGGTTTACGTTTAATTTGGTATATCGGAGTTAAAAATATGAATAACGGATATCAGAAATGAAAGGCAATACAGAGAGATTAAAAATAGAGTTGATAATTATTTAAGAATTATGGTGAAACAGGTTAGTGTTTCACCACGATGAACTTAGGTTCACATAATAAATTATGCTACTTCTACGTTCTCAGCTTCAGGGCCTTTTTGACCTTGCTTGATGCTGAAAGTCACTGCTTGACCTTCGCTAAGAGTGCGAAAACCAGAACCAGTGATTGCGCTGAAATGTACAAACACGTCAGGACCATTTTCTTGTTCAATGAAACCAAAGCCTTTAGCTTCGTTGAAAAATTTTACTTTACCAGTAACCGACATACTAAATTTTCCTGTAAGTCAATAATTAAAATTCAGCCATATAATTATGGCAATATCCTCCCTGAGTCAATGCCCAAAAAACTGGAGGTGATAGTACAGGAAGAAGTAATAACCAAACCGGTAACCTTAAACGCAGCACAATACCGTAATTCAATACGCAAAAACTCAAAGCCAATTAAGATTAACACATTAAAATTTTTTTAGCTCTATTAATTAGGATTTATTTTTGAAGTTTCATTGTTTTACTAACGACGGTGTAACCTTTTAATTTTTATAGAAAATAACAAGCAAAATATTGTATTTTTTATAAACAGATTACAATTGCTTTAAAATAGTTTTTATCAGTATGTTTTTTAGCCACTTAAAATAAAAAACCACCTTGAATTTAAGGTGGTTTAAAGTTTAGTGTTTAAATATTAACTATTTAACTTGCCAGTCGATAACGCTCTCGGCTTTGATTGGTACTACTTCAGAGTCACCTAGCGAGTAGCTTGCCGGCACTGTCCAAGGCGATTTTTCTAAGGTAATAGTGTCGGTGTTACGCGCTAAGCCATAAAAATCTGGACCAAAATGGCTTGCAAAGCCCTCTAACTTATCAAGCGCACCAGCCTCTTCAAAAGCTTCTGCATAAAGTTCAATAGCAGCATGTGCAGTGTAAGCACCTGCACAACCGCATGCAGCTTCTTTTTTATCTTTATAATGTGGCGCTGAATCAGTGCCTAAAAAGAATTTTTTATTGCCACTCGTTGCTGCCGCCATAAGTGCTTGCTGATGAATGTTTCGCTTTAATATAGGTAAACAATAGTAATGTGGGCGAATGCCCCCTGCTAACATATGGTTACGGTTGTATAGCAAATGATGCGCAGTAATTGTAGCTGCTACGTTATCAGAGGCACTTTCTACAAACTCGACTGCATCTTTCGTTGTTATGTGTTCAAGAACAATTTTAAGCTCAGGGAAGTCAACGACAACATCGCCTAAAATAGTCTCTAAAAACACTTTTTCACGATCAAATATATCAATAGACGAGTCGGTTACTTCACCGTGGACGAGTAACAGCATGCCAACTTCTTGCATTGCTTTTAACACCGGATAAATATTTTTAACCGATGTTACGCCAGAATCTGAATTTGTGGTTGCACCCGCTGGGTACAATTTAGCTGCAAATATTTTACCCGTTGCTTTTGCCTTTTTTATCTCTTCTGGTGTCGTTTTATCAGTAAGATAAAGTACCATTAGTGGCTCAAACTGCCCTTGAGGTTTCGCTGCCATAATGCGCTCTCGGTACGATAATGCGGTTTCAGTACACGTGGCTGGCGGTACTAGGTTTGGCATAATGATCGCACGGCCCATATAACGACTGATATCACGTACTGTATCTTTTAGCTGATCCCCGTCGCGTAAATGTACATGCCAATCATCGGGCCTAGTAATCGTTAGAGTTGTCATTTTGCTCGTCATCGTAAAATCCTAATGCTTAAGTTAACTGATCATAGGCATATGGGGTTTTCGAGTAAAGACCTTATTAAAAATAATCCTTAGATACTATATATAAAGTAAACTTTACACTTCACGCTTCTCATTTATCGTTTTATTTTGTAGAAAGGTTAATATTAGGTTAACGTATGTACCTTTAATAATAATTATAAGGCCTACCTTCGTTGCCTATGTCGAACACTATCGATACTACTAAAGCGCTCGAAACTAAAACGGATCAATTGAGTATAATCAATCAGTTCTCCTCAAGTTTATTGCAACTGAATACGTTAGAAGCGCTCTTTAGTTATGTCACCACACAAGTTGTTAATCGACTTGGATTTGTCGACTGCGTGATTTATTTAGCCGATGACAGCCAATCTACGCTAAATCAAGTGGCGTCTATGGGTATTGAAAGCGAACACACTAGTTACCAGTCAGAACGAAAGTTAATCCGCTTTAATGAGGGGATAACGGGCTATGCTGCATCAACTGGGCAAGCTTTAATAATAGGCGATGTAACTAAAGACAGCCGCTACATTGCTGATGAGCGCCCTGCGCAATCAGAGCTGTGTGTGCCTCTAATATATAAAGATAAAGTACTCGGCGTAATTGACTGTGAACACCCAATAAAAAATTACTTTACCAGTTCACATTTAGAAATTTTAACTACCGTTGCCCACTTACTAAGCGCAAAAATAAATCAAGTGAATACCGTCAACAGCTTGCAAGATACCGTTCGGCAACTTAATAATGCGCAAAAATTAGAAAGTAGCCTACTGCAAATAGCTAACTTAACCTATAAAGCACAAAATTTAGATACCTTTTTTAAATCGCTGCATGTGATTATTGATAGCCTCCTTAATGCAAGTAACTTTTTTATTGCTTTGTATGATAAAAAAGAAGATGTTCTAGATTTTGTCTATACCGTTGAAGGCGGTGTACAAACAAACACGCATAAAATTATTTCAAAAGATCAGTTAAAAGAAACAGCCTCTTACTATTTATTAATTAACGAGCGCCCTTTACTGCTTAATAAAGAGCAATACCGACACTATATAGAGCAAGGCCACTTTAAATTGGTCGGTGAACTAGCAGACTCTTGGCTTGGTGTACCATATAAAGTTAATGAGCGCATGAGTGGCGTTATTGTCGTACAAAGCTATGACAAGCAACATTACTACAACGAACATGATAGCTCGCTGTTGACGTATGTGAGCCGACAAATAAGTATGGTTATAGACAGGCATTTAGCTCGCCAAGAACTCGAGCACAAAGCACTGCATGATGAACTAACAGGGCTTGCCAATCGTTCGTTACTAATAGAAAGAATGAAGCATGCAATTTTACGCTTGAATCGCGCTAAAAAAGGTACTTTTCATGCTCTGCTCTACCTTGATTTTGATCGCTTCAAAAGTATTAATGATTCGTTAGGCCATGAAGTAGGTGACCATTTTTTAATTGCTATTTGTAAATTGATTACTCAAACCGTTCGCAATACTGATACCTTTTCTCGCTTAGGTGGCGATGAGTTTGCTATTTTTATGGAAAATCTCAGTCATCGTGACCAAGTAAACGATGCCCTCGCTCGAATAAAAACCGCCCTGTCAGATCCCATTGATATTGATGGTCATTTACTGCAACCCTCTACCAGTATTGGCGTTGCATTTAGCGATAATGTAAACGATGAAGCATTTGTTTTATTACAGCAATCAGACGCGGCTATGTACGAAGCAAAATCATCAGGGCGTGGCCAAGTTAAGTTTTTTAATAATGTCATGCGTAACAAGTTAAAAACACACGCCGACCTTGAAAATGATTTACAACACGGTATTGAGCATGATGAGTTTGAACTGTATTTTCAGCCTATTTTTAACATTACTAGCAGTGACGTTATGGGGTTTGAAGCTTTAGTACGTTGGCATCACCCACGAAAAGGGTTTGTATCGCCAGGTGACTTTATCCCCATTGCAGAAAAAACGGGGCAGATTATCAATTTAGATTTGCATTTGCTCGACCTTGCAGCACAGCATATCGCTTTATGGCAACAACAAGGGCATCGTTTTTTACGCGTTACGGTTAATGTTTCATCTCGCCACTTCGCAAGTTTAGAGTTTGTGGATCAGCTTCATGCAATCTACAAAAAACATCAACTACCTTTAGGCTCATTATGTCTAGAAATAACCGAATCGGGATTGATTGAAAATTTAGAGTTAGCAACACAAATTATTCAAGGATTATCGCCTTTAAAAGTATTGCTCTGTTTAGATGACTTTGGCACCGGTTACTCTGCCCTTGGTTACTTGCATCAACTGCCTATTCATGTCCTTAAAATTGATAAAAGCTTTATCGATAATTTAAAAACCACAGTCAATCCATTGATTGATGCTATTTTAACCTTAGCCATTTCATTAGATCTTATTGTTATAGCAGAAGGGATAGAAAGCCCTGAACAACTCGCTATTTTGCAAAAAACTCAATGTGATTATGGCCAAGGCTTTTTAAAGTCTAAACCTGTTACAGCAAAAGAAGCTATTTTACTAATACATAGCCCTCTTTAATTAATAAGCCAGGGTTGCTGGCTTTTAAAAATCACAGTAATTTCTTACACGCTTTTGCCAGCCCATTAGCTGGCTGTTCTATTGAATGCTATATGACTTATTTTGCCAACACTAACTCATGCAACGTCACTCTATAGCTTTTTGCAACCTGCCTTAGAACTGCTTACTTAAGTAAGGGTCTATTTAACCAGTAGAAAACCTTATAATTAGTTTTATGTCACATTGTTCTTAATAAAAATCTTTAACCCCGTTAGCGAATGCTTTAATACATTATATTATTTAAAGGCGTATACGAATTGGTATTAATGTATGCCAATGAGTAGCCCCTAATCATTCAATCCTTGCATTCGCTGCTTTTTTCAATCGTGTATCCTTTACACCTCAGTTGCGTTTACTGAGCTTTTGCCTGCCAAACCCTTCGCCGTAAATTTTAATTCGCATTTTAACCTCGCTATGAAACATCTAAATATTAATGTCGCGCTATAACCTACTTATTTTAGAGAGTTACATGACAATAAAGTTATCTGTTACCAGAACAATAATCATTAATAAAAAACCCAAACAAACATGAAACAAATTCAACAATAAATAAAAAACTAAACAATATTTGACTCAGCAAAGTTAAAAAACTTAATGTTCGCAGTGAAAAATACACTAAAGTGCAATTTTATAGCCATCCAGACGTTGAAACGGTTTTTGTAAAGGCGTAGTATGTAATGAATCTGAGCTATACTCACCATATCCATGAGATTTATTAAAGATGATTGACATTAAACACTTAAAAACAATTGCTACCCTTAAAGAAACGGGTTCTCTCGTCAATACAGCCCGCGAACTATTTTTAACTCAGTCAGCTTTATCACATCAAATCAAAGATTTAGAAAACAAATTAGACTGCCAGTTGTTTGAGCGTAAAACTCAACCAGTCCGATTTACACCTCAAGGTATGTTATTACTTGAATTAGCACACGAAATATTACCTAAATTAGAAGCCACCAAGTGCCGACTCAAAGAAAGTCTAAACCAGCCTATTTCGCAGCTGCGTTTAAGCGTTGAATGTCATGCCTGTTTTCATTGGTTATTGCCTACTATCAAAGAATTTAATAACTTTTGGCCTGATATAAAAATTGATTACGAGCGAGGCTTTAGTTACGACGCTATCCCAGACTTATTAAATGATGAATTAGATCTCGTGCTTACATCAGATATTCGCGACCCTGACAAACTTGAATACGCCCATTTGTTTGACTTTAAGCTGAAACTGATTGTGGCACCGGATCACGACTTAGCTAAAAAAGCCTATGTAACTGCGCTTGATTTGAAAAGCGAAACTATTATTTCTTACCCTATTCCGCGTGAGCGCCAAGATATATTTAAGCATTTCATCCAAAATGCGCGTTTTGACGGCACCCTAAAAACGGTTGATCAAGGTTTACTTATATTTCAATTAGTCAGTGCAGGTATGGGTGTGGCCGCCTTACCCGATTGGTTAGTAACCCCGTATGAAAGCCAAGGGTTAATTAAGTCAATTCCACTGGGCGCGCTTGGTTTAACGCGTCCAATGTACTTAGCGATGAAAAAAGATATGAAAGACAATCCAGTTTATCGTCACTTTTTAAACACCTGTAAATTAAATAACGGTCGATAAACCTTAAACTTATGAGTAACATGCTAATAAATATACTTAACCATGTTGCTCATTATGTTTGAACTAAAAAAAATACTGGGCGGCTTGCTCATGCCATTACCTTTGTTGGGTTTAGTAAGCCTAATATTACTTATTTTTGCGCTCAAACAACGAAAGGTCACAATCGCTTTATCTTTAATGAGCCTTGTAACTTTGCTACTTGCCAGCACCCCTTTGGTGGCCAACTTACTGATTAAAAATAGCCAACCAACCTCATTAGCATTTAATTATCTTAAACACCCCAATATAGATAAAATTGTAGTACTTGGCTGTGACATAAACCCCAACCCTGCATTGAGTGCTAACAGCCAGTTAGGTAATTGTGCGTTAACTCGTTTGGTGGAAGGAATAAGACTTGCTAACATTTACCCCCATGCGCAACTGATTGTTTCAGGTGGGGGGTATGAAAAAGTCACCAACAGTGCGTTAATGTATAAAACCGCGATTAGCTTAGGTATTAATAAAAATCGTATTGTGCAAAATCCAAACGCAATGGATACCGCCCAAGAGGCAAAACTTTTAGCCTCAAAACTCGTTGATTACAAGGTCGCTTTAGTCACCTCAGTAAGCCATATGCCCAGAGCAAAAAATTTATTTAATGCGCAAGGCATTAACGTTATCCCCGCCGCAACCGACTACCACAACTTTGCCGCTTTCCCTTGGTATAAACAACTCATACCCAATGCAAAAGCACTACTAGTAGTCACCCAGTATGCTCATGAAGTTATTGGCAATGCGTGGATAAATGTACGTCGTACAATTAACCCTGAAGCACTTTAATTAAGTTAACGCTTATTACGCTGCGTAAATTCCCCCTAAAAAACCGCAATTATTTGCGTTTTACACAGGGGGTTATGAAAAAATCAAACTGAATATTCGTTTGATAGTAGCGTTGGGTGTTTTGTTATTCTTAGAGGGTTTTAACCTCAGCTGTTTTATTCCAAAGCCGGTACAGTGTCACTAAAAATACGCAAAGAAATAGCAGACTTAGTGCTGTTAAATTCTCAACACCTAAAGCATCAAAAGTAGCACCGAAAATGTAGCCTCCACCGACTAAAACAATAACCCATAGCAGTGCAGAGCATCCATTTAACACACTAAAGCGGCGCCAACTAATTGCTGTAAGCCCTACGGGAATGGCACCAATCGTGCGTAATCCTTTAGGATAACGATATAAAAAAATGTAGGCTGTGCCATGGCGTTCAGCAAGCTCACTGGCTGTTTTAAATAATCGACCAAGGCGGCCTGGTTTTTCAAGCCATGCCGCACCATACGCTCTTGCTATAGCAAAACGTAATTCATCGCCCAAGTATCCCCCCATAAAAGTAGCCAAAGCAACAAAACCAACATCTAGTGCGCCAGTATGTGCAGCATAGCCTGCGAACAAAGGTAGCCATCCACTTTTTAACGCACAATAACCAAAAAGTAACAGATAAACCAACAACCCGTACTGCTCAATTAAAGCTAATACCCCTTCCATTTCATTCCTTTAAAGTAACTACCTTAGTAACAAGCAAAGTAACATTGTAATTTAAACGAGGTAAGTACAGCGAAAGATCTATGTTTTTTGCAATATAAGAATGGATGTAATTATGATTTTAAGCGTAGGTTTATATCTATTACGTTTATTCAATTTTTGGGATGCATAAAACCAAAAATAATTAACTCACAAAAAGATAAAAGGGTATGCGGGTATATAAAAAATCAACATACTGACTTACCATAGTTTGCTAAATTAGCTATTCAGAACGCTATATTTTAAATAACCTACCCGAAATACGTTACAAGTAGGTTATTTATAAAATTACTTTTAAGCTAGGTGTTTACACAGGATTGTCTATGTCAATAAATGTCACGTCAAAGCCATGTTGCTTAGCAAGATATTCGCCTAATGCTTTTATACCGTAGCGCTCGGTGGCGTGATGGCCTGCGGCAAAAAAGTCGATATTTTGCTCGCGTGAGCTGTGAATGGTTTGCTCTGATGCCTCACCAGTTAAGTAAGCATCAATACCTTGCTCGGCTGCTAAGTCGATATACCCTTGCCCGCCACCTGTACACAAAGCGATGGTTTCAATTTTATCAGTACGTACTAAACTCGTTAGTGGCTCGCGCTTAAGCACTTGGCTTATTTTTTTAGCAAATTCACTGCCCGTTAACGGTGTTTTTAAACGTCCTTTCATCGCTACACTGTTGTTAGTTGGCTCAAGGCCTGCTTCAATTTCAATATCGAGCAATTGCGCCAGCTGTGCGTTATTACCCATTTCAGGGTGAATATCTAATGGCAAATGATAGGCAAATAAATTGATGTCTTTAGCTAAAAGCGCAGCCACACGACGTTTTTTCATGCCAGTGATAGGTTGTGACTCGCCTTTCCAAAAATAGCCATGGTGTACCAAAATGGCATCGGCATTATTTTCAATCGCGGCATCAATAAGTGCTTGGCTTGCCGTTACACCCGTTACTATGGTGCGTATCTCATCTTTACCTTCTACCTGAAGCCCGTTTGGACAAAAATCGTTAATGGTTTCTGGCTTTAACAGGGTGTTTAATAATTGATTAAATTCTCTACGTTGCATACTACTTACCTTACTTTGCACTGAATTTTGTACAAATTTTGGCGGTTATGCGCTAAAAATGAAAGGAAAATCGCAAAAAATTGAAAAACAGTTCTAAAATAGGTATAAATACCTCTTCTTTATCTGTGTAAACAACGTATAGGGTCTCTGATGAGCAAACTAGACAAAACAGAAGTGTTATCTGCCTTTGAAGCTGCATATGAAGCTGCCAACGGTAAAAAACCTGAAATAACAACTAAACCTGGCTGGTATAGCATTGATGGCGGCAAGAACATGCGCCTAGCTGATGTAGCAGAGCTGACTAAAGAATTAAGCTCTGGTAAGTCTACAAAAAAAGCTGCAGTAAAAGCACCTGCTAAAAAAACTAAAAAAGCTGCTCCTGTAAAAGCACAGAAAAAAGCGCCTTTCACCGTGATCACACAAAACGAAGAAGGCTACACAGCAGAAGAGCTTTGGATAGTTGAGCTTGCTCGCAAAGATCATGATTGCCGCCTACCTCGCGGTGTTGTTTGATCAGCTGAGTGCTTTGTATAAAAGAAACCGCGTTAAGCGGTTTTTTTATATTTATTATCCATCAAGTATTGAATAAACCACCTCGCAACAAAGCCAGACAAAACTATAAATACAGTTCCTGCCAGTACTGGCATTATTAAAAAATCCCAACTTTGGCCAGACTCAATAATTAAGATAGGGTTTGCGCCGGCAGCAGGGTGAATAGTTTTTGTGATTATCATTAATGTTATAGCAATACCCACAGCCAGCCCAATCATAATCGCACTATCAGCACTATAGTAGCTAAAAACAACCCCAATCATTGCGGTCAGCATATGCCCCCCTATTACGTTTTTTGGCATAGCTAACGGGCTCTGCGGTACGCCAAAAACAAGTACAGCTGTTGCGCCGAATGGCGCTATTAACCAAATACCGTAATCACCCAAATAATTTAGCCACGCCAAAAACCCCAAAACAAAAGTAGAAAAAACACCTGCGATTAATGCCGACTTTATTTGCTCACTATGCATATTACCTCCTCAAAAGTAGACCGACTTGTCTACACCTGCAATATAGACAAGTCGGTCTACCTATGTCAAGCTGTGTTTTTACTGCTCAAATTTGGAATATCATGGATAAACAACAACAAATAATCAGTACGGGACTGAGTCTTTTTTATAAAAAGGGTATACACGCTGTTGGTATTAATGAAATTTTAGCTGTATCGGGCATTGCAAAAAAAACCTTATATAAGCACTTTGAAAGCAAAGACGCGCTTATTTGTGCTTGTTTAGTCGCACGTGACATCTGCTTTAACGCTTGGCTTAAAAAAATATGTATACAACCAAGTGCTATGTTAGTCGCACAGGCAATTTTTGCCGGACTGAAAAAGTGGATTAATAATGAGGTTTCAGAGTTAGGGTGTTTTAATGGCTGTTTTTTTATTAATACTGCAGCTGAGTACCCTGTAGAGAACGACCCTATTGCCAAACTTTGCAAACAGCACAAGCAAGCGAACTTTGAGATCATACTATCAGCTCTTTTAGAAACACCTGAATTTGCTCACAATAGAGAAAAAGCAATTGAAGCCACGCAACACTTACTTATTTTAAAGGAAGGTTATATATGTAGAGCGAGGGTAATGCATGATGTAACAGTGACTCCACCTAGTGATAATATTTTAAAAGCGATAGTAGCGGTTAGTTAAATAGGTAAATACAGTATAAAAAAAGCGGCTAAATAGCCGCTTATTAACTAAAAAATGGCGGCATTATTCAAAAAATAATGGTTCACGCTGTTTTTTGCCTACTTCGTTCATGGTAGCTGCGTCGAACAAACGGCCGTTGATCATGGTGTAATCAATTTTGTCTGAATCACGAATGTTTTTCAGTGGGTCGCCATCAATAACCATTAAATCTGCCAGTTTACCGACCTCTAATGAACCCACATTTTTATCTAGGCCTAAATATTTTGCCGGATCGAGTGTCGATGCTCTAATTGCTTCCAGTGGCGTCATACCGCCTTGGGCAAACATCCACATTTCCCAATGCGCACCTAACCCCTCACGTTGGCCATGCGCACCCAAATTAACAAGTACACCTAAATCTTGTAACTCAGCTGCTACGCGAGCATTGTTAAAGTGATTATAGTGATGATCGGGTGCTTTAACTCGGCGCATTGAGCGCGGTAATAATTGGTTTTTAGGCACAAATTTACTTAAACGTGGATGATTCCATACGTCCGTTTTATCATACCAGTAGTTTTCACCCCAAATACCGCCATAGGCAACTACCAATGTAGGTGTGTAACCTACATCACTTTGTGACCATAGCTGCTTAATATCGTCATAAATATGTTCAACAGGAATTGAATGCTCAATGCCGGTATGGCCATCGACTAACATACTCAAGTTATGTTGTAATAATGACCCCCCTTCTGGTACTACCATCATTTCAAGCATTCGTCCTGCTTCTATAACTTGCTGACGCTGCTCTCTGCGCGGTTGGTTATACGATTTAACACTAAACGCACCCACTTTTTTAAGACGCTCTAAATGAAATTTAGCATCATCTAATGAGTCAATATGCGAGGTATACCCAGGCATATTCGCGCCGTATAAAATAGTACCGGTAGAGAAAATACGCGGACCAACGATCATCCCCGCTTTTTGCATTTCACTCGCGGTAAATATTTCAGTGGTATCGTTTGATGGGTCGTGAATAGTAGTAACTCCCAGCGCAAGACCTGCTAAGTTTTTCCAATTTTGCTGCGGGATAATTTCATCACTGGCTTGTGAGCCATGAGCATGGGCATCTACAATGCCAGGCATAATTGTTTTACCTGTTACATCAATGACCTTTGCCCCCTTAGGAATACTCACATCAGCAGCAGTGCCAATGGCTTTGATATGTTTGCCATCGATAACAATAACGCCATTTTCAATGACCTTTTCACCCTCCATGGTAATAATTTTAGCGCCAGTTAATGCAATCATGCCCTGCGGTTCAGCCATTTTTTTACTAAAGCCGATGTTAGTACCGCTTTTTACTTTAACGTCTTTATCATCCGCTTTATTAATCGCAAACATACCCTCTAAACTGGCATGGTAAAGCTCAGGCCCCAGTGTCCAATACAGTTTATTGCTGTTGGCACTCCAGCTAATGTTTTCACCGGCGCGTACAGATAGTTGCTCAATTGGAAATTGACTGTCTTTGGGCCCAATATTTATCGTTTTGCCGCGCTCTACAAATGGAGTAACAAATACTTTAAAGCGCTCAGCAAAAGCTAAATACTCACCATCAGGAGAGACTCTAAATTCAGTGGCGTGCTCTGACTCATACAGTTTACGTACTTTTTTACTTTCAAGCTCTACCACACTTAATGTCGGCTTAGGCCATGGGCTCATAATATAAACACGATCGTTGGCACTGCCAAACTGAGGTTGATAGCCACTTTTAGAAATGAGCTCACTTTTTCCGCCTTTAGCACTAACACTGTATACCCCAGGATGCAGTGACCACTTAGGGTTTAAAATGCTGCCGCCGCTGGCTTTACGATACACCACGGTTTTGCCATCTGGACTAAATGTTGGCTCTACGTATTTTCCCGGCTCTTGTGTAATAGTGTCGCCACGACCACTGCGTGCAGAGACGACACGCACGGTGCCTTGTTCGTTATCATCCCACGTGGTGTAGACAATTTTTTTGCCATCACGAGAATACTGCGGGAATAACTCATAATGTTCGGTTTGCTTAGTTAAGCGCTTTATTTTTCCTGATTCTAAGTCGCGCTTGTAAATATAGCCCAATGCTTCAAAAAGTGCGGTTTCACCGTCAGGGCTAATTTGCACATTACGCAGCATTTTTACATCAAACTCATCAGTGTCGATATTTTGAGTAAAACGCACTGCTTTTTGAATTTTTTTCGTGGTGTCTACTTTAAATGCAATATCGCTAACTGATTTATCATCGACATTGAGTTTATGAAGGGTGCCACCAGCCCAAAATACCAGCTCTTCGTTATCTGGGGTCCACGCAATAGTCGGATATACGCCATGAATCGCCCACGTTTCTTGCATATCGCGCTCTAGCTTGTCGTATAGCTTAGTATGCTCACCACTGGTTAAATCATATAAGTACAGGCTGGTTTGAAAGTCATCACGCTTTATGTACGCTAGTTTTTTACCATCTGGCGACGGCGTCGGTCTTATTGCCCCGCCCATGCCACTTATAATGGTTTCTATGTCGCCTGTTTCACGGTCATAACGCTTAATTTTATAAATACCGGCAACAGAGTCTTTTGAATAATGAAAAGTTTTACCCGGGGTTGCATCATGCGAAAAGTAAACATACCGACCATCCGGTGAAAACATGGGTTCACCTAAATCTTTTTGATCGTTTTCACGTTTAGTCAGTTGCACCCCTTTACCGCCGGCTTTGTGATAAAGCCAAACTTCACCCGCACCTAGCGAGCGACTGGCGGTAAAATGCTTACGTGCAACTAAATAATCGCCATCAGGGCTCCACGCAGGGCTATTGAGTAATCTAAATGTTTCGTCAGTGACGGCGGTTTGGTTTTCGCCGTTAACATCCATTATCCAAATATTGTCACCACCGCCTTGATCTGATGTAAAAGCAATGTGCTTGCCATCTGGGCTAAAGCGCGGCTGCATTTGCCATGCAATGTCTGAGGTTATTTTAGTCGCTTTACCACCACTCATTGGCATGGTGTAAATATCGCCCAGTAAATCAAATACTAAGGTTTCTCCGTCAGGACTTATATCGACATTCATCCATGTGCCTTGCTCTACACTAATAGATGCATCAACAAATTGCCCTTTAGGTGAATCAACTTGCCATTTTTTTTCATCTGTTTGCTCTGCGTGTGCGTGGCCTAATGTCAATGAAACCGATAACGCGAGTGCTGTTTGCAGCATTTTTTTCATGCTTATCTCACTTATTATTGTTGCTGTGTGTTGATCTATTACATGATTGCAACAAAAACGCCAGCAAGTTACCAGCGTAATAGGATGAAGTGCATAAAATTAGTGCCAAACAATAGGATCAAATTGATAAAAATCCACTAGCAAATGGTAAATTTCAGGGTCTTCACGGCGTAAATCGGCGGGTTTCTCTAAGAATGTTTCGGTGATCACCGCAAAAAACTCAGCCTCATTGGTGGCTCCATAGCTATGTATTACATGCGGCATACTATAAGCAACATGGGTTTTTAACTGCGAAAACGCTCGGCTAAACACTCTGCCCCATTGTTGGTATTTTGCCTGTGATGCAAGTAGTGGCGTGCCGGTGGTTTTACCGGTTTCTTGATCAAGTTGATGTGCAAATTCATGAAACACTAAGTTATGCCCATCACTGGGTAAGCGGTTGCCCTCAAGCACATCATGCCAGCTAAGCACCAATGTTCCCCCCGGCCACGATTCACCTTGCCTTACTGTATTATGAAAACTGACAAGGCCTGCGTTATCGCGGCTTGATTGGGGCGCGTAATACGCGCTGGGGTAGAGTAAAATTTCTTTTACGTTTTTATACAAAGGCCAAGGCTTGTTAAGCACCAGCAAGCAGGCATCGGCGGCAATAATGAGTTTCATTGCCTCCGTTAGTTGCAACCCATCGCAGCCAACAAAACGCTTTTCATTTAAAAACCACACAATATGGGATGCTAACTTGGCTCGCTCTGCATCGGTCATTTTGTTGTATATGGGCATAGCACGCAGTAACAACGTGTGTTGTTGCTCACTTAACAATAAATCACTGTATTTACGGTGCCACACGGCATTTTGAATATCAGGCCAGCGCCAAAACATTATAATAAATACAATTAAAACAAAAATTAATAGCCCATTTATCATTGGGTCGTCCTAAATCAAACCATTTAGCTTTAACGCCAAAATACTGCGCCCGTATTATTAAAATAGTAATGGGTGCAGTGAGGCTGTTTTTCAATCACATCACTTCAGTTCGATTTCGGCCATTGTTTTTTGCCTTATACAAAGCTTGGTCAGCCCGTGATAATAATCGGTCATAATCATCAACATCACCAGAGTCAGAAACACCAAAACTCACGGTTACGCTGAGGCCTTCTGCGATATTTGAAAAGTTTTTATTTTCAATACATTTGCGTAACTTCTCGCACATTTCTTGTGCCTGCACTGCACTCGTATCAGGAAACACAAAAGTAAACTCTTCGCCGCCCCAGCGAGCTACCTCTTGCTCACCTTCGCAGTGCGCTTTAAGAATGTTAGCTACTTCACATATAACCTGATCACCTATGAGGTGTGACCAACCATCGTTAATCCGTTTAAAGTGATCAATATCCATAATAGCGATAGCAAGTGATTTATTACATGCTTTAAAGTCTGAAAAGTTATCCGCCAGCCAGCCATCAAATGCGCGGCGATTCGGTAAATCGGTAAGCTGATCGTGTGTGGCTTGATACGCAAAGGCACTGGCTTGCTCTTGCAGTGCTTGCGTTTGCTTCACCACTCGACTCGTTAATTCCTTTTCAACTTGTTTATAACGATATAAGCGGTAGCGATAAGCGCTATATATCACCACCACAAAAAGAAAAAACATAAACAACTTAAAGCTTGTTTTTTGCCAAAAGTGCGATTGAATTTCAAAGTTAACGACTTTGTGATTTTGTTGCCAATCAGTATTTGGATAGGCTGCACGTACAGCAAAAGAATACTTGCCCGCAGGTAAGTTAGTGTATTCAGCAGTCGCTATGTGTTGACGGTTGATCCATTCGTTATTAAAGCCTTCCAATTTTGTTTGAAAGTTTAATCGCTGCGGCATAATAAAGCTCAGTCCCGCGTATTGAAATGACAAGCGCGTCACCCCTGGTGGTAAAATAATAGTTTCACCGTCTATAGGTAACGACGTTGGTTTACCATCAACAGAAAAGCTTTCAACAATCGTTGGTAACGCTATTTTAGTGACTTCTTTTAAGCGTTCCGGTTTTACTGTACTCACCCCTTTTGCGGTAGCAAACCAAATTGTGCCATCTGAATGAGCGGTTGCAGAGGGGGTTGAACCGCCATTTGCTTGTGCACTGAGCATGCCATCACCCTCATCGTATAATTGAAAGGCGAGCGTACCTCTATTGTTAGATTTTGAATCAAGCAGCTCATTTACCTGCTTATAATTGACTTCAATAATGCCACGGTTACTTGATAGCCAGAGTGAGTCTTTAAACGGCACAATTTGAAAAAGCTTATCCACGGGTAAACCTAATTCACGCCCTAAAATAGTCATCTTTGCGTTTGAATGCTGATAACGAACTAAGCCGCGATCGGTAGCCATCCACGTATATTTATCGTCAATGTAAAAGCCAAACGCATATTGGGCGGCAAATTCAACAGGAAACTCAACAGGATTAAACACGTCAGTTTGAGTGTCATAAACCACGACCCCATTACCGGTTCCTACCCAAATATTAGCTGAGTTATCTTCACTCAAGGCTAAAATAAACCCACTCGGCAGCTCTTTTTCATTAGTAAATTGGTTTAAGCTATCGTCGGTATTAACGCGTGTCAGCCCCATGGCCGAGCCTATCCATAAGCGATTTTTTGAATCAAAAAGTAAAGATCTTACTTCATTACTACCTAAGCCATTATCACGGTTTAAATAAGGTATGAGTTCGTTATTAACCACTTTTAAAACACCCGAGGTGTATGTGCCTACCCAGACATCACCTTGGTTTTGCTCTAGTAAGCTTAATACTGAATATGGCGAGCCTTGTTTAGTGCCTTTAATATGGCTGATCTGATTGTTTTGCAGCCGATCTAAGCCTGTGCTTCCGCCTATCCATAAACTGCCATCAGAATGTGACAATACCGTACGCACATAATCGCTAGATAAGCCTCGCTTTTTGCCCCACGATGAAAACGGCGCTTCTCTTAACCTAAATACACCAGCATTGGTGCCTACCCAAATACTATTTTCTCTGTCTTGTAACAAAGAAAGAATACGGTTGGCGGGTAAACCATTTTTAGCATCTAATTGCTCTAAACCATCGACGCTAAGCCTAAAAACACCTTTATTAATGGTGCCAAACCACAGATCCCCATGATCATCTTCTAACAAACTGGAAATAGATTCCGCGTCGAGTTGTGGGTGAGGCGATTCAAATAGCTCGCCATTAAGGATTCGTGCCCCTCTTTCACTTCCTATAATGAGTCGACCTTCACGGGTGATTAATAAGGTATATACGGGAGCATCTGGTAACCCTTGTTGTGGCGTCATCAAAGTGGGTTTGTAGTTGACTATTTTATACAGGCCATCACTGGTTGCTGCCCATATAACCCCCTTGGGGTCTTCAATGATTCGATACGCACTGACATTTTGTATTATTGGGATGTCTTGAGTGCTACTAGCTGAACGATAAAACACACCATCATTCTCAAGCGCTAGCCACAAGTTATCATTTTTACTTTTAAATATATGATTAACCATAGCTTGGGCAGGTGGTTGCGTGTCCCATTGGCGATGTTGATATAAGCTAATACCGCCGCGCGCCCCTGCAATAAGTAAACCGCCATCAGATGTAGGGGTTAGCGCACGTACGCCTGAGTCAGGCAAGTCAGTAATTTCGGAGCGAGTAAATAACTTAAACTCTTGGCCATTGAAGCGGGCAAGTCCTTCCCAAGTACCCACCCATAGATACCCATCTTGTGTTTGTGCAAGGCTATTAATGCTATTGTGAGGAAGACCCGTACGTGTATTCCAAGTTTCAAAAAAATAATCACGTAATGGCAAACGAGTCTGCTGTTGTGCGTCAACAGAAAAAATCACCAACAAAATACATAAAATCACTAAGCGATTCATCAGATATTGCCTTTATAATTATAATTATTAATTTTTATATTTGGGTAAGTTTAGAGTGACAATTTAAGTTAAAAGCACTGCTGGCAAATAATAACATAAAATTTACAACTTTTTCATTAATTATTATTACATAAATTATCAAATGTATACTGCAATTGCTTTATAAATTTAGCGACATGAAGCCCATCCAACAACGCATGATGAACATCAATAGCAAGCGGCATTTTACCTGTCTCAGTGTTGTATTGGCCAAACACAAATTTAGGAATACCATTACTTTGACCGTGGGTAAATGCATGCGAAAAGCTGCTAAAGTTTAACCAAGGTAATACAGAAACATGAATTAAATCTGCTTGCCCTTCAGTTGCTGCAAACGCATCAGAAAACAGTGGGTTTAATTTTGTGGTATTGCTAATAGCTTTCGCCTCACTGGCAAATTCATTTAACGACCCGTGTAATTTAAAATAACTAAAGCGAAACGACTCATCATCGGCAAGCTCGACTACACTTGCCCGCGTAGCACTTAAGTAACAAGGTTTTTGGTTAATAATGCGCAGCATCATCGGCTCATACTGATGACAGACTTTTAATAAGCAATAAATATAACCATGAAAAAAAGCAATATTAGCTTGTTTACAGGCGGTATATAACTTTTTCGCATTCAGTTGTACGCACACATTAAAATAAGGCTGAGTGAACTGCTGAAATAACTCAAAGTGTTGCTTTCGAGGCCATTGCTCAAAATCAAGAGGAGTAATAGAAAAATCAGTAGAGGACATAAAATATAGATAAAGTGTAAAACTAAATTTTACCGTGCTTTATCTATATTCGCATTAACTAAAATGACGCTTTGGGTGTAGTTATACCAAAGTCTTACATAAGGTATAAAAAAGGAGCGTATTTCGCTCCTATTTTAAACCGAGTGGAAACTTAAAGTCCGTTTTCAATAATTTCTTGTGCCAGTTCATCGGCAATTAAATGCGTTGATTTTTGCTCTTTTTCACTACGGGTAAAAATTTCACTAAGTGTATCGTAAATTCTTTCTACGTGTTTATTAGAAGCCTCTTTACTGTAACCCTCTGGTGCAGTTTCGTAATAAACGTTAATAATACCACCTGCATTTATTACATAATCAGGCGCATATAAAATACCTTTTTCACGTAAAATTTCACCATGGCGTGATTCAGCAAGTTGATTGTTTGCACAGCCTGCTACTATCGTTGCTTTTAAGCGTGGGATTGTTGTGTCATTAATAGTGGCACCTAATGCACAGGGTGCATAAACATCCACATCTAGGTCGTATATTTCATCAATACCAACTGCGGTTGCGCCAAAATCATTTGCTACACGATCTACTGCAGCTTGATTAATATCGGTAACAAATAACTCAGCACCAGCTTCAGACAAATGTTTACATAATCCATAAGCTACTGCACCTAAACCTTGCACCGCAACTTTAATACCAGAAAAGTCTTGAATACCGCGTTGATGGTTAAGCGCTGCTTTCATACCTAAAAACGTACCATAGGCTGTAAACGGCGAAGGGTTACCACTTTTTCCTTCAAGGCCTAGCACGTAATTTGTTTCTTTGTTCATTAACGCCACATCATCACAGGTAATGTTTACATCTTCTGCTGAGTAGTAGCTACCATTTAGTCGCTCTAACTGGCGACCAAATGCGCGAAATAACTGCTCTGATTTGATTTCTTTGGCATTACCAATAATAACCGATTTACCACCACCAAATGGCAAGCGTGCTACGGCATTTTTATAGGTCATCCCTTTTGATAAACGCAGCACATCATATACTGCGTCTTCATCGTTAGCATAATCCCACATTCTACAACCGCCTACCGCAGGGCCTAAGTTTGTGTTATGTACCGCAATAATGGCCTTCAAACCAGACGCTTTGTCTGAACAAAAAACCACTTGTTCATGGTTATCAAATTCAACTTGATTAAATACAACCACTTTAAATACTCCGAAAATAATGGGCCCTTTTGGGCAAGCACGCTACAAATTGTCGAGACTTTATCACTTCAGTTAATGGTTCGCCACACTATGAGTAGATAAACCAAATAAAGCGCGTCAAAGTGAAAAATAAAATGACTTATCGTTAAAAGTAAGCATAAAAATTCCAAAAATAACCATTTGATTAAGTATAAAAGCTAAAAACACCATCGCAATTAAAGCTTACGCTTACGTGAACGTCACCTTACAGTTATTTGTAAACTTAACCATACACTCTAAAAAAGTATACTACAGCTTAAAATACAGTGGCTTATACACTAATTGCCTACGCAGCATAAACTGGTCTGAGGTGTATAAGTCTTTGCAAATGTAAAAGTAAATAAAAAAGCGAGCACACAGTGCTCGCTTATATGATTGCTTTTTAAGTAAAAATTTACTTCATTTTGCTGTCTAGCTCTTCAATTTTTGCTTTCCAAATAGCAGGGCCTTGGGTGTGAGCATTTGCTCCTTCACTGTCTACGGCAACTGTTACTGGCATATCTTCTACTTCAAATTCGTAGATAGCTTCCATACCTAAATCTTCAAAGGCAACAACACGTGCTTTTTTAATAGCTTTAGATACTAAGTAAGCCGCACCGCCTACCGCCATCAAATACACTGACTGGTGCTTTTTAATAGACTCAACCGTTGCAGGGCCTCGTTCAGCTTTACCAATCATACCCACGATGCCGGTTTTTTCTAACATCATATCGGTAAATTTATCCATACGTGTTGCCGTTGTAGGACCCGCAGGGCCTACTGCTTCATCGCCTACTGCATCCACAGGGCCAACGTAGTAAATAAACTTGTTATCAAAATCAACACCTTCAGGTAAACCTTCCCCTGAGTTGATCATATCTTGCAGACGCTTATGAGCAGCATCTCGACCCGTTAAAATAGTACCTGAGAGTAAAACGGTTTCACCCATTTTCCATTCTTTAGTGTCTTCTTTAGTAAGAGTATCTAAATTAACACGGCGTGTGCCCTCACCCACTTCGAAAGTCACTTCTGGCCAATCTTCTAATTTAGGTGCTTTTAAATCCGCAGGGCCTGAACCATCAAGGGTAAAGTGAACGTGGCGCGTAGCAGCACAATTTGGGATCATAACCACTGGCTTTGAAGCCGCGTGAGTTGGCGCCGTTTTAATTTTAATATCAACAACCGTGGTTAAACCGCCAAGGCCTTGCGCACCAATACCTAATTTATTCGCACGTTCAAAGATTTCTAAACGCAGCTTTTCTTCTGTTGTTTCTGCGCCGCGCTCAATTAGTTCATGAATATCAACCGGATCCATTAATGACTCTTTGGCCATTACCGCTGCTTTTTCTGCCGTGCCACCAATACCTATGCCTAGCATGCCTGGTGGGCACCAACCCGCCCCCATTGTTGGTAGCGTTTTTTCTACCCACTCAGCCACATCGTCAGATGGGTTTAACATCACCATTTTACTTTTGTTTTCTGAGCCGCCGCCCTTAGCAGCGACCATCACTTCGACTTTATCGCCTGCAACTAAGTCAATGTGAACCACTGATGGCGTATTATCTTTAGTGTTTTTACGTGTTCCCGCAGGATCTGCAACAATCGATGCACGTAAAGGGTTATCTGGATTTAAGTACGCACGACGCGTTCCCTCATCAACCATTTGTTGTACTGTTAAGTCGGTTTTATCCCAATTAACATCCATCCCTACTTTTACGAAACAAGTGATGATCCCGGTATCTTGACACAGTGGGCGCTTACCTTCTGCCGACATACGCGAGTTAATTAAAATTTGCGCAATCGCATCTTTAGCGGCTTTACTTTGTTCTTTGTTATACGCTTTCTCTAGTGCTTGAACAAAATCAAGAGGATGGTAAAACGAGATGTATTGCAAGGCATCTTCAATGCTATCAATAAAGTCTTGCTGACGAATTGTACTCATAGTGGTTCCTTAAGTTGTTGTTACTCACGCAGCACGTAAGCGATATCAAACCCGTGACGGTGGTTCGAACTGTTTTCAACTACAGCGCTCACTAAACGCTGCCAAATAAATTTGACTTATGATACCCTCCCAGCCCGTTTGGAGCCAGTTCTTATAGGGGTAGTAAATGCTAAACAATAAAAAAAATTGTGTTGAATTAGCCATATCACAAAATTGTATTGAGGTATTTTCGCATTTTGCTCATTTGCCTTACGCCATTTTATTAGATTCGGGTGATAGTGATCACATAAACAGTCGTTTTGACATTATTGCGATTGACCCCCAGAGCACCCTTGAAGTCGAAAATAATCAAAGCGTTTTTAATAACCAGCCAAACATAAAAAGCTGCTTTGAAATAATGAATAATGAACTGGCAAAGTTAGACAGCACTAAAGCTGCCAACAACTTACCTTTTAATGGTGGCTGGCTGGGTTATTTTAGCTATGACTTAGGCCGTACTATAGAGCAACTACCAAGCAGCGCTTTACACGACATAAATTTACCGCAAATGGCGGTTGGACTTTACCTCGATGCACTGATTTACGATAAACAACTGCGCACGTGGTTTTATGTTTCGCAGCCCAATGTAGACCGCCTTTGGCTATATCAGCAATATTTAGCGCAACCACCTAAACATGAAAGCTTTTCGCTTACATCACCGTGGCAGTCAAATATGAGTCAGACTAGCTATAGCGAAAAGTTTGCCGCGATTGAAGAATACCTAAAAAGTGGTGATTGCTATCAAATTAACTTAGCGCAGCGTTTTAGCGCACATTACCAAGGCTCGCCTTGGAGCGCCTATGTTAAATTAACTCAGGCTAATAAAGCGCCTTTTTCTAGTTTTATTAATCATCCTCAGGGCGCTATTTTGTCAATCTCACCCGAGCGTTTTATTGCAGTACACGACAATAAAGTAGAAACAAAACCCATTAAAGGGACTTTACCTCGCAAAGCAGATGCCCTTGAGGATGCAAAACAAGCGACCTTGCTGGCAAATTCGAGTAAAGACCGCGCCGAAAATGTCATGATAGTGGACCTGCTGCGAAATGATTTAGGAAAAGTCGCTAAACCGGGCTCGGTTATTGTGCCCTCATTATTTGCTATTGAAAGTTTTCCGGCGGTACACCATTTAGTGAGTACGGTCACCTCAACCCTTGATGAGGGTAAAACAGCGGTTGATCAACTGGAAGCTGCGTTTCCCGGTGGTTCAATTACAGGCGCACCAAAAGTCCGTGCCATGGAAATAATAGAAGAACTAGAACCACATAGACGTAGCATTTATTGTGGCTCTATTGGTTACATTAGTGGCTGCGGCAATATGGATACCAGTATTACTATTCGAACTTTAGTCACACATCAACAACAAATATATTGTTGGGCTGGGGGTGGTATTGTTGCTGATTCAAAAGTCGAATTGGAATATCAAGAAACTTACGATAAAGTAAATAAAATACTTCCTATATTAAATGAAGGTCGCTTTGAATAGTGAAACCATTTCGGCTCGTTTTCAATTAAACCGCAGTTTAGCCGTGGATCAGCTCAAAGATAATAAAAAAAAGCGCGCAAGCGCAGTAATGCTGCCATTGATTGATATAGATAACGAAGCACATATTTTATTGTGTAAGCGACCAACCTACCTTCATCACCACCCTGGGGAGATTTGTTTACCGGGCGGCAAGTTTGAAATTGATGATGTTAACCTACGCACCACCGCACTGCGTGAATTACATGAAGAGCTTAATATTGCCCCGCAAAATGTCCATGTGTTAGGTCAGTTACCTGAATATTCAACCCTGACCGGATTTACTATACGCCCCTTTGTAGGCTTAATTAAAAAAGAAACAGTGTGGGAAAACGACCACAACGAAGTGCAAGCTAGCTTTTTACTCTCTATAAAAGCGCTGAATAACGCGGCTAACTGGCAACCTTTGCCATTTGAACGAGGTGGAAAAATCATTACCTTAAATGGCTTTATCACCCCACATGGGCTTTTGTGGGGAGCCACAGCCAGCATTATTAAAAACTTTACAAAACAACTCGCCATACCAGTTTAAATCTTTACTAATAAGGGTTACACACCTGCGTTTCCACGTTATTATAGTCGACCGTTCAAAGAACAGCTTAATGCTGAGAAAACTAAGTAGAGACACACATTATGATCAGTGCATTTGATATGTTTAGCATTGGTATTGGCCCTTCATCGTCACATACCGTTGGCCCAATGCGTGCATCACGCTTATTTGTTAATGACCTAAACGAACAACAACTATTAGCAAATGTGACCGATGTAAAAGTAGAGCTTTACGGCTCGCTTGGCCAAACAGGTGTTGGCCACGGCTCTGGTAAAGCAGTGATACTTGGCTTAGCAGGGTATGATCCTGAAACCATTGATGCCGATTTAGTGGATGACATACTCGCTAAAATTGAAAAAGAACAGGTTATTTACCTAAACCAAACTCACAAAGCTAAATTCCCTAAGCAGGGCGCGATTGTTTTTCATCGCAGAAAGACACTCCCTAAACATTCCAACGCAATGGAAATTATTGCCTATAACAACGGCGAAAAAGTATATAGCAAAGTTTACTACTCTATTGGTGGCGGATTTATTGTTACGGATGAAGAGTTTGAAAAAGAAAAACAAGCCGCTTTAGATATCCGTGAAGAAAACCCAGCCCCGTTCCCGTTTGGCTCGGCTAAAGAATTACTCGAAATGTGTAAAGAGTCGGGTTACAGCGTATCAACGTTAATGATGAAAAACGAAAAAACGTTACGCAGTGAAGAAGCCATTAAAGATGAGCTATTTAATATTTGGCAAGTAATGAAAGCCTGTATTGAGCGAGGTATGCGCACCGAAGGTATTTTACCTGGCGGATTAAAAGTAAAACGCCGTGCGCCGAGCTTATATTTAAAGCTAAATGTAGAAGTCAGTAACGATCCGCTGCGCGCCATGGATTGGGTTGATTTATTCGCATTAGCTGTAAACGAAGAAAATGCAGCCGGAGGACGTGTAGTAACTGCCCCCACAAATGGCGCAGCCGGAATTTTACCTGCAGTATTAATGTATTATCATACTTTTATTAAAGAAGTAGACCGTGATATTGCTACCCGCTACTTATTAACTGCCGCTGCAATAGGCATTTTATATAAAAAGAATGCCTCTATTTCTGGTGCTGAAGTGGGTTGCCAAGGCGAAGTCGGTGTTGCTTGTTCAATGGCCGCAGGCGCACTTACTGAAATTGTTGGTGGTAACGTTGTACACGTAGAAAATGCCGCTGAAATTGGTATGGAACATAACTTAGGGTTAACCTGTGACCCTGTTGGCGGCTTAGTGCAAGTCCCCTGTATTGAACGTAATGCAATGGGCGCTATTAAAGCAATTAATGCGTCGCGCCTTGCTATACGCGGTAGTGGTGAGCAAAAAGTATCGCTGGATAAAGTAATAAAAACCATGCTCGATACGGGTAACGATATGAAAACAAAATACAAAGAAACCGCTCGCGGTGGGCTGGCCGTTAATATTATCGAGTGCTAATTAACCTGAACTCTGGTTAAGAGATTTACTAACATATAGGATCAAAATGATATTTATGTTTATTTTCTCTAGCTAGAGATTTTTAGTGAAAACAAGGCGAAATTACGCGTCAATAGCTAGCCTATTGCAAGTAAATTCAACGCAGTTAGCGCTGAAAATAGCTGCTTGAGATGGATTTATTATCCACAGTTCAGGTTAATTACATAGCACAAAAAAAGCCGCTTAGTTGCAAAACTAAGCGGCTTTTCATTGCTGTTTATGGCGGTTACTTAACCGGCAATTCAATATCAGCAAATAACTTATCAACATCTTCTTGATTACGCAGTAAACTCGCACGCTCTACTCGCTCTTTAGTTAAATGCGGTGCAAAACGTTCGATAAAGTCATACATGTAGGTGCGTAAAAAACTGCCCTTTCTAAAGCCAATTTTAGTCGTGCTCGCCTCAAATAAATGGCTAGCATCAATGCACACTAAGTCGCTGTCGTTTACCTGATCAATTGCCATAGATGCAACCACACCCACACCTAGCCCTAAACGCACATACGTTTTAATGACATCGGCATCGGTGGCAGTAAATACAATATGTGGCTCTAATCCGTAAGCATTAAATGCTTTGTCGAGCTCCGAACGACCTGTAAAGCCAAATACGTAAGTAATGAGTGGGTATTGGGCTATATCAGCCACTGTTAAATTGTCCACTTTTTTCGCAAGGGGATGATCTTTAGCAACCACAATACTACGATTCCAATGGTAGCAAGGCAGCATTACTAAATCTGAATATAAATGAAGCGCTTCTGTGGCAATGGCAAAGTCAGCATCACCGCGAGCGGCTGCATCCGATATTTGCTGTGGTGTACCTTGATGCATATGCAGTGATACCGCAGGGTATTTTTGAGTAAAGCCTTTAATTACACTCGGTAACGCATACCGTGCTTGTGTATGCGTGGTAGCAATATTAAGTTTGCCTTGATCCGGTAAAGTATGTTCATTCGCAACCGCTTTAATACCCTCAACTTTTGAGAGTATTTCGCGTGATATGTTAATGATTTCCTCGCCAGCGCCTGTAACATGAGTTAAATGCTTACCACTGCGGCCAAAAATTTGTACACCGAGCTCATCTTCTAACATACGTACTTGCTTAGAAATACCAGGCTGGGAGGTAAATAAACTCTCAGCCGTAGCTGAAACATTTAATTTATGATTTTGAACTTCTACGATATATCTAAGTTGTTGTAATTTCATGGCTATGTAGTTTCGTTATAATTCACATTGACAGATAAAAGCGCACCCTAACTATAGGTAGCTATATAAAAGGCTGATTAATGTTACATAATATAACAATTAATTTGTTGAAATTTCAGGTTAACACAATAAATAAACTTGAGGTAGCAATGATTATCAGCAATCGAAACATAACATATTAAGATTTAAACGCTTTATGGTGACGCTTTTTTCAGTTAATCTGAGCAAAGTTTCCCACCTTTTATATATTTAATGTAAGATTAGATAATAAGGTTAAGAATTTGAGAATTATAACATGATAGTTTCCATTATAATTGTATTAATTGTTGCACTTATAGTCATTGCACTATGGGTTAGTGCTGTTCAGCAACACAAAGAAAAACAAGAAGCTGAACGACGCAAAGAGTTAACAAAACAAAAAGCAATCATTGAAGAAACCGAAGAAGCATTAATGAATAGCGCCAACATTCCACTCTCAGAGGCAACTCAGCGAATATTACAACGACGAATTCATGATGCGCTCAGTCAAATGGTGTCTATTTCAAGCGGAGGTAGTGGACTAAAAAACCGCTTAAAAGAAGCAAAAGAGCGACTACAAAACCCAATTCAAGACGGTTCAGATGGCTTTGTATTACCAGGCAACGACAAACAACTGATATCACTGATACAAGGCATTAAAAAGTTACGCACTATTATTCGTTCTGAGCATAATAAAGGCAAAGTAGACAGCCAGGTATTTATTGCAGAAGACAAACGCCTTGAAAAGCTACAACTAAGAATCAACATTGAAAGCCAAATAAAACGAGGGTTATCAGCGCAAACAGCTGGAATGATAGGCTCTGCTAGGCAGTACTTTGAAAAAGCAGCTGCCACACTTAACAGTGTTTCATTTAATGACGATTACATTACGGCAAAACGAGCTGAAGTTGAAGGCTACCTTGAAACGATAAGTAATGAACTCAAGGCATCAAATGCTACATCATTGAAGAAAAAGAACGAACAAGAGCAAGATGATTTAGACGTATTATTTGCACCTAAAAAGAAATGGTAACTCCTTTCTAAATAAAAAAGCCCATGCAGTTGCATGGGCTTTTTTTTGAATAGGATTTTGCCCCACTTTGTGTTTACATATTAGGACATATACATATTCTAACAAGCTGCCTGCATTAAGATAAAAATGCGAACTTAACAATAAACAAGGCAGTTAAAATCCAAACACTAATGCTTACCTGATCTTTTTTGCCACACAGCACTTTTACCGCCGTATAAGAAATAAAACCAAGTGCAATACCGTGTGCAATTGAGAAAGTCAGCGGTGTCATTAATAATACAACACTCACCGGAATTGCATCAGTCATGTCGTCCCAATTTACAAACTTTAAGTTTTGTAGCATCAATACAGATACATATAAAATAGCTCCCGCGGTTGCGTATGCAGGCACCATTTGAGCTAAAGGCGCAAAAAACATCATCAGTAAAAAGCAGCAACCCACAACCACAGCGGTCAAACCAGTTCGACCACCAACAGATACACCTGCAACAGACTCAATGTATGACGTGGTTGTTGAAGTACCGAGCATTGCACCTGCAATGGTTGCTGTGCTGTCGGCGCTTAATGCACGACCTAAACGCGGCATATTACCGTTTTTATCTGCTAAACCAGCCTTCTGAGTTACCGCAACTAACGTGCCTGAGGTATCAAACAAATCAACGAATAAAAACGCAAAAATAACACTCAACATCGACAGTTCAAACGCGGCACTAAAGTCCAGTTGCATAAAGGTCGGCATGATAGAAGGTGGCATTGCAATAACACCATGATACTCCACTAACCCCATAGACACAGCAATCGCGGTGACTAGTAAAATACTAATCAGTACGCCACTTTTAAAATCGCGATAAAGCAGTGCAGCAATAACAAAAAAGCTGAAAATAGCCAATAAAGGACCAGGCGAGGTAATATCACCCAACTGCACCAGTGTTGCAGGACTTGATACAATAATACCGGCACTTTTAAGTGCGATGAGAGCTAAAAATGCGCCAATACCCGTTGCTATTGCTTGCTTGAGCACCAGAGGGATTGCATTAATAATCCACTCTCGCACCTTAAATAAGCTTAGAATTAAAAATATACACCCTGACATAAATACCGCACCCAACGCAGCTTGCCAGCTATAACCCATACCTAATACAACACCATAGGTAAAAAATGCATTTAATCCCATACCCGGTGCCAATGCCAGTGGGTAATTGGCCCACAAACCCATAATAAAACACCCTATTGCAGCAGCAATACAGGTGGCAACAAAAGCAGCACCTTGGTCCATACCCGCTTCAGCAAGCATAGCTGGGTTAACGAATACGATATAAACCATCGTAATAAATGTAGTCATACCGGCAATACATTCACGGCGAACCGAAGAATCATTTGCACGGATTTTGAATAAGGCTTCGAGCATAATAAACTTGTGGTTGTAAAAAGTGGCGAGATTTTAGCATAAAAATAACTTTTTACAGGACATTTTACCTTGCTATATACTAAACTAGCTAAGTGATTAAAATAACAAACGAAGTAGCATGATCAAAACGACACCAAGTGGCCAAGACTTAGAGCAACAATTAGACAACATTCTTTCTTTTGTAACGCAACCAAGCGATGCAAATCTCCCTGCGAGCTCTAAAAACACCGATCAAGACACATTAAATAAAGCCCTTTATTACCTTAAAAATGAACAAGGCGCCTTAGCCGCAAAATGGATGCGTTTGGCAGCAATGGCAGGAAATTATCGCGCGCAGTTTTATTTAGGGCTGTTTTTTATAAAAGGACAAGGTGTGCCGCAAAGTGTATTTCATGGTGCTGCGTGGCTTAGCTTAGCCGGTAGTCAAGGCTATGAACCTGCCATAGAAGCAATGAGCGATATACGAAAACATATTAGTACCAAACGACTTAAAGATGCTCAATGCTACGCAGCCAGCCTGTATGAACAAATTCACCAGTTACAATTTTCACATTTGATCCCCTCTAGTAGCGAAAAATAATTTCACTGCCCAGCAACTCATTTCATCTGTAAATTAATTAAGCGTTTATAGCCAAAGCAAGCACGCTTAATTAATTTAAACTACTGTATACCCCCTGTTCATCTGTATTTATTTGCTCCCAGCCTTAAAATTAATTCTGTGGGCATTAACTTTCAATAAAAATTAAACCATTGTTATATATAGATTATTTGTATATTTATAGTAACTGTCGCGTTTTAAGATGAATAACTGTACAAAAAAATAGCAAAAAACACTTGCACCAAACAACTGTATAAACTACTGTATGAATGTACTGTATAAAAACCCAGTGAGTGAGAAGATTATGTTACAGCCAATTACCGTAAGAACAGTTAAAAGCTACCAGCAAGATGACCAATCAGATTGTGTTAACGTTGTACAAATTGAAGATGAAATTTCAGCAACGTTTGAGTTATTAAAAGTATTACACCAATACAACAGCCTAAATGCATGGACACTATTAATAGCACCAGATAACGTACCGAGCAAAGCGCTACTTGATTCATGCTCAATTGATACCAGTAAATTACTGGTTATTCGTCAAAAGCATTTAGTTAATTTAGAGTATGTTTTAAGTTCTGCACTTCACAATGGAAATTTTGCCGCGGTGATCACCTGGACTGACATAATAAATAACCAACAACTGTCGCAGTTATCATTAAACTTGAGCCATACGCGCACTAAGTTGTATTGCTTTAGCAAAAAAAGCGCTCATTCTGAGATTTCACTTACGCAATAAGCTTGATAAACTAGCGTTTTAATACACAGTACATTTATCATGACTTCTAACGCCCTATTATGTTTTTGTGGCAGTCAGCAACCTTATGCTGATTGCTGCGAGCCTTTTCATTTAAAAACCAAACAGCCACACACACCAGAGCAACTTATGCGTGCACGCTACAGTGCTTATGCTGTTAAAAACGCGGTTTTTGTTCGTGAAAGTTATGCAAAAGAAAAACAAGCTGAAAATTCAATTTCAGAAATTAAAGATTTTGCAAATAGTTGCCGTTTTATAAACTTAGCCGTATTAGACTCTGGTTATAATGATGAAACAGGATTTGTTACATTTAAAGCTCACTACTTTTATCAAGATTTATATTGCGAGTTGGCAGAAAATTCAAGGTTTATTAAAGAAGATGGACAATGGCGATACCTTGATGGTGAGATTACACCGGTTGCCGATATTAAAGTAAAACGTAATGATACGTGCCCTTGTGGCAGTAATAAAAAATACAAAAAATGTCATAGTGTATAAACTTCAGCTACAAAAAATGGGCCACAAGGCCCATTTTCAAAAACTACACTAAACGCAAATTAGCGTTTTACTCGCCATCATCTTCATCGAAATCTTGACGCTGTGCAGGTCTTGCTAAAATCTCTAAGTAAAAAGAAGTTAAACCTTGCTTTTCAATTTCACTGATGTGATTGTTAATTTCAGCAACGTGAACCACTTGGGCTTCTTCAGCCGTGTTACCAAACTTACAATCAAATGCCCAGTAGTCGGCATCAACAGGTAAAGTTTTATTACGTTCTCTTTTCAAATATTTTTTCACTTCATGCTTTGCAGCATCAACCATACGAGGGTATTTGATTTTCTCATGATTCAGCGTGAATGTTTTCTTCATTACGTTCCTAATTACCTTGGTTTAATGATAATGGCATTTAATGTCATACCATTTGCGCCATTATAGCAATTGCATTTAAATTTTGGATGCTTTTTTTATATTAAATCAGTTATTAAAATAAAGCACCTATAAAACCAATAGTTACTTACTACTATAAACACAGTTTATTACAATCAAATGGCATGTATAAAGCAGCAATTGAACACATATAATTAGGCACTAAACAAATGTAATGGCTGGTGGATAGCTTCATTTTGTAAATCATCATAAAATGCCACCGCATCCATTTGAGGGTTTGATAACTCGGTGTTGGTATTTTGAATTCGTCGACGTACCGCTAATTCACAGTTATCAATGACAGTCAGAGGAATGTGGTTTTTATCATCACGAATATTAAATGGCTCAGGCTTTAAGCACTGAGTTAACTTTATATCACTCATCCCTACAGCGCTTCCCATTTTTGCTAAAAGCTCTGTGTTATTTTTACCAATTAACATATTAAAGGTATCTGGCGCTAATGGCTGCTTTGGACCTGCGCCAAATTGTTTACGCAGAGCATCTTCATTAGCTTGATAATGCTTAGTGTCACTTTTGGGTAGGTGGAATTCACTAAAATCGAGTGCATCGTGAGAGAGCATTGCTAATAAAAGTGCAAACTCGCCTCGGCGGTTTTCGTGCACACTTTCGTTAAGCCTTGTTTTTAACTGGCTCTCCGTGATTAACAAATCACCAATCTGCATAGACTTTAGCCTATTTAACTAATTAATAAGTATTTATCGGCTAAATTTGAATTTTCTTTAGCTTTTTTCTTTACTTAAATAAGAAGTTTGCTATTATCTGCCGCGTTGCATTGGAGGGGTTCCCGAGCGGCCAAAGGGATCAGACTGTAAATCTGACGGCTCAGCCTTCGCTGGTTCGAATCCAGCTCCCTCCACCACTTCTCTTCTCTACCTTATTTCTTTTTATTCAAATACCCACTGTAAACTCATACCATGATTGTTTAACCAGTTACTTGCTTGTTTATAATCTGAATAAAATAATCCCACACGTTGCCAAAATTGAGCACTGTGATTTAAATATTTTAAATGTGCTAATTCATGAACAATCACGTAGTCAATGACCCATGTCGGTGCACTTGCCAAGTGTAAGTTGAAGGTTAGTTCACGCCTGCGATTACAACTACCCCAGCGACGTTTATACAATTGAATACGAATATTACTCGGTAGCTTTTCACCCATCAGCTGACAATAATCGTTAACTCGCATTTCAATATAACTTTCTAATTTCTCATGCAAAAACTGCTCTAGCAAACTTTGATACATTTGCGTTTGATGCTTTACACGTGAAGAAATACTCAGTAACAGCGTTTGGCTTTCATTGTGCTGCTGCCATTGAGTGCGTACTGCGTTATCAAATTGCACATTAACAGCTTCATTAAATAATTTAATACTCTGGGTTTTGAGTGGAAACTGTCGTGTATCGGCTTGAATTTGTTGCTTATGTAACTGAGCATCAATCCAGTCCTGTTTACTTAACAGCCATTCATTAATTTGTGTTTTCGTTACAAAATGGGGCGCATATACCGTAAGCTCACGTTGTGCGACTTTGATAGCCACTGTTTTTCTTCGCTTACTACGCTTTAAAGTGTAATCCAACAATGAATGCTGCCTATTTATAATTAACCACTGGGTTTTATTTTACCTTGTACCATAACGGCTAATCTATAAATAATCCCCACTAAATGCCATTTTAATAACAATGCATTTAGTGCTACTCAATAAATAGTATGATTTAGAGCTTAAAACACTTACGTTACTTTTGTAATTTATAACTCAATACCTTGTGATTATTATTGTATTTTATATTAGACTGAATTTAAGAGTTATTATGTGAATGATTGATGTTAGCTAATTTTTTTATAAACGAACCAGATCCAAGCCTAATTATTAATGGTGTATACGACCCAAGTTTAGTGACACTATCTATACTCACCGCAATTTTTGCAGCTTATTTTTCTTTGCACGTTATCGATTTAGCAAATAATACACATTTTAAATCTTATCGAAAGTTAGCCAATATAACCGCAGCCTTAGTCCTTGCCGGAGGGGTCTGGAGCATGCACTTTATTGCTATGCTCGCATTTTCTTTGTGCACTACAATTGAATACGACCCCACACTAACTTTTGTATCGTTTATACCGGCTTTACTGGCATGTACCATTGCTTTTTCTTGTTTGAAAACATATAGCTCTCACCCTCGTATTATCAATTTAATTCTAAGCTCTCTTTTATTTGGCGCGGGTGTTGGCACCATGCATTACAGCGGTATGGCCGCGATGCAATTAAGTCCTTTACTTCGTTATGATCCAATATGGTTTGGCGCTTCAATTGTTGTTGCAGTGCTGCTGTCTTTTATAAGTCTCTATGCACGTTTTCATTTACCAGCACACTTTAAAAAATTAACGCCTGTGCATAATCGTATTATTTGCGCCCTTATTCTTGGCCTTGCCGTGGCTGGTATGCATTATATGGGCATGGCTGCTACGCGATTTATTGCAACAAGCCCGATAATTAACGAGCAAACAAACCAATCACATCTAACCTTTATTGCTATTAGTGTGTCGTTCGCCACGCTTTTATTAACAGCGGTGGTTGTGATCATCAATGGCATGATCCGATACAGAATGCTGTTGGGGAAAAAATCAGCTGAAGAGTCTCGCCTTGATGCTATTTTATCAACTGCCATTGACGGCATCGTTACTATAAATATTAAAGGCACTATTTTGAGCTTTAATAAAGCCGCAGAAACAATTTTTGGCTGGCAAGATAATGAGGTCATTGGCCAGAATGTAAAAATATTAATGGCTGATGATATTGCTAATCAACACGATGCTTTTTTAAAAAATACAACAAACCATGAGGTAAAACGTGTTATTGGTGTTAATCGCGATGTGTGGGCAAAACATAAAAATGGTCATCAATTTCCAATTCGCTTAGGGATTGGTGAAGTAAAGCAATTACAAACTGAAACATTGTTTGTAGGCTTTATTACCGATTTAACTGAGCAAAGAGCGTTACAACAAAGCTTAATTGAAAAAGAGCGACAATACCGTACCTTAATGAACAATATGCCCGGTGTGGTATTTCGCTGCTTGTTAGATGAACACTGGAGTATGTTGTTTATCAGCCCTAGCGTCTATGAACTAACGGGTTATCGCGCTGAAGAATTTACTGAGCAGCGTATTACCTTTGCCGAGCTTATTGTTAAAGAAGATGAAGCGGCTATTTCTTTAGCGATTGATCAAGCAGTTGCATCGACCAGTCAATACTCAATTGAGTATCGCATTCGCCATCGCAACGGCAATATTATTTGGGTACTTGATCAAGCAAGTATTATCACTAACTCTAAAGATGATACACGCTGGGTTGATGGCGTTTTAGTTGATATAACCAAGCGCCATGAATATGAGCAAAGCTTAAAGCAAGCTAAATACGAGGCTGAAGCAGCCGCGCAAGCTAAACAGTCTTTTATGGCAAATATGAGCCATGAGATACGTACCCCCATGAATGCAATTATTGGCTTTAGTGATATTTTAATGGATAGTCCGCTTAATAAAGAACAACAAAAACAAATTATTACCGTTAATAACGCTGCGCGTTCTTTATTGCATTTACTCAACGATATCCTTGATTCAGCAAAGCTAGAGAAAGGTAAACTCGAAATTCAAAAAGTACATTTTAACTTGCAAGAATTGCTCGATAATATTGTGTCGACATTTTGGCTTGATGCAAAACGCAAAGACTTACAGCTCATTTTAAAAATAGCTGACAATGTAAATCCATTTTATTTTGGTGATGATACGCGTTTACGCCAAGTGCTAACCAATTTAATCGGCAATGCGATAAAGTTTACTGAGCAAGGCCATGTTACTGTTTCGGTTACTCATAAACCCAATCAACCCATTTTATTTGAAGTACAAGATAGTGGTATAGGTATCGAAAAAGGTCGCCTTGAGGCTATTTTTAAACCCTTTGAGCAAGCAGATGGCACCACAACACGCCGATTTGGTGGCACAGGGCTTGGCACAACAATTAGTAAGCAGCTGGTTGAATTAATGGGCGGCAAAATATATGCACAAAGTACCCTTGGTCAAGGTAGCTGTTTTTCCTTTACTGTTGGGCTTGAGCCAGGCGAAAAAAGTCAGGTGCAAGCCATTAGTAAAAACGCATTTAGCTTACCCCCATTAAAAATCTTAGTGGTGGATGATATTGAACAAAATATCGAACTACTCACTATTATGCTTTCCCAAGCAGGCCATCAGGTAAGTAAAGCAAATAATGGTTTTGAGGCCATTGACATGTTTAATCAGCATCGCTTTGATATTATCCTAATGGATATTCATATGCCTAAATGTGATGGGATCAGTGCCACAGCATCAATTCGCTCTTTAGAGCAGCAAAAACAACTAAAGCACACGCCAATAATTGCCTTAACGGCCAGTGTGCTACAGCAAGATAAGCTAACAGCCAAACAAGCGGGTATGAATGGTTTTACAACGAAACCCGTTGACATAAACCAACTCAACCAAGAAATAGCACGGGTGCTTGGGCTTACTATCAGCCAGTTAGTAACTAACGATCCAATAGATTCAAAACTTCGTATAGATTTTAATAAAGGCGAAAAAATGTGGGGCAGCAAAGAGAAACATCTCAAAGAGGTTGTACTCTTTTTAGCTCAGCATCAAAATAGTATGCTAACTTTGGCGACCACTAAGCTAAACGATAAGCATTATGCTCATATTTTGCATAATTTAAAAGGTCTTGCCGGTAATTTAGCGCTCAATAATTTATCTTACTTAATTGCGCAAGCTGAAAAACAACGTGATATAACAAGTTATACTCAGTGCATATTAAAATGTCAGCAAGAGTGGCAGCAGCTAGCAGATGAATTATCACACTTACACATTGCTTTTAAAGAGAATGAATTACAAAAAGAAACCGTGTCAGATGCTGAATTTATTCACCAATTAACGCTTTTACTCAGCCAAGCTAAACGAGCAGAGTTGGATGATACGTTATTAAGTTATATTGAAAGAATAACACCCGAACAACACAAAGCTGCTATTTTGAATATTTATGAGCAGTTTAATGACTTTGAATTTGATAATGCACAAACACAGCTCAACGCATTATTAACAACACTCAATAACTAGCTCTTCTGAGGATACCGATGGATCAATCGATAAGTCAGGCGCGAATATTAATCGTCGATGATGAACCTGCAAATTTAAAAGTAATGCGCGAGGTCTTAGCGAGTAACTACCGTTTATCGTTTGCTAAATCGGGGGCTGTGGCACTGCAATTAATAGAAAACGATCCGCCAAAACTCATTTTACTTGATGTAATGATGCCAGATATTAATGGCTTTGAAGTGTGCAAAATTTTAAAAGCTAATCCTAAAACCGCACACATTCCGGTCATTTTTGTCACCGCACTCACGCAAGAACAAGATGAATCGGAAGGGTTTTCGCTAGGTGCGGTTGACTATATAACCAAACCTATTAGCCCTGCGATTGTAAAGGCAAGGGTAAAAACTCATCTTTCTTTAGTACAAGCCGAGCAACTAAAACAAGCACATGTAGATTTAGTTGAGCGATTGGGTCGCGCGGCAGAGTATAAAGATACCGATACGGGTGAGCATATTGCACGAATGAGCCAATACAGCAAAGTACTTGCTTTAGCGTTGGGAATGAACGAACAACACGCAGAATTATTACGCCAAGCTGCGCCAATGCACGATGTCGGAAAAATAGGTATTCCTGATTCGATACTGTTAAAACCTGGCAAATTAACCCCCGACGAATTTGCACACATGAAAGAGCATGCCGCTATAGGGGCTAAAATATTGGCCAACTCACCTTCCCCCTTACTGCAACTTGCCCATGTATTGGCTATCGAACATCATGAAAAATGGGATGGCACAGGTTATCCTAATGGATTGAAAGGCGAGGAAATCTCTATTGAGGGGCGGATTGTAGCGATTGCTGATGTATTTGATGCACTTACATCAAAACGTCCTTATAAAGAGCCTTGGAGCATTGAGCAAACACTAGAGCATATGCAACAACAAGCAGGAAAACACTTTGACCCTCAGCTGGTTGATCTTTTTATTAGCAAAATAGACGCTATTTTAGCGATAAAAAAGGCTCATCAAGAACGCGATTAAATCGTCTCTTTTTTGAACAAATATTACTGCACAAAGTTCAACAGGACCTAGCCCCTTTTGGCATTGTGAGAGCCTAACGCTACAGCTGGAAAATGCTGTTTTATAATGCGGTAGTGATGGGAAGTGATCTCATGGCTATTGCCACTGTTATCTTTAAAATACATAGAAAAAGTCACGCCATGATCAGCCAGTATCGTTTTAATTTCAAGCTGCTCAAAATGTGCTAACCACGCTATAAATTGCTCACCGGTTGCAGCAAAAGCGATTCCTTTACTTCGCCCTGGCGCCTCAAATAAAGCTAAACGTGTCGATCCGTTTTCATCTTCAAGCGTTAAAGGGCCTTTGCCTTCTTCATTCCAAAATGCTAATTCCTCTACTACAGTAAAACCAAGCACCTTTTCATACCAATCAACGGCTTGGGTGAGGCTTTGAACATTTAAATGACAATGATCAATACCGCTCAATTTTGGCCTCACTGTCTTACCCTCCAATTTCAGATTTTAGCTGCTCTAAAAAGTCATACATGTAATCTGTTCTTCTAAGTGCTTCGGCTTTAGCAGAAGGTGTATTCATACTTTTTGCAATATGCAGTAACTTTATAAAAAAATGATCTAATGTGTATTGTTTATCATCGGGCTCACGCTCTAAACAAAATGGATCATTAGGATTGTACAAAAGTCGGCTTATTGAGCCCCCCACTTTCATACAACGACTAACACCAATAGCCCCTAAGGCATCCATTCTGTCAGCATCTTGTACAATCTGTGCTTCAACGGTTTTAATAGCAATATTGGCGCTAAAACTATGCGCGGCTATGGCGTGGTGAATATCATCAAATAGCGCTTCATCATAGCCAATAGACGCTAAAAAACTAATCGCTTTATCGGCAGCCATCGTTGAAGCTTTTGCCCTATCGGGATGGTTTTTTGCTACGGCCACACAATCATGTAACCACGCAGCAGGTAAAACAACATTCATATTGGCTTTTTCAGCAGTGCATAATTTAACTGCAACACGTACTACCCGTTCAATATGGGTAATATCATGGGCTACATCAGCATGGATAAGCGCTGTTATAAATTCTCTGCATTGCTGATCAAGTTGCTTTAATGAAGGGCTAAGGGCTAAATTGTTCACCGAGCTTCCAAAAATCTATTTAAACGAGGTAATATCCCCTACTTTAACGCGATTTATAAGGCCCTTGCAAAACATTCATTGTATGTTGCGCGTGGCTTGACTAAAATACAGCGCTTATTTATTACTACAGAGAAGCCCTATGTCATCTGCCGTTTACCTGCAAGCTGGTCGCGATAAATCATTAAAAAGAAAACACCCTTGGTTATTTTCTAAAGCCATCAAAAAAATTAAAGGTAAACCTGGATTAGGTGACACGGTAACCATACACGACAGTGAAGGTAAGTTTTTAGCCACCGCGGCTTACAGCCCGCATTCACAAATTCGCGCGCGTGTTTGGAGCTTTGATGAAAAAGAAGTCATAGATCAACATTTTTTCGAGCGTCGCCTACGTCGTGCTTTAGAAGCTCGCAGCCATGCGATTGAAGAAGGTGGACTGACCGGTTTTAGGCTTTGCGCCGCTGAATCCGATTATTTACCGGGTGTTACCATAGATAAATTTGATAACACCTTGGTTTGTCAGTTACTCAGTGCCGGTGCTGAGCGCCACAAAGGTGAAATTGTTGGCGCATTAATGGCTATTTTCCCAGGCTCAAATATTTATGAGCGCTCAGATGTAGATGTGCGCACTAAAGAAGGCTTGGAGCCAATTAAAGGAGTGCTTTGGGGTAATGAACCCACAGCGCCAGTTATCATTGAAGAAAATGGTTTAAAAATTGAAGTTGATATTCTTGAAGGCCATAAAACCGGCTTTTATTTAGATCAACGTGATAGCCGTGCTGCACTGGAGCGTTTTTCAAAAGATAAAACCGTATTAAATTGCTTTAGTTATACGGGAACGTTTTCTCTTTATGCCCTGCGTGGTGGCTGTAAGCATGTAACCAATGTCGATGTTTCACAACCAGCTCTTGATACAGCAAAGCGCAATGTTGAACATAACAACCTTGATTTAAATAAAGTCGACTTTGTAAAACAAGATGTATTTAAGTTATTGCGCCAATACCGTGAAGACGGCGTGATGTTTGATACGATTGTGATGGATCCGCCTAAATTTGCTGATAATAAAGCGCAGTTAACTGGGGCATGTCGGGGTTACAAAGATATTAATATGATTGCGATGCAAATATTAAAACCAGGCGGCACACTGCTTACTTTCTCATGCTCTGGTTTAATGGAACAAAATTTGTTTCAAAAAGTGGTTGCAGATGCAGCACTTGATGCAGGTAAAGATTTGCTGATCATGGAGCGCTTAAATCAAGCAGCTGACCACCCTATTGCGGGCAGCTACCCTGAAGGCTTTTATCTTAAAGGCCTTATTTGTAAGGTTTACTAAACACTAATTTTAGTTAAACTCAATAATTTCTAGCCCCGCGGTTATCGTGCCATCCTCTTCTGTGCTGGCACGTATAACCTTTGCAGTGGCTTTTAACGGTGCAATGCTTGGATGGGTTGATGCAATATCAACCGATAAAATTGAGTTAAGTTCTAATAAATCATCGAGCTGCAAGGAGAGCCCTGTTGCACTTAAGTCAAGGCAGGTGCCTGTGTAACTTAGTCCTGCGACGGGCTCAATCGAGGTTAACTTAGCGGGTGTGTTAACCTGCATACGTCTGTAGTTTCGCTTATCTTCAGTAAACATAATTCCCTCTACACAATATTATTAATTTTTTCTCGTAGTACGGCGATAGAAAAAGGTTTTACAACGTAAGCATCACACCCTGAGTCAAAGCCTGCTTGTTGCTCAAGCTCTGACTCAAGTCCTGATATCATCACCACCGGAATGTGTTTTGTCTCTGGCGTATGTTTAAGTATGCGACAGGTATCATAACCATCAAGCCCCGGCATACATACATCAAGCAAAATAATATCAGGCGGGTTAGCAATGGCAGATGCTAAACAACTTTTACCAGAATCAGCATAGCTTAAATCAAATGTTGATGCTAACCCTGCTTTGAGTATTTCAAAATTGAAATACTCATCATCAACCACTAACAATTGTCGCGCTTGGTGTTTTAATAATGAGGACATAGCAATGTCATTTCCTTCTCAAGTTAGTCCCTTAGGGTCTGTTGACCGTACAAGGTTGAATTTGCAGTAGCCTGTTTGGTATTTAGGCAAGGCAGAGCCTATGTGGTGTGGTTTTTACTTAGCCCACTAGGTTACAAACCTCGCGCCGCGATTAAACCGCCCTTAGTTTGAACAAATTTTAATCCACAAAGGTCAACAGACCCTAGCTTAATAGCGAATAAAGGGATTATTCAATTTCTTTTATCGCATTTAACACACGTTTCGCTGAAATTGGATAAGGTGTACCTAAGGTTTGCGCAAATAAGGATACGCGTAATTCTTGCTGCATCCAAAAAATAGCCTCAACATCGTCAGGCAATGGCATTCCTTTAGGGGTTTTATTCGTCAGTTTTTTATATTCTTGCGCCACTTTTTCAAGCTCTAGCACACATAATCTATCACGATTTGGGTCAACGGGTAGCTTTTCTAGTCGTTTTTGAATCGCTTTTAAGTAACGAATTAAATCGCCGAGCTTATCCGCCCCATGCTGGCTCACAAAACCTTTAAAAATAAGCGATTCTAACTGAGATTTAATATCGCCATGGGCAGTGATCATGGTTAAATCTACTCGCCCTTTCATTTTTTTATGCAGCGCATGAGCAATACTCAGTACTTGCTCTACTTGGGTTGCAATTGCTACTACGGTGTCGCCTAATTCGCCGCGAATATGCTCTTTAACCGCTTCAAATGCATCACTTGTACGAATATCACCATATTTAACTAATAGGCTATCAACACCCGATGCAATGCAGTCATCTATTAAATCGGCAATTTTACCAAAAGGATTAAAGTACAACCCTAGCTTAGCCTTGTTTGGTAAATTTTGCTGCAGGTATTTAATGGGTGATGGCACGTTTAATAACACTAAACGACGCAACCCCTGCTGGTGCGCTAATTGCGCTTTAATTTCGTTATCGAATAACTCCACTGCCGCCGTTGATTTTTTATCCACCAGCGCAGGGTACGCTTTAATTTCGTACTGACCTTGCTTTTTCACATAGGATGTTGGTAACTCTCCAAAATCCCACTGTGTTAAATCGGTTTTTTCTATGCCTTTGTCGGCGACTTTAGATAAGGTGTCGGTGACCTTGCCTTGTAGCTGCGCTTTAAGTTTAGCTAAATCGAGTCCACGTGCCAGTAGCTTGTCGTGTTCATCGCGCACTTCAAATTGTAGCCTTAAATGCGGAGCAAGCGCAGTTAAATCCCACGCCTCAGGGTCTACACGAACGCCGGTCATACGCAGTAATCGATTGCTTAGCGAGTCGATTAACGAGCCTTGTAATGGCTCTATAGCCGCTAACACCGCATCGGCATAATTGGGCGCAGGAACAAAGTTACGACGCAATGACTTAGGTAATGACTTAATTAACCCACAAATTAACTCATGACGAAATGCCGGTATATGCCAATCAAAGCCACTTTCTTGCACTTGGTTTAACAGTGCAACGGGTATTTGTACGGCAACACCATCAACCGCTTGGCCTGGATCAAAGTGATAGGTAAGCGGCAGCATCAAATTATCTTGCTGCCAAGTATCAGGGTAGTCAAATTCGGTAATGCTGCTGGCGCCATGTTGCATGAGCTCTTCGCGCGTCATATGCAGGTAGTGTTTGTCTTGTTGTTTTTGTGTTTTATACCATTTGATAAACGCAGCACGATTGTTAATATCGCTGGGTATTTTCTTCTCGTAAAACTCAAACAAGGTTTGCTCATCAACTAAAATATCGCGTCTACGAGACTTGTTCTCGAGCACTTGAATATCTTCAATTAATTCGCGGTTATACGCTAAAAATGCTTCATTTAATCCAAGCTCTTGTTCAACCAGCGCCGAGCGGATAAATAATTCGCGGCTTACTTTAGGATCAATCTTGCTATACACACACCGGCGTTTATTAACGATAAGCAGGCCGTAAAGTGTTTGTTGCTCAAAGGCAATGACTGCACCGGGCTTTTTCTCCCAGTGTGGCTCTGTATAGCTTCGTTTTACCAAATGTTGAGCAAACGGTTCTACCCAGTTCACATCTATTTTGGCATTAATACGGGCATAGAGTTTACTGGTTTCTACCAATTCAGCCGACATCATCCACTTGGGGCTCTTTTTAAACAAGCCTGATCCTGGAAAAATATGAAATTGGCTATTACGTGCGCCTTTATACAGCTGCTTTTCGTCTTTAAAACCGATATGACTGAGCATGCCACTTAACAGTGCTTTGTGAATAAGCTCGCTGTCTGCAACATTCGTGGTGGCTTTCATTTTCATTTCATTGCACACAGTGCTGATTTGATAAACGATGTCTTGCCATTCACGAATGCGCATATACGCTAAAAAGTCTTTTTGACATAACTTTCTAAACTGGCTATTGGTCAGCTCACTTTGCTGCTCTTCGAGGTAATTCCACAAGTTTAAAAAGGCGATAAAGTCAGAGTCTGGGTCGTCAAAGCGACCGTGTTTTTCATTCGCTGCCTGGCGTTTTTCTTGTGGTCGTTCTCGTGGGTCTTGAATTGAGAGCGCAGCAACAATAATAATCACCTCACGCAATGCACCCAGCTTATGCGCAGTCAGCACCATTTTTGCTAAACGCGGATCCACTGGCAAACGACTCAGCTCTCGACCAGATTGCGTTAAACTGGTTTTTTGATGACGTTTAGCTTCTTTTACCGCTTCTAACTCTTCAAGCAGTGTTAAACCATCGTTAATGTTGCGGCTATCTGGGGCTTGCACAAAAGGAAATTGCGCCATATCACCCAACCCTAATGCCAGCATTTGTAAAATAACTGACGCTAAGTTAGTACGCAATATTTCAGGATCGGTAAATTCAGGACGTGATAAAAAATCGTCCTCTGAATACAAGCGAATACAAATACCCGCTTCAACACGTCCACAACGCCCCATTCGCTGATTAGCACTAGCTTGCGAAATAGGCTCTATGGGTAAACGTTGAACCTTTGTACGGTAACTGTAACGACTAATACGCGCCGTACCCGGGTCAATAACATAACGAATACCTGGCACCGTTAGCGATGTTTCAGCCACGTTGGTTGAGAGAATAATGTGGCGGCGCGAATGCGGCGCAAAAATACGATTTTGTTCAGCGTTCGATAGCCTTGAATACAAAGGTAATATATCGGTGTGTTTTAAATTGCGCTTACTTAACGCATCGGCGGTATCGCGTATTTCTCGCTCACCGTTTAAGAAGATCAGAATATCACCGGGGCCTTCAGCGCAAAGTTCATCGACCGCATCAAAAATCCCCTGTAACTGGTCGCCTTCGGCTTCCATGTCTTCTTTTTGGATGTCACTGATGGGGTTATAGCGTACATCCACAGGGAATGTCCGGCCTGATACTTCAATAATTGGCGCATCATCAAAGTGCTTAGAAAAACGTTCTGGATCAATGGTCGCAGAGGTAATAATAACTTTTAAGTCAGGACGTTTAGGAAGTAAATTTTTAAGGTAACCTAAAATAAAATCAATGTTTAAACTGCGCTCATGCGCCTCATCAATAATAATGGTGTCGTATTGATTCAAAAAACGGTCTTGTTGTATTTCAGCTAATAAAATACCGTCGGTCATCAATTTTATATAACTGTTATTAGAAACCTGATCGCTAAAGCGAATTTTAAAACCCACTTGCTGACCAAGCTCGCATTGCATTTCTTCTGCTATACGATTGGCAACGCTACGTGCAGCTAAACGTCTAGGTTGAGTATGGCCGATATACCCATCAACCCCACGGCCTAACTCTAAACACATTTTAGGAATTTGTGTGGTTTTACCTGAGCCGGTTTCACCAGCAATAATCACCACTTGATTATTAGCAATGGCCTCTTTAATGGTGTCTTTTTTTTGACTGACCGGTAATTGCTCAGGATAAGTAACGTTAGGTAGCCCAGCTAAACGCTGCTCGCGAAGCGATTGACTGCGACTGATATCAGCCGTAATTTTTTCAAGCGCACTGGTAAGTTTTGCCTCGTCGGTAATTTTTTTTACGCCATGAAGGCGCTTTTTAAAACTGAATTGATCTTTTTTTAAGCACGTTTTTAGCTCGCCAAACAACTGACCTAGGTTTACCACCTGCATACCTTATAAAAATTAGTCAAAGAGCCCCGATTGTAGCAAATTAAATGGCTGGGGTTAATCCTGTAAAGGACATAACAATCAGCGGATTATTATATAAACCTCCAGCCACTAAAGAAAAACGCTCATTCGTTGCTAAAAATACCTACATAAGTCGCTTGCGTATTCGATTTACTCGCACGGTACATGCCTGTGGTGTTAAACGGCAGGCTAATATTGCCTTTTGTATCAACAATAATAACACCGCCTGTGCCGCCAATCGGTTTAAGCACCCCATTTATTACTTCATCCCCGGCTTGGGCAATGGTTTTACCTTGATATTTTACTCGTGCGCAAATATCGCTTGCCACATTATAACGAATAAAATATTCGCCATGGCCGGTTGCCGATACTGCACACGAGGCGTTTTCTGCAAAGGTACCCGCGCCAATAACTGGTGCATCACCAATACGGCCAAAACGTTTTGCGGTCATTCCGCCAGTTGACGTACCCGCGGCTAAATTACCTTGTTTATCCAGTGCCACCGCACCCACAGTCCCCATTTTATAATTAGCGGGTAACGCCTTGTGCGCTGCTTGATAATCTTTATTGGTGCTTTTGCTCGCCTCTAGTTTTTCCTTTGCTTTTAATAAAGCTTCATAGCGATGCTTTGTATCAAATATATTATTCTCTACTAAGCTAACGCCTTGCTCTTTAGCAAACTCTTCTGCACCTTGGCCACTTAACATCACATGCACTGATTTTTCCATCACTAAACGGGCAAGTTTAATTGGACTTTCTATGTGCTTAATGCCCGAAACTGCTCCAGCTCGGCGGTTACGACCATCCATAATAGAAGCATCTAACTCATGGCTACCATCATAGGTGTATACCGCGCCGCGTCCGGCGTTAAAATAAGGCGATTGCTCTAACACTTCAATGGCTGCGGTGACTGCATCAAGGCTTTCTCCGCCTTGTTCAAGTACCTTATACCCAGTCTCAACAGCTTGAGCTAATTTATCGCGGTAAGCTTGCTCTTGAGCAGGTGTAAATTTACTTTTTTCGATTGTGCCTGCCCCGCCATGAATCGCAATGGCAAACGGCGTGCTCGCACTCAATGCAGATGAGCTCACACTCATTAAACTACCGCAAAGCAGTCCTAGTAATAGTGATTTTTTCATTGTGCGTTCTTTCGTTAGTTAAGATTAAAACTAATGTGAATGGTTACGTGGGGTTTTTCAAGTGAACTGAGTTTAATGGCATAAAAAAAGCGCCCTGAGGCGCTTTTTAAATTCTGTTTAAAAATTACGCTTGTTGCGCTTTTAAACGTGCTAAACGTGCTACTTGGTGAGTAGACGTTAAGAAAGAATAGATAGGTGCTAAATAACCGCGTTTACGAAGCTCTAGAAAGTCTGCATCGCTTAGCTCATTTAGTTTTTTCTCATCGATAAGGTAAATACCGTTGATGTCTTTTTTCTCGCCTTTAATATCAACCGTTAGCGTTTGTGCTACTAGTAATTCTTTATCAGCAAGGAATTTAGTGAACGCATCAGTGACTTGTGAAAACTCGATGAACGATACTAACGCTTCTTTACGACGCTTAAGGTAATCAGTTTCTTCACCGTTTTCGAATAATGCATTACCCTCTTCTTCACCAACTAATGAGCTCGCTTCGTCAATTACAATACCAAATTGATCTTGCTCAGGGTGCTTTACTAAACCTAATGGGTAACGCGTTGTTGCCATAGGTGCAAACGCAGCTGTCCATTTGTCGCCATCAACAAATAAGTTTTCACCTGGCTCTAGGCCAAACATAGCAACCGCTTGAAAAGTACCTGTTTCGTTATTTTTAACAAAAGACATTGGAAACTCATTGGCGATACGCGCAAACTCGTGTGCTACAACTGGCACTAAGTGTTGAGTTTTCATAAATTCGATATTGATGCCATTTTTAATTTTAGTGTTGGCATGTTTTTCGTTGTGTAAAGGCTGTACTTGTTGCTCCGCCATGTTACTGCTCCGTTATTTTATAAATTTAATTTTTTACTGTTAGTGCCCTAAGGCTAAAGGTTTTGGCAACAAAAAGGAAGTGAAAATTTTGTGGCAGTTTGTAGGATATTAATTAACAAAAAATTATCGTTGATTATTTAGACAAATATATAAAAAACGTTACTTTTGCCAACGTTCACTGGTCTATTAGCCATTAAATACACTCGCTGATAGCTTTGACAGCGTTGTCAGAGGTGATATATTAATTTTACAGCGAGGTAAGATGTTTACACTTAAATATTCTCATCAAAAATTAGACCTTAAAAATGAAAAATTTAACCATAAATCCACAGTTAAAAATTGAAAAGTTGATGATCCCTGGCACACAGGTATACGCTTACGTTGTTGATGATTTTCTTTTAGATACAAGCAGTGTAATGAATTTTGCCCATAACATAGCTTACTTTAATCCTATGTTCTCAGATAATTCCTTTTATCCGGGGATCCGCGATAATATGCCACAACCGTACTTGAGGTTGTTGCACGCATTTTTTCAAAATGAAATACTGCCTAAAATAGAAAACAAAAACTACCACGAGTCTATTCTTCATAAAAGTTTGCTTTCATTAGTTTCATGTAAACCGGCTAATTTAATTGTCGATCAAAAAGTGCCCCATATCGATTCATGTGATGAAAGAGACTATGCGTTTGTGCATTATTTATCTGGTGAGGAACTCGGTGGCACCAGTATTTATAAATACATACCGCAAAACATTATTGAATTTAAAGAGCAACACAAACCACTATTGGCAGATATAGTTAACGATGTTAAAAATAACCCTGATGAACATCAAGGCTATTTAGCCGGTACCACTAGCTTATTTGAGCAAGTGTTTAAAATAGATGCTAAATTTAATCGCCTTGTTATTTACCAAGGTAACTTATTACACAGTGCAAATATTTACTCTGAGCAAAGCTGCTTAGCCGATGCTAAAAAAGGCCGTCTGTCGATAGCCTCTTTTGCAAGTGTAAGATAAGGGTTAGATTGACTGAAGCCCATACTGTTTAATTTTATTTAAAAGCGCTCTGTGATCAGGAAGCTTATTTATTAAATAGTGATCAATCTCAGCTCTTTGATTTAAACGCGCTAAACAGTGTGCCTGTTCTTTATCGGGGCTGTTAGACGCCTTAGTATTGTAATTCATTCCATAAAGTACAAATAAGAAGTTCTCTAGATAAAACACTTCAAACTGACTAAAAAAATCATCTCTGACTGGGGTAAACTCTTTCCACAAATTAAGTTTTTCTTTTAATGACGTGGAAATAGTGTCTTGGTTTTTATTTGCTATCCAAAAAGCTGAATCAGTGCGGTCTGATATACAGTAGTGAAGTTTAATAAAATCAATCACCCGCTCCCATGCATACCCCATAGCATGATTAAAACGCTCTTCTAATTGCTCTAGCTGCGTTGTTGATGATGGGAAGCGCAACGTTAAAAATTTAGCTGAAAAGTCAGTTAATAATATTGACGTTGCCTCTAATGGTTCTAAAAAGCCTTGCGCTAAGCCAAGGGCAATACAATTTTTATGCCAAAACTTTTTCCGGTAACCGACCCGCATTGGTATTTTTCTGTAGGTAAGATCTTGCTTACTATCACCTAAATAACGGTCAAGTTTTTCATGTGCCTGTTCATCCGTCATATGGTTATCTGAATAAACAAAACCGACTCCACGCCTATTGGTGAGCGCTATATCCCAAATCCAGCCAGCTTGATGAGCGGTGGCAAGTGTGTAAGGAGGAATAGCATCATCGGCTTTGGTTGGTACTTGCACCACTAATGCGCTGTTAATTAATAAACTCTCAGATACATCAACAAAAGGAATCTTTAACGCTTTACTCATAAGTAAAGATTCAAAGCCTGAGCAGTCAATATAAAAGTCAAACTCAAGCTCTTCATTGTTATCTGTAATAAGTGCAGCAATAGCGCCGTCATCGCCAAGCTTTACCTGTGTAACATGGGTGTGTATATGCTCTACAGAAAATTTTTCTTTTGCATTACAAGCAAGTAGTTGCGCAAACTTGCCTGCATTAAAATGATACGCGTAAGCCAACTCCCCTTCATATTGAGCATTAGTGATATTTTTAGGTGCTAAGCCTGCCTCACAAATAACATACTGAGAAGATAAGCCCTGCGCATAACTTTGACTTTCCTCTTTGTTATTTAACCAATAAGAAGTTAAATGCTTGGCATCATAAGGGCTTGGCACATCAAATAAATGATGAAAAAAGTTGCCTTCGCCATGTTTTTTCTTATCCATCCAGTTAATAAACTTTATAGACTGCTTGAACGTTGCATCACATTGCCTAATAAATTCATCTTCACGAATACCAAAGCTTTTTAGGGTATTCCTAATATCGGGGACTGTGCCTTCACCAACACCAATTGGCGGTATATCTGGGGACTCTATTAAAGTAACAGATATACCTTTACGATTGAGCATCTCTTTGCCAATGTGGTTTGCAGCTAACCACCCTGCTGTTCCACCACCTACAATTGCAACTTTTTTTATATCCATAAATCACCAATAAAGTTTAACCTCGTAAAAAAGCCCAGCAATGCTGGGCCTAGGTTATTTTTACTCATTTAGCGTATTAAAAACGCATTGTTACACCAAGTTTGTAACGTGCTTCACCTTCAAAACTCCACACTGGGAAGTCATTCAGTAAATCAGGGTTTGGTAATGAGGTAGATGCATCATTGTTACCCAGCTGAACGCTGTCTTCCTCTGTTAGGTTAATACCTTCGAAAGTAACATCTAAGTAATCAGTTACAGAGTATGTTGCACTGAAATCTAGCTGTCCGTAGTCTTGATGCTCGCGGTTACCGTACCAACCTGGTGCTTCACGAATAATAAACTCTGAACGCCAGTTATATGCTAAACGAGCAGAAAAATCATCATTTTCATAAAAACCAACTACGTTATAGCTGTTTTTCGATGAATCAGAGAATACCCCAACACGGTCTGGGTAGTTTTCTGCTGGTGCTTGCGCATCTGAATAGGTGTAGTTAAATGAATAACCAAAGCCGTTATCGAATGAATCTTGAATTTGGAACTCAATACCTTCAATTGAACCACCCGTACCATTTGTCGATGAGCTTACTGTCCAACAGTCATATTGCTGAGCACCACACGGTGGCTCGCCGGCATCTGGGTTAGTCGTATAAACGGGGATGTCGATACCAATTTGTTGATTGGTTTGTTGTTGGGTAGAAATAAATGAGCTTACTTCTTTAGTGAAGTATGTGACGCTTAACATAGCATCGTCATCAAAATACCATTCAACACCAATGTCTGCTTGGAACGCTTTAAATGGACTTAAACCTACATTACCCGTATTTAACACTTCATTTAAAGGACGGTTATCTGTATAACCCGCTAGATTACGCGTTGCAAATAAATCTGCGTAATTAGGGCGAGAGATAACTTGTGCTGCTGAGGTACGTAAGATTAAGTCGTCAGCTAAGTCCATAACCACGTTTAAGCTTGGTAAGAACTCACTGTAATCGGCTTTGTCTGTAGATAACGTCGAGTCGTAAACACCTTCATCACTTAAATCATAGTAATCTGACGAAATATCAGTTGATATGTAACGAACACCTAAATTACCGCGAATACCACCGGTGTCAAAATCAGCCATCGCATATAAAGCAAAATTTTCTTCTTCTATGGTGCCGTATGCTTGTGGACGTGCTGTATAACCTTCTGTCATTGCTAATGAATCAGCAATCATTAGATCCATATCAGGTTCAGGTATTACAAAACCACCACCCGCAGTCACAGTACCTGGGTAGTATTCATTAGCATTACGTACAGGTACTAAATCGGCATTCACATTAGCTGCATTACCATCTTGTACAACTTTGTGATCGGCATATCTTAAGCCCGTTTTAATTGCGGTAATAACACCAAGTTCAACAGGAATTTCAAAGTCTAAATTTAAGTAACTTTCTTCATCTGAATCAGGGTTATATTCAGGCGCCCAAGTTTGTGGGCTGATGGTATCAGGTAAAATGCTAGCATCGTATGATTGGTTAGCTAAATTAAATCTAGTCACGTCGCCAGTCATATCAATAGACCCATTTAAGTCGCTATTGTTATTTGCAAACATACCATAGTTTGCCGTTGTTACATCACTGTCCGCGCTTGTTTTACCTACACGACCTTTAAAGGTGAATAACTCTGAGTCATATTTCCAATCTAAGTCAACAGTATCAGACTTCATGCTTGCTTTACGCGCCCATGTTTGGAAAAAAGCCGTGCCATTGCCGTCGATATTACGCGAAACACAGTTACCTGAGGCGTTCGTTTGTTCACATGAACCATCACCTGGGAATATAATGATTTGCGAGTTAGCATTGTTAGCATCTAGCTCTAAACTTGTATAAGTTAGACCTAAAACTAGCGAATCTGATGGCTGATATTGCATAGCTACATTGTACGCAGTACGCTCACGAGCTTGCTGGAAGGTTGTGGGTGCCATACCGCCACTCCACCCACCTGACGATTCAATACCGTTACGTTGATAATCTACTTCTGATAATGAACCCGCAGCTAAGATACCAAATGTTTCACCATCATTTTTCCAGCTGTACAAGCCAGAAAGCTCAGGATCTGTCTCTTCAGATACTGTACCGTAATCAGCTTTAACACTGGCAAATACAGTGTTTGCATCTAAATCTAGCGGTTTACGGGTTTTAACAATTACAGTACCGCCGATACCACCTTCAACTAGGTTAGCTTGAGATGATTTATAAACTTCTAGGCCACCTACTAATTCAGAAGGTAGTAATGAATAATTAAAGCTACGATCGACCGCTTGTTGATCGAACCAGCTAGTTGAGGCAACAGTATGACCGTCAAGTAATGTGCGTGTTAATTGAGCTGATGCACCACGGATAGATACTTGCTGACCCTGTCCAAATTGACGAGATACACTGACACCAGAAATACGACCAAGAGATTCACCTACATCGCCATCAGGAAACTTACCAACGTCTTCAGCTGTTACAACATCAACAACGGCATTTGAAAAACGCTTGCCGTTTAAGTTTTCTTTATTTGAAGCGCGAATACCCGTAACTTGGATTACTTCAACATCTTCTTGAACTTTAGTTTCATCGGCTGCGAATGCAGCACCAGTGAACCCGGCTCCCATTACTAAGCCGATATTTACTGCTAATAAGCTTTTTTTAAAATTTTTAGCTAACACAGGATTCCCCTTGAATCATTTTGTTGGTTTTTGTTTATCATTTTGCCTACCGCCATGACAGCGCTGTCATAGTAGTAACAAACCATACATGCAAAATTACAATTTTGCTACATTTTTCCGCTCTTTTTGTATGAAAAATAGCTAATTAAACATTAAAACACTGATTTTAAAGAAATTAATTATTGCATGAAAAAGCCGAATTAAATTTGTTTAATTCGTTCACATTTCCAGCATGTACTTGAAGCATTTTTAAATTGATTTTGTTTAAAACAACGTGGTGAGTAGGAATTTTCAAACCGTAAAACATGCTTGTGAGTTAGTGTTTAATAAAATATAACCATTTGATTTTTTGGCTATAAGTAAAATTTATTCAGTATTTACAATCGGTATAAAAGCCTATTTTATACTGCTAATTGTGGAGGCAATACTCAGCATTTCATCTTTATCTCTGCGCTGCTTTTTATAATTCAGCAAAGAGTAAAACAGATCAGCAATAAAAAGGTCAGTAGCAAAAGCGACTGACCTTTCATTAAACCATCAATACAAAGAGGTTTAGCGCACATCTAATTTATATTAAAATTAGGGCGCCCAATACACTTCAATGTTGATCTCAGGGTGATTTAATACCGCACGTAACGGCATGTCATTCACATCGCCCCCCGCTAAAGCTTGTTTATAAACAGCCAACTTTTCATCGCCACTAATTAGCAATTTAACCACTTTAGATTGTGCAATCGCATTTAACGTTAAGCTCATGCGCTCAGTAATACTGCCTGTTACGTCACTTTGTATCGCGTTGATAGCGCACACAAGTTGGCTTGAATCTAAGCCGTTTTTCAGGCCTTGTGCATGTGGGAATAATGACGCGGTGTGGCCATCTGGGCCCATGCCTAAAATAGTCACATCAAAAGGACGTTTTAATGCTTGAAACTGCGCTTCACAGGCATCTACCCCTTGCTCTGCAGTGGCTGCTGTATTTTTCATGCTAATAAAATTAGCCGCTGCACCATGGTTTTGTAACAAAGTACGCTTGATGAATGCTTCATTACTCTTTTCATGACTTGCCTCAACCCAGCGCTCATCAACCATAGCAACATCAATGTTTGCCCAATTTAAATCAAGGGTCGATAAATGTTTATAAGCCGGTTCTGGCGATGAACCGCCTGAAACCATTAATACTGCACGGCCATCACGTTCAATACCATCACGTAAAGCATGCTCTAACGACTGAGATAATTCATCAGTCAGCGCAGCTTTATCGTCAAAAAACTTTTCTACTATTGTTGCCATCACTTATGCCTTATCGCCAGTATTAAACCAAACATGATTATTCTCTGCTAATAATTCATCTGCATCTTCAGGGCCCCAACTACCGGCTCTATACAGTGCTGGTTTACCTTTTTCTTGCCAACGTTCAATTATTGGATCAATCCACTTCCATGCTTGGCGTACTTCATCACGATGAATAAATAATGATGGATTATTCGCTGCAGCATCAAGCATTAAACGTTTGTAAGCATCTGAGTGAAAGCCATTACTATATGCTTGCGACAGCTCAATGTTCATCGTTACAGGTTCAAGTTGCATGTCTAAATTATCTAAACGCTTCGACATCAGCGTTAATTGAATGCTTTCTTGTGGTTGTAAACGGATCACCAAACGGTTTGGCTCGATATTACCTACGCTGTCCTCATACACGTTATGAGATACTTTTTTATATTCAACCACAATTTCAGCGCAGCGCTTTGCCATACGTTTACCGGTACGCAGGTAAAAAGGCACACCCGCCCAACGCCAATTATCAATGTGCGCACGAATAGCCACGAAGGTTTCAGTTTTACTTGCCCCTTCGTTTAGCTCTTCTAGGTAACCTGGGACTATTTTACCGTTTAAATCACCCGGTACGTATTGCCCACGAATAATATTGTCATCAACATCGCTGCCCTCTAATGGGCGTAATGCTTCTAATACTTTTAACTTTTCATTGCGAATACTATTGGCTTTAAGTTTATGCGGTGACTCCATTGCGACTAAGCAAAGTAGCTGTAACAAGTGGTTTTGCACCATGTCACGCAAGGCACCGGCTTTATCATAAAAACCAGCGCGGCTCTCAAGCCCTACCGTTTCTGATAAGCTAATTTGGATGTTATCAATCGATTTAGCATCCCACATGTTTTCAAATAATGAATTTGAAAAACGCAATGCCATTAAGTTTTGAACGGTTTCTTTACCTAGGTAGTGGTCAATACGGAAGATTTGATCTTCGTCGAAGTACTGTGCAATTTTCGCATTAATAACTTCTGCAGACTCGCCACAATAGCCAATTGGTTTTTCTACAACAACACGTGAATTGGCTGTTATTAATTTTTTAGTAGATAGAATTTCACAACAAGTACCATACACAGCTGGCGGAAGAGATAAGTAAAACACACGAGATTTATCGCTGTCGTCTTCATCAAGAATCTTTTTCAGTACATCCCAGTTATCATCCGCTTCGGTAACATTACTCACTACAGGCACTAAAAACGCTGAGAACGATTTCCAATCCTTAGCGTTATACTCGCCTTCGCTTAAAAATTCTTGTAATGCTTTGTGTGCGGTATCAATGTATTCATCACATTTACTTTGTTCGCGCACGGTAGGCAAAATACGTGAGCCTTGCGGTAAGTTACCTTCTTGATATGCTCGATACATTGCAGGAAGTAATTTGCGTAACGCAAGATCACCACCGCCCCCAAAAATTATAATATCAAAAGGATTAAGCATAGTTACTCTCTACGTTTATGCTACCTGCCACTACCGTATTGGTAATCAGTTATAGCGGTTTATTATCTGGATATGCAGGCCTTAGCACAAAGCCTACTAATGTTATTCGTTATATGCGCCATAAAAAATGGGTCTAGGGACACTGTAATTCCTCTCACAAAAATACAGGCCCTAGGACTCCAGCGCTACCCGTTCAAAGGTATTTGGTTACTTATTGTGTAATAAGTGAATGTGTTACTGCGTACGGTGTTGTTTGTAGTACGCCATTAAGCCCTGTGTTGAGCTGTCGTGCTCATTAACCACGTTATCGTCGGTTAATTCAGCTTCAATTTTAGAGGCTAAACCCTTACCAAGCTCAACGCCCCACTGATCAAACGAACATATTTGTAAAATAATACCGTGGCAAAAAATCTTATGTTCATACAGTGCAATTAAACGACCCACCGCTTTTGCATCAACCGTGTCTAATAATATAGACGTTGTTGGGCGGTTTCCGTGATGAATTTTATGCTTTAGTAGCATTTCAATTTGCGCAGGCGTTTTGCCTTTGGCTGCTAAATCAGCGGTTATCTGCTGCGCATCTACCCCGTTCATTAATGCTTCGGTTTGTGCAAAAAAGTTCGATAATAAAATATTGTGATGCTTATCAACGTTAACCTGTGGTTTTACAGAGCCAATAAAGTCCGCAGGGACAATTACATTGCCTTGGTGCAAACATTGATAAAACGCATGCTGGCCATTTATTCCCGTCATGCCCCAAATAATAGGCACGGTAGTGTAAGGTACGGTTTGCCCATCAAAAGTGACGTGCTTACCGTTACTTTCCATTTCACCCTGTTGTAAATACGCAGGCAACATATGTAATGCTTGGTCGTAAGGTAAAATAGCTTGCGAATCAAATCCTAAAAAGCTGGTATTCCATACACTCAACAGCGCCATAATTAAAGGAATATTCTGCTCAAGCGGCGCCGACTTAAAGTGCTCGTCAACTTCAAACGCCCCTTCTAAAATAGCTTCAAATGCTTCAAAGCCGGCATAAAGTGCAATAGGTAAACCAATCGCACTCCAAAGTGAAAAACGACCGCCAACCCAATCCCACATGGTAAATACGTTTTCGTCACTAATACCAAATGCCGCGGTTTTTTCTAAATTGGTGCTTACTGCCACAAAATGCTTTGCTATGGCGCTTTTATCTTTGGCGCTATTTAAAAACCAATCAACCGCTGTTTTTGAGTTGGTCATGGTTTCTGAGGTAGTAAAGGTTTTTGACGAAATAACAAATAACGTTGTTTCAGGGTCAACTTTATTCAATACTGACGCAATTTGTACGCCATCAGCATTAGAAACATAATGAACGTTTAACGGTTTATCAACCACTGCTTTAAGTGCTTCAGTTGCCGTTTGAGGGCCTAGGTTTGACCCCCCTACTCCAATACTCACTACATCTTTCACCGCTTTACCGGTGTAACCTAACCACTGCCCGCTGCGTACTTTTTCAACAAAGGTTTTAATTTTAGCAAGTTCGCTATCGACCGCCTCAGTAATATTTTCACCGTCAACAATAAGCGGTGTATGGGCGCGATTTCTAAGTGCGGTATGCAATACGGCACGGTCTTCGGTGATATTTATTTTCTCACCGGCAAACATTTTTTCACGCCACGCTTCAATATCACACTCTTTAGCTAATGAGATTAATTGAGCGAAAACTTTCTCATCAATACGTTGTTTTGAATAATCAAACAATACACCAGGAATGTGAGTAGAAAATTGAGAAAAACGAGAATCGTCTTGTGCAAATAAAGTTTTCAGATGTGTTTGTGCCATCTTTTGTGCACTATTTTCTAGTGCTTGCCAACTTACTAACTCAGAACGGCTCGCCATGTAAACATCCCCTAATTTATTAATCTATTGATTTAAAGCGCTTTATTTAATTTTTTACGACGCAAAATAACCGAATTTTGTAAAAAGCAAAGCCCAATATTATAGCTTAAAAAGTTTAATTTGCGTTATTTTTATAAGCTTTGATGCAGATAATAGCGCAATTTTTTGCTTTTGACACCGGTATCATAAAATTAAAAATTGAATTTAACAACTGATCAGCCCTTCTCTTTAATGAAGATTTTATTAATTTCTAACTGTTCCAAATTAAAGCGAGCAAAAAAAAGGCCGACAAATGTCGGCCTTTCCTCTAAATAAACAATTAACCGGTTAACGCTAAACCACCCGATAAGTTATAAACACTGCTATAACCAAGCTCAGTCAAATTTGCTGCCGCAATTTTTGAACGGTTACCACTGCGACACACTAAAATATACTGGTTGTTTTTGTCCAATTGGCCTTGCGTAAGTGCATGAGCCATTCGACTTAAAGGAATATTTAAGGTTTTAGCTATGGGTACGTTTAGCAATGCGCTTAAATTATTAGCGCCGTGTTCATAAGGTTCTCGGGTATCAATTAAATACGCATTGCCCTCTACCAGTATTTCTTTTGCTTGGTTAAAACTTAATTGCGAAGTTTCTACAGCAGGCTTAGCATTAACATAACCACAGAGCGTGTTGGCTTGTGTGTGTTGTTGTAAATCTGCTTGCTGTTTTTGTGCGGCAAATTCAGCGTCATCAATATCACCTTTAATTAGCTTTTGTAACAATGGCGTTTGCTGCTGTTGAACAGCCCAGTTCATTGCAAAGCACTGTTGGTAATCATGCCCTGAACACACCACGCTTTGCGGATTAAGCTCTGCTACTAACATCGTCAAGGAATGTGCCATTTGCATTGCATCCCCGCCATCAAGCGCGGTATTTCCAAGCCCTGCCGGTAAAATTAAATCACCACAAAAACAGTACTGAACATCTCCATTATTCGCTTTTAATAAATAACTCACGCTATCTTGGCTATGCCCGGGTGTGGCTAGCTTTTCGAGTACGTGAGTGGTTAATTGCAATTTGTCGCTATTAGTTGGCCAGCCTAATTTATCAACCTCTCCAGCGACTAAGTATTCTTTAAGTGCGCTGCGCATTAAATCAAGTGCGCAGTGACGTTCTTGATGCTCATGCGTATTTAAAATAGCGGTAATAGTTAAATTTTGCGTAGTTACTATTTTTTCAAAGCGAGGGATCAGTTCAATAATCGGATCGATAATAAATGCATGTTGATCATCTGTTACATACAACCAACTACATGCACCTTGGTGTCTAAATTGGGTAAGCCCTAAAGCACATACTTCTTGCAAAGGAAAACTGCTATCAGAAATCACTAAACAGTTAGCTTGTAATACCGTTTTAAGCGCTCTAATTTGTTCACATGCATCATCTATTTGCGCCATCGTAGCAGCAGGGCCAAATGACAAACGAATAGCGTTTTCACTTTGCCACTGTGAGGCTCCCATCGCATCAAGCACAAAGCTCTGCGTAGCTCCCGTGCTGCATGCAGAGCCACCGCTGACCCTAATACCTGCAGCGTCAAACAAATCAATAACTTCTTTACTAGTTAAATCGTTAACCGCAAAATTAAGCGTTGTGGGCACAGAGCAGGCAAAGTCATGATTAAAGGTAATACTTCCAAAAGTATCAACTAAGGCGCTATGCAGTTTATCCCGATACAAGTTAAGTACATCTATTGATTTAAAAGTCTCGTCTTGTTTATCTAGCAGCAAACTAAACAGCTTATTGAGCCCAGCTATACCAGGCAGGTTTTCTGTACCAGAGCGCATGCCACTTTCTTGGCCGCCACCGGCTATAAAGGGCGTGTATGGGCTGCCTTGACGAATATACAATAAACCTATGCCTTTAGGTGCATAAAGTTTATGCCCTGAAAAAGGCGCATAATCAATCGTTGTTTCACTTAGGTTGAGCTGTTGTTTGCCAAGCGCTTGTACACAATCAACCATCCAAGTGACTTGGCTATTACGACTACGAATCACCTTTTCTATGGCGCTTAGATCTTGGTAAACACCGGTTTCATTATTAACGGCCATCGTGCAAATCATCAAAGCGTTATCAATATGCTGAGCAATAAAGTCTAAATCTAAAATACCATCACGATTAACCGGAATAGCAATAATGTCAGCGTTAATCTCAAGCACTGTATTCCAATGCTTTAGCGTATTAGGCACCGCTTTATGTTCGGTTGCCCCATACAATAAAACGGGGTTTGGCTTTGTATGGTGTTTTGCATTAATGAGCGTCGATACGATGGCGGTTTGAATCCCCTCAGTGGCACCGGAGGTGAATAAAATATCACCTTGCTGCGCGCCAATGACGGTACGGGCTTTTTGCCTAGTTTGTTCTAATAAGTGCTTGGCTTGAATGCCGGTTATATGAGGACTTGAGGGATTACCAAAACAAATTTGCATAGCATGGCACACCACCTCTGCAATACATGGCAATACAGGTGTGGTCGCATTTGCATCGAGATAAACTTGAGCTTTTGGTTCATCTGGCAATAAAAACTCTGACATTAAAAACGCACCTTATTACTAAAAAATATATCTTATTCCCAATAGTACATAGTTTTGACAGGAATGAATAATAATCTTTCGTAATTAAAGTGCGTTTACTATACCTTTTAGTTACCGAGCTCTTGCGCGAGTTCTTCGTGTTTGGATGACCAGGCATTAATAAGTGCTTTGACTAATGATGCTAATGGAATGGCAAAAAACACTCCCCAAAAACCCCATAGCCCACCAAAAAATAGCACCGCAACAATAATAAATACCGGATTTAAATCAACCGCTTCAGAGAACAATAAAGGCACCAATACGTTGCCATCGAGCGCTTGAATAATGCCGTATATAATTAAAACGGTCCAAAATTGAGTTTCTAAACCAAACTGAAACAGCGCTACTGCGGCCACTGGTATAGTTACTAACGCTGCGCCCACAAATGGAATAAGCACCGAAAAGCCTACGAGAACGCCTAAAAGCGCGGCGTACCGTAAGTCCAGTATGGTAAAAGCAATAAACGACACAGAACCAACAATTAAAATTTCAAATACTTTGCCACGAATATAATTCATTATTTGCTGATTCATTTCATGCCACACTTGTAAAATTAAGCGGCGTTGGCGTGGGATCATTTTAGCAATGCTGGCACTGAGCTCTACTTTATCTTTGAGCATAAAAAACACCAGTAGCGGTACCAAAATTAGGTAAATTAACCATGCTACAGCGTCTTTTAATGAATTAAGCGACGCAGACAATACCACTTGGCCAAAGTCGAGTACTTTGGTTTCAACGGTTACTACAATCGACTGCACTTGCTCTGCGCTAATAAGGCTGGGGTATTTATCAGGCAGATCGAGTAAAAACGATTTACCTTGTTCAACCATATGCGGTGTTTCTTGGACTAAGTTACTGCTTTGCTGCCAAAGCACAGGGCCTATAACCAATATTAAAGTGAGCATAATGCCAATAAATATAAGCATTACTATGCTGGTGGCAGTAAAACGCTTAAGGCCAAACCGTTCTAAGTGAACCACAGGCCAATCTAATAAATAAGCTATGATCAGTGCCACTAACACAGGCACAATTAATGGGCCAAAAAAATACAACATGGCAACCAGTGCCAACAATAAAAAAAGTAAAGTGACTGAATCAGGATCAGAAAACTTTTTTTCATACCATGCTTTTACATATTCAAACACGTAACGGCTCCACTAATAACAACCCCTGTTGTTTATTTAACTTGTAATAATACGCTTTTTTTTGCAAATATCGTTCAATATCATCAGTGTTTTGTTCTTGTGAGATATTAAAGGTAATTGCTTGTTTTAACGATATTGCATCACGCAGCCCTAATTTAAACTGAATAAATTGCTGTGGGCATTTATAAGTGCGTAAATTTAGCTCTAGCATACTCGTTTCGCTACCTATTCACATTAATAATAAGTCCTATAACAGGGCCAATTGAGATTAACCGCAGTTAAATTTAACTTTTTCTTAAAACAACCTCTGCAATGGTTTATCCTTATAACATCGTTAGCTATCAGGATACGTTAATGCCTAATTCGCATAATAAAGCGCAATTGCCTAGCAATCCAACTCTCAAAGAAATTAATTGGTTTAAAAAGCAAATTAATTGGGGGGAGCTGCCGCATTTTTATCATTTAGTGGCTTCATCGGTGAGTGAATGTGAAAGTATTTTAGATCACGGATTTGATAATGCCATTAAGCGTATTATCGACAAACGCAATTGGAATTTAGAAGCGCTGGGAATAGACCCCAACGAACTTTATGAAAAAGAAAGCAATAACAAACCACGAATTTCACTGCATCAAGTGTTTACCGAGCGTGGTTTTGAATTACAAGCCTTCCCTTTTTCTAATGATACCGCCATCGATAGGTACGCACGACATGATGAATCAATGGAGTTTAGGTTATGGGATCCATTGACGATGAAAACCGTTATTCGCATTAATCAGTTACATAAATTCATTGGCTTTTACTTAGACCAAGGCGATGAGGCAGATAAAGCGCTTATATTACATTCTCACAAAGTGGTTCATAAAATTATTGCTTTTTTACAAACTCAATTGAACATTGTTAAGGTTGATGGGGTCACAATAAAGGCGTTTTATCAACTATGTGAAAAGGACAGCCGTTTATACACAGATGATCCTTCAAGTGCTAGTGCCCCTGATAAAAAATAAACAAGGAATATAATGCAGCTAAAATCAGCCTTTATCACTTTATGCAGTGCAGCGCTTACGTTTAGCCTACTGATAAGTGAGCCGTTAAAGGCACAAACCAATCTTCAACTGCCTGACTTAGGCACTTCAGCCTTACAAGCATTGCCAATTGAAAAAGAAAAAGCGATTGGTGAAGTGATGATGATGCAGATCAGAGGCTCATCGCCTTTGATTAACGATCCGGTGCTTGATGAATACCTAACAACCTTAGGTAGAAAGTTAGTTGCTAACGCCAATGATGTGCGTTTTGGGTTTTCATTCTTTTGGTTAAATAATCCCGAAATCAATGCGTTTGCATTTTATGGCGGCCATGTTGGTGTACACACCGGATTAATAGCCCAAGCCGATAACGAGAGTCAATTTGCATCGGTTCTTGGCCATGAAATTGCACACGTCACCCAGCGCCACTTAGCAAGGCGCATTCAGCAGCAACAAGATAATAGCGGGCTTACCATTGCCGGCATGATTGCTGGTATTTTAGCGGCGGTTGTAGCCCCTGATGCCGGTATGGCTATAATTTCAGCCAGCCAAACACAATCAGCTTTCAGTCAGCTGACACATAGCCGTTCTGCCGAACAAGAAGCAGACAGAATGGGCATGCAAACCCTTAACAACGCAGGGTTTGATGCCAGAGCATCAAGTGAATTTTTAACTAAACTTGCCGCACAAATTCGTTATAAATATAAACCACCGGCGTTTTTACTCACTCACCCTCTTCCTGAAAGTCGTGTGTCAGATGTTCGCCTTCGCGCCGAGCAATACCCTAAACGCCAGGTAAGCTCGAGCCTTGATTTTGACTTAGCAAAAAGCCGAGTCCTGGCGCGTTACGATAACAAACCCGAAAACGCAGAAGCCTTATTTAGAAAGTTAATGCGCGAAAACACCTATAACAACGTAGCATTACAGTACGGCTTAGCTATTAGTTTGCTTGATCAAAAAAAGACGGATGAAGCACAGCCTATACTTGATAAGTTACTAGCAGACGATCCTAAAAACTTATTTTATATTGATACCAAAACAGATTTACTCATTGCACAAAAAAAAGCCGCAGAGGCTGTTAGTTACTTAAGCGAGCTAAATAATTATCGGCCAAATAACCAAGTGATCACCTTAAATTACGCCAACGCGGCACTAGAGGCTGAGCAATATGAGTTAGCTGAAAATATATTAAAGTCGTTTTTACTGGAAAAACCCGATCACAGTTTAGGCAAACAGCTTTTAACTGACGCCTACAAAAAACAAGAAAAATTGGCGGCCTACCATGAAGCCAATGCCGATGTATTATCTCAGTATGGTGCGTATTTAAAAGCGGCCGATGAAATACAAAAAGCGCTTAATTTTGTAGAGCCAAGTGAAAATGTTAAGCAACAGCGCTTAAAAGCGTTACTCACACAGTATCGGTTATTGCAAAAAGAGCTTGCGAGGCTTTAAGTCTTTAGTGAGTTCACCTAAAATAGCCACAATTTATACTTTGGATGTATTTTTATGTCAGTTACTATTTATCATAATCCGCGTTGTTCAAAATCACGCGAAACCCTTAACCTATTACAAAGTAAAAACATTGAACCGAGTGTTGTTGAATACTTAAAAACACCCCTTTCTCATGAGCAAATTAGTACCTTAGTTTCTCAACTTGGGTTTAATTCGGCACGTGATTTGATGCGCATCAAAGAAGAGCAGTACAAAGCACTTAATTTAAAAGATGAAAACAGCGAGTCAGTGCTTATTGATGCCATGGTCAATCACCCAAAACTAATTGAGCGTCCTATTGTAGTAAATAACAATAAAGCCGCCCTAGGTCGCCCGCCTGAAAACGTATTAAGCGTTCTATAATGAGCACAACCATCGTGGTGCTGTATCACTCAAGCCATGGCTCAGTAGAGGCTATGGCGCATGAGATTGCAGAGTCAATAGAGCAACAAGGCGCAACCGCATTACTGCGTACTTTTGTGGCCAAAAACCCGCATGACATTGTGATCAGTAAAGATGATTTAGTTGCATGCGACGGGCTTGCATTTGGTACGCCGACCCGCTTTGGCATGATGGCCTCACAAGCAAAAACGTTTTGGGAAACCACCAGCGATCTTTGGCTCAAAGGCCAACTTATCGATAAACCTGCCTGTGTGTTTTCATCATCAAGCAGTATGCATGGTGGCAATGAAGCAACCCTACTCAATTTGTCATTGCCTTTGTTACACCATGGGATGATGTTGATGGGCGTACCCTACGATGTACCTGAGTTGCTCGGTACCGAAACAGGAGGAACACCTTATGGCGCCTCTCATGTTGCAGGTAGCAATAACAGCTCAACCCTGAGTAAGGATGAAATTAAAATATGTCAAAGCGTAGGAAAACGCCTGACTCAAGTTGCGAGTAAACTTAAATGATTCAAGCAAACGAGCCTGCTAAAAAACCGATTACCATTAAATTTCAGCGCCTAGCCTTATTTGGTTATATTGGTCTGCTTATTTTAATGCCGTTATGGATGTTTGTATTAGCCCCTAGAGACGGCCACAGTAACACCTTTCTTTTCTTAGTGTATGTATTGCCACTATTACTGCCATTAAAAGGCATATTACAAGATAAAACCTACACCTATGCGTGGGCTAATTTTATTGTTATGTTTTACTTTATTCATGGCTTTACATTGCTGTGGGTCGCACAAGATGAGCTTAAATGGGTATTGCTTGAGTTATTATTTGCCTCATCTATGTTTATTGGCTGTACTTATTATGCGCGCCATAGAGGGCAAGAACTTGGGCTTAAAATTCGCAAGCTTAAAGATGAGCTCGCTGAAGAAAAAGCCGCACACGAGCACGATAAAAACAATCCGTAATAAATACTCAACAATGCAAAAACGCGCTAATTAGCGCGTTTTTTTGTAGCAAAACATTAACTTTTAAACTAACTCGCTTAAAGCTGCCAGCCCCACAATACAGGCTAAACCTAGTTGTGCAACAAGACTAAAAACCGACATCATTCGTATTAAAAACAATCCCCATGGGTGTTTTACATGCGGATACAATGAGCAACGCTTTAAATTCGTTGCAAAGAAAAAACACACCACCGCCGTCATAGTCATAAAAAGAGTAAGCTCACTTTTTATAGTGATGTTTTCATCAAAAAAGAAGAATAACTGTAGCGGTAATAATAAAGCCACAACCGCATGTAGCACATGCACCTTTTTAATTCGCTCTAGCTGCCCCTCTGGCGATAACTCTTTAATACCAAAGTCACGCTCAAGGCACTTAACTAAGTTGCTGGCTTTTATACTAACCGCTAATCGGTAACAACTTAACCCCTCGTTATTTCGCGCTCTAAAGTCATATCCTGCTTTGAGCAGTAAAATCATTAACGATTCGTTTTTACTTATCACCGCGTAATGCAGCGCTGTATTACCTTGGCCGTCTACCGCTTTTTTATCTTGGTACTGCAGGAGTGTTTCTACTACATTTACGTAGCCTTTTTCTGCCGCCCACATAAATGCTGTTTTATCATCTGTATCGGTTAAGGTGCCCGTGGCGCCTTGCTCAATAAAGCGCATTGCCATGGTTTGCTTAGCTTTTTTCTTGTTTAAATGCGCAAGTAAGGCATTTTCTAACAACACAATAGAGTCAACATCAGGAGACACCTGAGTTAATAAAGTAAAGTAATCTTTGCCAGCAGCCACTTTTTCGCTGGTCACCTCTGCTAAGTGGTCAATATCAGCAATCGACTGGGGAATATGCGCACTTAAACGCTCTCTAAAATCGACCTCTTTCCAAATAGCTAAGGTATCTGCAGCTGAGAGCTTTGCACCTTGCTCTAGTGCATGCTCTATCAGGGTAAAAAAGCGTTTACTAAAAAATAAGCTAATTAAAGAAAGTGGTGTTTCAATGTTATTTTGCGCCGACACACTTGCATACTTTTCAAGTCGCTGACACAGCATTAGCACAATATTTTCTATGCTGTAATCATTGGCAAAATAATGCTCTTTCAGTGCAGCAATATACTCTTGTGCGTTTTCATCATATTCAGAAATATGCTGAAAATAACACTCTTCAAATGGCTCTAAGGGGGTTAACCAGGTTAAATAATAAATTGGGGGTAAAACAGTGGTGCATACACCATTATCTTCTTCAGTAGAGCGACAGGCGGGCCAAGCTTCTAAAGCATCTAAAATGAAGGCACCGTTTTGTTCAACCAGCCCTTTGACCAGTAACGGGTATTCCTTTGGCCAAATTAGTACATTTTCCATTAAAACAACACAACTCCAGTGTAGCTCGGGTGAGTAGTCAGTTATAACAGTATTTAGCTGACACCACGCTTAATCAAAGAAGCCAATATTCTACCACAGCTAGGTAGCCAAGCTAGCGTAAACTCATGCAATATAGGCCAAAATACAAAAGCAGCTAACGACATCTGCCATTAGCTGCTTTTAAGGTTGGAGCTGTTAATTGCAAAAGTACTAGCTTTGCTGAAGTTCTGCTGTGACTTGATCTAATCCCACATCAGAAATACGTTGAATGATCTCTTTTTGCTTAGCACTGAGTAACGAAATTCCCTCTGCAACAATATCGTATACCTTCCACTGATTGTTATTACCTAAACGCAATTTAAAGTGCAAATCAATGGTTGGCTTATTCGGTTCAATAATTTGCGTTTTAACCGTAGCAAATTTAGAGTCGCTTGCAGCAGCGTCTTGCTCAAATATTACATCCTGCCCTGTGTACTTCATAAGCGCACCGGCATATGTTCCTGTTAAGTAATGCTCTACAGCATTAATAAACGCAACACCTTGGTCGCGGTTAATACCTTTAATATGCTTACCTAATAATTTAAACGACACAAACTTAACATCAATATGTGGCATTAAACGCTGCTGAACAATTAACGACATGGCTTCTTTGCTGGCATCGCCTTTGGCATTTACCTGTCCAATATCGTTAAATAATGATTCTGCTACAGTTTGCAATAACTGCTTAGGTGATGGCTGCGTTTGTGCATACAAAGCGCTACTGAAAAAAACAGCAATAACCACTAAAAGCTTTATAAGTTTCATAAAAAATGCATAGTTTAAATAATTAATTTAAGCGTAATTTACGCAAATAACAGGCAATAAAAAAGGCATAAATAAGCAACTTATTAATGCCTAATTGGCACCAATTGAATTAATTAAATAAATTCAATTGGTTAAATAAATCAGTTAACAAGCCATATACAAGCGGCTTTTTGTCCTCATTGAAAACACCAATTCACCGCCCTTATTATCCCTTTACTATTTTGACTTAAACCCTAGTTGGCCGTTATGAAAACCTCATACAACAGACTTTTAGTTCTTGTTTTTACCCTGTTTATATTGGCTACCAAAGCCGCTTATGCATCCTCTAACCATGGTTATGCCGTCGATTTATTAAAAGGAGAAGGCAATGTAACAGGGGCAAAGCTTGCGTATCAATATCACCCTCAAGGAATGCAAAACTTTGTCGGCGATGCTCGTTTTTATTTAGAAACCAGCGTTAACGTGTGGCAATACCGCCATGATCAACAATCGCAATCCAACGTAGTCTTAGCTGTGTCACCGGTAGTGCAATTTCCAGCATTTAGTGTGTACAACACCCCCTTTTATGTAGAGGCAGGTATTGGTTTTTCATTACTTGATGAGCGCTATTTTGCCGATAAAAACCTAAGTACTCACTACCAGTTTGAAGACAGAATAGGTCTAGTGGCGGATTTTGGTGAAACCAATGTAGCGCTGCGAATTATTCACTATTCAAACGCCGGATTTAAATCGCCGAACCCAGGCATTAACTTTTTAACGTTATCGGTGGCACAACGGTTTTAATTGCTTATTTACAGTCCTAGAGAGGATTGCGGCTTTTATTTAAAGTGGTCATAATTACCGCTTAATAAAAAATAAGAGCATCGCAATGCAAATTTGGCAAATCGTACTCGTTATCGTGATTGTACTGGCTATTGTTATCGGCAATTTAGTACTGCTGCGTTTAAGTGCAAAAAGCGAGTTTAAACCTTCAGAACCAAGCTCATCTGCGCAAAGCAAAGAAACAAAAAAGCCCTGAATAATCAGGGCTTTTTTTCGTTTAAATGATTGTTCTAGCCAACTAACCAGTGTGCCATTAAGGCAATAACTGGCAAGGTTACTAAAGTTCTGAGAATAAAAATAACAAATAACTCAAAAATATTAACCGGTATTTTACTACCTAATAATAGTGCGCCCACTTCAGACATATAAATAAGTTGCGTTACACTCATTGCCGCAATAATAAAACGTGTTACATCGCTTTCAATTGAGCCTGCGGCTAAAATAGACGGAATAAACATATCTGCAAATCCCACCATAATCGTTTGCGCCGCCATTTCAGCTTCAGGTATTTGTAGTAATTCTAAAAATGGAATAAACGGCATACCTAAATATTGAAATATCGGCGTGTACTCAGCAATAATTAACGCAAATGTACCCACAGCCATTACCACAGGTAATACTGCAAACACCATATCAAATGCGTTGTGTAAGCCCTCTTCAATTGTGCCTTTTAAGCCTGGTGCTTTTTCTGCTTTAGTTAATGCAACATCAAGTGAATGCTTAAATAATGTTTTGCCTTCAGGAACCAATTCAGCGTTTCCATCGGGCTCTTCACCATCAATAAGCACGTCCTTTTTAAAACGCAGTGGCGGTAAACGCGGAACAATTATCGCAGCCACTACACCCGCTAAACACACGGTTAGGTAAAAAGGTGCAAATAAATATTCAAGCTTTACTTGGCCAATAACAACCAAACAAAAGGTAATTGATACAGCAGAGAAAGTGGTACCAATAATCGCAGCTTCACGTTGAGTGTAGTATTTATCTTCATACTGGCGTGCAGTCATCAAAATACCGACACTGCCATCACCTAACCACGAAGCAACACAGTTAACTGCACTGCGCCCTGGTACGCCAAACAATGGACGCATTACTTTAGTAAGTAAGGTACCCACCAGCTCAAGTAAACCAAAATTAAGTAATAACGGCAGTAACAAGCCCGCTAAAATAAACACCGAAAACAACACCGGTAGTAAATCTTTTAATACTAATAAACCGGTATTTTCTGAGGTAATAGCATGCGGCCCAACTTGAAAATAAGTTAAAAGCACAAACGCCATACCAAATAACCGTGTTACTAACCAAATCCAACTCACATTAAACAAATGATTTAATAAGCGAAATTTGGTTAAGCTTTTCGGTTTAAACACACTAAATATCAACGACATAACACCAGTAATACAAATAATTGTCGCTATTAACCCAAGCGCTATCTCACTAAATAAAGCTTGAATTGCTTTTGCCATTACCGCAATAGGAATCGTCATTATTTCGCCAGACGGTACTGGCGTCATAAACAAAAACACACCGATTAATGAAGGAATTAAAAAAACCAACCACACTTTCAAATCATAACTTTTTTGGACTGGTGCTGGGCGTGATGAATCTAACTGAGACATATTTTCAACCTGTAAAAACCACAAAAAGAGCAAACAGCTCTTTTTGTGGGAAGTATTTATAATTATTAAATTTTAATACCGCGCTTAATTAGCGCCGCTTCTAATGCTTGTTGTAACCCATTCATTGTACCTGGTTCAAGCGTTTCGCCTTTGTCATCCATCCACGTTAGACTGGTGCCACCTTGTTTGGTTTTGCTAACCAAAATCTGGTATTGACCTTCATCAATTGGAAGCTCTGTTGGTTCATCGCCCCAAATTGAATCCCACACACTGCTTTCTACTTTCGCATAATCTGCTGTAATTAAACCTGTCTCTTGGTTTACTTCAACAATTGTGAACGACAAACGCTCTAAAAATCCAGAAAAGCGATCGAATACGGTGTCATACGTTTGCTCAGTAACAAGTGCGGCATTGCCTTTGTTATCAAACCCGAGTTCTAACGAGATGATCCCTTGGCGCTTACGCATATCAACTTCAAGCTGACGGTAGCGGTAATCAAACTCACTCACTACTTGGTTAAGTGCACGCACTTCAAGCTGTTGTTTTAATAAATCAGTTAGCGGCTTATCACCTTTAAAATCAATAAGCTCAGCGGTTAACGAGGCTGTGCGTTGGTGTTCTTTTTCTTCAATGGTAAATTTAAAACGCTCTAAATCAACGCTTTCATCATTGCCCCATAACCAGCTTTCTTCAGGCTTTACAATAGCGTACCAATCGGTTACGAGTATTCCTTGCGTTTTATCTTGCTGTGTTGCGTTAATGTTATTATCAGCAAGCACCGCTTGAATCGAATCCCAAATAAACACATCTAAATCTTCAATGCCGTCATTTTTATCAAAATAAATACGCGCTTGTTTATCTGCTTCCTCAACCCAACTGCCTTTAGCAATGGTTAAAACTTGCGCCGGCGGACGATAGTTTGTTGCCTCCGGATTATTATCATATTGACCCACATCCATTTTATAAACAGGATCTTGAGCGGGTTGAGATAACGATGCAGGCGCTTTAACCGGCTCATGGGCGCGGTAATTACGCTCATTATGAGCATCACTTGTAAATACACTACACCCTGACAAACTTACCAATACACTTACTGCTAGTGCTTTTGGGATCCAATACTGCACAGATAATTCTCCTTAGCATACCCTTAATTGTTTTAACAAATATATGAGTGGGTAATGCCGATTTGGTTCAGTGTAAAATCAATATTAACTTTACATTTATAATTTGCTTGCCTAACTGCATTCAGCCTATGAGATAACAAACGGACTAGGCTACAAATAGACACATTTTTGCTATGGTACTTTCACAAGCTTGTAAAAACAAGAAACACTGCACTATTAACCGCCTAAAATTAACCGCTGCTATAGTTTAACGCGGGTTTTGTGTTAAACTTTGCCGCCGTGCAACGCTACGTGTTTATTTTTTTGTTGCCAAGTCGGTTGTTTTCATCCAAGTAACTTAGGTACTTTAAAACCCATGACTGCATTTTCAAATCATCAAATTGTTTTAACCGCAATTGGCGAGGATAGATCGGGCATCGTCAGTGAACTTACGCAACTCGTAAGCGATTGCCACTGTAATATTATAGATAGCCGTATTGCAATTTTAGGCAACGAATTCACCTTTATTATGCTACTTAGCGGTGATATGTCAGCCATTAGCCGCATAGAGCATACATTACCGACCAAAGGCATGGAGCTTGGACTACTCACTATGATGAAGCGTACTTCAAGCCATAATCAAAGCGAGTTTTGTGCAGGCTATACCTTAGAATATACCGGCATAGACACCCCTGGCACATTAAGTAAAGTAACGCGTTTTTTTGCAGATAATAATATTAATATTTGCTCATTAAAGTCAGACACCTACGAAGAAGAAACTGAGCTAAAAATGCGTTGTGAACTTGAATTTAATATTCCCGTTGACGTTGATATTGACCAATTTAAAATTAGTTTTGAAAACCTTTCGCACGTTTTAAACGTAGATTACATCTTTCGACGTATTCGCTAAGGAGTTTAGCATGAACAAAATTACCCCATTACAAAGTGGCGACACAGCACCGGCTTTTAGCTTACAAAACCAAAATGACGAAACCGTCGTGCTCAGCGAGTTATTAAAAGAAAAACAAGTACTGGTGTACTTTTACCCTAAGGCGTCAACGCCTGGCTGTACAGTACAAGCCGAAAACCTGCGTGACCAACAAGCCGAGCTTGCTAAATTTAACACCCATGTTGTTGGCATAAGCCCAGATCCGATTAAGCGTCTTAAAAACTTTGAAACAAAAAAAGAGCTTAACTTTGACCTACTCTCAGATGAAGATCATGCCATTGCTGAGGCATTTGGGGTGTGGGGCTATAAAAAATTTATGGGCAAAGAGTACGACGGTATCCACCGCCTCACTTTCTTAGTAGGCCAAGACGGTAAAATTAAACACTTGTTTGATAAATTCAAAACCAAAGATCACCACCAAGTGGTATTAGATTATTTAGCAGCTGAATAAAGGCTAAAGGCTAAAGGCTAAAGGCTAAAGGCTAAACAAGATAAAATAAAAGCGTTGCTCAAGGGCAACGCTTTTTTGTATTTATCGCTTTAGTACTTTAGCATTCCTGCCGATAGTTAAATTAGTAACAAATAACATTATGGATAATAAACCGTGATACAGCTAAATAAACACTCAGCCTTTGACGTTAAAATTACAGCCGAAAAAACAAATATTGCACAACAAACAAAAGACACAACAAAAAATCAGGACAACATTGATTATCAATTATCAGACAAAGAACGCAATAAACTCTCAGGAAAAGAGGCTGAGCAAAACGCTGAAAAAGCAACAAATTCAGAAATGCCTGAATATATCGCAAAAATGATAGAGCAACTTAAAGAGCTTAAACAGCAGCTTGAACAACAAAAAGAGCTACTCTCTCAATTAAAAACTCAATCCGATCCGGAAGACGAGGTCATACAAGCACAAATTGAAGCACAGGCAAATATCGTTTCATCAACACAATCTCAAGTAGTCGCGCTAGTGCAAATGATTAGCCAAGCCATGAAAGACGCCGGTATTACTGACGCGGGTGCACTTGTTAGTGCCATTGTTTGAATTTTCAGAGCCAAGTATTCAGCGTTATACTAATTTACCTTACAAAGGCGGCTTTATTTTTATCATCGGCTTATTATTTCAATGATAAATATGCCTACCCTAGCGGTTAAACAACCACGTTGTGTTTGCGTTCTCACTCTTCATCTAACAGTGCTTGCTGATAAATTTTATTAAACTGTTCAGCAGGTAAGTCTGCCGCAAAGTGGTAGATAAGCGCTTTATACTCATCGCTTTGAATTAATTTTGAGAGTGTATTATTAAAGTCCTGCATAAATTTTATATTTTCTTCACTGCGCTCACACATTAAATGCCCAACAGTAAACGATGTTTTTAATTTCAAATCAAAGGAGTGAATATCAGCGTCTGTTATATCGTGCCAATACGTGGCTACATCGCTGGGGTATTCAATAGACGCATCAAACTCTTGCAACTTCGCTAATTGTTGTAATCTAGAGAATATATTAGTGGGAGCTAGTTTTATTTTAGTTTTATCTACCTCTTCAAGTAGAGACATAATGTCTTCGGAGAATATTCTGAATTTTGATAACCCCAACCTTAATTCACTTTGTGACACCAACTCGTCTAAATTTTTTATATGTTTAAATTGAGCCAAGCTATTTGGAGAATAAAGTCGCGGTGCGAGATACAAAGAAAACGGCTTTGATATTAAATAGCGGCTTGCTCGTTCTGACGTGTTAATTTTATTGGCAAAACAATGACTAATGCCAAATTGCACCTCCGCATTGGTATCTGGCGCTTTTACAAACTCAATTCTGTAATCTCGCATTTTAGCCAAAATTAACTTATAAAGCTGCGCGTCGAGTGATTTTTCTTCGGTAACTGAGTTCAGTCGTATCAAAGACTCATCGTTACTACTTAATACGATTTTTGTTTTATTTGCGTCAAACTCTGCAAAACGCGTATTTTCATAATCTGATTTATATAATGCCTGCAACCTTCCCGATGATTTTAATTTTGGCATTGTTTGGTCAAATCTTCGCGCCAAGGCTTTCCCTTTTTCATTATTCGAAAAGGCTAAATAAATAGGCCTTGCGGGCACAACCTCTACATAATTAAGCTTTGATTTGTACTCTTTGGGAATGTTGTAGTCAAAATCAACGAAAGCATCTATGCGTTTATTGAGTAGCAGTGCCACTGCGTTTTCAATAGTAGAAGCCGGGTAATAATCGTGTGGGTATTCAATAAACTTATCGAAATTGTAGCCATCGAGCCAGCTTAATACTTTGTTGTTTAAATCAGACAGTTTATTAAACTTATGAGCAGAATCTACAAAATACGCATTAATTGGGTAATCGTAGTCTAAATACCAATTAGGATAATAAGCTAAAGGAATATCCTCTTTAGCAACACCAACAACAATATCATATTGTTTTTTCAAATAAATTGGTAATTCGTTTGTAAGTACTAAAATCAAACTCGAGCTGTTCATCCGCATAAACTTCTTTTAATAATTCAATATAAACGCCTGTTTCATCCGGATTAGTGTAATCAACCCAGTGAGTCACGCCCACTTTTACAGTAGCAAAAGCCGAGTTTATAAAAACATAAGAAAAAACAAACAACAGTAGTAGGTATTTAACCAAGCGCATTCTCCCAATCACTTAGTTTAATATATGCACCACCAGTGCACTTTGCAAACTTAGGTGTTAGTTTGGTACTTTAAAAAGGTTCAAGGTTCAAGGTTCAAGGTTCAAGGTTCAAGGTTCAAGGTTCAA
>NZ_FPAR01000001.1:18331-30018 GCF_900116475.1 Pseudoalteromonas sp. DSM 26666 | reverse complement strand
AAGGTTCAAGGTTCAAGGTTCAAGGTTCAAGGTTCAACAAAATAAAAACAAAAGCGCTGCTCAATAACAACGTTTTTTAGTATTAGCTTTGCTTAAAAGTCATAGAAAAGTTTGTGATAGTAATATCTTAGGTAATTTGTTAAAACTATATAAATTAAATAAATGAGCGTGACATAGTAGAAACCTGCGCGACGCGCGGACTAGAAAATAGTAAGGTGCAAGGAGTAAATATCAAGCGAATGAGCAATATTAATTTAATTGATTTACGCATTAAAATAATGCTAGAAGTTTTAAGCTTATGCTCAATAAACATCTCTGATGATTTTAATTCTCAAATTATTTCAATACTCGAATTAGACAATATCCGTGACTATGGATTTGTAATAGATTCTTTGTATCTGCTCGAAGATACTCAACTAGCTAAGGATGACTTCTACAATCATGGAATCAATATACATGAATCGAGAAACGAAAAATTTGGTGAAGCATACTTACGCATGTACGGAATATTCAATGCCTGTTATCTTCAGCTACAAGCTTTAATAGCACTATCTTCTAAATTAAAAATACCATTTTCAAAGAGTGAGGCGGACCAGTTACCAATCTTTCTATTTAGGACGTATTACGCTTCACACACCGTAAACACAGGATATAGCTCTGATAGACGTTCTTATATTCTCGACCGACATGCACTATTAAATGGTTCTGTTGAAGGCTATTCGTCAAATACAAATGGTGAAGATCATTTTGTAAAGGCAGACATCCTCGAACTCTTATATGAGTGGGATCATTTCCTAGCCAAAAATCTTAAATCCATGTCATCAAAGTTTACTGATAAAGTTGAAATTATTCCTCACGATGAATTCGATTTATCTAAGATCTCGGAGCTTATTAAGTCAGAAGCTGAAATAGAATCATAATGCACCTAACAAGCAACTAATCAGGAGAAATAACTATTGGTTTTAGGTAAATCGATAATGCGATGTTTATTTTTATTATATCTGTTTAGATTTGGCTCTTCTGCTGCATCATGCATTCAAACTGATGATCAAGTTGCAGCATGGAACTTAAAATACAATCATTTATTTAATGTAAGTGTACAGCAAAATAATAGTTCATTTTCCGTTACAGTATATTTACCAGAGAAAATTAAAGAAGAGATGTTTAATTTTGTTTGGGTTGCAGTAGGTGAGCAAGATGACCCACTATTTGCCATACCAACAACTGTGGTCAAAGAAGAAGGAAAGACAAAAGCTTGGTTTATTGCTAAACCTCTTAATGGCGAAAAGTATGCATTTATTTTTAGCTATGGAAAAGGTTGCGGCATTGAAATTGAAGTACCTGTTGAGTTTAAAGAAAAAACATAACAACCATAATGGAGTTTGAAAATGAGAAAAGAGTTCGAATTCACGGTCAAGGGTCATAAAATTAAAATTGTTAACTCATGGTTTGGTGGTGCAAAACTATATGTTGATGGCGATTACCGTGATCAAGACTCTACCTTTATTGCTAACGGCAAAACGGCACTTCTTTCAGCTAAACTTGCTGATCTTGGTGTTTTAGAGATTTTCCTCATATCAGCTTTAATATCTGTAGAAATGGATGCATTTTTAATTACGGACGATGAAAGGTTGCAAGTATACAGCTCACATAAGCGTTTAAACTTAACACAGCAGCGATTAGCAAAATAAACACATAGGTAAAATATGAAACTATTAATGGCCCCTTTATTACTCATTATTGCTGGATGCAGTAGTGTTGCGCAAAAAGATGAAAAATATTCGCCGTGCTCTGAGGCATGGTTTAACTATGTTGAGCAGCAAATTAATACCGGTGACGGTTATGGACATGGGCCAGACATTGGCTCTTTAGAATGGCGCTCTGTGATCATGTTTAAACTCGGTATTAGAGATAAGCCAAATGTACCAAAATTAAATACACAGCTGTGGTGTCAGTTTATTGATGAAAATTATATTTAAAGCCAGCTTAACTTTATGAGTTGAAAGTTGTTTAATTAGGTTGGGTTCATAACCCAACCTTGTATCTACGTTATATAACTTAACGCAGAGCAGCTTACAGCTGCTCTTTAATTAATCCCCAAATACTTATGTACTTGAATTGATAAGCGCCAGTTTTTGGCGATACAAGTATCAATGGCTAATTTAGTGGCTGAGGCTTTTTGGCTGATTGGCTGCAAATATACCAGTTTTGGGTTTACGCCGGTGGCGGTAAATAGCTCTTCCAGTTCTTCTACGTGTTTTTGCATAGCAACTGGGTGTTTAATTTCATCGGCGCGTTGCATGGCACTACTGAGTACTTTGTAGCCACCGCGCATATTAATTTTTGGCGATACCGTGACCCACGTTTGTGCAGGGGCGAGTATTTCGAAGGTGCCACTGGTTTCTATTTGTGTGCTAAAGCCATGATCATGCAGTAAATTACATACTGGGTTCAAATCATACATGCAAGGTTCGCCACCGGTTATAACAACATGCTTGGCGGTATAGCCACGGGACTTAAATAACTCAAGTACCTGCGCTGCGCTGGCCTCAGCCCAATGATCTGAGTCGGCTTTTTTTTCTACCGTGTCATCAAGTGATACTTTATATACGTTATCAACATCCCAGGTTTGCTTTGTGTCGCACCATGAACATCCCACAGGGCAACCTTGCAGGCGTAAAAAAATAGACGGCGTACCAGTAAAACTCGCTTCACCTTGAATGGTTTCAAACACTTCATTAATTTTGTACAAAAGAAATCTCACTTACAACCTGACGGCAAAATTGTTACTATTAGAAATCACAAAGCACGGTGCAAAAATTGTCATTTATGCCTTGGCCGTGTAGTATATCGCGCCCTGATATAAACCTCTATCAAAACTAAAGAGCAAACCACGTATGACGCAAAAAGTAGTTGTTATTTATTCCGGCGGTATGGACTCATTTACTGTATTAAATAAAGCCCTGCAGCAAGGCCATGATGTTTATGCCCTCTCGTTTGATTATGGTCAGCGTCATGTCAAAGAACTTAAAGTCGCCGCCAGCGTATGTGAAAAGCTAAATGTACCGCACAAAATTGTTGATATATCGGCAATTAATCAGCTTATTGGTGGTTCGTCGTTAACAGACGATATTGATGTGCCAGAAGGCCATTACGAAGAAGAAAGCATGAAAAGCACCATTGTGCCTAATCGCAACATGATTTTACTTTCTTTAGCGGTAGGTTATGCGGTGTCGCTTAAAGCAAGCAAAGTATATTACGGTGCGCATTCGGGCGATCATGCTATTTACCCAGATTGCCGCCCTGAGTTTGTTAAAAAGATGGATGATGTGTGTCGTATTGCTAATTACGATGCGGTAGAAATTTTTAGCCCGTATTTAAATAATACTAAAATCGATATTTTAACCGATGGTATTAAAATGGGATTAGACTACAGCCAAACATGGACCTGTTATAACGGTCGTGATAAGGCCTGTGGCAAATGTGGCGCTTGCCAAGAACGTTTAGAAGCCTTTGAGCTGAACAACGTAACCGACCCGCTTGAATACGAGTAAAGTTTAAAATAAGCATACTAAAAAAGGCTACCAAGGGTAGCCTTTTTTAGTATGAAAAAACATTAAAGCCAGCGTTTTACCCGCGATTTGTAATCCTCAAATTGCTCACCAAATAACTGATGTAACGCCCGCTCTTCGGGAATGATTTGAAACAGCGTTAAATAACCAACGTAGCCCACAATACCTAAAAAAGCCCAAATAGAGCTTAGCCACACGCCCCACCCCGCCAGTATAAAAGCAAAGCCTAAATACATAGGGTTACGTGAGAGTTTATATACCCCTGAGGTAACTAAGCTTGTTGCTTGCTCAGGTTTATTTGGTAGTACCGTGGTTTTGGCTAAACGAAAACTGACGACCCCAGCAACACAAAAGAAACAACCTATAGCGACTAATCCTAATGCTAGGTAAGTTATGAAGGCGGTAAAGTCTATTACTGTGTAATGCGCAATCAGTGCCATAACAGCAGCGAAAAATACCACAACGACAACCGGTGGAATTTTATTATTTAACATACCTATTCCTTGTATCGATTAAAAAAACTGCATGGTTACTATATGGTGGCGGCACAAATAATAACAATGACTTTATAAATACAAATAAAGTTACAATTAATTAGCTTTATCGGCGCTTAATTATGGTTATAATTTAAACTTAAAATAAAATTAAAGGAAGTAATTATGTCTGGCACAACAATGATAGTTCTCATTGTACTTATTTCTGTAGGTTCGGGGGTTATTTACGATATGTATAAAAAGCACCTTGAGTTTAAACATAAAGTTCAAGACAACAATCAAGATGCTCATAAGCAACTAGCAGAAGTAACCGCGCAAGTGACTGAACTCAAACAGCGAGTACAAACACTTGAAGCCATTGTTACCGACTCAAGCTATAGCGTAAAACAAGAAATAAACAAACTATAGCTGTCCCTTAGTTATAAATAATTAGGGTATAAATGTGCATTTTCTGGCTGCTCTATACCATGGGCAGCTAAAAACCCGCCAATGGCTTGTCCACACCCTTGGGGTGCCCTGCCGCTGTCTATTTCAAAGTTTAACTGATTCGCCTCTTGCTTACCCATAGAACATAAACTAACTGAACTTGGTGAACGCATGGCAATGCTTAGCTCCCCTACCTGCTCTGCGTGTACATGTTTACTAAAGCGCGCAAAGCCTTGGTATTTAAAATGCTCACTCACATACTCGTTACTTACAGCAACCAGTGCGGCAATAAAGCTATGTAAAAAGCTGTTGGTTGTTGCATCAGGTGCTAAAAATGACAAAGTTTTATTATTAAATTCGCTTAGCTGACAACTATCGCAATGAAGTTTAACCGTATACACCTGCTCGCCGGTGATTATGGCTTGGCAGTTAATTAGCGCAATTTTATTATCCGCAAACACCAGGCGCTCTATCAGGTCGTTCAATGGAATATTTTTAAACGATGTGCTTTTAACAAGCTCAGGGTTTTGCGCCATAACAGGTAAATCATGATGATTATTAAACGGCGTGCTGGTTGCGCCTTGATGCTGCAGCTGAAAAAGCTCTCTTACTTCATGCTCGCGTGCCACTTTCAATGCTAAAAATGCTGTTTGAATAAGCTCTGAGGTTGGCAAATTTTGCTCTACTGGCCAGCGACGACCAAACAGTAACTTTTTTGCTTTGTTCTCAGCACGGTAATTATCTGGACTAAGTACCGCCACTTGCAGATAAATATCACTGTTTTTTTCTGCAGCTAACACACTAAAGTGAGTAGAAAAACTAATGTCGTTAAGCACTTCATTAACGCTAGCTAGCGTATGTTTGTAACGTAAAAAATGCTGGGGAACAATCCAATTATTATTGGCCAGTTGTACTAACGGCGCATACGAAATCGGTTGCTCGTAACTGTGTTGCCACTTTTGCCCATCGCCTAATAATGGCTCAATTTTTATATTTTTATCTGACATATTTAAACCAAATAAATCCGCCTGATGGCAAGATATTAACTATGAAGCACTTTACGTAGTTAATCACAAAAACCGATCACACTGACAGGAGTATTTAGCATTCAAATACTCGTTGATACTCTGTTATAACTTTTTGATAGTAAAGTCTATCTTTATTGAGCATTCGAGTATAATGGTTAAGCAATTGCTGCTGATATTGATGATGTTGTGGATTGTGTTTATCCCACATTTGAGCACCGGTTTGAGTGAGTGTTTGGCTAGCATTTACACTAACGTGTAATACTTCGTAAAAACGTTTGTTTTCAACAATAATTTGCTCGTTTTCGAGCTTTAAATTACAGGCTTTTAAACCTTCGCGCACTTTGTAAAGATGCTGAATGGGGCAAATAATAAAACTGAGTTGGTGCAAGCTTTGCGGGTTGTTGGCAATAATTTGTTCAATAAGCTTTAAACATAAATCGCCCCCCACACCAGCAATAACCACCACTTGCTTTGCAGCTGTTGGCAATTTAATTTGCGCAACATCTTCGCAGCGCACTTGCCATGAAGGTAAAGATTTACCTTGCTCAAATTGTTGCAGCGACTGTTCGAGCGCTTCCATTAACGTTGGAATAATATCCACAAAATTTATATGTTTTGCTATACCGCGCTCAAGTAACGCCATCCCTAAAAAGCCATGATCGCAGCAACAATCCCAAACAATATCGTAAGGCTCTGTAATTAATGAATTGATGGCGTTTAAACGTTTACTCAGTTTCATTTAACTCACTATGTTTTTGTTTTGTACACCAATGCTTTTAAGCTTTTATCGCTATCAATTTCAATAAAGCGATCAGTCGGTTCTAGGCGTTTAACAAACTCAATAGCACCTTGAGTATGTTCTTGAATAAGTGCTTTAAAGTCGTTTTCTGAAAGCTCTGGGCTATTAGCGCATAACAACAACTGTGTAGTATCGTTTAAAAGCTCAGGAAGTCTGCGCAGCACTTTTTGGTAGTCTTTTGTTAATATAAAACTGCCTTTTTGAAAGCTGGGTGGATCAACAATAATTAAATCAAACGGTGCGGCTTTTTTTAGCTTACCAAACGACTTTAAAATATCATGCGGTAAAAAACTGACGCCCCTATCAACATTGTTTAATTGATGGTTTTGCTTACCGACTTTTAACACGCCTTTGCTCATATCCATGTTCATCACATGATCGGCACCGCCGTGCATAGCCGCTACCGAAAAACCACAAGTATAAGAAAACAGGTTAAGTACTTTAGCATGTTTACTATTTTGCATGACAAACTCACGGCCTTTTCGCATATCTGGAAAAATACCGGTGTTTTGCTTACTCATTAAATCAACCAAAAAACGCACACCATTTTCGGCTACGCTATGGCGCGCGGGCAATTGCCCGTGAACAAGGGTGTTATGGCTTTGCAGCCCCGCTCGCTGCTGATACACCAATGCAGTAATTAGCTCTGGATGATGTTGTTGTGCCCACTGCCATAACATATCGGTGAGCGTAGTGAGTGTTATCTCATCAATTTCACTGTATGACACCAAAAACAAACTCGGTGGATAAAAGTCTAAGTTAATATGGCTTAGCGCTTCTACGCTGTGGCCGCGACCATGAAATACGCGGCATAATTCGTTATCTGCAAAAGGCGTGTCTGCTAATGCATTAATAAGAGGAGTAAAATCGATTGTCATTTAATTAATCAACTGTTGTTGTAGTTCATGTATTTCGTCGCGTACAGAGGCGGCTTTTTCAAATTCTAAATCACTGGCGTAGGCATGCATTTTGGTTTCAAGCTGCTTAATTTGCGTGGCAATTTCTTTCGCACTAAGAATTTTTTTAGACTCTTTACGAATAAGCTGTAAGTTATCTTGCGGTGAAGCATCTTCACCTACATCCATTACATCGAGTATCTTTTTGATCAGTGCTTTAGGCTCAATACCGTGCTTAACATTATAAGCATGCTGTATATCGCGGCGTCGCTGGGTTTCATCAATGGCTTTGGCCATCGACTTAGTGATTCTATCACCGTATAAAATAGCACGACCATCAAGGTGGCGCGCAGCACGGCCTATGGTTTGAATAAGCGAGCGAGCTGAGCGTAAAAAGCCTTCTTTATCGGCATCTAAAATAGCTACTAATGCCACTTCTGGCATATCTAAACCTTCACGTAGTAAGTTAATGCCTACTAACACATCAAACACACCGGCACGTAAATCACGAATAATTTCGACCCGCTCTACGGTGTCTATGTCAGAGTGTAAATAGCGTACTTTTACATTATGTTCGCTTAAATAATCAGTTAAATCCTCAGCCATGCGTTTGGTCAGTGTTGTTACTAACACGCGCTCGCCTTTTTCAACACTTTTATAAATTTCTGAGAGTAAGTCATCAACCTGATCGCCAACCGGGCGCACTTCTATTAATGGGTCAAGTAAGCCGGTTGGACGAATAACTTGTTCAGCAACCTCGCCATTGCTGCGCTCTAATTCAAAATCACCCGGTGTGGCCGACACATAAATAGTTTGCGGTGCAATGGCTTCAAATTCTTCAAAACGCAGTGGACGGTTATCCATGGCCGAGGGCATTCTAAAGCCATATTCAACGAGGTTTTCTTTACGGCTTCTGTCGCCTTTATACATAGCGCCAATTTGCGAGACAGTTACGTGCGATTCATCAATAATCATTAATGCATCGTCGGGTAAATAATCAAGTAATGTCGGCGGTGGATCGCCAGGTGTGCGCCCCGATAAGTAACGACTGTAGTTTTCAATGCCTGAGCAATAACCAAGTTCGGTCATCATTTCTATGTCGTATTGTGTACGCTGCGCAATACGTTGCTCTTCAACTAATTTATTAGCGCTGAGTAATTGTGCCCTGCGCTCTTTAAGCTCAACTTTTATTTTTTCGATGGCTTCGAGTATTTTTTCTCGTGGCGTTACATAGTGAGTTTTAGGGTAAATAGTTGCACGCACTATGTGTTTTTCAACAGCACCAGTGAGGGGATCAAAAATACTTAGGCGTTCAACTTCATCATCAAACATTTCTACACGTACTGCATAGGTATCTGATTCAGCGGGGAATATATCCACCACTTCGCCGCGAACACGATATGTACCACGACTAAAATCAATATCGTTACGGGTGTATTGCAGCTCTGCAAGGCGGCGCAGCATATCGCGCTGGTCGACTTTTTCGCCCACTTTTAAAAGCAGCATCATTTTCATGTATGAATCAGGATCGCCCAGACCATAAATCGCCGATACCGACGCAACGATTATGGTATCGCGACGCTCTAATAGCGCTTTAGTGGCGCTGAGCCGCATTTGCTCAATGTGTTCATTGATGGATGCATCTTTTTCAATAAAGGTGTCGCTGGCTACCACGTAGGCTTCTGGTTGGTAGTAATCGTAGTAAGATACAAAGTACTCAACCGCATTATGCGGGAAAAATTCTTTCATCTCGCCGTATAATTGCGCCGCTAAGGTTTTATTGTGCGCCATAATAATAGTGGGGCGATTTAAATCACTAATGATGTTAGCCATCGTGAAGGTTTTTCCCGTCCCTGTTGCGCCCAATAAGGTTTGATGAGCAAGCCCTGCTTCTAAACCTTCGCACAACTGAGCGATAGCGGTAGGCTGATCCCCAGCGGGTTTAAATTTTGATTCTAACTGAAAATGATCGCTCAATGACTACACTCCTGTAATGCTTGACTGCTTAACGCTTCAATTTCTTTCATAAACCACTTATAGGCTACAAGGGCTGTGAATAAATTACCAATGGCCGCGCCAATAAACAAGCCGATTAAACCTGCCAGTTCATTCCCGATATACGCAAAGGGAACATAAAAAATAAATAACCGAATGACGCTCAAAACTAAGGCGTTCATGGGTTTGTGTAAAGCGTTAAACGAGGAGTTGGATAAAATGATCACTCCTTGCAAGCCATAACTTAATGGGATGGTATAAATAAACAGTTTTATGACATCAACAACGGCTTGCTCTTTACCAAATATTTCACTTATGACGCCTGAGAACATAATTAATAAAATATAAATAACAAACTGCCATAACATCACAAATTTTAAGGTTCTTAGGTAGGCATCCTTTACGCGAGAAAAATGACTGGCTCCAAAGTTTTGACTAATAAAAGGTGGCAAAGTCATCGATAATGCTAATACCACCAAACTCGCTATTGATTCTATTCGACTCCCTACTCCAAAAGCAGCCACAGCCTCTGGACCATGATGTGCAACCAATGCCGTCATTACTGCCATAGCAACCGGTGTTAGCATGTTAGCACCTGCTGCGGGTAAGCCTATTTTTAATATTTTACGAATTGCTCCAATAACCGTTTGCGACCCTGCTTTTAAACTCAATAAGCGCTTTTTAGCAATTAATAAGTATAAAATAATTGCCACAGCAACTGCCCATGCTATAACACTGGCAATGGCGGCTCCTTTAATGCCAAACGCAGGAATGGGGCCAAAACCAAAAATAAGTACAGGATCGAGTACTGCATTGATAAGCCCCGCTCCACCCATAATAATACTCGGTGTTTTAGTATCGCCACTGGCACGCAGTACAGAATTACCAATCATCGGGGTAATTAAAAATACACTGCCTAAAAACCAAATACTGATATATTCATGAATGAGCGGTAATACTTGCTCCCCAGCTCCGAGTAAAGTAAAAATAGGATCAATTAATAAATAGCCACACGTAGATAAAACCAACACTAATACCACCGCAATCAACAACGATATACTGGCATCAAAACGCGCTTCTTCAATATTGTTACTGCCTAATGCTTTTGCTATTACCGCTGAGGTACCTATGCCTAAACCAATCGCTAAACTAATAACGGTAAAAGTGACGGGAAATGTAAAGCTCACTGCAGCAAGCGGCTCAGTACCCAATAAGCTAATGAAAAAAGTATCAACTATGTTGAACATCATTAGGGTGATCATCCCAAAGATCATCGGAATGGTCATTTTCTTTAATGTAGGCAAGATTGGGGCGGTGAGTAAATCAGGGCGAGTATGTGATTGAGAATGTGCGCGCATAAAATAAATAAGCCTCTTTTACTGAACGGCATATTTTAAAGCATCCGAGCTGTTCAAGCCATGCTTTATTAAATCTAAACAATTAATTAAACGTTTAATCTACAAACTGTTATTTTTATGCCTTTGTAAACAAATTTTGCGCTAACACACTAAAAACCAAATAAAATACATTTATGTAACTTTTGCAACATTTATTTTTTAGGTTTTGTTGATTTATCACACAGTCAGAGACTGTGTTTTATCGTCACGAAAAATTTTATTTATCGATTAAGTGAGTAACTTAGCTGAATCGTAAGCTATTGTTTTTAAATGTATAAAAAAAAAGCTTTTAAATACTTGAAATCGTTGTAGCGCCCTACAATGCTGGGGGTGCTGATGTTCTTAAAGTTTCATAAACAGAGTTATCCACAGAAACCGTGGATAACTCAATCAACCCCACGTTTATAAAGGGCTACAACCGGGTGCTAGATTGTCTGATCATTTGGTTTTTTCCGTTACCAATATGCAAACAGCATTGTATGCCCCTGTTATGTGTATGAAGGTGATATTTTCTTAGACTAATATCAGTGAGTAACACACTCAAACAGGTAGCTAACTCATTGATTGTTTTATTTTTGTACAAAGCATTGCTGCTGCAGTCAAAATTTATATTATGTTTTAGCGCTAGTTTTAGTTTACGTAACTAATAGGCATTTAGTTCAACCGTTTTAACGTACCAAAAATAAAAAGGAGCCATTTATTTTAAATAAGTTAATTATCGCTTTATAAAAATACAGGAAATAGAACGCGTTTTTGCTATTAAAAGCCGTTTTCTTAAATTTTACTCATCACTTTATTGCCTCAAATTACAAACTTCATGCAAATATTGCCCTGTTTTTATAAAACAATATCACAGCGCTTTACTTAAATAGTGTTACAAAACGCGCAGATTGCACATAAAAACAACGAATAGACCTCTTTTTTGAATTTATGATCTTTTATATGTTGACACTTTGCTATGCGGTCATTAATATTTCGCCCCGTTGAAAGGCAAGACGCTTCCCCCTTAGCTCAGTTGGTTAGAGCGACGGACTGTTAATCCGCAGGTCCCCCGTTCGAGTCGGGGAGGGGGAGCCAAGT
>NZ_FPAR01000001.1:0-18216 GCF_900116475.1 Pseudoalteromonas sp. DSM 26666 | reverse complement strand
TTCCCCCTTAGCTCAGTTGGTTAGAGCGACGGACTGTTAATCCGCAGGTCCCCCGTTCGAGTCGGGGAGGGGGAGCCAATTTACTACAATCACATAGACATACCCTCCAATTTGCTCTACCATTCTCCTTTTAAAATAAAAACTTTTTTGCTTAAAAAACTAACCATTTGATAACTATTGATATCGAGCTATAATTAGTTTAATAATCATGAGGTTGTGTCCTCCCCCATTTGACATAAAAAGATTAAATAATGGCAGCTTTCAAAAAACTTATTCTTATACAACTGTTAGCTTGGCTGGTACTTGTGTCCGCTGGTAGTTATTTTATTAGCCAAAATTTTGATAATGCCATCGGCAATGCTCAAAAAAATGCACAAGCGACCGTTGAGCAATACATTAAAAATCTCTCTGCGACAGATATATCAGCAGAAAATCTTAAAAACACGCTTGCAACTAGTGAAACCTTTTCAAATTTTGTTTTACGTGACTATCAAGGCGTTGAAGTATTTTCGGTTAACAATGCAGTGCAATTACCTTTTATTGCTGAGCTTATTCAATCTAGTAGCAACTCAGTACGTCCTCAGTACGCCACAAATAATAACGCCGATATAAAAATTGAATTTAAATTAAACACTACTCACTTGGGTGAGCAGTTTCAAACCGCGTTTTTTGTTATTTTAATTGTTAGCACCCTACTCGCCCTAATACCTATTATATTGATGAAAACCATTGTTAAGCACATTAACGACAATATATGTACGGACGTTGCTGATGTTATTGATGTATATATCAATCAAAACCAACTAGGTGATGATTTTGCAACTAAAATTGATTCACCTGAGTTAGCTAAGTTGGGGAAAAGTTTAATTCCTAGCTTTAATCGTTTATCGCACTTTTTAAAAAGTAAAAACGACAATATAAAAAATGCAGCCCACGATATTAAACGTGAAGCCTACAAAGACGGTGTTACTGAATTAGGTAATCGCAATATGTTTGTTGATTACTACGAAAAAAATATAGAAAACACCGAAATAAGCACATTTGGCTCTTTAGCACTTGTCCGCTGTAGTGAGTTACAGTCAATTAATCAAAGTCGAGGCTATCAAAAAGGTGATGAGTACATTAAGTCGGTTGCAGATATCATAGTAAATATCAGTGGCACCTATTCCGGCAGTCAAGTTTTTAGAGTAAACAGCTCTGACTTTATAATTATATTGCCGAATACCCCGTTAAAAGAAGCTGAAAAATTTGGTGAAAACTTACAATCTCGCTTTACTCAATACATGCAAAACCAAGAACTTAGCTCGGTTGCAAACACAGGTATTGTGGGTTACGAAAAAGCCAAACCTTTAGGTGAGTTGCTCTCTATCGTTGATAACGCAATGAGTATGGCGCAATCTAAGCAAGCTAATGCGTGGCATGTGCAGCGCGATACTGATCTTGTTAATAATGTGAGCGCAGGGTTTGGTAATCAAAACTGGCGTAAAGTGATTAACGAAGTGATCGAGTCTAAAAGCGTCCATTTAGTGATCCAAAATATTATGCCATTAGGTAAAAGCATTAAAGCCTATGCTGAAATTCAAGCCCGCTTCAAAACAGAAGAAAATCAAGCTTTGCCTACCGCTTCATTTTTAGCAATGGCTGAAAAGCTCGATATGGCAATAGAAATTGATAAGTTAATTATAGAATCGTCATTAGAAAGAATAAAATCGAGTAATTTATCTGAAAAATACTTTGGCTTAAATATCACCCCTTCAAGTGCGCACAGTGACCAATTTATGATTTGGTTAGAGCGTCGTTTGCTTAAAGATACCCATATTGCTTCTAAGTTAATTTTTGAGGTGAGTGAATTTGGTCTGCAACAAAACATTAAAGCAAGCAAACGTTTTATTGATATGGTGCATCGCGTTGGAGCCAGAATTACTGTTGAACGCTTTGGTGTAGGACTCACATCATTTAAGTTTTTCAGAGATTTAAAACCAGACTTTATTAAAATGGATGCAAGTTATACCCGAGGCTTAGAGGATGATAAAAATAATCAGTACTTTATGCGTTTAATGGTCGACCTTGCTCACCGAATTGGTGTCAGTGTTTTTGCTGAGGGCGTTGAAAGCCAAGAAGAAAAACACATTGTAGAAACGTTATGCCTAGATGGTGTTCAAGGTTACTACATTGAAAAGCCCAAAGACATCTAACGCCTCTACTCCAATTAACGTAAAAAAGAGCATGTATGCTCTTTTTTACGTTCTAAAGTGTGCTTTTATGAATTTTCAGCCGTTAAAATGCTGACAGTTTTTTAATTGCAATGTCCCTTGATTTTAACCCTTTACAATTAGCCCATTATTTAACGTTGTTTATTTAACTGATAATCACTCAACGTGTTGTTAATCACAGTAGAAAAAAGGATAATACACGGGATTTTATTAGCGTGAGGCACACATGACAGAATACGTCTTGTTATTAATTGGAACAGTGTTAGTCAACAACTTTGTATTAGTACAATTTTTAGGCCTTTGCCCGTTTATGGGTGTGTCTGGGAAACTTGACACAGCCATAGGTATGTCTTTGGCAACTACCTTTGTGCTAACGCTTGCCTCTGTGACAAGCTATTTAGTAAATGAGTATATTTTATTACCATTGGATATTACCTATCTGAAAACAATGAGCTTTATTTTAGTGATAGCTGTTGTTGTACAATTTACTGAAATGGTTGTCAGAAAAACAAGTCCAACGCTTTACCGGTTACTGGGAATATTTTTACCTTTAATAACCACTAACTGTGCGGTATTGGGTGTTGCTTTATTAAATATCAAAGAAGATCACACGTTTTTACAATCGGCCGTTTATGGCTTTGGTGCTGCGGTGGGTTTTTCATTAGTATTGGTTTTATTTGCTGCATTGCGCGAACGTTTAGCCGCAGCAGACGTACCAACCCCATTTAAAGGTGCCTCAATCGCAATGATAACGGCAGGTTTAATGTCAATGGCCTTCATGGGTTTTACTGGATTAGTGAAGTTTTAATATGACCTTGTTGTACGCTTTAATAGCGCTGGGTTTGCTGGCGTTAATTTTCGGATTAATTTTAGGGTTTGCAGCAGTACGCTTTCGAGTTGAAGGTAATCCTGTTGTAGAACAAATCGACACCATTTTACCGCAAACACAATGCGGCCAATGTGGTTACCCTGGCTGTCGTCCTTATGCAGAAGCCATTGCCAATGGCGATGAAATAAATAAATGCCCTCCAGGTGGTGAAGCGACCGTTAAAAAGCTAGCTGATTTAATGGGGGTTGAGGCTAAACCCCTCGCTGGCGGCGAACAAGCAGATCCGGTTAAAACAGTGGCGTATATCCGCGAAGATGAATGTATTGGCTGTACTAAATGTATTCAAGCCTGCCCTGTTGATGCCATTGTGGGTGCAACACGTCAAATGCATACCGTTCTAATTGACGAATGCACTGGCTGCGATTTGTGCGTTGAACCTTGTCCGGTCGATTGTATTGACATGCTACCTGTTGCACCAACAAAACAAACCTGGAAATGGCAATTAGACGCTATTCCTGTTACCCAAATAGATTAGAGGTTTGAGTGGAAAAGTTACTTGAACAAATAAAAAAAGGCACCGTTTGGGCATTTCCTGGCGGCGTACATCCTCCTCAGCAGAAATCATTATCTAATAGTGCGCCTATAGCCAGACTCCCTTTGCCTGAAAAACTTGTTCTGCCTTTAAAGCAGCACATTGGCGCTAGTGGTAAATTAATAGTTGAAAAAAAACAGCACGTGTTAAAAGGCCAAGCGTTAACAAAGCCATCAGCTAATTGGTCGGTGCCAATACATGCACCTACATCAGGTACTATTATTGATATTACGCCTATGCCATCAGCGCATCCTTCGGCATTACCTGAATTGAGCATTATTATTGAACCCGATGGCAACGATACCTGGTGTGAATTATCGCCTTTAGCAAACCCAGCCACTGCATCACACGATGAACTGGTTGATGTTATTCATAATGCGGGGATCTCTGGCATGGGCGGCGCAGGCTTCCCAACCTATGTAAAAGCTGATATTAAACAACCTATTGAATTTTTGATTGTTAATGCGGTTGAGTGTGAACCTTACATCACGGCTGACGATACCTTAATGCGTGAGCACGCCGCTGAAATAGTCAAAGGTATTGAGCTCATGCAGCAGTTACTCAATCCGACGCTGTGTATTATTGGCATTGAAGACAATAAGCCCGAGGCTATCACAGCCATGACAGAAGCGGCGAAGCATAACGAGCATATTTTAATACAAACCGTGCCTACTGTTTACCCTTCTGGCGGTGAAAAACAGCTAATAAAGCTGCTCACTAACCGTGAAGTACCAAACGGCGGTATCCCTGCTGATATCGGCATTTTAGTACATAACACCGGCACTTTATTTGCGATACAGCAAGCTGTATACGAAGGTAAACCGTTAATTGAACGTGTCGTTACCGTTACCGGCAATACTATACATAATCCTGGCAATGTATGGGCGTTATTAGGTACTGAAATTAAGCACTTACTTGATTGCCAAGGTTTTTCACCTGTGCCGCAACAGCGCGTGGTCATGGGCGGCCCTATGATGGGCTTTACCTTACCCACAGTTCGTATTGGTGTTGTTAAAACAACAAACTGCATACTTGCCCCAGATCATAAGGAATTAGCAGAGCCTGGCCCAGAAAAAGCCTGTATTCGCTGCAGTGCCTGTGCCGATGCCTGCCCTGCCTCGTTATTGCCACAACAATTACAATGGTTTGCTAAATCAAAAGAATACGACAAACTCCAAGAGCATAACTTATTTGACTGTATTGAATGTGGTGCCTGTGCCTATGTATGCCCTAGTGAAATACCACTTGTTCAGTATTACCGCGTTGCAAAAGTTGAAATTAAAGAGCAAATTGCCGAGAAGATAAAATCTGATCGCGCTAAAGAGCGCTTTGATGCACGTAAAGCGCGTTTAGAGCAAGAACAAGCTGAGCGAAAAAATCGCCACAAACGTAAACCTGCCCCTAAATCGACCGAAGAGCAGCAAAAAGTAGCCGATGCCCTTGCCCGCGTTAAAGATAAAACCAGCGATGGTGACAATAAATCAGCTGTAGCAGACGCAATTGCGCGCGCTAAAGCGAAAAAGCAAGGTGGCGAACTCGAGCCAGATAACAGTGAAGTTGCAAAAGAGCGCGCAGCACGTAAAGAGCAAGCTCGCCTATATAAAGAGCAAAAGGCACAAAACAATGGTGATGACGAGCCTGTAGATGATAAAAAATCAGCCGTTGCTGCCGCTATTGCCCGTGCTAAAGCCAAAAAAGCAGCACAAGCCAATGAGCAAGCAGCAAGCGATGACACAGAAAGTGAATCGCCAGTCGCTGCCAATGATAAAAAAGCCGCGGTAGCTGCAGCCATTGCCCGTGCTAAAGCCAAAAAGGCAGCACAAGCCAATGAGCAAGCGCAAAGTGATGACACAGTGAGTGAATCGCCAGTCGCTGCCAATGATAAAAAAGCCGCGGTAGCTGCTGCTATTGCTCGTGCTAAAGCCAAAAAGGCAGCACAAGCCAATGAGCAAGCGCCAAGTGATAACACAGTAAGTGAATCACCTGTCGCTGCCGATGATAAAAAAGCTGCCGTCGCTGCCGCCATTGCCCGTGCTAAAGCCAAAAAAGCAGCACAAACTAATGAGCAAGCGCCAAGCGATGACACAGAAAGTGAATCACCAGCACCGGCTGCAGATGATAAAAAAGCTGCAGTAGCTGCTGCTATTGCCCGTGCTAAAGCTAAGAAAGCAGCGCAAGCTAATGCATTAGCACAACAGAATGAAAATGCTGAGCCACAAGGCAACGATGAATCTTCAGAAGGTTCACAGCAAACAGCTCAAGAAAAAAAGAAAGCCGCCGTAGCCGCCGCCATTGCCCGTGCTAAAGCTAAAAAGCAACAAAAAGAAGGAAACGATCAGTCATGAAACTAACCATGGCCAGTTCACCCCACAATCATAGTCACAAGTCTGTGACACGGTTAATGCTAACTGTGATTGCGGCCTGTATTCCTGGTGTTATTGCACAAGTTGTATTTTTTGGTACCGGTGTCCTTATTCAATTATTATTAGCGTTAGTGTGTGTAAGCGCATTTGAAGCAGCCATTATGTTAATGCGTAAGCGCCCTATTTGGCCTGCATTAAGCGATGGCAGTGCATGGCTTACCGGTGTGTTATTGGCGATTAGTATTCCGCCTTTAGCGCCGTGGTGGGTTATTGTTATAGGGTGTTTGTTTGCCATTGTTATTGTTAAGCAACTTTATGGTGGTTTAGGCTTTAATTTATTTAATCCTGCAATGGCAGCTTATGTACTTTTATTAGTGTCGTTCCCTGTGCAAATGACGGCCTGGTTACCCGTTACAGAGTTACTCAATACGGGCATTACTTTTAGCCAGCAGCTTAGTCTAATATTTAGTGACTTTACAACGTTAGGATACAGCTTAGATCAGCTTCGAGTCACAATAGACGGCAGCACAATGGCTACCCCACTTGATACCTTAAAAACAGATATTGCTCACGGCCTAACGGTGACAGAGAGTATGCAAAAGAGCGTATTTAATGAATGGGTAGGCCTAGGTTGGGGTTGGGTTAATTTAGCCTTTTTACTTGGTGGCCTTTATTTATTAAAAACAAAAGTGATTAACTGGCATATACCAGTGAGTTTTATTGCCAGTTTAAGCCTATGCGCTGCAATTGGTTATATTGCCTCGCCAGGCACTGAGCCGGGTCTGGTATTTCACTTATTTAGTGGTGCGACTATGCTCGGAGCCTTTTTTATTGCCACCGATCCTGTATCAGCTGCAACCACTAATCGAGGCCGCCTTATTTATGGTGCCGCGATTGGTTTAATTGTGTATTTAATTCGTACATTTGGTGGCTTTCCGGATGCGGTTGCATTTGCCATATTACTGATCAATATTGCAGTACCGCTTATTGATTACTACACACAACCAAGAACCTATGGCCATGGAGCAGTAAAATGATTATTTCTTCAATGGTAAAAAATGGCGCAATATTATGCGGCTTCGCACTCCTTACAACAGGGTTAGTGGCCACCATAAATTCGTTAACGGCCGATAAGATTGCAGAGCAAGAGCAACTGCAATTAACTAATCAGTTACAAGAAGTATTACCGCACAGTAAGTACACTAATGAACTTTCTCAAGATTGTGTGATCATATCAGACCCTTTACTGGGGCCATACGACAACCAAGTAATTTACCGTGCACGTAAAGATGACGAACCCGTTGCATTAGTCATTCGTCATGTCACTCCTAGCGGCTACAGTGGCGATATAAACTTACTTAGCGCGGTATATCGCGATGGCAGCGTTGCTGGTGTAAGGGTTACTAAGCATGAAGAAACCCCAGGTTTGGGCGATAAAGTTGAAATTAAAAAGTCAGACTGGATCACCTCATTTAATTCAAAAACAGTACAAAGCGAAAGTGACGCGCGTTGGGCCGTTAAAAAAGATGGCGGTCAGTTTGATCAATTTACTGGCGCAACCATTACGCCTCGCGCTGTAGTGGGCTCAGTTAAAAATGCGGTAGTGTATGCACAAAATAACTTTGATGATCTTTTTGCAGCAGCGAATGCTTGCCCTGAGGTAACACCATGAGTGAATTAAAAACCCTTTATAAAGAAGGCCTATGGGGAAATAACCCCGCCTTAGTACAGTTATTAGGTTTATGTCCTTTACTTGCTGTTACCTCCACGATTACTAATGCGCTAGGTTTAGGCTTAGCAACCTTGTTAGTTTTAGTGGGCTCTAATATTACCGTATCATTTGTGCGCAATTGGGTGCCTAAAGATATCAGAATACCGGTTTTTGTAATGATCATTGCCGGTTTTGTGACGATTGTGCAGCTGTTAATGAACGCCTACACTTTTGGCCTTTATCAATCTCTGGGGATTTTCATTCCGTTGATTGTGACTAACTGCGCCATTATTGGTCGTGCTGAAGCATTTGCCTCTAAAAATCCAGTGCATTTATCTGCCTTTGATGGCTTGATGATGGGCTTAGGCTTTATGTTGGTACTAGTTGTACTTGGCGCTATGCGAGAGTTGATTGGCCAAGGCACCTTATTCGATGGCGCCGATTTACTACTCGGTCCTTGGGCTTCAGCTTTACGCATCGAAGTATTTAGCTTTGATAGCCAGTTTTTACTGGCCATTTTACCACCAGGCGCATTCTTAGGGCTTGGGCTGCTGATCGCCGCAAAAAACGTCATTGATGCACAAATAAAATCAAAACAAGTAACGCCGCCAGAAGCTGAAAAAGGCCCACGTGCACGTGTTACTAGCTTAACCTAAGGGGAAAACACATTAACTTAATAAAAGCTAATGCGTTTTAAGTGAGATGAATAAAGAAAAACGTTACCAAATACTCACGCGCTTGCGCGATGACAACCCACATCCTGAAACGGAGCTTGAATATTCAAGCCCGTTTGAGTTGCTAGTTGCCGTAACACTCTCAGCACAAGCCACCGATGTAGGGGTAAATAAAGCCACCCGAAAACTCTTTCCAGTGGCAAACACACCGCAAGCTATTTTAGATATTGGCCACGACACACTGCGTGATTACATAAAAACCATCGGCTTATTTAATTCAAAAGCCGCCAATGTATATAAAATGTGCCAAATATTGGTAGATCAGCATAACGGTGAAGTGCCTGAGAATCGTGAAGCCCTAGAAGCCCTACCCGGCGTTGGCCGTAAAACTGCCAATGTGGTACTCAACACCGCCTTCGGCTGGCCCACCATTGCTGTAGATACGCATATTTTCCGTGTTTCAAACCGTACTAAGCTTGCCATGGGTAAAGACGTGGTCGCGGTTGAGCAAAAACTTGAAAAAGTGATCCCCAAAGAATTTAAAGTAGACGTACATCACTGGCTCATTTTACATGGACGTTATACCTGTGTGGCGCGTAAGCCAAAGTGTGGCAGCTGTATTATTGAAGACTTATGTGAGTTTAAAGATAAGACTGAGTAATGTTTAGACTACTTTGATACGATAACGGACATTAGCATCAATAGTTTTCAGAGATATTTTTAGTATCCATTAAACGTAGAGCTATCATCATCTTGACAGTCAACTAAGCCGCCACATTGATCATATAAACTTTAATTAAAAACACCAGTAGAAACTAAGACTTCACTTTAGAATTCATTACTCTAAGATATATAACCCTAATCATGATGAAATAAGGCAATACGTTTTCTATTATTATGAAAAATCTATTATCCATCCGCTCCTATAGCACAAAGCCAGTTCGTCACTCACATCAATTTAATCAGTTGGTTCTACCTTTACGTGGTGTCATAAATATATGTGTTGGTGATTTCAATGGAAAAGTTGCACCAAGTGAATGTGTTGTAGTTAAAGCCAACGAAGAGCACCTGTTCACTGCAAACACTGAAGCTAGGTTTGTAGTCGTAGATATGAAAAATCTTCCGCTAAATATTTCATCTTCACAATGTATTGTTTTTGCAATTAACTCTTCTCTTAGAAGTTACTTAACTTTTATCGAAAACCAACTAGAAAACAAAGTTAATGCTCAATTAGAACAGGCGATGTTCGAAATGTTCAGCTTACTGCTGGCAGAGCAAACTTTATTACCAAAGGTAGATAGTCGCATTGGTACAGCAATATCCTTCATAGAGCAAAATATTGCAGAGCAGCTTCAAATTAAATGTTTAGCTGAATCTGCTTTCCTGAGTGAAACACAGTTTAAGAAACTATTTAAAATACAAACAGGTATGACCGTGATGAAGTACGTAACAAAACTTCGAATGGAAAAAGCCCAAGCATTACTTACGCATACAGATTATCCGTTACCAATTATTGGTGAAAAAGTAGGTTATAAAGAACCCTCAGCCTTTAGCCGAAAGTTTTCACAATACTTTGGTCTATCACCAACTAAATTCAAAAAGTAAACTTAGTCGGAATTGTTAACTATTGCGTCTTAATTGTTAAAAACACCCTACATAATTAGCATACTATTTCTATATTGAAGTTATTATAAATAAGTCTCATTGTGGAAAATCATCACGGAAGTTTTAAAGGTGTTATGGCGATTATTGTTGCTAGTTTCTTGTGGGGGACAACTGGTACTGCTGCAAGCTACTCCCCAGATGTAAGCTCTTTGGCTATTGGTGCATTCTCTATGGGGATAGGAGGAGTGTTACTTGTAATCACAGCTCGAAAAAAGCTACTTATAGATTATAAGCTGATGCTCGAACAGCCTAAAATATTTCTCTTAGGTGTCGCTTCTGTCGCTATTTACCCATTAGCATTCTATACCTCAATGCGCTTATCAGGTGTTGCCATTGGTACTGTAGTATCTATAGCCACTGCACCTTTTTTTGCTGGAATCCTTGAACGTCTTATTAGCAAAAAGGACATTTCATTGCAATGGATGTTGAGCTTTGTCATTGGTGCTATAGGTATTGCTCTGTTAACTTTAGGTAAAGACCAGAGTAATAATAATGCTTACAGTATCAATCAACAGGGTGTGGGGATTATTTTAGGTTGTATTGCTGGTTTAACTTATGCAGGTTATTCATGGGCGGCAAGGTGTTTAATTGAAAGTGGCGTTCACTCAACATCGTCCATGTCTGGGCTATTCGGTTGTGCTGCACTATTGTTACTTCCTTCATTATGGTTTACGGGTGATAACTTATTTTCAAGTTCATCTAATGCTTTCGTATCTTTATATATGGCAATAATTCCAATGTTTTTAGGATATTTATTATTTGGTTTTGGCTTGAATTATATAGATGCAAGTAAAGCGACATTAATCACCTTAATTGAACCATTAGTTGCAACTGTTTTAGCTATAGTCATTATTGGGGAAAAATTTAAAGTAATAGGTTGGGCAGGCGTAGCTTTAGTATCACTATGCCTATTGATGCAAACAATCAAACCTCAAAAAAACTAAGGTTAGCCGTCAAAACAATGTAGATATATAGCCCTAAATATGCTCCTGAATTTGCTAAGGCTTAATGTCAGCATATGGCTAAAAGCAGTCCATAGGTTTTCCTTTTGCTATCTACCTTAATTATCTTTTGGCTGGCCGACAATTGCAGTTGATACGTATATTTTCCGTGTATCAAACCGTACTAAGCTGGCTATGGGTAAAGACGTGGTTGCGGTTGAGCAAAAGCTCGAAAAAGTGATCCCCAAAGAATTTAAAGTAGACGTGCACCACTGGCTCATTTTACATGGACGTTATACCTGTGTGGCGCGAAAGCCAAAGTGTGGCAGCTGTATTATTGAAGATTTATGTGAGTTTAAAGATAAGACTGAATAGCTCCCACCTGTTAAGATACGAAAGCGGACCTTAGCTTTGGCTTACCCAGCGTCAAGTTGCGACATCGCTGGCTTAAGTTGTGTCGATTTCCACCCAAAAAAAGAACAGATAGGTAGCAAACTGATCTTTTAAATAAATTACCCACAAGATGTGCTTAGTAACTGTCTTCAGTAAATTAATGTTACATCTATATTCTTGCAGGGGGTTATGAAGCAACCCCACTCTTGAACGATAAAAAAGCTAAATGTGCTGCCTTACCTGAACTGTAATTATCTAGATGACTCATCTTGTAACCTGCGTACAATAAACCTTCAAAAAAATAAAAACCCCAATCAACACAGAAGTGCTTACTTAATAACCCCTCATCTTTCGCAAGTTTTATCAATTCTCGTATCTCGTTATCTTGCTGTTGTATACGAACTTGAAGCTTTTCACTTTTCTGAAACATCTTCTCGAATTTTTGCAAAAAAGCGAATTCCTCGTATAACGGCAAAGTATTTTCGAATACAAGCCTAATAGCATCCAATGAGTCTTTAGCTTTATTTTCAACGGACATATTTACTTCATCAAAGCGGTCTAAACAATATAACGCAATCTCTTCTTGAAGCGCTTCCTTATGCTTAAATTGGCGGTACACCGTTGCTCTACCAACTTCAGCCCTTTTAGCCACGTCAACTAGCGTTGAGTCCTCATTTTGAATAAACAGTTTTAACCCCGATTGAATAATTTTTTTTCTCGAATTATTTGTTCTTGCATCCATTTTATGAGACAGCCTTGTATCATCTATTAAGTTCCATTATGATACAGCAATGTCTCAAAAGTTAAAAATGAATTCTGTGGAGCAAGAGAGTGAATAGACTAATCGGTATTGACTTTGCAAGAGCGTTAGCGCTCTTTGGTATGGTTATTGTCAACTTTAAGTTAGCCATGAACGCCGATATTGGCACACCACAATTAATAGAGTTTGCGGCTCTATTCGAAGGTCGGGCTTCGGCTTTGTTTGTTATATTAGCGGGTATAGGTATTGCGTTTTTAACTAAAAAATGTGTTACCAGTGAATCACTTGAACACATCAAGCAAGTAAGAACCTCTTTGATAAAAAGGTCTGTTTTACTACTTTTGATTGGCTTGGCTTTTACACCTATTTGGGAAGCCGACATCTTGAAATTCTATGCATTCTATTTTTTGATAGCTGCATTATTATTTACTCTTAGCAGCAAGAAACTGCTCAGTGCATCTATCGGTTTTGTTTTTGCATTTCCATTAATGTGGCTATTCTTTGATTACGAAAAAGGATGGGATTGGCTTGAGCTTAGTTATTCTGGTTTTTGGACAACTGAAGGAGTGATTAGACACCTTTTCTTTAATGGTTATCACCCAGTTTTACCATGGTGTGGTTTCTTGTTATTTGGCATATGGTTGGGTAAACAAGATTTATCCAATGCTAATGTAAGGAAGTCTTTGTTTACATGGTCTTTAAGTATTTTACTTATTGTAGAAGCAAGCTTCTATATGCTGAGAATGTGGGCAGGAGATGACCCGTCTATTGGCATGTCAAAAGATGAAATTGAGTTTTTGTTAACCACGTCAATAATACCGCCGTTGCCACAATATATGTTTTCAGCTGCAAGCTCTGCTGTTCTTGTTTTGCTGGTTTCTCTAAAACTAGCAAGTGTATTTCCTACCAACCGGTTAATTGAGTGGCTAAGCAAAACTGGGCAGTTAACGTTAACTCTGTATGTAGCACATGTCATTATTGGCATGGGAATTCTTGAGGCAACTGGCTTACTCGTTAACCAAACCATAGACTTGTCAATATTTTCCGCATTGGTCTTTTGCATAATTAGCATAATTTTCAGTGTGTTTTGGCTCAAGTATTTTAAACACGGGCCTTTAGAATGGATTTTTAAAAAATGCACTTAGTAGGCCAAAACATTGTTTTAAAAAACTAAAACTATTGAGACTGTTAGCTGTTTAATTAGGGTAAATAATGCTATGTCGATAGTAACAGTCAGGAAGTTAATAAAAGCATCCTATAGGTATTACCTTTTGCATCTACTTTTATTATCTTTCGGCTGGCCGACTCAAACCTTGATAAGTTTGCTATGGGTAAGAACCTTGTTGAAGTAGAAAAGAAGCTCGAAAAAGTAGTGCCTAAAGAGTTTAAAGATAAAGCAGAATAGATCCGTAAATAAAAAATGTTCATTTAGCACGATTGTTAATACTAAACCTCAATTATCAGGCTTATAAGAATAAGCTCAATGATTAATTCGTATTCCAGTGTTACTTTTTTGTTTATTCAAAGTAGGTGTCTAACTTTGGCACCTTTCATTTTTCATACCTTGTAAATCAATTCAAATAAAATCTGTTTATTCGTGATTTGCCGTAATTATTGGAACATTTTCAAAGTATTAATTTCACAAGCGTCAATCCTTTAGTTATGCTGTTGAGCATTATGAAATTTTATTACGAGAATTCCTATGCTACCAATACTTCGTATCTTGTTAATTGAGCAAGATCCAGTCACCTTACAAGAGCTTTCAACGAATCTATCGAAGACCATTGTCAATTTTGAGCGAGATGATATTCATATCGATATTATTGAGCGTCTTGAGCTAAAACAAGCGTTGGACATTGTAGAGGAAGATGGTGATATTCAGGCTGTAGTGCTTAGCTGGGATTTGCAAAATAAGATTGGCGAACGCACTTATAGTCGCTTTATCGAGCAGTTAAAAGGGATCCGCCTTGAGCTGCCTGTTTATGTTATTGGCGATGATACGAAGGGGCTAGAAATCGTTAATGAGTCGGAGGAGATTGAGTCTTTCTTTTTTAAAGATGAGGTAATTTCTGATCCTGAAGCAATTTTAGGCTATATGATCAACGATTTCGATGACCGCTCAGAAACCCCATTTTGGACTGCGTATCGCCGTTATGTTGGCGAAGCAAACGATTCTTGGCACACACCAGGTCACAGTGGCGGCTCGAGCTTTAGAAATTCTCCTTATATTAAAGATTTTTATCAGTTTTATGGTCGTAATGTGTTCGTGGGCGATCTGTCGGTTTCTGTTGATTCGTTAGGATCATTATCAGATAGCACCAATACCATTGGCCGTGCGCAAGAGTCAGCAGCGGCGACGTTTGAAGTCAAGCATACCTATTTCGTTACCAATGGGTCGTCTACCTCAAATAAAATCATCTTGCAGACATTGCTGCGTAAGGGCGATAAAGTGATCATCGACCGCAATTGTCATAAATCTGTGCACTATGGCATTTTGCAATCAGCGAGTTTACCTGTTTATTTGTCGAGTATTTTAAATCCTAAATATGGCATTTTTGCGCCGCCGTCGTTGGCCGATATAAAACAAGCGATAGAACAAAATACCGATGCAAAATTGCTGGTTCTCACCGGTTGTACTTACGATGGCCTACTGAGCGATCTGAAACAGGTGGTCGATTTTGCCCATCAACATGGTATTAAAGTATTTATTGACGAGGCATGGTTTGCTTACTCGCTGTTTCATCCAAGCCTACGATACTATTCCGCCATTCATGCTGGCGCTGACTACGTCACTCATTCGGCACATAAAGTGGTATCGGCGTTTTCTCAAGCGTCTTATATTCATGTTAACGACCCTGATTTCGATGCTGATTTCTTTCGTGAGATTTACAGTATTTACGCCAGTACATCGCCAAAATATCAGCTTATCGCGTCGCTTGATGTATGCCAAAAGCAATTAGAGATGGAAGGCTATAAGTTACTCAATGCTTTGTTGAACCATGTGGAAGAATTTAAACAACAGATGGCTTCACTCAAACAAATTAAAGTACTAGGTAAGCAAGACTTTATGGAAATATTTCCGCACTTCAGTGGTGATAACATGGGTCACGATCCGCTAAAAATTCTCATCGACATTAGCGAATTACCTTATTCGTTAAAAGATATTCATAAATACCTGCTGGATGAAATTGGCTTAGAAATAGAAAAATACACCCACAGTACCATTTTGGTATTACTCACCCTTGGCGGCACGCGCTCAAAAATAATTCGTCTTTATAATGCGCTCAAAAAACTCGACAGCGGTAAAGTGAAGTTGTCAAAATCGACGCGACGATCTCGCTTGCCTGAAAACCTACCCGCTATAGACCTTGCGTGTATTCCAAGTGATGCTTTTTATGGCGAGCGCGAATCTGTGCCTATCGGTAAAAGTAACAACCGTATTTGTGCCGGTTTAGTTACCCCCTATCCGCCAGGTATTCCGCTTTTGGTGCCTGGCCAGCATATTACAGAGGAACACATAGAGTACCTTAAAGAGCTAGCAGGACAAGGTTTGACGATTCAAGGGAGTTTTGATGGTGAAATCTATGTTCTTAAGGGCAAAGTTAATAAGTAAAGATATACTTTAATACAGTCGAACTCCTCATAACTAAACAGCAATATCACATGATATTGCTGTTTAGTAGAGTAAAAAGCTGATCCTCACACTCCAAAAATAAATGAAGCCAGAATGCAATGATACAATTGAAGAACAAAAAAGCGCTTACACTTCTGCGGATTGCAGCTCTCATTGTTACTCTTACTAGCATATACATTTTTGCCCCTTGGCAGTTTGCTTTATATTACTTTCACCCACTGCCCGCTAACGTTCAAGCACAAACACAAGAGGCTATTGAACAAGGAGTCGATGGCATTATTGTGTATATTCATAAACAAGGACAGCAACCTGAATATTTTGCAAATGGTTGGCATAATAGAGAGCACAAAATACCCGCTTACCCTAGTGCACTTTTTAAAATTGGCAGCATTCGAAAGTTATATGATGCAGCAGCTTTAACTAAACTTTCAGCCGCTGGACGTATTGATGTAGATAAAACACTGGCTGATTATCTTCCATCATTAATTGGGCGCATTGAAAACGCAGATAAAATAACACTACGAATGATGGTAAAACACAAAAGTGGCATACCCAATTACACAGACACTGATAATTTCGATTGGTCAATCACCTACCCTGACCCACTTGCATTAGTACTCGATAAACCCGCTGATTTTAGCCCTGATGCTGACTATGGCTATTCTAATACCAATTATTTGTTGCTGCGAAAAATTATGTCTAACGTGCTGGGTTATGATCATAACCAATATATTAAAGATGAAATTTTAACGCCACTGGGCCTAACGCATACGTTTTCATCTGTACATGAAATCAATTTAGTAGATTTGATGAGTGGTTACTACGTAGGTTATGAGAATGATTTTAAAGCACTCGATCAAGGCTATGTGGCAACCGCACAAGATGTAGGCGACTTTATTTTTGCTTTAAACAAAGGCACTTTTTTCGACGAACAAGAGCAAGCTTTGTATGCATCACTTTATAAGTATGAACACACAGGTTGGGTATTAGGGTATTCAAGCATTGCTCGTTATTATAAAGATATCGATACAGTCGTTGTGCAGTTTATAAATACTAATGGCGATGATACTGTGATGCTCACAGAAATAATTTATAATCGGATTATTGATATTTTAACTGCGCAGCAATAGTAGTTAAAACTAGCTGCGTTATAAAAATTTATATGAATTTTAAAGAGGATTTAAATGCGTTTACTACACACCATGTTACGGGTTGCAGATCTAGATAAATCAATTGCGTTTTATACTCAAGTACTTGGTATGAAAGAGTTACGCCGTGCTGATAACGAAGAGTACCGCTATACCCTCGCCTTTGTAGGCTACGGTGATGAAACTGACACAACAGTGCTTGAACTGACCTATAACTGGGATACCGACAGCTATGATTTAGGCAATGCCTATGGTCATATCGCGATTGAGTTTGATGATATCTATAAAGCCTGTGCTGATATCAAGGCCGCTGGCGGTAACGTAAGCCGTGAACCAGGTCCAGTAAAGGGTGGCACAACAGAAATAGCGTTTGTAAAAGATCCAGATGGCTACTCAATTGAACTTATTCAGAAAAAAGAAAATATGAATAAATTTTAGTAAATATATTTAATAGGTTTACTAAGCGGCTTTTTAATTATTTAAGCTTAACTCTGATACAATTTTAAAAAAGGTGCTGTATGCACCTTTTTATCGTAATTGACTATCTTTACTGCCACGCCGATTAAGCCCTTTAGAAAGTGCGCCTTTACCTTCTAGTTCAACTTGGCAGCTTACACAATACTTAACACCTGGTAACGCAAGTCTTCGTGCCTGTGGTATTGGTTCATCACATTCTTCACATAACTCGGCACTGGCTCCAGAAACTAAGTTACTTCTAGCATATTGCACAGCATCATTAACGCTGGCGTCGATTTGATCTTGAATTGCACCATCGCGTGCCCATCCACTTGCCATATAACCTCCTATTTATTTGGACGTTTATATGTAACCTAACATAGGTGAAGTTTATTTAAGCTGAATATAAGAAAGGGAAAGATGCTAATAAAATTTAGGAGTTATTATATAAAATATTTAATTTTGAGATTTTAACTTCACTGAATAATTTTGAAGTAGTGATGGAAATGTAGGTAAACTGATTTTAGGCACTTTTATTAAAAGCTATATTACTAATGAATAGTAGGTGGCGTATCAAGAGATTTTCACTCTTTTTAAAGTTGCGGATAGAGAGTGCGGTGTCACACTGCTGTATATATTACTTAAAGTAAGTAAGTGGCGTCCCCAAGGGGATTCGAACCCCTGTTACCGCCGTGAAAGGGCGGTGTCCTAGGCCTCTAGACGATGGGGACGCAGAAATTGATTTGCAAATCACTGATTTGCTATTTCTGCGTAAGATGAGCCGAGCCTGCGAGGCGAATGGCATTATCTTCTCAGAAACATTTTCTGTGTCACTAG
>NZ_FPAR01000013.1:0-85991 GCF_900116475.1 Pseudoalteromonas sp. DSM 26666 | reverse complement strand
AAACAAGGACCAAAGTAGGGCGAACGAGTTAGCAGCTAGGTAGCTGCTTAAAATCAATTAGTTAACCTGCTTAACTGCTCAGGCTAGCGGCCTCTGTACGTGTAAAAAATATAATTGCTTATTAAGGCAAATTTAGGTGTAATGAATACATAATAAGCGCTGAGCAATGCAGGGAAAGCTTACATAACACTAGCTAAGCTGATTAAATCAGCTAGGAAAGTGAGAGCCTCCAAAAAGCAAATTCCCATAGCATAAACAACACCAACTCTGACACACCGAGCAGGTAGCGGCTCAGTCCAACAAGCGATTATGCAACACAAACAGCGTGTCGCATAAATACTAAAATGTTATATTTTCATAAGCACTTGCAGCACATTAAGGAATATTGTGGAAAATGAAAAACGAATTTAGCAAGCGAAATATCTACCCATCTCCAGCGGAATCTTTTGGGTTTTCATTAGAGCCTATAGAAGACATAAAAAATGATGCTCTAATTGTTTTAGATGCAAATGTACTTTTACTTCCTTTTACAACAAATGTTAAAAATGTCGAAGCAATTAAAGCCGTTTATGGGCAACTTGTAGAAAATGACAAAATATTCTTGCCAGCTCAAGCTGTTCGAGAATATCTAGATAATAGAGCAAAAAAACTTAGTGAAATGAACGAAGCTTTACAGAAGAAATCTAACCAAAGTTTCAATTATGTCGGCGCTTATCCTTTGTTAGAAAGCTTAGATGAATTTCAAGCTGTATTAGAGCTTGAAAGTGAACTAAAAAAGGCAATTAAGGACTATCAAAACAAAATAAGAGAAACACTAACAGCAGTTCATAAATGGGGATGGAATGATCCTGTCAGTAAAATGTATCATGAAGTCTTAGCCGAAAGAGTTTTAGATGATAAAGAAATAGATATTGAAGAAATTTCTAAAGATCTTGAAAACCGAAATGCTTTAAAAATTCCACCGGGATATAAAGACCAAAATAAAGAACAAAATCAAGCCGGTGATTTGCTGATTTGGCATGAAATTCTTAAGATTGCTAATGAAAAAGGCCAGCATGTTATTTTCGTTTCTGGTGATGATAAAGTTGATTGGTGGCATCAAAGTGGTAAAAGTCCTTTGTATCCTAGGTTTGAGTTAGTCGATGAGTTCAGAGAGAAAACTTCTGGAAAGTCGTTTCATATTGTCAGTCTCTCTAAGTTATTAGAGTTATTTGAAACAGATCCAGAGGTTGTAGATTCGATAAAGACCTCAGAGGAGGAAGCCAAATCAGAACCTGTTGAAGATAACCCTCCTAAAAAGAGAACCCCTTCATACGATCCGGATTGCGAATACAGAAAATATCTAAAAATACCTATCTCTCATGGCTTGTTTGTGAATCATGAAAAATGGAAAGTTAAGGGTGGATATGACACTGATACGTATTCTATTACGGAGATAAATGAAAAAGGCGAAGTTGAAAACGAATATCAGCTGTTTGATAGTACAAAAACATCACCTCCATTTAGCCGTGAAATTTATGGAAAGAAAATATAACAAAGCCTTAGAATCAGATTCGTAAAAGTTGGCTCGATTCCGCTTCGCTTCACATTTTAGCCAACTCTTACTCACCGCTTAAGGCGGCGTTGTTACAACTGTCTGCAATTGGCGCTGAGCTGTCGTAAATTAATATTTAACTCAGCTCTTTTATAGCGCTACTTATCCCATCTAAACTCAGTGGGTACATGCGGTTGTTCATCAGCTGCTTTATAAAATCAATTGATTGGTAGTATGGCCAGTGTTCAACCGGTTGTGGGTTGAGCCACGCTACTTTATCAAAGTGATTGGTGATTCGGTTTAACCATGCACTGCCGGGTTCTTCATTCCAATGCTCTACTGAGCCGCCAGGATAGGCAATTTCATACGGGCCCATAGTGGCATCACCTACAAATATAACTTTGTAGTCGCTGGTAAACTTGTTAATGAGCGTCATGGTATCAATAACGTTTGAGTGGCGGCGTTGGTTATCTTGCCACACGTGTTCGTATAAACAGTTATGAAAGTAGTAAAACTCTAAATGTTTAAACTCGCTGTGGGCGGCGCTAAATAGTTCTTCACAGGTATGAATGTAGTCATCCATTGAACCGCCAATATCAAACAGCATCAATACTTTTACTGCGTTGTGGCGCTCGGGGGCCATTTTTACATCGAGCATGCCGCCTTGCTTGGCGGTCGCGCGTATGGTTTCGTTTAAATCAAGGGTGTCGCTTGCGCCAGTGCGGGCAAATTTGCGTAGTTTTTTAAGTGCCAGCTTTATAGTGCGTGAGCCAATTTCGCGGTCAGAATCTAGATTACGGTATTCGCGCTTATCCCACACTTTTACTGCTTGGCGATTGCGGTTGCCATCTTGACCAATACGCACACCTTCAGGGTTATAGCCGTATGCCCCAAAAGGCGAGGTGCCGCCGGTACCTACCCACTTATTGCCGCCTGCGTGGCGTTTTTGCTGTTCTTCTAAACGCTCTTTAAGAGTTTTCATCAGCTCGTCTAGCCCGCCCATGGCTTTTAGTTGGGCTTTTTCTTCATCGCTTAGGTGCTTTTCAAACTCTTTGCGCAACCAATCTTCAGGTAAGTTGTGTTGCTGTTTTAAGCTCTCGAGCAGGTCTAAGTCGGCAATACCGCTAAAGTAATCGCTAAAGGCTTTATCGAATCGATCAAAGTGCGTTTCGTCTTTTACCATTATGGTGCGCGCTAAATGATAAAACGCGTCCACATCAGCAAATATAACGCCTTGTTTTAAAGCGTTTATTAAATCGAGCAGTTCGCGCAGACTCACGGGTAAGCGGTATTTGCGTAGCGTGAAAAAAAACTGTACCAACATATTAGCGACGGCTCATAAACGCGAGCTTTTCGATTAGGCTTATGTCTTGCTCGTTTTTAAGTAGCGCGCCAAACATCGGCATTAAGCCGCCTTTTTGCGCTTTGTCATGCAGGGTTTTGGCATCTATATCTTCAGCCATTAATAGTTTTAACCAATCCAGTAACTCGCTGGTGGATGGCTTCTTTTTAAGGCCATTGGCTTCGCGTAAGTTAAAAAATACTTCTAGCGCTTGGCGAACTAAATCTTGTTTAACATGCGGGTAGTGCACATCAATAATTTGCTGCATTTCGTCGCTATTTGGAAAATCAATATAATGGAAAAAGCAGCGGCGTAAAAACGCATCAGGCAGCTCTTTTTCATTGTTTGACGTGATGATCACAATAGGGCGCTCTTTGGCCACAATGCGCTCACCGGTTTCGTATACATGAAATTCCATTTTATCGAGTTCGAGCAGTAAATCGTTTGGAAACTCAATATCGGCTTTGTCTATTTCGTCAATAAGCAGTACTGGGCGTTTTCCGTTTAGTTCAGCGTACATGAAGGCTTGCCACAGCTTACCTTTAACTATGTAGTTACTAATATTGTGAACGCGCTCATCACCTAGCTGGCTGTCGCGCAAACGCGATACCGCATCGTACTCGTACAAACCTTGCTGCGCTTTAGTGGTTGATTTTATATGCCACTGAATAAGCTCGGTATCTAAACTTTTTGCCAGCTCTTCAGCCAACATGGTTTTACCTGTGCCCGGCTCGCCTTTAATTAAAAGCGGCTTTTGCAGCATAATAGCGGCGTTTACGGCCTGTTTTAATGCTGAGCTTGCGATGTAATTATCAGTAGAATTAAATTGCACGGGTTATCCTTTATCTGGTCTGAGCAGTAATTATTATGCGTTATAATGCCATAGTTAATCGGCTTCACCAAGGTAGGCAAAACGCGCAATCGTTTTACCGTCTTTTTCAACGGTTTCAGTAAACATACTTAGTGGGCGTGCCCATATGCCGTATTCACCGTATAAGGCTTGGTAAATAACCAATTGCTCGTTGGTTTCGCTGTGAGTTGCCACATGCATAACTTTATATTGTGGGCCTTTGTAGTGTTGATATAAACCCAGTTTTAGTGCTGTAGTCATAGTCTGTTATCTTGTATAATTTGCCTTCGCTTTTTATTATGCCAAAGAATACGCCAATACTATGAATTATATTTCTCTTGATGATTACAAAAAAGCCTGGGTATTTCGCCACAAAGATATTCCGGTTTCAGATATTGATGCAGCTAATATTAAACCGATGACCAGCGAACGTGCTGCAGTGCTATGGACAACCATGGTGAGTCGTGAACATGATCATCCTGACTTTTTTGATAAAACCGATTGGTGCGCGCAAGAGCAAAACTTTAGCCAAGAAGTAAATTGGGAAGACGCATGGGAAAGCGAAGATCCCCAATTTCCTGACGCTATTTTAAACCACCTAGACTGGCAGGCTAACACCACCGTTTATTTTTGTATGGCGCGCGATAATATTATTGAAACGAGCTTTGATGTGTTTAAACGCAACTGGCAAAACTTTATGTTTTTAGCCGATGGCAGTTTATTAATTGGAAAAAAACGTAATACGGTTGTGCAATTTTTAGAATCAGGCATTGCGAAATTAGGCGAAAAGCCCTAACAATCGGTGCTTAAAAACTGTGCATTACTGTGTTATAAAACATCTATCAAGGTGTTTTTGAGTACAGCGATTGGTCAGTAAAAATAAGCAGTTTGACACAAACCAACAAGTTGAAATGTGGCAAACTGATGCACAAAAAGTGCTTTATGCACAATTATGTAATGCCTTTTATCAGCGTGAGGTGCAGCGCTTAGTGGCTGAACCTAATGGTGATCGTTTACGCAGGCAATTAAAAAGCCTGCCTTATTACATTGAACGTGCCGCAACACGGGTGGCTAATGCAACATCGCCTTTTACGCTCGATGCGCAAAATGGTGGGTGGCTTGAAAAGCAAAAACCAACTCCGCCAGAAGTTAATTCTTCAGCGAATGAACTTTTTTATCAAGTCTATGCCAAAGTTGGGCTGATTATTCCTGTATTATTACAAAATCACGGCCAAATTCGGGTTAGAATAGACAGCATTGATCAAGTAACTAAAACACAGGTTCATTGCAATGAGCTTGGCTGGTTTGATTTTTTAGGCCAAGGGCTTGAGCAGCAAAGTGCGCAATTACTCAAACCCAATAAAGCAACGCTTGCTGCGGCGTGTTGTGGCCACCAGTGGCAGTTTTCTAAGCGCAGTACGCCACGGGTATTATCGTTACGGGAAATGTTATTGGCTGCCAATATTAATTGGCGCAATGTTAAGCGGCCATTGGCGTAAAGCTTACAATTCAAAATTAAAATAAGGAGTGTTTAATGCGATTTTTTCAATTTGGCTTGTTGTGCTTAGCACTTTTTATTCAGTATAGACTTTGGTTTGGCCATAATGGTGTGCAAGACTACACCCGTCTAAAAAATGCGGTAGCATCGCATCAACAAACAAACGAAAAGCTGATCAAGCGTAATAAAGTATTAAAAGCGGATATAGAAGATTTAAAGCTCGGCCTTGAAGGTATTGAAGAGCGTGCCCGCAACGAATTAGGAATGATTAAACCGGACGAAACCTTTATTCGTGTTTTACCGGCTCAACACCATGACAAATAAATTTACTATTGCAGCTATTGTTCCTGCCGCAGGTGTTGGCAGCAGAATGCAACACACAACACCAAAGCAATATATTTCCTTAGCAGGGAAAACCATTTTAGAGCACACGCTCGCTAAGTTATCGCAGTTACCGCAGTTAAATTCTATAGTGGTGGCTTTGAGCGAAACCGACCCTTACTTTGACGACCTTACGCTATCTGATCCTCGCATCGTGCGTGCTATTGGCGGTAAAGAGCGTGCAGATTCAGTATTAAACAGTTTATTGTTTTTAGCTGCCAATCCACCGACTTGGGTTTTGGTGCATGATGCAGCAAGACCTTTAGTTGATATTGCTGATATAGAGCGCCTAATAGCACAGTGCATGCAGGCTGATGAAGGCGGCATTTTAGCCAGCAAAGTAAAAGACACCATAAAACGAGGGCAGAGCCATGCGCAGCAAACAGTGCCTCGTGATGATTTATGGCAAGCACTTACGCCACAGCTTTTTAAATATGACGAGCTCAAAACAGCACTGCAAAATGCGTTAGCCAAAGGGGCAATTATTACTGATGAAGCCAGTGCCATGGAATGGGCAAATAAGCCGGTAAGGTTAGTGGCGGGGCGCAGCGATAATATTAAAATTACCACCCCAGAAGATTTAGACTTAGCAGGTTTTTTACTGCAAAAACAAAATAATGAGAGTGCAACATGATACGAATAGGCCATGGTTTTGACGTGCATAAGTTTGGTGGCCAAGGGCCTTTAACCATCTGCGGCGAAAAAATTGATTACCCGCAAGGCTTTTTAGCGCACTCAGATGGTGATGTAGCTATTCATGCGTTGTGTGACGCGATTTTAGGCTCATTAGCGCTGGGCGATATTGGTAAGCACTTTCCAGATACAGCCAGTGAATATGAAAATATCGATAGCCGTATTTTACTTCGCCATGTAGTGAGTCTAGCCAAGCAACAGGGCTATGTATTGGGCAATGCGGATGTCACCATTGTGGCACAAGCACCAAAAATGCTGCCGCACATTCAAGCAATGCGAACCAATCTTGCCAGTGATTTAAATGCTGAACTGTCACAGATAAATGTTAAGGCTACAACCACTGAAAAGCTCGGGTTTGAGGGGCGTAAAGAAGGTATTTCAAGTCATGCTGTGGTCATTATGAGTAAAGAAAGCGCATGAGCGAATTAAATTATTTATACGGCGCGCCGCTTTCTAAAGCCGACTTTAAAACCACCGCTGAAGACTTTATGGTTGATGAAGATCTCGGTATAGAGTTTACCGGCAGTGGCGAACATGTGTGTTTGCAAGTGGTAAAAAAAGGCGAAAATACTCAATATGTGGCTAAGCTGATTGCACAAAAAGCGGGGGTGTCGCCACGTGATGTAAGTTATGCCGGCATGAAAGACCGCCATGGAGTATGCTCGCAGTGGTTTAGCGTAAAAGTACCGATTAAAAAGCATATTGATTTTACTGAGCTCAACAGTGAAAGCGTGTTTGTGGTATCGCAGCAGCGCCATGAGCGAAAATTGCGCACCGGTTGCCATAAAGGAAATAGATTTACCATTACCCTACGAAATGTAACCGAACCTTTGGATATTTTGTGCCGTATAAACGCAGTACGCGCAGGTGTGCCTAACTACTTTGGTGAGCAGCGTTTTGGCCGTGATGGGCATAACTTAGTGATGGCTGAAAAAATGTTTGCCGGTGAGCGCATACGCGATAAAAAGCTACGAGGCATTATTATTTCAGCTGCGCGTTCACATGTGTTTAATCAAATTGTTAGTTTACGCGTGGCAGAACATGGCCTTGCTAAAACCATGCACCGCGAAGTATTTATGCTTAGCGGTAGCAATGCGTTTTTTGAAGATGCGATCAGCGATGAAAATATTGCACGTCTTGCCTCTGGCGATATTATGATGTCGGCGCCCATGGTGGGCAAAAGCGAAAAAGGCCTTACCGAACAAGAAAAAACATGGTTGGCACCGTATCAAGCATGGTGTGATGGCTTAGGTGAGTTAGGGCTTAAAAACGAGCGCAGAATGCTGCGTTTAATCCCTCAAGATCTAAGTGTAGAAACACTTGATGAACGCACATTAAAACTCAGCTTTGGTTTACCCAAAGGCTGCTTTGCAACGGCTTTACTGCGCGAACTGGTTGATTATACTGACGCCAGTCCTCGCGAGCGGAAAGAAAAGGATAACGCAGATGAAGATTCTATTAAGTAATGATGATGGTGTTAATGCCAAAGGTATTGCTGTTTTATACCAAGCATTAACACAAATTGCTGAGGTAACGCTGGTTGCGCCAGATAGAAATTGCAGTGGCGCAAGTAATTCACTGACGTTAATGAATCCTTTGCGTGCAACGACACTCGACAATGGCTTTATGTCGGTTAATGGCACGCCAACGGATTGTGTGCATTTAGGTGTGAATCAATTAATGGATGAAAAGCCCGATTTAGTGGTAGCCGGTATTAACCACGGCGGCAATTTAGGTGACGATACACTTTACTCTGGTACGGTTGCTGCGGCGACTGAAGGTCGTCATCTGGGTTTACCAGCAATTGCGGTGTCTTTGTGCTCTCACCATGGTGAACACTTTGAAACGGCAGCAGCCGTTACGGTCAATATTATTAAAGGGCTTGCTTCGCATCCACTGCCTAAAGATCAGATCATCAATATTAATGTGCCAGATATTCCTTTAAGTGAGCTAAAAGGGGTTCAGGTAACTCGCTTAGGCGCGCGACACAAAGCAGAAACCATGACTAAGCAAAGCGATCCTTGGGGACGCGATATTTTTTGGTATGGTTCTTTGGGTACAGAAAGCGATGCCGGTGAAGGCACCGATTTTTATGCTGTAAATAATGGCTATGCATCAGTCACCCCATTGAGCGTTGATATGACCGCTAAAGACAGTATCAAAGCTGTGGGAGAGTGGTTAGCCGAGTTGGAGATCAACCGTGCTGGCTAATTATACCCGCAGTGCACAAGCGCTTTCAGACCTATTACAACGAGAGGGCGTAGAAGATAAGGAGGTTTTAAAGGCGATTTCGCAAATTCCTCGGCATATTTTTATTGATGATGTACTAAAGCACAAAGCGTATCAAAATACGGCGCTACCGATAGGGCAAGGACAAACTATTTCTCAGCCTTACATTGTTGCCCGCATGACCGAATTGATGCGTTTAGCTGGCGTGAAAAGTAAAGTGTTAGAAATTGGTACCGGATCCGGCTATCAAACCGCGGTACTGGCTAAAACCTTTGATAAGGTGTATTCGGTTGAGCGTATAAAAGCTTTGCAATGGCAAGCAAAGCGTCGATTACATCAGCTCGATTTATATAATGTCACTATGAAACACGGTGACGGTTGGCAAGGATGGCAATCGCAAGCGCCATTTAATGGCATTATTGTGACGGCTGCGGCAACGATTATCCCTCCAGAACTACTCGCACAACTTGCAGATGGAGGCGTATTACTCGCCCCCATTGGTGAGGCAGAACAAAAATTAACCATGGTTATTCGCCAAGGCGATAGCTTTACAGAGCATGTAATTGCGCCAGTAAGATTTGTACCTTTGGTCCCTGGCGATATTGAATAGGAATTCATTTTGAAGTTGTTTACCAAGTTATATGATATGGCCTTAGTGTGGGCTAAGCATCGCCATGCAGAACGTTATTTAGCAGGGATGAGCTTTGCCGAATCGGTTTTTTTTCCGGTGCCACCCGATGTAATGTTAGCGCCTATGTCGCTGGCGCAACCGAGTAAAGCATGGCGATTTGCAAGCTTTGCTACCGTAGCTTCTGTGCTTGGTGGCGTGCTAGGTTATCTACTAGGGTTTTGGTTATTTGAACCTGTTGTAGAGCCTTTTATTGCACAAATGCAATGGCAAGATAAATTTAATACGGCACTTACATGGTTTAAAGATTATGGCGTATGGGTGGTATTTTTAGCCGGGTTTTCGCCTATTCCTTATAAGGTATTTACTATTGGTGCAGGGGTATTACAAATGGCGTTTTTACCCTTTATTGTTGCATCGGCGGTTGGACGAGGGGCGCGTTTCTTTTTAGTATCTGCTTTAATGAAATGGGGCGGAGTTAAAATGGAGCAAAAATTACGTCAATATATTGAAGTGCTTGGCTGGGCTGTTGTTGCTTTAATTGTTGTTGCGTACATTTTATTACGTTAAGTACTATATATTAATGTTATTAACGCAGAGGGCAAAACGCATTGAATAAACAAATACGCTGTTATGTTGCTTTATTTATTAGTGTTTTGCTCTGTGCATGCTCGTCTCGCCATGTTCCCGCTCCGGTAAGCAGTTTAAATAATAATATTAATGACTATCCCTCACGGATTAATATTAACGGCGGAAAATACACAGTACAAAAAGGCGATACACTTTACTCGATTGCTTTTAGTGCCGGAAAAGATTTCAGAGAGCTTGCAAAAAACAATTCAATTCCATCACCTTACACTATTGTTCCTGGTCAGGTTGTTTCTCTTTTAGAACCAAGTAAGCCAAGGGTTACAGCAAAAACGAATGAAAAACACCCAGCTAAAAAGCCATCTCATTTACAAAAAAATAACAAAAAATTAAAGAAAGAGCTTGATAAGCCGAAAAAACGAAGGTATGTTCAAAAACAAGCTAACCAAAAAATTAGCAAGTCTCAAGGTTCTACAAACAGAAAGTTGAGTTGGTTTTGGCCTGCTAAAGGTAAAATAATCCAACGCTTTTCTAACAAGGAAAATGGTTATAAAGGCCTACAGATTGCTAATAAAAAGGGGGCGGCAGTATTCGCCGCTGCTCAAGGAACGGTAGTCTATGCGGGTAGTGCACTAAGAGGTTACGGTAATTTAATTATATTGAAACATAATGATGATTACCTAAGTGCTTATGCACATAACTCAAAGTTACTTGTTAAAGAAAAGCAAATAGTGAAGGCGGGACAAAAAATAGCAGAAATTGGTAATTCAGAGTCTTCAGTAACGGCACTTCGCTTTGAAATTCGTTATCGAGGAAAAGCTGTTAACCCTGCTAAATACCTACCCTGAACTAAAGGTGTTGATTGACAGTTCTGGAGAAGGCTCATGGCTAATACAGCAAAAGCTAATAAAACGACTACAGACCTTAATCATAAAGTTATTGATAGCTTGCTCAGGAGAAGTCTTATGGCTGATGTAGCAAAAGCTGAGAAAACCCCCACTGATGATAAGTTTGACGATTCAAAAGTTGAAGAGCCAACGCAACTACTTGATGACGTGGAAGATGAAGACGTATTTGTTAAAGAAGAAGTCACTAAAAACCTCGACGCCACTCAGTTATACCTAGGCGAAATTGGTTTTTCCCCTCTATTAAGTGCCGAAGAAGAAGTTTTTTTTGCACGAAAATCGCTTAAAGGCTGTGAAGCTTCCCGTAAACGCATGATTGAAAGTAACTTACGCTTGGTTGTGAAAATTGCGCGCAGGTATAACAATCGTGGGCTTGCTCTACTCGATTTAATTGAAGAAGGCAACTTAGGACTCATTAGAGCTGTTGAAAAGTTTGATCCTGAACGTGGTTTTCGATTTTCTACTTATGCTACATGGTGGATACGTCAAACCATTGAGCGGGCGATAATGAATCAAACGCGTACTATTCGTTTGCCTATTCATGTAGTTAAAGAGCTTAACGTTTATTTACGTACAGCACGTGAGCTAACGCAAAAGCTTGATCATGAGCCTACCGCAGAAGAAATTGCAGAAAGCTTGGATAGACCGGTCGAAGACGTCACCAAAATGCTACGCCTAAATGAAAAAATCGCCTCTGTAGATATGCCCATTGGTGGCGAGAATGACAGTGCATTATTAGATGTGATAGCTGATGAAAAAAATGTAGGCCCTGAAGGTGAAGTACAAAACAACGATATGAATACGCATATCATTGACTGGTTAGGTGAATTAAACCCTAAGCAACGCGAAGTACTTGCACGTCGGTTTGGTTTACTAGGCTATGAACCCTCAACCCTTGAAGATGTTGGCCGTGAAATAGGCTTAACCCGTGAGCGAGTTCGCCAAATACAGGTTGAGGCGTTACGTCGGTTAAAAGATATTTTGCAGCAAGAAGGATTAAGTACCGAAAGCTTATTTGAACAATTTGCTTAATCTAATCTAAACACACAGAAAAATGAATACAGCCCGGCTTTTTAAGCCGGGCTGTTTGCGTTTAAAGCAGTGCTTTTAATTTATAAAGCAGTTCATGCGCCTGACGCGGTGATAGGTTATCAGGGTCTATTGCGCTCATTTGTTGCTCAAGCTCACTAGGCTGAATTATTTGCGGTTCACTATCAAACGGTAAAACCTGTTGCTCTGTAGTGACTGTGGTGACACTTTGATGGTTTTCAAGCAAGCTTAGCTTTTGTTTAGCTTGGGCAATAACCGCTTTAGGCACCCCGGCCAGTGCAGCTACTTGCAAACCAAAGCTCTTACTCGCTGCGCCATCTAATACCGTATGCATAAAGGCAATGGTATCGTTGTGTTCGATGGCATCTAGGTGCACATTAACCAGCCCAGGCGTTTGCTCTGCAAGCTCTGTAAGTTCAAAGTAATGGGTTGCAAACAGGGTTTTAGCCGCTATTTTTGAAGCGAGGTGATCAGCCGTCGCGTACGCCAGTGATAAACCATCGTAAGTGCTGGTTCCTCGGCCTATTTCATCCATAAGCACCAATGATTGCGCGGTGGCATTATTTAAAATAGCCGCGGTTTCGGTCATTTCAACCATGAAGGTTGAACGCCCAGATGCTAAGTCGTCACTGGCGCCAATACGGGTAAATATTCTATCTATATTACCAATTTTAGCGCTATCGGCAGGAACGTAGCAGCCAATATGTGCCATAAGCACAATAAGCGCAGTTTGGCGCATGTAGGTTGATTTACCGCCCATGTTAGGGCCGGTAATAATCAACATTTTACGCTGGTTATTGAGCTCCACAGGATTGGCAATAAACGGGTCTTTCATTACCTGCTCTACCACAGGGTGGCGGCCTTGTTTAATGCTGATATTATCGTTATCGCAAAGCTTTGGCTTGGCATAATTAAGTGTTTGGGCACGCTCTGCCAAGTTATTTAGTACGTCTAAATCGGCAATCACCGAAGCCATTATTTGTAGCTGCTCAATGTGTGGAGCAATAAACTCAAATAACTGTTCGTACAATTGTTTTTCAAGAGCCAGCGCTTTTGATTGACTGCCGAGGACTTTGTCTTCGTGTTCTTTTAGTTCTGGGATTATATAGCGTTCGTTATTTTTTAATGTTTGACGACGAATGTAATCTGCAGGCACTAAGTGCGAGTTGGCGCGGCTCACTTCAATAAAAAAGCCATGCACTCGGTTATAACCAATTTTAAGTGTACTAATACCGGTGCGTTCACGTTCGCGCAGCTCTAGCTGTTCAAGCACATCGGTGGCACCTTGGCTTAAATTACGCCACTCATCGAGTTCGCTGTTATACCCTGGCGCAATAACACCGCCATCACGAATTAATACTGGCGGATTATCAATGACAGCACGTTCAAGTAATGCTTGTAGCTCAGGAAGCTCTTTAGAATGCGTAATTATATGTGAAATACGTGTATCAGTTGCATCGTTTAATAAGCTATGCAGCGGTGCTAATGCTTGAAGCGCACTGCGAAGCCGTGTTAAATCGCGTGGGCGAGCGGTATGTAATGCCAAGCGAGCAATTACACGTTCTATATCACCAATCTCTTTGAGCGCGTCATGCAGTTCACCACATAATTGTGCATCTAAAATGGCAGTAATAGCATTAAGTCGTGAGTTGAGTTCATCTTTATTACGAATAGGAGTATGAATGCGACGTTTAAGTAATCGCGAGCCCATCGCCGTTGCTGTTTTATCAAGCACTTGGGCTAAGGTGTTTTCAAAGCCGCCGGATAAATTAACCGTTAACTCAAGGTTTTTACGGGTTGGCGCATCCAAAATAACCGCGTGTTCGTTATGCTCAAGAGTGATTGCGCGGATGTGCGGTAATGCAATACGTTGGGTATCTTTTACGTACTGCATTAAACAGCCTGCTGCAACCAAGGCGCTATGTGCTTTGTCGACGCCAAATCCCACTAAATCTTTGGTCCCAAACTGCTCGCACAGTAAGTGTTGCGCGGTATCAAGGTCAAACTCCCAATCAGGGCGACGTCTTGCCCCTTTAATGTGTTCAATTAAGTGAGTGTTTTCAAAGTGTTCGCTATACAGTAATTCAGCAGGCGCTAAGCGTTGTAGCGTTGAGCTAAATGCTTCATCAGTGTTTACTTCAACAACATTAAAGCGCCCTGAGTTGATATCAAGATACGCAATACCGTATTGGCCTTTTTTATTTTGCCAAACACTGGTTAAAAGGTTGTCTTGGCGTTCTTGCAGTAAGGCTTCGTCAGAAATGGTACCCGGAGTGACAATACGTACTACCTTGCGCTCAACAGGACCTTTGCTGGTGGCTGGGTCGCCCACTTGCTCACAAATAGCCACCGACTCGCCCATTTGTACTAAGCGGGCTAAATAGTTTTCTACTGCATGATAAGGCACGCCCGCCATAGGAATAGGATCGCCGCCGGCTTTGCCACGATGTGTTTGTGAAATATCAAGCAATTGCGCGGCGCGTTTTGCGTCGTCAAAAAAGAGTTCGTAAAAATCCCCCATCCGATAAAACAATAAAATATCGCGATGCTCTGATTTTATTTTTAGATACTGCTGCATCATAGGGGTTTGTTGTTTTATAGTGTGCGGTGCATAAAGATCAAACGACATGTATTTACCCAAAGGCTGAATATGGAATTACATCAAGAGATTAAGACACTTGCTGCGCAATTAGGCGCTATTTTAACGGATAAACGCTTATGGATCACTACCGCTGAATCATGTACTGGTGGTGGAGTGAGTTATTCGCTTACCGATACCCCCGGAAGCTCTGCATATATTGACCGCGCATTTGTCACTTATAGCAATAACGCAAAGCATGAATTACTCAATGTGAAACGTGATACCCTCGAGGAATTTGGCGCGGTGAGCGAACAAACAGTCATTGAGATGGCAGCAGGTGCATGTAAGGCGGCTAATGCTGATATTGGCATTGCTATTTCAGGAATTGCAGGTCCCGGTGGTGCCACTGAGGGCAAACCGGTAGGGCTTGTGTGGTTTGGGCTACAAATTAACGGTAAACACTGGACGTTTGAGCAAGTATTTGATGGAGACAGGGCGCAAGTTAGGCTGCAAGCTATTGTATTTTCATTGAAAAGTATAATAGAGAAGATAAAATAATAAAATTAGCTTGATACTGTGATTTCATACAGTATACTTGTCTGCATTAGCTGGATTTGGAGAGTAAAATGAACGATAACAAACAAAAAGCATTGGACGCAGCTTTATCACAAATTGAACGTCAATTTGGTAAAGGCTCAATTATGAAATTGGGTGATAACAAGGCGTTAAACATTGACGCTGTATCAACAGGCTCGCTAGGTATTGATATTGCTTTAGGCATAGGCGGCTTACCAATGGGGCGTATTGTTGAAGTATATGGCCCAGAGTCATCAGGTAAAACAACGCTAACATTGCAAGTTATCGCTGAAGCTCAAAAAGAAGGTAAAACGTGTGCCTTTGTTGATGCTGAGCATGCTCTTGATCCAATTTATGCACAAAAACTAGGCGTTAACATTGATGAGTTACTGGTATCTCAACCAGATACGGGTGAGCAAGCACTGGAAATTTGTGACATGTTAGTGCGTTCAAGCGCGGTTGATGTGGTTATTGTCGATTCGGTTGCAGCATTAACGCCAAAAGCTGAAATTGAAGGCGACATGGGTGATTCACACATGGGCTTACAAGCACGTTTAATGTCACAAGCATTACGTAAGCTGACTGGTAACATTAAGCGCTCAAACACGCTATGTATTTTCATTAACCAAATCCGTATGAAAATTGGTGTAATGTTTGGTAACCCTGAAACAACAACCGGTGGTAACGCCCTGAAATTTTACGCCTCTGTACGTATTGATATTCGTCGTATTGGTTCGGTAAAAGAAGGCGACGAGGTTGTTGGTAATGAAACGCGCGTTAAAATTGTTAAAAACAAAGTTGCACCGCCGTTTAAACAAGCTGAATTTATCATTATGTATGGTGAAGGTATTTCTAAGCAGGGTGAGCTGATTGATTTAGGTGTTAAGCACAAACTTGTTGAAAAAGCAGGTGCTTGGTATAGCTATAATGGCAACAAAGTTGGTCAAGGTAAGTCTAATTCGATTAAGTTCCTTAAAGAAAACCCTGAAATTGCAGATGAAATTGAAGGTAAACTACGTGAAATGCTATTGCTAAAGGCAACAGTTGAGCCAGAAGATGGCGAAGACGTATTAGGTGACGAAGGCGACCTTTAAGCCAATTAGTTTTAAAAGCTTGATTTGACCCGAGCTTAAAAAAAGCGCTAACCAATTAGGTTAGCGCTTTTTTATTGCTTGCTATAAATTGACTTAAGCTCTGTTCATGAGAGCCCAGTACTCAGGTTTATAGCTGCCAGTTAACTGACAGTGAGTAGTTACGCGGTGCACCGTAGTAACCTTGAGCCCAATAGAGGCTGTTTATGTATTTTTCATCAGTGCTGTTATTAACATTGAAGGTAACACCGACGTTTTGAGTGATTTCGTAGGTGGCCATTAAATCTAGTAAGCCATAAGCACCTTGTTTTGTAGTAACCAATGCGTTGCCTGCTGGATCTTTTACTTGCACGCGGCTAATAGAGTCTTGCCAGCGGTAATTAGCACCTAAGGTTAAACCATCAATAAATGGCACCTGATAAGTGGCAGCCATTTTTAATTGGTTTTCTGGGGTGTAGTCTTTAACAAGTTCGTCACCATCAATACTTAAATTACTAAAGCTGATACTGGCACTTAAATCGTCAGTTAAGCGACCGCTTAGCTCAATTTCGAATCCATCGCTATTGATACCATCTGCAGCATAATAACGCGTATCGCTAGGAAGAGAGTTTGGAAGTGCAACAGCAAGTCCATCTTGCTCGGCATCAAAGTAGGCGAGTGTAACAAATACTTGCTCACCTAAAAGCTGTGCTTTTAGGCCAACCTCAGTACTTTTGCCAATTACAGGAGCCAGTTGTTCAGCATTAATGTCTAACTCTTTTTGTGGTACAAACGTTTCGGTATAGCTAGCATACGCAGATAACGACTCGGTAAAATCGTACACTGTGCCAATATAAGGGATTAATTCTGAGTCATCACGGGTTTGTACTACATCATAAGCAATACCTTTAGTTTCCCAATCGGTATAGCGTACTCCAGCTAAAAGGCTCAATGGTTCAGCTAATTTGATGCGGGTTGATATATAAGCCGACCTTTGTGTGTTTTGTACATCACTGCCATTAGGTCTATCAACCAATGTCGCTTCTGGAATAACACCATCCCAACTTGCTAAATCAGGCATACCTGGAAAACCATTACCTGTAGTGTAGTCATAAAGCGATTGGTCATTAAAGTCCATGTTTGCTTGGCTGATGCCGAATGATAAGTCGTGCTCTAGCGAAAATAGCTCAAACTTACCGCTGGCATATAAATCATACAAATCTTGTGTGTCTTTGTAATCATAACGACTCGCATAGCCCGTTAAACCTAAACCAGTTTCTTTATCTGGTGTGCCATACACATAAAACAACTCTGAATTTTGTTCATTTTTTATGTGGGCATAACGCGCTTTAGCGACCCAAGTCGCTGATAAGTTTTGCTCAAGTGTTACATAAACACGTTCAGCGCTATTATCCCAATACGACCAATCTGCAGCTGTGCTAGTTGAGTCATCATAGTTAGTTGCTGAGCCATCAGTGTAATAAAGTGGTAACGCGCCCCATAAAGGACTGTCGGCATCTTTTTGTTCGTTTACGTAGTTAATGCTCAATAGTGTATCGTCAGTCAGCTTACCCTCATAGGCAAGGTAGGCAACGGTTTTATCGGTTTCGTAACGGTCTAGGTATGACTCTTTATCTTGCTTAGTAAATACAGCACGAACAGCGTGTTCATCGTTAATCGGTGTGGAAACATCAATATCTACACGTTTATTATTCCACGAACCATAAGAAGCGGATGCATGAGCTTGCGTTGTGTAGGTTGGTTTTTTTAGCACCATATTAACAGTAGCCGATGGGTTACCTGCACCGGTCATCATGCCGTTGGCACCACGCACTATTTCAACGCGATCGTAAATTGCCGTATCAAGTGTACCTTGAATTGAACCTGAACTTTGCGGCGTGCCTAAACCATCAATTAAAAAGTTAGTTATTTCAAAACCACGGGCTTTAAAGTAAGTACGATCGGTTTCTATTTGTTCCACTGTTACGCCTGGGGTGCTTTCTAATACCGCATTAATATCATCAAGTGAAAAGTCATCCATCAACGCGCGTGAGACAACAGAAATTGACTGTGGAGTTTCTTTAATTGTTAAACCTAGCTTAGTCGCTGACTGTGCTTCTTCGGTAATATAATTTTTATGATGTTGCCCATAAACGGCAATTTTTTCTAAAGGTAGGTCGTCTTGCGTGTCGTTAGCAATAGCATGCCCAGATAAAACCAGTGAAGTAAGTAGACTCAGTTTAAATGCAGAGTTTTTATGTTTGTACAGCATCTTGTTTCCCATAAGATAAAATGTGGGTGTAATTTAATCTAAATGAGAGTGATTTGCAATTGCGTTAAGTCGGTATTTTACACATCTTTGATATTTTTTAAATAAAGCGTGTGGTTGTAGTTAACCTGAGCGCTAGTTAAAAACCAAAAAAGCGGCCGAAGCCGCTCAGGAAGTAAATCAGTACTTTAATCAGTAAAGAAATTAAAATGCATATTTAACAGAGAACTGTAAGCGATCCATATCGCCATCTACGCCACTTTCAAGCTCACGTTCTGCATGTTTTAATTCAGCACCAAAGGTTAAGCGTTTAACCGGTGAGTACAGAATATTTGCGCTGTAGCTTTGGCTTGATTCTGTCGGATCACCTGAGAATGAAAGTAAGTCTGTATTGTTATCTGCTGAGAAAAACGAATATAGGAATGTAGAGCGCCATTGGCTGTTCCACTTATGTTGATAAGCAATAAAACCTGATGTTGAATCAATGGCATCTAAATCATCACCGTTGAGTACCGCACCACGTGCTACGTTTAGACCAACATAACGGCCTAACCCTTTACCTTGAGTAAGCATAAATTTAAGGTTGTCTTCACCTAGTTTAACCATACCTGATGCACTGACACCAAAAGAAGTTTCATTGGCATCAACACCGCCTACTTTATAAGTTAATTGACGAGCGAGTGCAGCAACTACAAAGTTACCCCAGTCAGCATTGTGGGTATAGCGTGCAGTAAAATCAGGTAATGAGGCATCATCCGTCACTGCCATGCCACCACCAGGTGTTGTAATTGTACTTTCTGGGTTTTCTAAAGAGAAAGACCATGCGCCCGTAGTGTATTTAATTTGAGATTGACGAACAAAGACGGTGCCTTCAGCTGGGCCAACAAAATCAAGCGCTTCTGGTAATGCACCGACGTTTTGAAAGTTTGACCATGTTTGACCAAATAACCAGCCATCATAAGAAATAAAGGCATGGCGAATACGCGGAGAATATGAATTGGACACACGCTCGTTGCCGCCAGGAGCAGAAGCTAAAAAGTCTAACTCAATTTTAGTTTTAACCGTTTTGCCATTATCTAAAAGTGTAGACGTACCAAAGTTAAAGCGAGATTCACGTGCGTGCATATCAAATACAGCGTCTGAGTTATTATCGCTGCCAACGGTTAATGTACTTGGTACATAAAAGTCACGGCCAACACTGGTGCCTGCAGGCGCACCTGCTGAGTAGTCACTCCACATTGCGTCGAGTTTAATGTATCCACCGTAGGTGAATTCGGTATCACCTATTTTTGCAGCTGTTGCGGCATAAGCTGTGCTAGAAAGTGCACAAAGTACAGCTGTAGCTGCCAGTGTTTTAATTGGAGTAAGTTTCATTGTTGCGTCCTTTTATAGGCTACTTGTTGTATGTTTTTTCTAACGTGTGTTACTTATATAGTACTAACAAATTGAATTTACATAGTTTTAATTTAATTTGTAAGTAAATAAGGATTGTTAATAAACAGTCAATACTTTTAAATATTTAAGCTACTGTTGTATATGTACACAATTTACTCAATCAACTATTAGTCTATTAGACTAAGGTTTAATAAATATGAGTTGTTCATATTCTTTGCTTTAATAATGTGTATTTTTATGTATATCAAGTGTAACTAAGGGGATTATAGATAAGATAATAGCTGTTTGAACCTAGATACAACTAATGTCTAATATTTAATAGTGCACCGCTGAGTAATCCTTGATGAAAAGCCTAAGGCAAGTAATATAAATTGGAGACTAATATGTCACAAAGTATCTACCCAGTTCCTGCGCATATTAAAAACGCAGCGCTCGTCGATAATGAAAAATATAATACGATGTATAAACAGTCTGTAGAAGACCCTGAAGGGTTTTGGGCTGAGCACGGTAAGCGTCTTGACTGGTTTACTCCTTATTCAAAAGTAAAAAACACTTCATTTGATAAAGGCCATATTAATATCAAATGGTATGAAGATGGCTACCTTAATGCATCTTACAACTGTATCGACCGCCACTTAAAAACAAAATCAGATAAAGTAGCGCTTATTTGGGAAGGCGATGATCCTTCGCAAAGTGAAAATATTACCTATCAACAACTACATGACGAAGTCGCTAAATTTGCCAATGGCTTAAAAAAATTGGGTGTAAAAAAAGGTGACCGTGTTGCCATTTATATGCCAATGAGCCCACAAGCTATTTATGCAATGCAAGCTTGTGCCCGTATAGGTGCGATTCATTCTGTTATATTCGGTGGCTTTTCACCATCGGCTATTGCAGATCGTATTAATGATTCAGGCGCTAAGGTGGTGATCACATCAGATGAAGGTCGACGCGCCGGTAACTGTGTACCGCTTAAAGCAAATGTAGATGAAGCGGTGTTACAAGATTCGGTAACTACCGTTGAGCATGTAGTTGTTCATAAACTGACCTCTGGCGATGTTGATTGGCATAGCCATGATATTTGGTGGCATGAATTAGTTGCTGATGAAGCACCCGAGTGTGAGCCTGAGCGCATGAACGCTGAAGACCCATTGTTTATTTTATATACCTCAGGTTCTACGGGGCAGCCTAAAGGTGTGGTACATACCACTGGTGGTTATTTAGTGTATTCATCAATGACTCATGAATATGTTTTTGACTTACAAGAAGATGATATTTTTTGGTGTAGTGCCGATGTGGGCTGGATCACCGGTCACAGTTATATTGCTTATGGCCCGCTTGTTAATGGGTGTACGCAAGTCGTATTCGAAGGTGTGCCAACTTACCCAACAGCAGGGCGTATGGGTGAAGTTGTTGATAAACATAACGTTACTATTTTATACACCGCACCTACTGCTATTCGAGCGCTTATGGCCAAAGGTGATGAGCCAATTGCCAGTTCAAACCGAAATAGCCTGCGTATTTTAGGTTCAGTAGGTGAGCCAATTAACCCCGAAGCGTGGACATGGTACTACGAAAAAATTGGTAAATCTAACTGCCCAATCGTTGATACCTGGTGGCAAACTGAAACTGGCGGCATTATGATTGCGCCGCTTCCAGGTGCAACTGATATGAAACCAGGCTCTGCAACTCGTCCATTTTTTGGTATTGCACCGGCGTTATTTGATGCTGAGGGTAATACATTAGAGGGCGCTGTTGAAGGAAACCTAGTTATTTTAGATAGCTGGCCTTCGCAAGCACGAACTGTGTATGGCGATCATGAGCGCTTTGAGCAAACTTATTTTAGTGCCTACCCGGGTGTTTACTTCACCGGTGACGGTTGTCGTCGTGATGAAGACGGAGATTACTGGATCACAGGGCGTGTGGATGATGTGCTTAATGTATCTGGGCATCGTTTAGGTACTGCTGAAATTGAAAGTGCTTTAGTTGCTCATGAAGCTGTGGCTGAAGCTGCAGTTGTCGGTTACCCGCACGATATTAAAGGCCAAGGCATATATGTTTACATTACACCTAACGAGGGTGTAACGGTGAGTGATGAGCTAACAAAAGAGATCCGTAATTGGGTACGTAAAGAGCTGAGCCCTATTGCATCACCCGATATGATCCAATGGTCGCCAGGGTTACCAAAAACTCGCTCAGGCAAAATTATGCGTCGTATTTTACGTAAAATTGCTGCAAATGAGTATCAACAGCTTGGTGATACGTCGACACTCGCCGATCCGTCAGTCGTTGATGAGCTAGTAGAAAATCGATTAAATCGTTAATTTCGCGTTAAAAGCTTGATTAGAAGTTGATTCTAAACGTAGTATATCGGCTGTTGTCTATCGGATAGCAGCCGAATTTTTGGGAGTGAACAATGAGTCAGTTTTTAATAGCGGACGATCATCCGTTATTTCGCGAAGCATTAAAGGGCGCTTTGAGCGCAAAATTTGCAGGTTTAGAGGTTTTTGAATCGGCCGATTTTGATAGCACATTGAAAGTGTTAAGCGAACAAGAAGATCTTGATATATTACTACTAGATTTACACATGCCAGGTAACGGTGACTTGTACGGATTAATCCGTATTCGTGAAGATTATCCGAGTTTACCGATTGCGGTGGTTTCGGGTAGTGAAGATGTAAATATTGTTTCTAAGGTAATGGGTTATGGCGCTATGGGGTTTATTCCCAAATCATCTTCATCGGATGATATTGCTAATGCAATAAACCAAATACTTGAAGGCGACACTTGGCTGCCAACTGAACTAAAAAGTAAGGTAGCTGAAATAGAAGGCGAAGATAGGGAAATTGCCGCACAAGTTGCATCACTTACTCCACAGCAATACCGTGTATTGCAATATTTGCACGAAGGCTTACTTAATAAACAAATAGCTTACGAATTGCATATTTCAGAAGCCACCGTCAAAGCACACATTACTGCCATATTTAGAAAACTCGGTGTTTATAACCGAACTCAAGCTGTTTTAATTGCCGCAAAATTACAACTAGAACCCATAGAGCAAGTTTAAACAGGTTAAATTAGAGGCGAGAGCCTCTTTTTTGCAACTCAAGCATGCGAAACCATTCAGTTACTATGACATAACAAGTCATTCATCTTTATTACATGACCTGCTGGGTAAATAATGCTAGGTTACGGGCATTTTGTAATTAATAGAGCATGGTATGTCAGACTCAATAGACTCACCAAACACATCCCAAGATGAAAATCAGGTCGCAAAGAACGGCTGGTTTAATCGATTTTTAGCCACTGTAGAATTTTTAGGGAACATGCTTCCCCACCCAATTACGTTATTTGCATTGTTTTGTATTGCCATTATTTTATTTAGTGGTGTTGCCGATTGGTTTGGACTCAGCGCTATTGATCCACGGCCTGAGGGCTCTGCTGGGCGCGATCCAGATGGTGTTATTGAAGTAGTAAGCTTACTCAGTGCAGAAGGCTTACAACGTATTGTAACGGGGCTGGTGACCAACTTTACTAGCTTTGCGCCATTAGGGACTGTATTAGTTGCGCTATTAGGTGTGAGTGTAGCTGAGCATTCAGGGCTATTGTCTGCCGCTATGCGTGGCATGGTAATGGGGGCATCAAAACGCTTAGTGACCTTTATGGTGGTGTTTGCCGCTATATTATCAAATACAGCTTCTGAGCTTGGCTATGTGGTATTGATTCCGTTAGCGGCAATGATATTTCATAGCTTAGGTCGTCATCCGCTTGCCGGTCTTGCTGCGGCATTTGCTGGGGTATCTGGTGGTTACAGTGCTAATTTATTATTGGGTACTATCGATCCGTTACTAGCCGGTATTACCACGCCAGCTGCACAAATGATTGACCCAACTTACCAAGTAGGCGCAGAAGCAAACTGGTATTTCATGATGATATCGGTATTTTTAATTGCCATATTAGGCACGCTAGTTACTGAGAAAATTGTAGAGCCGCGATTAGGCAAATATAACCCAGACGAAGCCAGTGAAGATTTAGCTCAAAACAACATTGCCGGTTTAACTGATAAAGAAAAGTCGGGCTTAAAATGGGCTGGATTCTCATTACTTGTTGTTTCATTACTACTCGCGTGGACGGTTGTACCCGCAGACGGTATTTTACGTAACCCAGAAACAGGCCTAGTTGCTCACTCGCCGTTTTTAAAAGGGATTGTGGTTTTTATTTTTGTCACCTTTGGTATTCCAGGTTTTGTGTATGGCCGCGTTGTTGGCACCATGAAAAATGATAAAGACGTGATTAACGCCATGAGCAAAAGTATGAGCTCTATGGGAATGTACATTGTATTAGTATTTTTTGCTGCGCAGTTTGTGGCATTTTTTAAGTGGACTAACTTAGGTACTATTTTAGCCATTAATGGCGCTGCATTATTACAGGCACTTAGCCTAACGGGGCCGGAAGTATTTGTGTTGTTTATTTTAATGTGTGCTTTAGTGAACTTAACGCTAGGCTCATCGTCAGCGCAGTGGGCAGTAACAGCCCCTATTTTTGTTCCTATGCTGATGCTTATAGGTTATGCCCCCGAGACAATTCAAGCAGCTTATCGTATTGGTGATTCGGTAACTAACTTAATTACCCCGATGATGAGTTACTTTGGCTTGATCCTCGCGGTTGCCACTAAATACAAAAAAGACATGGGAATAGGTACTTTGGTAGCGACTATGTTGCCATATAGTATTATTTTCTTTGTTGGTTGGGTGGTGCTGTTTTACTTATGGGTATTTGTTTTAGGTATGCCAGTAGGCCCTGGGGCACCAACGTATTACACACCCTAACTAAGTAAGGTTTAATATTTACTTATAAAAAATGCCAGCTTATTAGCTGGCATTTTTATTTAAAAAGTAAAAATTATGAAAATACGACGGTTTTATTGCCATTAATAAATAGCTTATGTTCTGATGCTAGTTGCAATGCTTTACAAAACACTGTTTTTTCCACGTCTTTACCCATTTTAGCCATCATTTCAGCCGTATTAGCATGGGTTACACTCGATACGTCTTGTAAAATAATAGGGCCTTCATCTAGCTCATTATTTACAAAGTGAGCCGTGGCACCAATAATTTTTACACCGCGCTCAAACGCCTGATGATACGGTTTAGCACCAATAAAAGCCGGTAAAAATGAGTGATGAATATTGATGATTTTACCCTCAAATCGACCAACAAACTCAGGGCTTAAAATACGCATGTATTTAGCTAACCCAATAATGTCAGGGTTATAGCTGGCAATTAAGTCACCGACTTTTTCGTCGTGCTCACTGCGCGTAAGCCCTTCATGAGAAACCACATGAAAAGGAATATCAAATCCCTTAACCAAAGGCTCTAATGTAGGATAATTGGCAATCACGGCAAGTATCTCTATGTTTAGGGTTTGTTCAAATTGTTTTAACAACATGCCGCCTAAACAGTGGGCTTCTTTTGTGGCTAATAAAACAACTTTGGTTTTTTCTTCACCGTGTAGCGCCACTTTTGCACCTGCGGGTAATACTTCGCGCAGCTGTGCTAAAAACTCAGTGTGGGGTTCGCCAGTGAGTTCAGTGCGCATAAAAAAGCGCTGTGCATCTTTATCTACAAACTCGTTATTACGAATAATGTTTAAGTTATGTCGGTGACACAGTCCGGTAATTTTGGCGATTAAGCCAATATCATCGGCGCATTGGGTGGTTAGTATGTAACTCATTTTCCTCATTCTTACCCAGTAGTTAGTTGCTTCATTATTTGCGTTTTAACTCAGAAAGCAAGACCTTTGTGTGATGCCCAATATTTAATTTCATTAAAGCTAAAATAGCGTTAGTCAGGTTAATTTAGCTTTAAGGAAGTTTAACAAGCTGTGTACTGGCTATGTGAAAGGCTAAATTGGTTTTGGTTCTTTATTATTGCTTATATACTATCGTCTAGTTATAAAGTGTTTTTTAGTGTGTTTTACTATTGCAAGAGTGTATTAAATTGCTAAACGATCTCGTTTGTGCTTAATTTGTATACAGGTATGCGTTGTATAGTAATGCAAACAATGAAATTTTTTAGCTAACGGGCTACAAAATAAAAAGAGCTTGATGGCTTGTAATGTTAATTGGAGAAATAATGGGTAATTTAAGCTTAAAAAACAAATTGCTACTGTTGGCTGTTTTACCATTAATTGTATTGCTAATCAGTTTTATGGCGGGCTCATATTATTTAGAGAAGCAAAATCAGCAGCAATACTTTAATGAATTCAAAACCAAGCTGATAGCAGACAAACAAACGCTGCTAAAAACAGAAATTGAAATTGGTTCTCAAATAGTGCAATACCAATTAGCACAAGGTAATGAACAAGACGCAAAAAATGCGTTAAGAGATTTAAAATTTAGCGAAGATGGCTATTATTTTATTTACGATACCGATGGCGTGAGTGTTTTTCATGCATTGTTAGGCGATGCAATTGAAGGGCAAAATAAAATAGGCATGACCGACCCAAACGGTAAAAAAATAGTGGTTGGCTTACTAGAGCAAGCTCGTAAAGGGGGGGGGTCTTTTACCTATCACTTTCAAAAACCTAACACGACGGGTTTGATTGAAAAAATAGGGTATGCAGCCATGATCCCAGGTACTAACTGGATGATTGGTACGGGTACTTATATGGATGACATTGAGGCTGAACTAGTTAAATACCAAGCAACCATGGCTGAGCATTTAACTGAAAAAATGACCACCTTATTTTTAATATCACTTCTGCTACTTGGTTTAGCAGCAGTGGGTGCTTTATATGCAGCGAGTAATATGGTTAAACCAATACATCGAATGGTACAAAGTTTAGATGACATAGCAAAAGGTGAAGGTGATTTAACCAGAAGATTAGTGATTGACACCCATGATGAAATTGGTCAATTGGGTGAATCGTTTAATCTGTTTGTTAGTAAGCTGCATAGTATTATTTCCGGTGTGGTCGATGTGACGAGCGATGTTAAAACGGCCTCATCAGATATTAATACGCAAACCTTATTAATTGAAGATAAATTATTAAAACATAATCATGAAACTGAATTAGTAGTCACCGCTATTACTGAAATGTCAGCAACCTCGCATGAAGTGGCGCAAAACACTACACAAGTTGCGGTATCAACGCAGGCAGCAACAAAAGAAGTGGCCAATGCGCAAGATTGTGTGGATGTTTCACTCAGTGAAGTTTCAAATTTAATGGGTGAAATTAACCAAGCCGCTGAGCAAGTAAACTCGTTAAGTGAACAGTCTAAAAAGATTAATAGCGTGTTGAGTGTCATTGGGGGTATTGCTGAGCAAACGAACTTATTGGCATTAAACGCCGCTATTGAGGCTGCACGAGCGGGTGAGCAAGGTCGTGGTTTTGCCGTTGTAGCTGATGAAGTAAGAAGCTTAGCAAGCCGCACTCAAGATAGCACATTAGAAATTAATGAAATGCTTAGCGAATTACATAACTTAGTCACTGCGGCTGTAGGAGCCATGCAAGCGAGTCAACAAAGCTGTAACCGCTCTGTAGAGTCTTCACGCGCTATATCTGAAAGTCTAGGTGCGGTTACTACATCGGTAACAACAATTAACGATATGAGTACACAAATTGCCACCGCAGCTACTGAGCAAAGTAGCGTTACAGAAGAGATAAACCGTAACGTGTATGCAATTCAAGAAATTGTGAATGAATTAACGCAATCGAGTAAAACGACCTCTTCGGTAAGTCAGCACTTAGCGGGACGAGGTCAAAACTTAGGTGATTTAGTTGGTCAGTTTAAAATATAAATAACACTTAGCTATTAATTGCTTTTGGAAGCCGTGACTTATTTAGTTACGGCTTTTTTTTTGCTTTATTTTTAGCTAAAGCGCGATAGTTTATTGCCTGCTACAACCATAAATATTTAACAGCACAGCGATTTTTTAATATTTTTATTAGCGACTAATGTACACTATAAGGGTCTGTTGACCTTTTTGGATTGAAACGTGTTCAACCTCGAAAGATAAACAGACCCTAGCTAATCTCATTAATAAGTACTTACTTATTACAGTAAATTTATAGTGAAACGACTATTTTAGGGTTTTTAAATGATAGAGTATCCGGTTGATCAGTTACCACAACTCATAAACGACTTATTGCAGTGTGATACCACTGAGCGCAAAAATAAATTACTTATAGATGCTCAGCAAACTTTATCAACTGAGCACTTATCTTTATTGTTTGAGGCGATCCCTAAAGAGCAGCGTCTTGAAATTTGGCATTTATTAGATGAAGACACGCAGCACGAAATTTTTGTTAATTTAAGTGAAGATAGCTGTTTATGGTTACTACAAACACTAGACGACAGTGCCGGATTTAAATTATTAGACGAAGTAAATGTTGAAGAGCTACTTGAGTTAGAAGAAGTTATTCCACAACGTTTTATTGATTACGCTAAAAAACAACTCGATGAAGCACAAACTAAGCAATACGAACTGGCTCAGCAATATACACCAGAGCAATTAGGTCACTGGATTGGGTTTGATTTTTTAAAGGTGTCAGACAAACTCACTGCGGGTGGCGCTAAAAAGCTGCTACACAAAGGCTTACCGCAATACAGCGAAGTTATTTATTTGGTGAGCCGTAAAGGTAGCTTAATCGGTGAAGTTGCGGTTAATGATCTGATAAAAGCGCATGATAACGAGAGTTTAATGACGTTAGCTAATCATGACTTTACCTCATTGCACGCAGACCATGATTTATATGAAGCCGCTGAAGTGGTTATTCATAGCGAGAAAATGGCCATGCCCGTGGTTAATGCCGATAACAAATTAATAGGGCGTTTAACCATTGCATCAGCTTATGAATTACGTCAAGAAATAGCCGACGAAGCGGCAGCAAAGGCCGGTGGTTTACGAGAAGACGAAGACTTATTTGCCAGTGTTCGTAAAAGTGCTAAAAACCGTGGTATTTGGTTAGGTATAAACTTAGCAACAGCATTTTTAGCCTCGTGGTTTATCGGTTTGTTTGGCGCAACCATAGAGCAAGTGGTTGCACTTGCGGTATTAATGCCTGTAGTGGCGTCAATGGGCGGTATTGCCGGTAGCCAAACCTTAACGGTTATTGTACGAGGACTGGCTCTGGGTCAGGTTACTGACTCAAACCGAAACGCATTACTTAAAAAAGAGCTGCGAGTAGGGGCGGTAAATGGCTTGGTGTGGGCATTAGTGATTGGTTTGCTAACCTTTGTATGGTTTAACGATATTATGCTTAGTATAACCATTACCGTGGCAATATTACTTAACTTAGTGGCAGCATCGTTGGCGGGTGTAGTGATCCCGTCCATTTTAGATAAAATGAAAATTGACCCTGCGTTATCGGGTTCAGTGATTTTAACCACAGTCACTGATATTGTCGGCTTTGTGACCTTTTTAGGGTTAGGTAGTTTATTGTTACTTTAATTTAATTGGCCGTTATTTAACTAAACGCCACCTCCATGAAGTGGCGTTTAATATAGATATAGCGTCATTAAAAGGCCTTTAATTTAAACTTTAAACAATCGTACTTATTTTATTTCTACCTTCTGTTTTTGCTCGGTATAAAGCCGTGTCTGCGGCATATAACAGCGCCTCGTAGGTGCGGTACTGGTTATTATTTTCACAGGCAATTCCTTGGCTTACACTAACTTTAACCTCCGGTGGTAGGCCTATATCTGTAAATGTCATCGCATTAATTTGTTGTTGTACATGCTTGGCAACAATCGTTGCACTTTTTATATCGCAACGCGGTAAAATAATAGCAAACTCCTCACCGCCATATCTCGCAGCCAAACACTCTCTTGACGGAATACAATGCAAAAGCATTTTTGCAATTTTTTGTAAGCATTTATCACCTTTAATATGCCCATAGGTGTCGTTGAATTTTTTAAAGTGGTCAACATCAATCAATATGCTGGTTAGAGGTTGTTGGCTTTGAATACTTTCTTGCCAGTATTTTTTTAGTGACTCATCTAAAGCTAAACGATTAGCGAGCCCAGTTAAGTGATCGGTTGAAGCTTGTATTTTTAAACGGTTGTACATCGCTTTATGCGTACTGAGATCATGAAGTATGCAAACGTATAATTTTTGCGCCGATGCAATACTTTTTGGCATGCTAGATATTGATAAGTCTGCTTCAATAACATCACCATTCGCTTTATTTATTTTTATTTCATTTGGGCCAAAGCTAAGGGAAGTATCTTTAATGTCTATCCAATTTAATAACGTCTGTTTATATTTATCAAGGTCTGCACCGTGTAAAAACGACAGTAAATTTTCGCCTATTAGAGATTGCTGAGAGTAACCTAATAGCTGTGCTGCTTTTGGGTTTGCAAACTCAAAACCACCGTGCTCATTAAGTACAAAAATGCCTTCGGCGGTGCCGTTAAATAATTCAATTAAAGCGCCAAATTGGGTATGAGAAAAAGGACTCGATAAAGCGCAATCGAAGGGGAGTGCTTTATCGTTTTTAACCGCTGGAGTCTCTTTTTTATTAATTTGTTTAGACACGTTTTAGCCTTAGCATGATACAGACGTTTTTGATGTCTACAAATTTACATAAAAAAGTGCAATTAAACCTTTCGGTAATCTTCTGATTTTAACTGATTGATATTTAATGTCTTATTTGCGTTTGTGGCTTAGTTTTATTTGCGGTTTAAATAGCGGTTAGTGTGTTAAAATTTATTGTTAATTAAAATAGTCATTTAAATTTGTTGTTGGTTATACAACATTTAAAACTAATTAGTAATAATATGAACAACTTTTAAAGTTATGTATGTTTGAACTTTCTAAATAAAAGACGCTCATTTAGTTCACAGCTAAATGAGCGTTTTGAGTTCTAAATATTAACGAGGTTCATTTCTAACTTGTGGATCTGCGCTAATGTATTTTTGGATTGTTGGGATTGCAACAATAAACTGCAAGCATAAATCACCTGCATTTTTATTTGAATCAACAACCACTATAGATTGACCACCGTTGATTATTTTAAAACTAAAATCTTCTACTATTGGCCCACTCAGCTCTGCGCCAACAAAATAAAAACCACGCTTGAGCGTTTCTTCATCTAAAGTATAGACACCATGAGTGTTTGGAACTGTTACCTCTCCACCACCTGATACCTCATGACCATTTTCTGTGTATTTGAATACAGCCTCGTCGTTCTCATTAATTGTTACGTTAACACTAAATTTTATAAGTTGATTGTTATCTACTGTAGTCATTGTTTACATCTCTTTTTTTAATAAGTAGTAGGATACTACTGAATATATTTTTAGTTTATAAGTCGAAATTATTGATACCAAATTCTTTAAGTATCTTTATTTTTTCGGGAGCTTCAGACAAGCGATCTAAGCAACTATATGCCTGTAATAGGGGAAAAAGAATATCAATATCATTTGTTTTTTTAGCTATATTTAAGATTGATTTTAGAGCCTTGTGGCAAAATAATTTTCGCTTCTCATTATTCTCTTTAGATGCTGCTAATTTTGCTTGCGCCAAATATATGCTGGCTGTATTAATGCTATTATTAATGCCTGAGTTTTCTTCAATTCCTAGTGAAGTTGTATATCTGTTTAACTCATCCATGAACTTCTCTGCCAAGGTCGATTGTTTGACTTTGACAAAGTAGCGAATCAAATTGACATAGATACCCGTGATATTACGATTTTTCTCTGATGTATGTAAGAAGTTTATAATGCTTTCAATTAAAGAAATATTAGCGAGCTCACCGTAAATTAAGATTTGGTTAGTTAAAAACTGAAAATATTTTTCTTGGAATTTCTTATTTTTTGGATCCTGTTTTAATGCTTTTTTTTCAGCCTCTAATGCTTCTATTGTATGCAAAAAAGCTGGCTGTTTATTTGGCAGGTAACTTAGTAGATTGGCTTGATGGGAGTGCGTATAGGCTAGCATCTCAAATAAGTTTGCATCATTAGGGTACAGAGAAATTAAAGTATTTAAAACTTTTTCTGCTTGTTCATAAGAATTTAGCGCATTTCTGTAGTTACCTAAGTGTACTTCTGTGCTAGCAATCCAGCTAAGAGTATCAGCTCTATCAATTAATAAGTTTTTATCGTTTGGAATTAAATTAAGCGCTTCATTTTTAAGGGTGAGCGACTTTGTAAAGCGTTGTTTCGCGGCAGTGTAGTTAAATTGCTTTAAATACAAAGAGCCCAGCGAATTATGCGAATACGATAGCTCCATAATCGAGTTAAAACCATTCGGTGCTAATGAATACATTTTCTCGCTGTAGGCATGATATTTTTTAAATAATGGCTCAGTAGCAGCGTAATCACTTTTATCATAATGAAGCTGACCGAGCCAAAAGGCATTGGCACCGGCAAGGGTGAGTAGTTCTAAATTATTTGGTTGTATTTTTAAAAGTGCCTCAAGACGCGTGCGGGCGTTTTCAAAGGCGGTTTTAGCCTCATTGGTTTTACCGCGCGAATAGGCCACTTCGCCCATGGCCTCAAGAGTTTGTGCATATTGAAAGCGGTTGTTAAATTCGGCTTTTTGGTCGTTAAAACTAAAAAGAGAGCTGGGCTCTTCTGCTTGATTGGTAAAATACTCCAGCGCTTTATTACTAATGCCATCGAGCAAATCCATACGCTTAACGCTGCGCAGCTTATCGGCAAAGTCACCGACCATAAAGCCAAGTAGGCTTTCAGCCTCTTGGCGCTTTTGCTGTGCAAGTTGCTGCGCTTGAAAACTAGTGAAACTCATGAATAGGGCAACACAGGTAAGTAAGCAAAGCAGTGCAATCGTGCCGCGTTTTATTATTGTTTTTGTTTTACTATTTTTGAGCGAGTTATTTATAAGGGCGCGTTCGTCATTGTCTAGTTTGAATATATTGTCGTTTAATAACGTGAGCGCTTCTTGCAATGGTTTACCCGGTGCTAATAGGTAAGCGCTACTTTTATGTTCATTAAGCCACTGTTGCGTGTGGTGGTGCAAACGGCTTTTAATAGCAAGGGCATCTTTATGATCGTTTATCCACTGTTTGGCACGTGGCCATTGGCGTAATAATGCCTCGTGGGCAAGGCTAAAGCAGGCTTCTTGGTTTTGTAAGTGCGATACAAATAAGCGACTGTCGACCATGGCTTGTACAAGCTCTTTTTGGCTGGTGTTGGTTAATGCTTGTAAGCGGGCCGCACGGCTAGTAATGGTTTTACCATCTGGGTTTAGCGTCACTAACTGCGATAATACGCTTTTTAGTTGCTGTTGTTGTTTTGCGCTCAGCCCAATAAAAACATCTTCTGCCTTTTTACCAATAGCGCCTTCAATACCGCCGAGTTTTTCATACACGCTGTGCAATAACTCATTATTTTCACTGCGCTGTAAATACAGCTCTTGCAGTGTGTATTGCAACATGGGCAGGGCATCAGGGTTGTTGGCGGTATCTGCACACAGTATTTCATCCAGCGGAGTTTTGGTTTGCGGGTCGTGTGAGAACGTTAAATTAGCGGTTAATGCCGGCAAGCGAATAATTTGTTGTAGTTCCTGGCGGTTGGGAGGGGTTAAATCATAATGGGCGCCATTCGCTTTTGCGGCCATAAGGCTGGGTTGCTCTACCACTAAAGGGTAAAAGTCGTTACGACACGCACTAAATACGATCACCGCTTTAGAGGTGGCTAAACGTTCAATAATCGATAAAAAATGACTTCGGGTGTTGGGACTAAATAGTGGCGATGAAAGCAGCACCTCTAAGCGGTCTATAAACAAAAAAAACTGCGGTGTGTTTAGTTTTGTATTTGCCTTACTGATTGCAGTTTGTAACGTGTTTATCACTTCGTCAATTGTGTGCTCTAATTGCTGTGCCAGTGTTTGCGAGCTTAATCCTTCAAATACGGGTTGTTGGTTTATATCCCAATCAAGCATGGCTGAGGCTAAATCTAAATACAGTCTAGTTTGATGCACATCTGCAAAGTCGAGCTGAGTGTATGAAACAACGCCAATACCATCATAACCGCGCTCATCAAGTAGCTTTGGTAAAATACCCGCATTGACTAACGACGATTTACCCGTACCACTTGGGCCAAGTATTAAGCAAAAAGCACGGCCAGATTTTACTTGGTTTGATACGTTTTCGAGTAAGGTGGTGATGGCTTGGTTACGACCAAAAAATAAATGGGTATCGGTTGGGTTATACGCGCTTAAACCTAAAAAAGGAGAACCACCTTGCCACGTGTTTATAGAGCTTGATGTATCTTCTGCAAATGGAAACTCAAGTTTTGCAATAATACGGTAGCCGCGTTTACGAATGGTTTCTATGTATAGCGGGGAGCTTGCCTTATCACCCAGTGCTTTTCGCAGTTGTGTGATGGTTTTATGCAGTGGGTTATCGCCTACTTCAATGTTTTGCCAGCACTGATTGAGTAATTCGTCGCTGGTGACCATATCGCCTTTTTGTAAGCACAGATATAATAATACATCCATTGCTTTAGGTTCTAATTGCGTTACTTTTTCAGCACATTGTATACAATTGCTGGCAGGTGTTACCTGCCAGTCGCCTAGATAAAAAGGTGATTGATGCATAAGGACTCGTTATTATTTTATTTGTAAGCACGCTTAATTAATTTAATATGATTTAAAATCATATTAAGGTTTTTATTTATTTTAGGTCGCTTTTATTAAGCGTAACAATGCGTTGTGGAAACGGAATTTCAATATTGGCATCGTTAATCGCTTTATACACACCGCCATTTATTGCGAGTTTAGTTTCAATAATTTTAGTGGTGGGCACCCAATAACGATAACTAATGGTGACGCCGCTATCAGCAAAACGTTCTATACCAATTTGTGCATTAGGGTGTTTAGCAACGAGTTCGTGATTGACTAATACGTTTTCAATAAGGCTTATCGCAGTATCACTACAGGCACTGTAGGCTATGTCTATTTCACCTTTTACCAGTGAATAATTAAATGAGTTATGCAGAATTTCGCCAACAATATGCTTGTTAGGAATGGTTATTTCTACTTTTTCTTCATTAATTAATACGGTGTGCCCCAGCTCAATTACTTTTACTTGGCCACTAACGCCTTTTACTTCTATGGTATCGCCAACCACAAATGGTCGCGTAGCAATAATAGCAAGCCCCGCGCCATAATTAGAAAGCATACCTTGTAACGCTAAGCCTGCGCCTAATGAGGCGGCACCTATTGCAGCTACAAATGGGGTCACACTAATGCCAATTTTACCAAGCGCAATAATGATCACCATAATGATCAGCAGTACTTTTACAACATTACTGACAAAATTAGTCAGGGTGATATCAATGTTATGGCGGGTCATTAAGTTTGCGACAACTTCGGCGAGCTTTTTAGCGACCCACAGGCCAACGAGTAGAATAAAAATAGCGCCCACTATTTGCATACTGTAGGTAACTAAATACTCGGTAAGTAGGGCGTAGTACTTTTCAAATTGCTGAATTTCGGAACTGATCATGCTGGGCTCTATTTTTAGCGATACTGTTATCTGCTTACTATAACAAAGTGTTAACTAAAATTGGATATAATAGTGGTACTATCACTGCGGTTAATAATGCACTGAGTGCCATAGCCACTGATGAAAATGCGCCTATTTTTGGGTGTTCGGCAATAGCTGCCGCCGTACCAATTGCATGGCACGCGGTACCGATTGCAATTCCTTGTGCCTCAAAGTTATAAATCTTAACTAATTTGAGTAACATAAAGCCAAACAAAGCCCCCAATAAACCAATAAAAATAACCATGGCAGCGGCAAGTGAGCTAATTCCTCCTAATGAGTCAGTAACCAGCAGTGTGATAGGGGTTGTTACACTAAGTGCCGCAACAGAGGCGCTCAATTGTGAGGGCACAGCAAATAAAATACTTAATACAAAAGCCACTAGTGTGGCGTTAACAATACCTATACTGCAAGTAGCGACAATTAATAGTAAGTTTTTACGTACGTGCATAAATTGCTGATAAAGCGGCAAGGCTAAAGCAACAATGGCCGGCTCTAATAGCCAACTTAGTAACTGACTATGTGAGGCAAATTGTGAATAGGGTAATTTAAGGTTGACTAACAGTAGGGCAATAATGCCAATGCTTAAAAAAACAGGGTTGGTTAATGACTTTAAAATAGTCTGATTTATTTTAAGATTAACCGCTCTTAGTGCAATAAAGAGAATAATAATAAATGGCACGGTTAACCACCATAGGCTGGGGGTTATGCTGGTGGTTAAGTTAGTCATTATTAGCTCTGCCTTTAAAATAGCCCACTAGGCTTGCCACTAAAATTAAACTACTGAGTGGGACTAATAAGATGACCGCAGTTAAGAAAGGCCAATGTGATTTAATTAGCCCTAAATGTTCTATAAAACCGACGCCTGCAGGAATAAAGAAAATAGGCATTACATTCAAAATAGGTGATGCGCAGGGAGCGAGTTGATGTTCTTTAACTATGCCCAATAACAGTAACGTTAGCAGCAAAACCATGGCGAGTAGAGGAGCAGGAAAACTTGCATCAAGAAGATGCATAATGAATTTGCTTGTTGCCAAGCACAATAAAATAATTGCGCTACTTAGTAGGTATTTCATTAATTTGGCTCACTAGAATAGAAGAGCCTAACTTTAACAAATAACGCTGTTTTATGCATTGTGCCTTAGTATTACCATCAATGTTACCAGCGCTTGGCGTTTGTAAACTCAATATCAGCTTTCCCTTTAGCTTTAGCAATGGCTTTTTTAGTATTAGGGTTGATCAGTAAGCGAATTTGGCTCCATGTTTCTTTAGCGAGTATTTTTCGAGCAGGGGCTTTATAGCTTTGTTGAGTTACACGCTTTATTGCAGCTAATGTGTCAGGTGAGCGCGCTAGCAGTGTATCAAGCATCTCTTTAGTTGCTTTATCTGTATCGTCGGTTGTTTTGGTTACTAAACCTAGTTCAAAAGCATGTTGTGCGTTTATTGGATTTGCGTGACTTGCTAACCAAAGCGCTTGGTCGCGTTTTACTAAGCCTGAAAGCATAACATTAGCGCCCATATCTGGGCATAACCCCCAGCGCGCTTCCATAATGGCGAGTTTGGCATCGTGGTGAACAATCCGGTAATCGGCACCCAGTGCTATTTGCAATCCACCCCCAAGGCAATTTCCGTTTATTTTTGCAATAACAGGCACACTCAATGATTGCCAACCAAGTACTACTTTTTGCGCTAAATTTTGATTACCAGGAAGCCATTTAAATAGGAGTTTTATAATATTTATTGGCGAGGCCATAACCGCGTTAATATCAAGCCCTGCACAAAAGTGTTCGCCTTCACCGGTTAATACAACCGCACGAATATTGGCATCTTTTTTAATATTTTTAATCACCTTGTTAAGCTCAATAAACATAGTAAAGCTTAAGGCATTTTGTTTTTCTACTCGATTTAATGTGACGGTGGCAATGCCCTGTTTTTTTTCTAGTTTTATCATCTCGCACTCCTCTGACCTGTTATTTGAGCTTATGTTTTTATTCGTGCTAAGTAAAGTGGATGAAGATGAATAAAAAACAAAGTGAATTTTTTAATGCAATTGCGGTCTGTTATCTTTCAAGGCAAATTTAATCTTGAAAGGCCAACAGACCCTAATGCTAACCAATCCATTAATATCTATAAGTATTAGGTAAAAGTAAAAAAGTCAGTATTTAACGTGTTTTTTTTATCAAAACACTAACAACTTTTGATATTATGGCGCCAACTTAAAAGCTCAGAGGTTAACCACTCATGTCAGGTCCACGTTTATTTACGGTAGAAGAAGCAACCCATCAAGCTTATGATATTTTTTTGGAGCTGGCTCCCAACAACCTGAGTGATAAAGATGTTGAAGAATTTAACCTGCATCGTGAAGAACTTGGCTTTATTGAAGAAGATGAGCCCGATGAACAGTGGCAAGATTTTGTTGCACTAGAAATAGAGCCTGAGCATTTTATTCAAGTATTAGTAGGCCTTGAGTTTGATAACGAAGACGTCTTATTTGCGAAAATTTTAATTAGCCGTGATAAAGACGCGCCTTTTTGCCATATTTTATGGAAAGAAAGTGAATAACTTTTTCGGCCCCTTTTCATTATTACCATTTGCAAGAGAATGTATTTTGCGAAAGTACGTTGTATTACTGCTTTTATTATTTAGCTCCTACAGCTGGGCAGTGGATCCCTTTGAAGATTTTCATCAATATGGGGAGCTCTCTGATGAAGAAATTCATGAGCTACACAAAGGCGAAGTACTTTATGGTGATACCGAGTTTGGTTTTATTTTAAGTAGAGGTAATACCAACTCAACCAGTTTTAAACTCAAAGGTAATCTTTACCAAGATTTTGAAAACTGGCGTAATCAATTCAAAATAGATTCCTTATACAAACGTGACGAAAATGAAGAAACGGGCCAGTCTGATGTTACGGCTAATCGCGTGTTTGTTTCTGCGCAGGGTAACTATAAAGTTGGTGTTAAAAATTCGTCTTTCTTTATTTATGGCGATTATGAAGAGGATGAATTTAGCGGTCTTGATTTTAAAAGTACGGTGGCAACCGGCTATGGTGCACGTATTTATCAAGGGGTTAAAAACAAAGTAGATATAGATATTGGCCCTGGTTTATATCGCTCCGTTGCTGATGATGAGTCAACAATAAGCGAAGACGATAAAGACAAAATGGGTTACTTGTTACGTATTGCCATGCAATGGGAGCGATTAGTATCTAAGCGCACCCGATTTAATCAAGACATTAGTATAGAGCAGTCTTTATCTGGGCTTAACTCACGGTTAAAGTCAGAAACCGCCTTAATTAGCCAAGTGGTTGGGGCTGTATCGCTCAAGTTTGCTTATATGTACCGTTATAACTCTAAGCCTGAAGAAGATAAGCTTAAATATGATTCAGAGCTCAGCGCAACGTTAGTATACAGTTTTTAATTTTTTAACTTTTTAATTGAGAGTGTTATGTATCAGCATAAGCAGTATGCGGTATTTATATTTGTAGTATTGGCATGGATAGGTGGGTTTGTTGCACTTGCATGGAATTTAATGGGTGCCGATGTGCCGTTAATGGTATTTGCAGGTATTTTATTGCTGGTGGGTTTTTTATTTCATGGTTTAACCATTAAAGTTGATGAAGCCCATATTAGCTGGGCATTTGGTCCAGGCGTTGCGGGTCAAAAATTAGCACTAGAGGACATAGTTGACGTAAAAGCAGTACAAAACTCATACCGTCACGGTATTGGTATTCGCATTACGCATGATGGTTGGATTTATTCAGTATCAGGCTTTAGTGCCGTGCAATTAACGCTTAAAGATGGCAGCCAATACCGCTTAGGCTCTAATGACCAAGCAGGATTAGTTGCTGCGCTTGAAGATAAAATAACCCCTAGCGAAGCACCTGCAGCAGAGCCTCAAGTTAAATTACGTACGCATAATAATATGCTATAAAAAAAGCGCCTGAGGCGCTTTTTTTATTACTGGATTAGGGTTTAGTGGTCGTGACCACAACCGCCTTCACCATGTACATGGCCATGCTCAAGCTCTTCAGCCGTTGCATCGCGTACTTCTAAAATTTCTACATCAAAGTTAAGCGTAATACCAGCGAGTGGGTTGTTACCATCAACAATCACTTCTTCGTCTTGAATATCGATGATCATGACTGACTGGTCGCCGTCATCGGTGGTTGCACGAAATTGCATGCCCACTTCAATGTCCATGCCTTCAAACATTGATTTTGGCACTGCTTGCATTAGGTGATCATGACGCTCACCGTAACCTTCTTCAGGCTCTACTTTTACACTTAGTGTATCGCCAGCTTGTTTGCCTTGCAGCGCGTTTTCAAGTCCTGAGATCAGGTAACCCGTACCAACGATAAAAATTAATGGCTCACCGCCAAATGAGTTATCAATGGTATTGCCGTCATTATCTAGTACAGAGTAATGCATTTTTACCACTTTATTTGCTGCAACGATCATAGTCATTCCTATTATTCATCTTCAAGAGAGTAAGGTAGAGGCAGAATGTTTAGCTCTACCGAAGGGGTATGTTTTGCACGAAGAACCTGAGCGGTGTCAGTATCGTTTGGCAACACAACTAAGCCAGTTAAAGTGTGTGTTTTTTCATTAAAGCTTTGCGCAATAAGTTTGCCCGCGCGGCGCCAGTTTTCACCTAACTGGGTTTCGATATCGGGTGCATCGAGCAATCCTTCACTTTGCCCTGTAACGATATACATGGCACGTTTATTTTTACCTAAGTATTTCATACGTGCGACGGTTTCTTGGCCGGTGTAGCAACCCTTTTTAAAACTGATGCCATTGATGGCTTGAAGATTAACCATTTGCGGCACATATTCATCAATTGCATCAACGCTTAACTGAGGCTCACCAGCTAGCAGTGAGGCCTGTTGCCACATAGCGTCGTTGTCGAGGGTAGATACTTCATCAGGTAAGCAAAATTGGCTATCAACCATAAGTAAAACGCGGTTTGGCGCAAGTTTAAGGGCTTTGCCGTTAGCAAAGTCGCATGCTGTGGCATTGTCACTAAAGTGAATATCAAGTTGCGTAAGCAAATCAGTTAGGTCATCACCTAATAAACCAATTAATCGCTCTGGGGCTTTATTAATTTCAACTTTTGCAAATACAGCGTATTTTTTTAACTCAGCCAGTGAGCGTTCTACTTCAGCACTTGATCCGGTTAAATAATAGTTTTGCTGGTAAGAAAATAGCTTAAATACACCCCACAGCTTACCTTTTGCGCTACAGTGACCTGTCCACAAAAAGTTGTTGTTGTTGATTTTATTGAGATCTTGAGTGATTTGTCCGTGTAGGTAAGATAATTTATCTGTGCCTGAGAGGCTAATAACCTGATGTGATAAAGGACATGCATAAACCAGAGACATAAACACCTTCTTTGCAATAACAAATGAAACCACATAATAACGTAGTTAAAGCCGATGGTACAGCCACCAACAAGCGTTGTTTTTTTATAATTTAGTGCTGTTAAATTAACGCGCATTTGTTAAACTCGAATTAATTAAATATGAGGTTTAAAATGGTTGAAATACATAGTAAAGCACGTATCCGTTGGGCTTGCCGCCGTGGCATGTTAGAACTAGATGTTTTGTTTATGCCGTTTGTTGAAGAAGCTTATGATTCGTTAGATGCTAAACAGCAGGCGACTTTTCAGCGCTTATTAACACAAGAAGACCCAGATTTATTTGCTTGGTTTATGGGCCATGAAAAATGTAAAGACGTTGAGCTAAACAGTATGGTTGAGCTAATTTTAGACCGAGTTCGTGTATAGGTTTACCGTCACAAATAATCAGACAGACCACAAACAGGTTGTGGTCTTTTTTTGTGTGCTAACTTTAATATTATGCTTATTTACCACTTCTATTTTGGCAACTCTTTTTTGCATTGCGCTTAATATCGTTGCTGGCATTATCGTTTGGCGAAAAATCGTGGCTGCTCAGCCAGAGCAGGGCGTTATATTATTAGAGCCAAATCAATTTCGTTTTGAGAATGAAAAGCTTATAATTCAAGGGGTTATTGGTAAGCAAAGCCGATTACTTGGTCGCAGTGTGTGGTTGTATATTAATGGCTTTAGTGAAAACTATTGGCTGATTATCTCAGCCAATAGTGTTGATGAGCAAAGCTACGCGCGTTTAAAACGCGCAACACTTGCGGCAATTAATTGCGCTTTGGAGTCAAAATAGTTGGCGTTGGATTTTCGTTTTGCTCTGGGTAGTCAATGGTAAAGTGCAGTCCGCGACTTTCTTTACGTTCCATAGCACTTCTAATTATAAGCTCGGCTACTTGAACTAAGTTACGTAACTCAAGTAAGTTATTACTCACTCTAAAGTTCGCGTAGTAATCGTGGATTTCTTGCTGTAATAGTTCAACACGATGAAGCGCGCGTTCAAGTCGTTTGGTTGAGCGCACAATCCCAACATAGTCCCACATAAATAATCGCAGCTCATGCCAGTTATGGGTGATCACGATTTCTTCATCTGAGTTAGATACGCGGCTTTCATCCCAACTAGGTAACTCAACCAGTGCAGGAGCGGTCTCTATTTTACTCAAAATGTCTTTTGCTGCTGCATGGGCAAATACAATGCACTCTAATAATGAGTTACTTGCCATACGGTTAGCACCGTGCAGCCCAGTGTAAGCCACTTCACCCACAGCGTATAAATTAGCTAAGTCGGTTTTGCCATTAAAGTCGGTCATAACGCCGCCACAGGTATAATGCGCAGCAGGGACAACAGGAATTGCCTCCTTGGTGATATCAAGCCCTACGCTTAAACATTTGGCGTAAATCGTTGGGAAGTGTTCAATAATAAAATCTTTGTCTTTGTGGCTAATATCTAAATATAAGCAATTTGCACCAAGGCGCTTCATTTCAAAATCGATAGCGCGCGCGACTATGTCGCGCGGGGCGAGTTCTTCTCGCTCATCAAACTCTTTCATGAATCGCGTGCCATCTGGGCGTTTTAAATAGGCTCCCTCACCACGCATTGCTTCGGTAATTAAAAAGTTTTGCAACTCAGGGTGATAAAGACTGGTTGGATGAAATTGATTAAATTCCATATTAGCAACGCGACACCCTGCACGCCATGCCATGGCAATACCATCACCGCTAGAAACATCAGGGTTAGAGGTATAAAGGTATACTTTACTTGCGCCACCCGTTGCTAGGGCAACAAATTTTGCGCCAATTGTTTCTACTTTTTTGGCTTTTTTATTCCACACATACATGCCATGAACATGTGAACCCGTTTTGCCGATACTTTTATCGGTAATTAAATCAATCGCGTTGTAATGCTCTAACAAGGTGATATTGCTATGCGCTTGAACTTGGCTAATCAAGGTTGTTTGCACAGCTTTGCCTGTGGCATCGGCTGCATGCAAAATGCGTCGGTGGCTATGCCCACCTTCACGAGTTAAATGAAAGCGCTCTTTACCTTTGCTATCAAACTCCATATCAAAAGGCACGCCTTGGTCAATCAGCCATTGCAGGCAGTCATGAGCATTGCTGGCAGTGTAATGAACCGCCTCTCTGTCGCATAAACCGCCACCGGCGTCTAAGGTATCTTCAACGTGAGACTCTATACTGTCATTTTTTTTATCAAAAACAGCGGCAATTCCGCCTTGGGCATAAAGAGTAGAACCTTCGGTTAATTCACCTTTACTAATTACGGTAACGTTACAGTAATTAGCCAAAGATAAAGCAAGTGATAAGCCTGCTGCGCCGCTACCAATAATAGCGACATCGGTAATGTGATGTTTATTTTGGTTCATCTGTGAGGTACTTTGCGGTTACAATGCTCAGATAGAGCAATATTTATTTTTAATACTTATAGTTGTACCATATTTGTAGCACTACCACGAAGTGGTTTTAGCGTATAAATACGTAATTTTTTAGCTATTTTATAAAAAAACAATATGAAGCAGAACTTTTTATTCATCTAAGGGTCAGAGTAGGTGTGAACAATGGCGACACTATGAATAATAAGCAAGAATCAATCAGAGGAGTACCGGCTCGAATGAGCGAGCAGGAATTAGATTTAGCGTTAGTGAAAAGGGTTCAGCAGGGAGATAAAAACGCCTTTAACCTATTAGTTAAGAAGTATCAGAACAAGATTGCCGGTTTGATCTCACGTTATGTATCAAATCAGGGTGACATTGCTGATGTAGCACAAGAGGCGTTTATCAAAGCGTATCGTGCCCTTCCAAACTTTCGTGGTGACAGTGCTTTTTATACTTGGCTTTACCGTATCGCCGTTAATTGTGCTAAAAATTACTTAGTGGCTCAAGGGCGTAAACCGCCAGCAAATGATATAGATGCTGACGATGCCGAGTTTTATGAGGGTGCTGATTCAATGCGTTCAAACGCATCACCTGAAAATTTACTATTAAGCGAAGAAGTACGCGCTGTTATTTTTAATACGATTGATAGTTTGCCTGAAGATCTTAAAACCGCGATTACCCTTAGAGAAATTGAGGGGATGAGCTATGAAGAAATAGCCGTGGTGATGGATTGCCCAGTCGGGACGGTGCGTTCGCGTATTTTTCGTGCCCGTGAAGCAATTGATAACAAATTAAACCCATTAATAGGCGAGTCTTAGTATGACAAAAGCACACGTTAACCGCTTAGATAACGAATCGTTATCAGCATTACTTGACGGTGAGCAAGCATTAAATGATGCCGAGATTGCATCTGCTGATGTAGCTACATTTGGCCGTTACGCGTTAATCGGTGATGCAATGCGAGCTAAAGAAAACAACAAAAATATGGATTTTGATATTAGCGATCGCATTTCATTAGCACTTGATAGTGAGCCGGTTTATGCAGACTTTAGCCAGTCTGAAAGTGTGGCAAAGCCGGTAAATACTGAAGCCGATAATAAAATCGTGGCGTTTAATTGGCGCAAGCCGGTTGCGCAGTTAGCAATTGCAGCTAGCGTGGCAATGTTTACTATTGTTGGCGTGAACACCTTGCCGCAAGGTGAAGATGCTGTGCAAAACGAAATTCCTTTATTACAAACCACGCCGTTAACCGGCATGGCATCGCCAGTGAGTTATTCATCAGCACCGGCGCTAGAGAACGCAGAGCAAGGCTTACGAGAGCTTCAACAGCAACGTATTGGCGCTCTAGTACTTGAACACCAGCGTCAAGCACGTGTGGCTCATTCGTTGAAAACTGCGAAAACAGATGAAACGTCGCAAGAGGAAAAAAACTAATTAGATGAAAGTAATAACTTTTGTTATGTCGTTGGTGTTAAGTTTTAATGCTTTTGCCAATGACACAAACCCCGCTAAAGATTTACTGCTTGAAATGGCCAGTGCAGTTCATACACGTAATTTTGATGCCTCTTTTGTTGTTGTTAAAGGCAAAAGTATGGAGCCCTACCGTTGGGTGCATGCTAAACAGGGGGACGTTGAGCTTGAGCATTTGAGTTTACTCAACGGTGCTGGCCTTGAAATGATCCGCATTGACAACCAAGTTACCTATTTTGAGCCACAATCAGAGCCGTATTCATTAACAACCGACTCAATTGCCGGCCCTATTCCTGAAGTGCTTTTTAAAGATATTAACCGCTTAAGTGCGCATTATGATTTTGTGCTTGGTGGTAAAGGCCGTATTGCTGGGCGTCCTGCGCAATTAGTTCGAATAGAATCTAAAAACGAAGATAAATACAACTATTGGATATGGATTGATACTGAGTCGTCGTTATTATTAAAAGCGGCGTATGTTAATCATCAAGGTGAAGCGCTTGAGCAATTACAGCTCACTCATATTAGCGTGACTGAGCAACCGGCAAACTTATTATTAGAAGTGCTTAATCGTAACTTTCCAACCCCATTACCTGCCAATTCAATTGATGAACAAACTAAAGCGAATGCCATGAACTGGACTATTGGCTGGTTACCTGAGGGGTTTGAATTACTTAAGTCAGACAGGCATAAGCTCGACTTAAATAATGAATTAACAGATTATTATTTATTTTCTGATGGGTTTGTTGAAGTATCGGTGTTTGTACAACGACCACTACCGGGTAAGCGTTTAAGCGGTGCCCTCACCTCAGGGGCAACTACGATTTATGTACACAACGGCGGAAATTTTGATGTCTCTGTGGTGGGAAACATTCCAACCATGAGTGCCAAAGCCATTGCTGAGTCTGTATCGCGGGCATTATAAAGTAACTAAACTATGATTGAACAAACGTTAACCGTCGTGGCCCTTAGTGGCCACGTTGCGCATTTAGAAGCCCAACAAAAACAGGCCTGTGAAGGCTGTAATGGACGCTGTGGCTCACAAGTGTTTAGTAAGTTATTTGGTACCGCCAAAAAAACATTACCTTATAAATTTGAAACACAGTTAGAAATAGGCCAAAAAGTAACTTTGTCATTGGATGATAGCCATGTTGTAAAGCATGCCTTTGCAGTTTACATGCTGCCTTTGTTTTTGAGTTTAATATTCGCTTTAATAGCCAGTGAATTGATATTGTTAGCCGAAGGCTGGCAAATTTTAGCCGCGATATTGGGTGGGATCACCGGCTTTTTAATTGCTAAAACATGGGTGAAATCATTAAGACATGAGATAAAAGTGATAAAAATTCATCCAATTAGCCTCCCTTTAACTCAAATAGATGGTGATTGACGCCAATTAAATGTAAAATTGCGTTTTTATGCCACAGTAACTTGAAAATACACAGCAAGTATTTTCAAGTTATTTAGGCATATGACCTTAGTCCTTTAAAATAGAAGTTTAGAATCCAGTTTATGAAGCATATCCGTAATTTTTCGATCATCGCCCACATTGACCATGGTAAATCGACCCTTTCTGACCGTTTGATCCAAGTTTGTGGTGGTTTAACCGACCGTGAAATGCAGAAGCAAGTTCTGGATTCAATGGATATTGAACGTGAACGTGGCATTACCATCAAGGCACAAAGTGTAACCTTAAATTATAAAGCGAATGATGGTGAAACTTACCAGCTTAACTTTATCGACACCCCTGGGCACGTTGACTTTACCTATGAAGTATCGCGTTCTTTAGCGGCTTGTGAAGGGGCACTGCTCGTTGTTGATGCTGGTCAAGGCGTAGAAGCGCAAACATTAGCAAACTGTTACACCGCCATTGAAATGGACTTAGAAGTTATACCGGTACTTAATAAAATTGATTTACCACAAGCTGATCCATTACGTGTAGCCGAAGAAATTGAAGACATTATTGGTATTGATGCCCTTGATGCCGTGCAATGTAGCGCCAAAACAGGTGTAGGTATTGCTGAAGTACTTGAAATGATCGTTAAAGATGTACCGCCACCAGTTGGTGATAAAGACGCGCCATTACAAGCGCTAATTATCGATTCTTGGTTTGACCCGTACCAAGGCGTTGTATCGCTAGTGCGTATCAAACATGGCGAACTTCGCGCGGGCGACAAAATTAAAATCATGTCAAACGAGAACGTACATACCGCTGATAATGTAGGTATTTTTACGCCTAAACAAACCAATACCGGTATTTTACGCACTGGTGAAGTAGGCTTTGTTATTGCCGGTATTAAAGAAATACACGGTGCACCGGTGGGCGATACTATCACGCATCAAAAAAATGCAGCACCACTGCGCTTACCTGGTTTTCAAAAAATTAAGCCGCAAGTTTATGCGGGTATGTTCCCAATAGCCTCTGATGATTACGAGTCATTCCGCGATGCACTTAACAAACTAAGCTTAAACGATGCCTCGTTATTCTTTGAACCAGAAAATTCAACTGCGTTAGGGTTTGGTTTCCGTTGTGGCTTCTTAGGTATGCTGCACATGGAAATTATCCAAGAGCGTTTAGAGCGTGAATACGACATTGATTTAATCACCACAGCACCAACGGTTATTTACGAGGTCGTAACTAAAGAGGGCACGACGCAAATTGATAACCCGTCTGATCTTCCGCCAGTTAACGATATTTTAGAGATACGTGAGCCGGTTGTAGAAGCTAATATTTTAGTTCCACAAGAGTACTTAGGCAGCGTAATCACCTTATGTGTTGATAAGCGCGGTATGCAAACTAAAATGAGTTATCACGGTAAGCAAGTTGCAGTAACGTATGAACTGCCAATGGCTGAAGTGGTAATGGACTTCTTTGATAAGCTAAAATCAACAAGCCGTGGTTTTGCCTCGCTTGATTATAACTTTAAGCATTTCCAAACCTCAGACATGGTACGTGTAGATATACTTATCAATGGCGAGCGTGTGGATGCATTGGCTATCATTGTTCACCGCGACAGCGCACAATCACGTGGTCGACAGCTTGCTGATGCGTTAAAAGAACTTATACCACGTCAAATGTTTGATATTGCGATTCAGGCAGCAATTGGTCAACATGTAATCGCCCGAACAACTGTTAAGCAACTACGTAAAAACGTAATCGCTAAATGTTACGGTGGTGACGTGAGCCGTAAGAAGAAATTACTTCAAAAACAAAAAGATGGTAAAAAACGAATGAAGCAACTTGGTAACGTTGAAGTGCCTCAAGAAGCGTTCTTAGCCATTTTGAAAGTTGGTAAATAAAAATAAAGGATAATAAATGGCTGGCTACTTTTCAGTTTTATTGGTGTTGTTAACTTTAGGCTCAGGTCTAATATGGTTAATAGATCACTTAATGTTTGCCCCTAAAAGGCAAGAACGTTTAGCAATTGCTCAAACTTCTGCCGGTGGTCAACTTGATGAAGAAACCGCAGCATTGATTGCGCCTGAGCCAATGATTACTGAAACAGCAAAGTCGATTTTTCCGATGATTGCTGCTATCACTATTTTTAGATCATTTATTTTTGAGCCGTTTCAGATCCCATCGGGTTCAATGATGCCCACCTTATTAGTGGGTGATTTTATTTTAGTGCAAAAGTATTCTTATGGGATTAAAGACCCAGTATGGCGCAGCCAATTAGTGGATGTAAGCGAACCAGAGCGTGGCGATATTGTTGTTTTTAAATACCCGTTAGATGAGAGAGTGGACTATATTAAACGTGCTATAGGTTTACCTGGCGATAAAATTGTTTATCGTGATAAGCGTTTATATATTCAACCAAAATGCGAAGAAGGTGAAGTTCAAAAGGGCGCACTTCTTTGTAATGAATTCAATAAAATTGATTTTAAATTAATTAATGATAATGAATTTAAGCAAGGCCCAATGGATTTAGCGCGTTTAAATGAAGATTTAACCACGACTAACCATGACATTTTAATCAACCCAAAATCGCCTGAACGTAAGGGGCGTTACTACCAGCAATTGGGCACACCTGCGGATGAATGGGTGGTTCCAGCTGATCATTACTTTATGATGGGTGATAATCGCGATAACAGCCAAGATAGTCGCTTTTGGGGCTTTGTACCAAAAGAAAACTTGGTGGGTAAAGCTGTCTTTATATGGATGAGTTTTGAATTTGATAATGGCCCAGATGACATTTTACCAGGATGGGTTCCAACTGGTGTTCGTTTTGAACGCCTAGGTAATATTCAGTAACAATGAAAAAAAATGTAACAGAGTTATACAAAAGAATTGGCTACACATTTGCTGATCAAGGGTTACTTGAGCAAGCAATGACGCATCGCAGCCACAAAGGTCAACATAACGAGCGACTCGAATTTTTGGGCGACTCAATTTTGAGCTTTGTCATTGCCAATGCGCTGTACGCTAAATTTCCTAAAGCACGCGAAGGCGATTTAAGTCGAATGCGTTCGACTTTAGTTCGCGGTCAGACGTTAGCTGAATTTGGCCTTGAATTTGAGCTTGGTGATTACCTACGCTTAGGTCCTGGCGAGCTAAAAAGTGGTGGTTTTAGACGCGAGTCAACCCTAGCGGATGCAGTTGAAGCTATTATTGGCGCTGTATTTTTAGATTCAGACATAGATCGCTGCGGCGAGCTTATTTTAGCGTGGTATGAATCACGTTTAGATGCTATTTCACCAGGGCTTAACCAAAAAGATCCTAAGACCCTGCTGCAAGAGTATTTGCAAGCTCGTAAGCTATCATTACCAGGCTACACCGTAGTTGATACTAAAGGTCAGGCACACAATCAAACATTCACGGTTGAATGTATCGTTGATGGAATGGATAGCATTATTTCTGTTGGCAGCTCACGGCGTAAAGCCGAACAAAAAGCGGCCGAAAAAGCATTGAAGATACTTAAAAATGAATCTTGATACCTTAATACAGCCTCATGAAGGCGAAATAGACACATTTTGTGGCATGGTTGCGATTGTTGGCCGTCCTAATGTGGGTAAATCAACACTGCTTAATGAAATTATTGAGCAAAAAGTCAGTATTACCTCACGTAAGCCACAAACCACGCGCCACCGTATTATGGGTATTCATACTGAGGGTAAGCACCAAGCGGTGTACGTCGATACCCCAGGCCTGCACGTTGAAGAAAAGCGTGCTATTAACCGTTTAATGAACCGTGCAGCGTCTAGCTCAATTGGTGATGTTGAGCTGATCATTTTTGTGGTTGAAGGCACTCATTGGAATGCCGATGACGACATGGTACTTAACAAAGTAAGCCAAAGTGGCAAGCCGGTATTGTTAGTTATTAACAAAATTGACCAAGTGAAAGATCGCGACCTTGTACTTCCACATATGAAGTTTTTAGGCGATAAGTTTGATTTTGTAGGTATTATGCCCGTATCTGCGACTCAGGGTAAAAACATTAACCTGATCAAAGAAGAAGTGACTAAGCGTTTACCACCGTGCGAATTTTATTTTCCTGATGACTACGTAACTGACCGCTCAATGCGCTTTATGGCGGCTGAAGTTATCCGTGAAAAGCTAATGCGCTTTATGGGTGAAGAGTTACCGTATTCAGTGACTGTGGAAATAGAGCAGTTTAAATGGCAAGAAAACGGTATTTGGCATATTAATGGCCTGATACTAGTTGAGCGTGAAACGCAAAAGCGCATGGTAATTGGTAACAAAGGCGAAAAGCTAAAAGTAATCGGCCGTGAAGCGCGTAAAGACTTAGAGGAAATGCTTGAAAATAAAGTGTTTTTAGAACTGTGGGTTAAAGTTAAATCGGGCTGGGCTGACGATGAGCGTGCCTTAAGAAGCTTAGGTTACGGTGAAGATTAACATTTTATACGCAGCATAATTTATGGACAGCGATTTCTATAAAGCTTATTTATTACATCGGCGTCCATATAGCGACTCGCAAGTAATGCTCGATATGCTAGTAGAAGGCGTTGGCCAGCTTAGAATGCTCGCACGAGTTAGTGGCCGCCAGGCCACTAAATACAAAGCCCAACTCCAACCATTTCAAGCCTTACTCGTCCATTACAATGGCAAATACGATTTAAAGTACATCAATAAATTTGAGCTTCATGGTAATCCGTTATTTTTAACCGGTGATAAGCTTTACTGTGGCTTTTATTTAAATGAATTAACCAACCGAATTGTGCCGATTAATGAACCCATTGATCAGGTTTTTCAACTTTATAAAACTCACCTAGAAAACCTTAATAGCGGGACTGACATGCAAGCAGTGCTTCGCTCTTATGAGTTTCAATTGCTAGAGCTACTAGGTTATGGGGTTGATTTTAGTTTTGATGCGGATGGTGAGCCAATTGATGACACGCAAACGTATAGCTACTTTGCAGAAGTGGGCTTTGCGGTGCAACACGACTCGCGTTCTGGGTTTACTGGTTCACAACTCAATGCCATAGCAAATCATGACTTTAGCCAAGCGGATGTGTTATATATGGCAAAGCAATTAAGTCGTTATTTATTAAAACCATTGTTGGGCAACAAACCATTAAAAAGTCGTGAATTATTTACGGCCTCTCAATAAACAAATTTCACAGGTACAAAAATGAAAGATATTCTTCTAGGCGTGAACGTAGATCATATTGCAACGCTTCGCCAAGCACGAGGCACTTCTTATCCTGATCCTGCCCATGCAGCAAGTGTTGCAGAGCATGCCGGTGCTGATGGCATTACTATTCATTTACGCGAAGACCGCAGACACATTCAAGACCGCGATGTGTATGTAATGGCTAAAACTATTCAAACACGTATGAACCTTGAAACCGCAGTAACCGATGAAATGATTGCTATTGCACTTGAGGTTAAACCTGAATATGTATGCTTAGTGCCTGAAAAACGTGAAGAGCTTACCACTGAAGGGGGCTTAGATGTGGCAGGCAATATCGATAAAATAGCCGCTGCAACTAAAACATTAACGCAAGCTGGAATTAAAGTATCACTGTTTATTGATGCTGATAAAGCGCAGTTAGATGCAGCAAAAGCGTGTGGTGCACCTTATGTTGAAATTCACACTGGGGCTTACGCAGATGCCACCAACGATGAAGACACCGCCAAAGAGCTCGAGCACATTCGCCAAGGCGTGAAATATGCAGCCAGTATTGGTTTAATTGTTAATGCTGGCCATGGTCTGCATTATCACAATGTAAAACCAATTGCAGCGATGCCAGAGATTTATGAGCTAAACATTGGCCACGCTATTATTGCCCGCGCAGCCATTGACGGTTTAGATAAAGCGGTTCGTGATATGAAACGCTTAATGCTTGAAGCTCGCGCGTAAAGTTATAATTAACAATATTAAAGACGAGCTTATTTATTACTGATATCAATGTTGGCATCAACAAGTAAGTTTTCAAGCTCGTCTTGCAACTCAAATAACTCGGGCTCAATATTCTCAAGCGTACATTCATTTTTAAGTGATGTTTCGATCGTTTCAGCCAATGTTTTTAATTTTGGTACACCTGTATAGCAGCATGCGCCATGAAATTTATGGATAACGCTAAGTACTTGAGGGCAATCTTCGCTGCTTATTGCTTGATTTAGTAAGTTTAGGGTTTCGGGCACGCTTAGCAGTAACATATTAAGCATTTCATTGGCTAATTCTGCTTTACCGCCTGCACGTTGCAATGCCAGCGTCCAATCAAGCCGAGTGCTATCAAAAGGGGCAGGGCTATGTTCAAATGTGCTTTTTGACTTATCACGACTCACTGGTAATTGCGGGCTATGATCGCAAATAATCTGGTTTAGCATATCTTCATCGATAGGCTTAGTTAAATAACCTTCAAAACCATCTTTTAATAACTGTTCTTTTTCACTATTAAGTGCATGCGCCGTCACGGCAATAATAGGGGTATCTTCATTCAAAGATGACTCTTTAATGAGTTTACAGGCTGTAATACCATCCATTATAGGCATTTGAATATCCATAAAAATCACATCATATTTATGGCTTTTGCTTAAACTATACGCTTGTGACCCATTATGTGCGGTATCAATTAATTCAACTTGCTCGTTGAGTAGGGTGTAAATTAATTTTAAATTAGCGTCATTATCATCCACCACTAACACCTTTAGCGGCAGCAGGGTTTGTTCATGCTGTTCTATATTATGTGCCGGGTGGTCGAGTCGATAAGGCGCAGCTAATAGCTCACATAGCTTTCGGTGATTAAGAGGTTTACTCAAACAGGCGTCAGCGCCGCTGCCGATGAAGGCTTCGCGCATGTTGTGCGATACGGTATTGAGCATTAAATATAAATAATCGGTTGATTCTCTAACCGCTTTTACATAGCTTTTTAAACGCTGCATATCGTCAACTGATGCCATGTGACCAATAAGACAAATATCAAAATTGATCTCTGAATTTCTTATGCACTCTAAAAATTCGGTTTCGTTATAGCAAGGAGTGACACTGACTTTCCACTCTTGTAATAATGAGACAACAGCATGATGGGTATGCTTATGCGGCTCTAAATAAAGAACACGTTTACCAATTAATGACTGGGTAGGCAAATCGTTGATAAATACATGATTTGGTAATCTAAATACGCCATTAAAGGTAAAACAAGTACCGCTACCAGGGGCTGAATTTAAGGTAATACGGCCGCTCATTGCTTCAACGATATGTTTAGTAATAATAAGCCCTAAGCCGGTACCGCCAAATTTGCGGGTAATACTGGAGTCGGCTTGACCAAAGGCGGTGAATAGCGCGTCTTGTTTATCTGCTGGAATACCTACCCCAGTATCTGCGACTGACACTAAGACAGAGGTGCGCTCTTCATCAAGCAAACGATGGCTAATATCAACTTTTATCGCGCCTTTTTCAGTAAATTTAATCGCGTTACTTAACAAGTTAATCAGCACTTGTTTAAACCGTGTGGGGTCGCCAGTTAAGTGATCAGGCACCTGAGGATTAATATAAATAGAAAGCTCAAGTTGTTTGTCGTGTGCGCTAGGTGCTAGTAAGGTCATAACTTCGTTTACGCTATCGCGCAGTTGAAACTGAATAGACTCAAGCTCCATGGCTCCGGCTTCTAACTTGGAGAAATCTAATATGTCGCTAATAATAGTCATTAAGCTGTTAGCCGAAAGCTCTATGGTATCAAGGTAATCTTTTTGGTTTTTATTCAGAGGCGTTTTATAAAGCTGGCGGGTAAATCCAATAACCCCGTTAAGTGGGGTGCGTAACTCATGACTCATTTTAGCTAAAAAGTCAGATTTAACACGGTTAGCATCCTGCGCTTCTTTTTTAGCCATGGTGAGCTGGATATTTTGTGTTTCGTATTGTTCAAGCGTTTCGCGGTAATCGCTGGTTGCCTGATCAATATTTTTTTGCATTTCATCTTTTTGCATCACCATAGAATGCGAGATGGTATTGAGCCCCTCACGTAATAACTCAAACTCGCCATTCATGGGTTCAGTTAATCCGGTTTGTCTTTTACCTTCAATCAACCTGTCGGTAGCAAGTACTAACTTATTAAGCGGGGTCATAAACATCCGACTAAGTCTTAGCGCTAAAATAGCGGCTAATACTAAGGCGAGAATAATAATAATACCGCTGACCAATAATGCACGTTGTTGGCCAATAACAGCTTTGTCGCGGTTAAGCTGAATCACAACGGTGCCCAACGAGGTTTGGAACTCAGAAGTATTCCAGTCGCTATTGGGGGTTGTATGGTTAATGATAGGGGTGAAAAAGGTTACTAAGTCTTCACTTTGCTGAACATAGGTGGCTTTAAAGCCATTTAATTGCGTTTGCTCAATTAAAGTGTCGAATGAGCGATGATAATTACTGGTTATAATAAGTTGGTTGTTATCATTAAAGATGGCAATCGATTTAATCGAAGGGGAGTGTTTATTGTGTGTATAGCGAATAATGCGATTAAGCAGTTTTTTATTTTTTTCCAGTAAAGGTTGTTCAAGTGCAATAGCCAGAGGTTCAGCAATCGTTGTGCCTTGTTGATATAAAATTTCATCAAGCTCAATGTAACGATTTATTGTAAAATAACCACCTAGTAATAGCCCGATGATCACTGTGGGGATCAGGGTGAGTGTTAAAACAGAATCGCGCAAGCCTAGTTTGGTCATAATCTGAGCATTATTATCATTTTTATTGAATGTGAGTATATACATACTCATAGTTATTCTCAAAGTATCTAGGTAGAGACGTGATTCATCAACCCTTTAAGGTAATGCCTAATGGCACAAATATTTAAAGCAAAGAAAAAACCACTTCAACAGCAATCACTTGAACTTGATATAACGGCAATGGATCACCACGGACGTGGTATTGCTAAGTACAATAATAAAGTGTGTTTTGTCAGTGGGGCATTACCTGGTGAGCGAGTAAAAGCCAAGTTAGTTGATGATAAAGCACGTTACAGCCAAGCTGACACGCTTAAAATACTCAAAGCCAGTGAATATCGCACCACACCCATTTGTGAACACTACAGCCAATGCGGTGGTTGTCAGTTACAGCATTTAGATGCCACACAACAAGTCGTTGAAAAGCAAGCGGCGGTAAATCAATTATTTGCCAAGTTTGCAAAATTAACTGATTTGAACTGGCAAGCTCCGCTGCTAAGCCAAGCAACGCATTACCGACGTAGTGCCCGCATTGCCGTAATGTTCGACAAAGCAGCAAAAAAAATGCGGGTAGGCTATAGAGCACGTGGCTCTAAAAGTATTGTTAGCATTAATCATTGCCCAGTATTAAGTGACGTATTTGCAGAGGTATTTAACGTATTTGATAACATAATTAATCATAATAAGGCGCTGCACAGTATAAGTCATTTGCAGTTATGCGCTGCAGATGAGCAACACTTTATTGTTATTCGTCATACAAAAGCCATTTCGCCCACAGATAAAGCGTTTGTTGAGCAAAGTGTCTCGGCACATCATTGGCAATTAGTGTGGCAAAGTGATAGCGATATGATTGATCATGCCCATTTAGCGATGCCATTTTATAAGCTTGATCAGTTAGATATAAAATTTGAATTTGGACTAAATAACTTTATTCAGGTCAATGCGAGCGTAAATCAGGCAATGTTAATTCAAGCGGCGAGCTGGTTAGCATTACAAGGTGATGAAAATATACTGGATTTATTTTGTGGTATTGGTAACTTCTCTTTAGTGTTAGCAAAGCAGGCTAAAACAGTAACAGGAATTGAAGGCGTTACTTCGGCGGTTGCATTAGCGACGCAAAATGCGCACACTAACTCTATTACAAATACTCAATTTCATTGCTTTGATTTAACCACGAGTATTAAAAAAGCGCCGTGGTTTAATAAAGAGTTAGATATTTTAGTACTCGACCCCTCTCGCACTGGTGCTATGGCAGTTTTAGAGCAGCTTCCATTAACGCAGTTTAAAGCGATTTTATATGTCTCTTGCGACCCTGTTACCTTAGCCCGTGACAGCGCTATTATTTCGCAAGCCGGCTTTGAGCTTAATAAAATAGGGCTAATGAATATGTTCCCTCATACGGGGCATATCGAAACTATGGCGTTATTTCAACGGAGGTAAAGCGCATTATGGTAGCGACACGTCAATCTCATCAACATGACAAAACGGGTGACTTTTTTTCACGCGTAGAATCTCTTGATTTGTCTCAGGAAAAAATTAGCTTACTCAATAAAGCACAGCAACTTTGCCAAACTTGCGATAATAGCGAACGCCAAAATACCGCCATAGAGATGGTGGAGATTTTGGTTGAGCTAAATTTAGATGCTGACTCGTTAGCCACCGCCTATTTAACCCCTTATTATTTAAATGATGTAGTGAGCATTGACGCTGTCGAAGAGCATTTAGGAAATCATGTTGCGGTGTTATTAACGGGTGTGTCGCAAATGGCCACCATAAGTACGTTAGCTCATCAAGGCAATGGTACCGTGCAGGTCGATAATATTCGCCGTATGTTGCTTGCTATGGTGGAAGATGTGCGTGCCGTGGTGATTAAATTAGCCGAACAGGTGTGCCATTTACGCAACGTAAAAGATGCCGCTGAAGAAGAGCGAGTGATTGCAGCCAAAGAGACTGCGGATATATTTGCACCGCTTGCTAATCGCCTTGGTATTGGCCAATTAAAGTGGGAGCTAGAGGATTTAGCCTTTCGCTATTTACACCCAGATATTTATAAAAATATAGCTAAACAACTTGATGATAAGCGCCTTGCCCGTGAAGCGTATATGGCTGATATGGTTGAGCAAGTAAAACAGCGCCTACATGAAGCGGGTATTAAAGCCGAGGTATACGGCAGGCCAAAACATATCTACAGCATTTATAAAAAAATGGCGAAAAAGAACTACGAGTTTGATCAGCTGTTTGACATACGCGCGATGCGAATTGTGGTTGAGCGCCTGCAAGATTGCTACGGTGCCCTAGGCATAGTGCACACTAATTGGCGCCATTTAAATAAAGAATTTGACGATTACGTTGCGACCCCAAAACAAAATGGCTATCAATCTATTCATACCGTAGTATTTGGCCCCGAAGGTAAAACTGTTGAGATTCAGATCCGAACGCACGACATGCATCAAGATGCAGAGCTGGGCGTTGCCGCACATTGGATGTACAAAGAAGGTGCGTTACCAGGGCGTGGTTCAGGCTATGAGCAAAAAATTAGCTGGTTGCGTAAGTTACTGCAATGGCAAGAAGAAGTGGTTGATGGCAGCGATTTAGCGCAAGAGCTTAAAAACCAAGTGGTTGAAGACCGGGTCTATGTGTTTACTCCACGTGGAGATATTTTTGACTTACCGCTAGGGGCAACGCCTCTTGATTTTGCTTACTACATTCACTCCAATGTGGGTCATCGATGCATTGGTGCAAAAATATTTGGCAAAATAGTGCCGTTTACTCATCAATTAAGTACCGGCGATCAGGTTGAAATACTGACCCAAAAGCAGCCAAATCCAAGCCGTGATTGGTTGAACCCGTCGCTGGGTTATATTAAATCGTCTCGCGCTAGAGCCAAAATCCACCATTGGTTTAAACAGCTCGACCGCGATAAAAATTTAAGTGCGGGTAAAGAAATCCTTGATAACGAATTACAAAAGTTAGAGTTAACTTACAAAGATTTAGACCCAGCGATAAAGCGCTTTAACTTTAGAGAGCTTGATGACTTAATGGTCGCCATTGGTGCAGGCGATATTCGCCTTAACCAAATGCTTAACTTTATTACCGATAGAACGGAGCACGAGCCGGTTATTCGCTTTAAATCGCCCAGTAAAGTAACTGGCGATAAAAACGGTATTGTGGTTGATGGAGTAGGCAGTTTAATGAGTCATGTTGCTCGCTGTTGCCGCCCTGTACCTGGGGATGAAATTATTGGGTATATTACCCAAGGCCGTGGCATTGCCGTGCATCGTGAGGATTGTGACTCGTTTAGTAATTTAAAAAACAAGCACCCAGAGCGCGTTATTTCAGTAAGTTGGTCAGATGATATTAGCAGCTCCTACGCGTTAACTATTCGTATTGAAGCCAGCGATCGGTCTGGTTTAATTCGTGATATTAGTTCTGCTTTGGCGAATGAAAAAGTCAATGTGCTCAATATGAATGTCAACACGGTTGATAGCACTCAAACGGCTATTTTTGTGATGCAAATAGAAGTGCATGACTTACAAGGCACAAATAAAGTGCTTTCTAAGTTACACCAGATAGAAGGGGTGCACAGTGCAAAACGAGGGCAGTAATCAGGCTAATAATGAGGCTTTAAGCCAACTGCTGGAAATAATGCAAACACTGAGAAACCCTGAGGGCGGATGCCCTTGGGATCTCAAGCAAACGTTTGCGTCAATCGTGCCGCATACTCTTGAAGAAGCCTATGAAGTGGCTGATTGTATTGAAACGAATAATTTAAGCGATTTAAAAAATGAGTTAGGCGACTTACTATTTCAAATTGTGTTTTATGCGCAACTAGCACAAGAGCAGCAATTATTTAATTTTAACGATGTAGTGGCACAGTTAAATGAAAAGTTGGTGCGTCGTCATCCGCATGTATTTTCAGCGCAAGACACACCTAAAACCGATGCCGAATTAGCTGCGCAGTGGCAAGCAATAAAAGCACAAGAGCGTGCGGCTAAACCCCAAGGTCAAAGCTCAGTACTTTGGCAAGATATACCAAACAGTTTACCTAGCTTAACAAAAGCTAAAAAAATTCAGCAACGGGTCGCTGCGTTAGGGTTTGATTGGCCGACTTATCACGGTGCTATTGATAAAGTGAGTGAAGAGGTTGAAGAAGTGGAAGAAGCCTTAGCTCATGACCCATACTCAGATCATACAGCAGAAGAGCTAGGTGATTTGCTGTTTGCTACCGTTAATGTAGCGCGCCATGTTAAACGCGACCCCGAACAACTGCTTCGCAGTGCCAACGATAAGTTTTCTGCACGGTTTGAAAAGGTACAAAACTACTTAATTGCACAGGGTAAATGTATTGATTCTGCGTCTTTAGAGGAAATGGATGCAGCATGGGATGCGATAAAAAAACTAAATAAATAGGGACATAAAAAATGTTTGTTTTTTGTGCACAGATTTACCAATTTTAGCTGGATTGCTTAGCTATGTTTTGGTACAATTTCGCCCCGTCTTGTTTATATTCCAAAATCACTTGTTTGGGTATTATATTCCTTTTAATTCCTGATATTCTAGGGTTCGCATGAGTACAAAATTTATCTTCGTTACTGGCGGAGTTGTTTCTTCGTTGGGTAAAGGTATTGCAGCAGCATCGTTGGCCGCTATTTTAGAGGCCCGTGGCTTAGATGTTACCATTTTAAAGCTGGATCCTTACATCAACGTTGACCCAGGCACAATGAGCCCAATTCAACACGGTGAAGTATACGTTACCGAAGACGGCGCAGAAACGGACCTTGATTTAGGTCACTACGAACGTTTTATTCGCACCAAAATGACCAGCCGTAATAACTTTACGCAAGGGCGCGTATATGAAGATGTACTTCGTCGTGAAAGACGTGGCGAATATCTTGGCGCAACAATTCAAGTTATTCCTCATATCACTAATGATATTAAGCAACGTGTTTATGATGGCGCAGAAGGCCATGATATAGCAATCGTTGAAATTGGTGGTACGGTAGGCGATATTGAGTCACAACCATTTATCGAAGCTATTCGTCAAATGGGTACAGAGATTGGTCGTGAACGTGCGCTATTTATTCACTTAACGCTAGTGCCATTCTTAGGCCCTGCCGGTGAAGTGAAAACAAAACCAACTCAGCACTCAGTTAAAGAGTTACGCTCAGTCGGTATTCAACCAGATATTCTTATTTGTCGCTCAGACCGTAAGCTGCCAAATAACGAGCGTGCAAAAATTGCATTGTTCACAAACGTTGAAGAAAAAGCCGTTATTTCACTGCCTGATGTAGACAGTATTTATAAAATCCCTGCGTTATTAAAGTCGCAAGAGTTAGACAACTTTGTATGTCGTCGTTTCCATTTAGACGCGCCTGAGGCTGATTTAGCTGAGTGGGAACAAGTATTGTATCAAGAGTCTAACCCAACGGGTGAAGTGACAATTGGTATGGTTGGTAAATACATTGAATTACCGGATGCATACAAATCAGTAAACGAAGCATTAAAACATGCGGGACTAAAAAATCGTTTAACTATTAATATTCAATACGTTGATTCACAAGACTTAGAAACTAAAGGAACGGATATTCTTTCTCGCTTAGATGCTATTTTAGTGCCAGGTGGTTTTGGTGGTCGTGGTGTTGAAGGTAAGATTTTAGCGGCTAAATATGCTCGTGAAAACAAAGTGCCTTACTTAGGTATTTGTTTAGGTATGCAGGTTGCGCTTATTGAATACGCACGAAATGTTGCCGGTTTAGTTGATGCAAACTCAACGGAATTTAATGCAAACTCAGAGGCTCCAGTGGTTGGTTTAATCACTGAGTGGCTAGACGCTGAGGGTAACGTAGAAGTACGTGATGAAAAGTCTGATTTAGGTGGCACAATGCGTTTAGGCGCACAAAAATGCCATTTAACGCCTGGCTCTAAAGTACACGAAGTGTATGGCAGCGACGAAATTGTTGAACGTCACCGTCACCGTTACGAAGTTAATAACAACTTCGTTGCACAGCTTGAACAAGCAGGTTTAAGCTTTACTGGTTTATCTGAAGATAAAAAGCTAGTAGAGATTATTGAAAATAAAGATCACCCTTGGTTTATTGCAGCGCAATTCCACCCGGAATTCACTTCAACGCCACGCGATGGTCATCCGCTATTTGAAGGGTTTGTAGCTGCGGCTCATACCTACCAAAAAGCGTCTTCGTAATTTAAAAAAGGCTGTGCATATTGCGCGGCCTTTTTTGTTTCTAAGGCTGGCCTAGGGTTAGCCGTACTCACCATTTTGGGAATATAGAGGAATCAAGATGTCAGAAATCGTAAAAGTAATCGGTCGTGAAATTATGGACTCGCGTGGTAACCCAACTGTAGAAGCTGAGGTATATTTAGCTGATGGTTCATGGGGCCGTGCTGCTGCACCATCAGGTGCATCTACAGGAACTCGCGAAGCATTAGAATTACGTGATGGTGATAAAACTCGTTATTTAGGTAAAGGCGTATTAAAAGCGGTAGGTTTCATTAATAATGAAATTGCAGCGGCTTTAAAAGGTCAAAATGCACTTGCTCAAAGTGATGTAGACCAAGTAATGCTTGATTTAGATGGTACTGAAAATAAAGAAAAACTAGGTGCTAATGCTATTTTAGCGGTTTCACTTGCTAACGCAAAAGCGGCTGCACAATCTAAAAAAGTAGAGCTATACGAGCACATTGCTGACTTAAATGGCACGCCAGGTGTTTACTCTATGCCACTACCAATGATGAACATCATCAACGGCGGTGAGCACGCTGATAACTCAGTAGATATTCAAGAATTTATGGTTCAGCCAGTTGGTGCTGCTAATTTCCGTGAAGCATTGCGTATGGGTGCTGAAGTATTTCACAGCCTTGCAAAAGTGCTTAAAGCGGATGGTCATTCAACAGCTGTTGGTGACGAAGGCGGTTTTGCACCAAACCTTGCATCAAACGAAGCAGCACTTGCAGCAATTAAAGTGGCTGTTGCAAATGCTGGTTATGAGCTTGGTAAAGATATTACCCTTGCACTTGATTGTGCTGCCTCTGAGTTTTATGACAAAGAAGCAAATATCTACGACCTTAAAGGTGAAGGTAAAAAGTTTACCTCTGAAGAGTTTAACTACTTCTTAAAAGACTTAACTGAGCAATACCCAATTGTATCAATTGAAGATGGCTTAGATGAGTCTGATTGGGATGGCTTTGCTCATCAAACTAAACTAATGGGCGATAAAGTCCAATTAGTGGGTGATGACTTATTCGTAACCAATACTAAGATTTTAAAACGTGGTATCGACAATGGTATTGCTAACTCAATCTTAATTAAATTTAACCAAATTGGTTCACTAACAGAAACGTTAGCGGCAATCAAAATGGCGAAAGATGCTGGTTTTACAGTCGTTATTTCTCATCGCTCTGGTGAAACTGAAGATGCAACCATTGCTGATTTAGCGGTTGGTACAGCTGCAGGCCAGATCAAAACAGGTTCATTAAGCCGTTCAGACCGTGTTGCTAAGTACAACCAATTGCTTCGTATTGAAGAGCAATTAGGCGCTAAAGCACCGTACAATGGTTTAAAAGAAGTTAAAGGTCAGTAATTCTTTAATTTGTTTAAAATTATAAAAATCCTCGCTTATGCGGGGATTTTTAATCATAAATGCAAATATAACAGGTGGGTGGTTTATTGTTTGTAAATTTATTGTTACTTTAGGGGCGTATTAAAAATAACAATAAAATGATTATGAAAAATAACTATGTTACTCACCTCATAAATGCCAAATATCATGGCACGCTTCCTCCAAAACAAGAAATAGTGTCTTTTGCGCTAACAGCTCCTGAATTTGTTCACTATTGGTTATGTCATGCGGTTTCATCATCAACTTCTTCTCAGGAGCTAGCCATTGTTTTATGCTTAGCTAAGTATCATAAAATTGAAGCTCTTAAGGTTTTATCTCACTTTTGGCCAATCCGAACTGCTGATCCGCAAGTAACAATTAACTTTGAAAAACATATATCAGGCCTTCCTAAGACTATACAGCAGGGTATTGAAACCGATTTAATAGGGTTGTGGAGTAGCTTAATTATGCCATTGAATATTCAATCCTCTGAACAATCATTACCTGTGACAACATTAGAAACGCAACTAACGAATGAATTAGCGCAGGAGATTATAAAGCTTGCTAATAATAATTTAAATTTAGCTGGGGTGTATGCTGAAAACTCTACAAGACAAAAAGTTATAGACATCAGAGACAATGAGCAGCTTATAACACAATTACCAGTCGATAATATTTTAATAGCTATATTACAGCGCATCATATGTTCAGACGACTATGCTGACTTAGCATATGCTGAGCCTATGATTATTTATCGTTATACTCAAGGTCAGCAATACAAATGGCACTATGATTTTATTACACCTTCAAATGAAAATGCTAAAAAAGAACTTAATTTTTTTGGTCAAAGACGGCGAACACGTATTATAAATTTAAATGACGGATTTGAAGGTGGAGAAACCGCTTTTAAAGACTGGAATGTAAGTGTTAAAGCCAAGCAAGGACAAGTAATTAAATTTAATAATATGATTGGTAATCAGGTAGATAAAAACTCAGTACATAGTGGAAAACCCGTATTATTAGGTGAAAAGTGGATTTGTACGCTTTGGATGCGAGAAAAACCTTTTTGGTTACGCGAATCTATTTGGTGCAAAAATTAATACCGACAAATAATTACAACTGAAACTGCTGTTTTAATATCTCTTTTGTAAAACTGGTTTTCAAATAAAAGCCACGGGGCAGAGTTTGTATAATTTGCCCGTTGGGGCCTATGGCATCGGTAACTACTTTGCTATTAGCTGCTTTTGGCCGTATTTGCATGGCGTCGCCTAAATGCCCTGATATTTCATCTACCCGACCAAGCGCTATAAGCTCCATTTGCTCTTCCCAGTCACGCTGTAATTGCGCATCTTGCGCGGGGGAGGGTTGCCACAAAAAGCCACTGCCTATGGTTCTATCAAACGGAGCAATATCGCGCTCACTTAAAATAGGTAGCCATAAAACATGATTCAACTTTTTACGTACGCTACTTGTGTGCCAGGTCATGCCAGTTACATTCATTAGTGGGGTAACCGACACAAACGTGGTTTCTAATGGTTTGCCTTTATATGAAATGGGCAATGTTTTGAGCTCTATGCCTAAATCCTCAAAGTCGGGTAGCGGTTTTGACCCAGCACTTGCGCCTAATACATACTCAATCAGTTGACCTGTCCAGCCTTTTTCACGCAATAAATCATCTGGCGTTTTAAAGTGGTACTGCTGTGCGAGTTGTCCTAGTGTGAGTCCTGCAATAGCATCGACACGTTGCATTAATTGATTGATTGAATGAGGTTTTAAAGGTTGCATACTGTTTATTTTAGTTGAATAAATACCAACGTCATGATAGCAAATTAGTGTGTTAGTGGATATCTTTAGCGGTTGGTTGAATTTTGTTCGTGCTGTGTGTGGTGCAATTTTATGCACTGTTTTAAAACGCCAAGCTTAACTAAGTAACTGAACTGCATTGTTTTTTTTGTTTTTAGTGTTCAGTTTTAATTAAGGTCTATAAATGTTGTAAGGATAAATACAGATGTATAAACATGTTTATCCACAGATTCTGTGGAGAACATCACCTTTTAGATCTTGTATTGTGGATTTGTTTGCTAAATGAGCGTGTTTTACAAAAGTTATGCACAAGCTGTGAGTAACCAGCACAAACAGTGTGGTTTTTATGTATTTATACATGGCAGTGTTGTTTGTTATTCACATGCAATGGATTTCGCTATTAATTTGCCTTAACCGAGGACGTTAACGGGGCTTGTACGTAATAGTATTTGCCGTATTGCAGCTAATGTGGAACAATCATAAAAAATCGACTTACAAATGAGGCACTAAGGTGATTGATGCCGAAGGTTTTCGTGCCAATGTCGGAATTGTAATTTGCAATAATCAGGGGCAAGTGTTTTGGGCCAGACGCTATGGTCAACATTCTTGGCAATTTCCCCAAGGCGGTGTTGATGATGGTGAAACACCAGAACAAACTATGTACCGTGAATTACACGAAGAAGTAGGTTTGCGACCAGAAGATGTAGAAATAGTTGCAAGCTCAAAACATTGGTTACGCTATAAATTACCCAAACGATTAATCCGCCGCGACTCAAGTCCGGTGTGTATTGGGCAAAAACAAAAATGGTTTTTACTGAAGTTACGCTGTAAAGATGAAGATGTAAATTTACTAAAAACGCACCATCCTGAATTTGATGATTGGCGGTGGGTGAGTTATTGGTATCCAGTAAGGCAGGTAGTATCGTTTAAACGGGATGTTTATCGACGTGTTATGAAAGAGTTTGCTCCTTTTGCTATGCCCTTCAATAAGCGAGAGCAACAAAAAGACAATTGGCGAAGCAAAAGGTAGTTTTACATAAAAAGGAGCAGTGTATGCTGGCAACACTCAGATCGATAGCTGAGTCTGTTTCGCAACAAGCGAATTTAGACGATGCGTTAGTGTGCTTTGTGAAAATGGTAAAAGATGCCATGAATACCCAGTGCTGCTCCATTTATTTTGCCGATTACAGTCAAGATAACTTTGTACTAATGGCCAGCGAAGGGTTAAACCCCGATGCGGTGGGTAAATTTAGAATTGGCTTTACTGAAGGACTTGTTGGGCTAGTTGCTCAGCGCGAAGAGGCGATTAACATTGCGTTTGCTAAATCGCATCCTCGCTTTAAACTCTCCCCAGAAGTGAACGAAGAAGGCTACAACGCTTTTTTGTCTGTGCCTGTTGTTCATCAAAAAAAGGTATTAGGCGTTATTGTTGTGCAACAGAAAATGGCTCGAGTATTTTCTCAAGATGAAGAGTCTTTTTTAATTACGCTCTCAGCGCAGTTAGCTTCACAGCTTGCGCATGCCGAAATAAAAGAAGTATTGCGCCAAGATGAGTCGTCTCATCAAACATCGGTTTTAAAAGGGGTGTCTAGTGCGCCAGGCATTAGTATTGGTAAAGCCTTTGTTGTTATTCCTAAACTTAATTTTAAGTCCATAGAGCTTACTAAAAATAGTGATGTGAATGAACAACGCCGTTTATTCACGCAAGCGGTTGCTGCAACGCGCAAAGAATTTAGCACTTTATCGATGACATTAAGCGATACCATACCGCAAGAGGCGTTGGCGGTGTTTGATGTGTATCAGCAATTATTGGATGCTAAAAGCTTAGGTCATAATGTAGAGGCACAATTACAAGAAGGTTGGTGTGCAAAAAGTGCATTAAAAATTGTGATTGAACGTTTAGTTGCACAGTTTAATGAAATGCAAGACCCTTATATTAAAGAGCGTGCGGTTGATGTTAAAGACATTGGCTTACGGGTGCTTCATCACTTAGTGAACACTGAGCATGCAATAAAAGACTACCCTGAAAACACAATCCTCATCGCTCACACATTAACTCCTGCGATGTTAGCCGAAGTGCCAAATGAGCGTTTAGCAGGTGTGGTAAGCATTAATGGTTCAGCTAATAGCCATGCCTCTATTTTAACGCGAGCAATGGGGGTGCCTGCAATTTGGGGTATTGAAGATTTACCGTTACTGCAGTTTGATAACAAAGAAATGATTTTAGATGCTTTTGCTGGGCGTTTATATATTTCGCCTTCGCAAATGCTTATTGATGAGTATACCGAGTTACAACATCAAGATAACTTACTCAACAATCGTTTTTTAGAAGAGCAATCACTGCCTGCAATTACCTTGGACGGGGAGCATATTAGTTTATTGCTCAACGCAGGGCTTGAACTTAATACGCAACAAAATAGTGCCCATATTTGTGATGGTGTTGGTCTTTACAGAACCGAAGCGTGGTTTATGCAAAAAGGGCAGTTTCCATCGCAACAAGAACAAGAAAAATGGTATCGCGAAGTACTCAGTAGCTATTATCCTAACCCCGTAGTTATGCGAACGTTAGATATTGGTGGCGACAAAGTTTTAGATTATTTTAATATTACCGAAGAAAACCCGTTTTTAGGATGGCGTGGTATTAGAATTAGCCTAGATCATCCTGAGCTTTTTTTAGATCAGCTCAAAGCCATGCTCAAAGCGAATATTGGCTTAGGTAATTTAAAAATAATGCTGCCTATGATCAGTGGCACTGATGAAGTTGAAGAGTCGCTGGCATTGTATAACCAAGCCTATTATGAGTTAAGCGAAACATTTCCTGAGCAATTAATAGAAAAGCCAGATATTGGCATTATGCTTGAGGTACCTTCAAGTGTATTTATGCTGCCAGAGTGGTCTAGAAAAGTCGATTTTTGCTCAGTGGGTAGTAACGATTTAACTCAGTATTTATTAGCGGTAGATAGAGCAAATGCCCGTGTGGCCGATTTATTCAATCCTTATCATCCAGCTGTGTTACGTGTATTAAATAATATTGCCAGCGAATGTGAGCACTATGAATTGCCCTTTAGTTTATGTGGTGAGCTTGGCGGCGATCCCGAGGGAGCAATATTACTCATTGCCATGGGCTATAGACGTTTAAGTATGAACTTATCGTCGTTAAATAAAGTGAAATGGGTGCTTAGGCGCTTAAATGTTAGTGACATGGAACAATTACTGAGCGAGTGTTTAGCACAGCCCAATGCTAAACAAGTGTTGCGTTTAACCCGTAATTTTATGATAGAGCATCAGCTAGGTAATTTATTTTATACACCTAAATGATAGAGCTGTTATTGTTTATATAATCAATTAAAATATACATATTCTTAAATGTATTAGAGATAACTATGTATGAACTAGGACTTCTAGTTGCAAGTTGTGCGTTATTAGGTTGCATTGTTGGTTTTTTAGCAGGACTTCTAGGCATAGGCGGTGGTTTAATCATTGTGCCGGTGCTAACGAGCTTGTTACTGGGTTTTAATGTGGCCGCTGCCGATCATGTATTAGTTATCGCTATTGCGACATCTTTAGCCTCTATTTTATTTACCTCGACTTCTTCAGCGTTAGCTCATCATAAAAATGATAATGTGCCTTGGAAAATTGCCCCTTGGGTAATGTCGGGTGTGGCCATTGGCGCCTTGATTAGCGGCTTTGCTGCCAGCTTTATACCTGAGAAAATGTTACGAACCGTGTTCGCAGTGAGTGTGGTTTTTATTGCTATGAGAATGGTGCTTTCTGCCCGTAATAAAGTGAGCGTAGGTCACCCGATGCCTGCAGGCCCCGTGCTAGGAAGTATTAGTGCGATAATGGGGGCACTATCTGGGTTGATTGGGATTGGCGGTGGCGCATTACTTGTGCCTATGTTGCACTATTTTTCGGTTGATATTAAAAAGGCAATTGGTTGCGCTGCTGCGTGTGGTATTGTAATTGCCTTTTTTGGCTCTATTGGTTATGTCAGCGCCGGTTGGCGAGTAACTGACTTAGCGCATGGTTTTATGGGATTTGTTTATTTACCTGCATTGTTAGGGATTGTTGTTACCTCATGGTTTATAGCGCCAATAGGCGCCAAAGCAACGCATTACTTACCTGTGAATACAATTAAGAAAGTTTTCGCGATGTTACTTGTTATCATCGCTATTAAAATGGTTTTTAGCTAAAGGTTTATTTTTATGGCACTGGAGTTTCCTCAAATTGATCCAATAATTTTTTCTATTGGGCCACTTAGCGTTCGTTGGTATGGATTAATGTACTTAATTGGTTTTGCGTTTGCGATGTGGTTTGCGAATCGCCAAGCTAGTAAGTCCGGTTCAGGTTGGACTAAAGACGAAGTCAGCGATTTACTCTTTTACGGCATGCTGGGCGTTATATTAGGTGGGCGTATTGGTTATGTTCTGTTTTATCAGTTTAGCTATTTTATCGAAAACCCCTTATATTTGTTTAGAATAGACCAAGGTGGCATGTCGTTTCATGGTGGAACACTTGGGGTGATCACTGCAATTGCTATTTTTGCTTACAAGCGTAAAAAATCGTTATTACAAGTCGGTGATTTTGTAGCACCTTTAGTGCCTGTTGGTTTACTGGCTGGGCGTATAGGTAACTTTATTAACGGCGAATTATGGGGGCGTACCACTGATGTTCCGTGGGCAATGGTGTTTCCAACTGGAGGCCCGCTTGCACGCCACCCTTCACAACTTTACGAAGCTTTTTTTGAAGGGCTTGTATTGTTTGTCATATTATTGTGGTTTATTAAGCGTCCACGTCCTGCGGGAAGTGTGTCGGGTTTGTTTTTACTGGGTTACGGCGTATTTAGATTTTGTATTGAATATTTTCGCCAACCAGATGCGCAATTGGGGCTATTTGCCGACTTTATCTCTATGGGGCAAATTCTATCGTTACCAATGATAATTGGCGGGTTAGGCTTACTTATTTGGGCCTATAAACAACCACAATCAAAAACAGCGGCAAAAGCTTAAAAGAAGAAGTTAGATGAAACAATATTTAGAATTATGTCAGCGCATTGTTGACCAAGGACAATGGGTTGAAAACAAGCGTACCGGTACACGTTGTTTAACGGTTATAAACGCTGATTTAGAATACGATGTGGCTAATAATCAGTTCCCAATGATCACCACGCGAAAAAGCTATTACAAAGCGGCTATTGCTGAATTATTAGGTTATTTAAGAGGTTATGACAGTGCTGAGCAGTTTCGTAGCATAGGCTGTAAAACCTGGGATGCTAATGCCAATGAAAATAGTGCCTGGCTTAATAATCCTAATCGTAAAGGTGAGGATGATATGGGGCGCGTTTATGGCGTGCAAGGACGAGGCTGGCAACGCCCTGATGGTTCAACACTGGATCAACTTGCAAAGGCCATCAATAATTTAAAAAATGGCATTGATGATCGCGGTGAAATTATTACCTTTTATAATCCAGGTGAGTTTGAGCTTGGCTGCTTGCGCCCATGTATGCATACGCATACCTTTTCATTACTAGGCGATACCCTGTATTTAACCTCGTACCAACGAAGTTGTGATGTACCGCTAGGGCTAAACTTTAATCAAATTCAATGTTTTGTTTTATTGGCACTGGTTGCACAAATTACTGGCCACAAAGCAGGTAAGGCATATCATAAAATCACCAATGCCCACATTTACGAAAATCAGCTAGATTTAATGCGAGATGTGCAATTAAAGCGCGAGCCATTTGCTTCTCCTCAATTAAAAATTAATCCAGAGATTAAGTCACTCGAAGATATAGAAACATGGGTAACACGTGATGATTTTGAGGTGGTTGGTTATCAATGCCACGAGGCTATTCAATACCCATTTTCAGTTTAAAAAATAAGGAGAGCATAATGAAAGCAGTGATCCCCGTAGCCGGCCTTGGAACACGTATGTTACCGGCAACTAAAGCAATTCCAAAAGAAATGCTGCCCGTTGTAGACCGTCCACTCATTCAATACGTTGTTAGCGAAGCGGTTGCCGCTGGTATTAAAGAGATAGTGCTAGTAACGCATTCGAGTAAAAACTCGATTGAAAACCATTTTGATACCAGCTTTGAACTAGAGGCAACGTTAGAGAAACGTGTAAAGCGGCAATTACTTGCCGAAATACAGTCTATTTGCCCTAAAGATGTGACCATTATTCATGTACGTCAAGGTGAAGCAAAAGGCCTAGGCCATGCTATTAACTGTGCCGCCCCTATTATTGGCAATGAACCTTTTGTGGTTATTTTACCCGACGTTATTATTGATGATGTAGAAAGTGACCTAACAAAAGACAACTTAGCTGAAATGATTACTCGCTTTGAGCAAACTAAACACAGTCAAATTATGGTTGAGCCAGTCCCTAAAGATGACGTAGATAAATTTGGTGTTGTGGATTTAGGTGATGTTGAGTTAAACCAAGGTGAAAGCTCACCCATTCAAAGCATGGTAGAAAAACCACCCGTTGACGAGGCACCTTCAAACCTTGCTGTGGTTGGTCGTTACGTGTTGAGTAAAAATATTTGGCCATTACTGGCTAAAACCCCTCAAGGTGCTGGTGATGAAATTCAGCTAACAGATGCAATAGCCATGCTTATGCAAGATGAAAAAGTAGATGCCTACGCAATGAAAGGCCGAAGCCATGATTGTGGCAGTAAAATTGGTTATTTAAAAGCAACCATTGAATTTGCTCTTCGTCGTGATGAATTCGCCGGTGAGCTTAAAACGTTTATTAAAACGTTAATTTAAATAAACTTATCATTATTAGAAGCGCCTATATGGCGCTTTTTTTGATTGTAAAATAGCTTTTTTAGTATTTTAAATTATCACTATTTTTGCAGTTATACAGACATATTTAACATTGTGTTGTAATCTTTATGTTAACTTAAGTTGTTTTGTTGTTAACGTGCTTTATTGATTCAATTGAAAATTGACTTAATTGAGCGGTCTAAACTATTGAAAGAGAAACAATCAATGTGTGAATACAGCAAAAAGTATCACCGATATCTATTAGTCGTATTACTGTTGTTATTAAGTACTGGTTGTACGATATCGCCTGATAAAACATCATTAAATGAACAAGTTAAAGATTCACCTGAATATGTAACTATCACTGCACTTGAGCTTGCTCAACTAAAAGATGCCGCCTTGCAATGGCAGCAAGCACGCTCTGGCATAGAGCGGCTATTAAAGTTAGAACGTGAGCTCACATATTTAGTTGATAACCTAGATATTATTAACAGTAAAGCAATAGCGCAATCTAATCAGGCTGTTAGCAATCGTTATGCTCGCTCAGTAATAAACACAAAGGCGTCGCCAAATCTTAGGTATGGTAATAATTACGCAAGCACCTCAGATAAAGTTGAACGACCAAGGCAAAGGTATAGTAATCGCTACGCAAAATCCTCTAAAGGGGACGCTCCATACAATCAGCGACACAGTAGTCGCTATGCTAGCGTGCCTACAAAAATGATTACAGCCCCTTCAAAAAGCTACAGTAAGCGCGCTGTTAGTTTGCCTGTGAAAGCAACGAACTCAATCGTGAAGAAAAAAGTATTCCCTCAAACATCGAAGCTAACAAAAGTGGCAATGGTTGATACCAACAAAAAAGTATTTGCATTGCAGGTTGCGTCACTCGATTCACAAGAGAGTGTTGCTAAAGAATGGAAGCAAATTAACAAAAAAGCAGCGCCTTTGTTTAAGGACAAAATCACGACAAATATTGAAAAAGCAAAGGTTAATAACAAAACCTATTATCGACTAAAATTAGGTGAGTATTTTAACTTTAAAAGTGCAGAGGATGATTGCGAAGTATTTAAATTTTATAAAGTTGACTGTTTTGTGAGTAACTACACTGACGGACCAATCAGGTTATAAAACAGTATTACTTGGCGCTTTTATTGCATAATAGCTTTAGATAGCTAGTCTTTTGTAATGGGTGCCTAAAGTGAAACTTCATTTAATAACATTATTAATACCATTTGCATTAGCTGGTTGCAGCAACCAGCTAATGCCCTCAGATTCACAAAGCGACAAGCTTGTGCGTGAAAAAGATATAAAACCTTACCTAGAGCAATGGGATAACAACAAAGAGCAAATAGCGCGCTTAAGCACCATGGAAGAAGACTTATCGTTATTGATTCAAGCGCTTTCTGCACAAACAGATATTGATACCGTACCAGAGCCGATGAAAGAGAAGGTAAAACGTGTTGAATATGGCTCTAAGCAACCTTTACAACCCTCATCAGAAAACGCTTTAGCTGATAATACTACCAGTACAAACGAAGGGATTTACGGTGTGCAAATTGGTCGCTATTTAATTTCTAATGGGGCCAAAAGGCAAGTGCAGCGACTAAAAGAGCAATACCCTCAATTAAACAGTATTTTGCAATACCGCATTAATGAGCAACAAAAAGAATCAACTACGTTTTATAGTGTTGTAGCCGGTCCGCTAAAAAATCAACAACAGGCGGCGCAGTTGTGTTTGTTTTTTTATAAGATGGGTAATAAATGTACCTTAGCGGCATTTTCAGAGGATGTTTAAGGTTTTTTTCGCTTATTTTTGCATCCTGTTATTATAAATCAAAATAAAGTAAATATTTTCTAACTTTTTAGTGATTTTGGCCGATACTTAAATTAACCTGAACAAAAGGTTAACAACTTATATCTAAGGGAAAACTATGAACAAAATATTTACTAAAGCAGCATTAGCTGCATCAGTATCGTTATTCGCTTTTAATGCAACTGCTTTAGAAAGTGCAGATGTCCAAGCAAGCGTAACTGTGCAAAATGCATTTACCTTTACCAATGATGCTGGTTTAAACTTTGGTACTATTCGCGCGACTGCAGATCCTGCTGGTACCACAACTGCTACAATCGTTATGCCTGCAAATCCTGGTGCAGATCCAGTGGCTACAGATGGAACTAACGCGTCAATTGCTGAATTAGTTCGTGGAGAACGAGCATTATTTTCTGTCTCAGGTGTTGCTCCTTTTGGAACTCTAACTCTTGACTCTTCAGGAATAACTGGCAATGTTAATGCGGTTACTGCGCCTCCAGGTACTCCTAAATTTACGATAGGTACACCTACCTTTTGGTTATTAACCGGTGGTGCGGGTACTGGTGCTTTATTCACGACTACTCTTCAAGTTGACGCAACCGGAGCAGCTACTTTTAACATGGGTGCTACGCTAACCACAGATGCCGCTGTAACTACAAGTGCTTATATTGATGGTGAGTACAGAGGTACATTTGCATTAACACTCGATTATTAATAGGTGTCTACCTGCCTTATTAAATAGGCAGGTATTTTTATGAATAAACATATATTATTTGCATGTATTTTTTATTGCGCTAATAGTTTGGCTCAAGTAACCGTTCTTGAGCCTCTTAATTTTGGGACTATAGTCATTCCTGACAATACAAGCATCAGGTCAATAACACTCCTCCCTAACGGTGGAAGTACCAGCAACAGTATTTATTTAATGCAAAGTGGTCATCCTGCAGAGTTATTACTTGAAGGTTTAGGTGCTGGCGTTCAAATAAGCTTTAGCGATGCGGGTGTGTTTACTGCGTTGTCTCGTGTAAATGGCGGCAATGCATTTACGCTATCAAATATTAGCTATTCCAATACTGTTGTTACTACAAACGCCTATGGTATGGCGACTGTAAAAATAGGTGGTCAGTTAAACACGAGTGGAAATGGCCAACCTTATTTAGATGATAGATACAGTACAACAATTGAAATTACTATTGCTTACTAAGAGAATTACAACAATGAATTTATGGAAATCTTTTATTTTCAGTGTGTGTTTTACTTCATTATTTTATAGCTTTTATACACACGCTAACTTACTTATATCACCTACACGAATTGCATTCGATGAACGTCAACGAGTTGCTCAGGTCGTTGTTATTAACAATAGTAAAGAATATAAAACTTATCGTCTTGCCTGGGAAGAAAAAATAGCTAAACCTGCAGGTGGATATACAAGGTTAGAAGAGGGTATAGCTCACCCAACTGCACTGAGCAATATGGTGCGTATGAGCCCATCGCAAGTGCGCTTAGCACCAGGAGAAAGGCAAATAGTAAAATTAGTGCTAAGAAGGCCACAAAACTTAGCAGAGCAGGAGTATCGCTCTCACTTATTGTTTCAAGCCCTACCAAATGAAAACAAAAAAGCCACACAGGCAATAGGCATTAAAATTGATCTTATTTTGAGTTATTCGATTCCTGTTCTTTTACGCCAAGGGTCAAAATTACCGGAGGTTGACATAAAAAGCATTGCACTAAGTAATGACCAAGGAAAAAAATCATTACATGTTTCAATGCAAAGAAAAGGTGAGTACAGTACCTTCGGTAATATAGAAGCTTTTTACAAAGCAAACAACAGCGATAAAGAAGTAAAAGTGGCGATGGTTGGCAGCTTAAGTATTTATCCTGAGGTTTTGCAGCCAGAACTCACGCTCAATTTTTTTGAAAACAACGCAATTACAGGGCCGGGTAAATTACGAATAGTTTATACAGGGCTAAAAGAATACCGCAATACAATATTTGCAGAAAAAACAGTGTCTATTAATACAAACTCAGTAGGATTACTAAACTGACCTTACTTACTCGCTCCGTTTTTTACGCAAGCCTAATACCTTTATGGGTATTGGGCTTTAGTGTGTTTGCTGCGCAGCAAAATAATGAGGCTGTTTACAACACGCTTTTTAATATTGAAAAAAAATGGCAAAGCTTAAGAGAAAAGCAAGGTAATGCGGACAATTCTGATACAACTAAAGATATTTCATCGGACAAAATTGTTGTAATTGATGCTGTTAACGATACCAGTGGTTCGTTAAGTAATACATCATCAGCAACAACAGACCAAAACCTCATAGGCATTCCTGTTGGTGAGCTACTGTTTTTTTCAACTTACTTGGATAAATATTACTTAGGCGAGATAATTGCGATTAAAAATGAAAATGGTGCATGGATTGAACTAAGTAGTTTATTTGAGTTACTTAATTTTGCTGTTAATGTTGAACGCGATTCGTTAATGGCACAAGGGTGGTATATTTCGCCGAATAATATTTTTAATTTAAATATTAATAATAAAACGGTGCAGTTAAGCACAGAAAAACAGCGCCTTAATGAATCCGATTACTATATAGATGCCGGTGATATATTTATAGATATAGAAGTGTTAAACCGCTGGTTTGGATTAGGAATGGTTGCTAATTATAGCTCCTTAAAATTAGGTTTATCACCAACTGTAACCCTCCCCATAGAAAAAAAACTACAGCGGCAACAGCGTACCTTATACACAAGTTCACCCGATAAAACGCCCACGCTACCGTGGAAACCAAGTCCTTATCAAGCAATGTCGTCACCTGTGGCTGATGTACAACTAAGCTACACAGCAACAAATAATGACAACACATTAAACTATGCCATATTAGGTTCGCAAGATTTGGCCTACTTTAACAGCGAATACTATTTAGCGGGTAGCAATGGCGATTTATTAAAAGATTCACGGCTTTCATTTAACCGGGAAAACGCTGAAGGTAATTTACTTGGCCCACTCAACGCGACAAGTATTGAGTTTGGTGATGTACTTGCAACACAAATTGGCACTCGCTTTAAAAGCAATTATGCGCGCGGCGTTAAAGTAAATAATATACCGCTTTACAAAGAAATAAACAGCAATCAAATAACTTTAACGGGAGCAGTGCAAGCCGGTTGGGATGTAGAGTTATATCGAAATAATATTCTGATCGATCAGCAGCTTAGCTTACCTGATGGGCGCTACCTATTTGAAAATGTTGACTTATTATTTGGTACTAACACTTTTGAGCTCATATTTTATGGCCCACAAGGAGAGGTGGAGCGTAAAGTTGAAGAATACCTCATTGATGGTAATAGCTTAGAAAGGGGAGATGGTTTTTATGAACTATCACTTACTCAGCAAGGAGAGCAGTTATTAAATTCTGGCAATACCATAGCAGGTGAAGAAGGTTGGCTTTTATCAGGGCGCTACGAAAAAGGCATAACTGATTACTTCTCTGTTTATACGGGAGTTTCTGCACTAAAAAGTGATGATGCAGAAAACCTAACTAACTATGCATTTGGCTCTAACTTAAGTGTACTCAACAAAGTGCTCATTAATTTAGATTATGAACAAAATACCCTTGAAGAAAAAGAATTAAAGCTTTCTACGCGCTCTGAAATTTTAGGACAGTCAGTAAGGTTCAGCCTCCGCAAAGCCTCTGAACTACAAGGCCAAGTTCAGCAAAATAATAATGTATTTAATGACACAGAAAATTACGAATTGTTTTTTTCAGGTAACTTAATGGAAAATAGTTATGGTCGATTAAGTTATCAAAACACCGCGACTTACATCAATAGCGATGTTAGAGATAGCATAGTGAGGTTTGGTAATATTTTAAATTATACCGCTGGCGGATATGCATTTAATAATAATCTACAATGGAGCGACAACAATCTTTTTTCTGGCACTAGTCGTTTACAAAAACGCTTTGGGCGTTTGGGAACGCGTTTTAACATCAACTATTCTTTAGAGCCGACTAGCGAAATTACCAGCTATGAAACCGAGTTTAGCCGCTCACTTACATCAAATTTACAAGCAGAGCTAAAGCTTACGCATGCATTACAAACTGAGATTAAGTTTGCTGAGCTAGGACTAAACTGGCAAACAGATTTATTTAGTTTAAATAGCAAGGTTAATTACGACACTAATGACAATTGGCGCATTGGCTTATTTGGACGCTTTAGCTTAGGGTTTAACAGTAAAAATAATGACTACTTTATAAACAGGCGCAGCTTAGTGCAGTCGGGTTCGCTAATAGTGCATGTTTACCTTGATGAAAATAATAATGGTATTTATGACGATGGTGAGCAAAATTTAGAAGGCGTAAAAGTTAAAGGACTACAAAACTATCGAAGAGCTGTTACTGATAAAAACGGCATGGCTTTATTATCGGGTATGTCGGCTAACTTAACCACCGACATAGTGATTGAGCCTGGCAGTATTAGCGATCCTTTTTTAGTTGCCGCCAACGATGGCTTTTCAATTACACCGCGTGCCGGTTTTGTTGAATATATGGAAATACCGCTTAATCACAGTAGTGAATTAGAGGGAACTGTTTACAAACGAGATGAGCAAGGCAGTAGTGAAGTGCAGCCTTTTGCTACCGTTAAATTACTCGATAAACAAGGTAAGGAAGTGGCGCAAACTCAAGCTGCCTATGATGGCTATTATTTGTTTACCGATTTACGCCCTGGCGAATATAAAGCGGTTATAGATGATGAGTTTAAGCAACGTAAGTCCTTAAAAGATACGCAACAAGTAATGGTGAATTTACCAGCGCAAGGTGAAGTAGTAATGGGCGTTGACTTTGAACTGAAAGAAAAAACACAAACGCCAGCGTATATTGCTAATGCGGGTGGGTTTTCATCATTGCCGATTATGAAAGCGTATTATCAATTAATTAAGCGCCATCTAAATGAGCAATCAAAGCGTGATGCTTTTTATATTAAAGACGATAAACAAAAACGGTATATTTTAGCCGTCGCTTATGCCGAGTCTGCCCAAGGAGAGCTTGAACAAGTATGCGCAGAATTAAAAGTGAAGGGCTTGAACTGCCAAGTCCAAGCGCAACTTATTAGCCACTAATAACAATAAGGTTTAACCATGCAACATGCTAATTTATATAAACGCTACTCAATACTAAATGCCTGTATTGCTGTTCTTTTTATATCTGGATGCAGTAGTCCCAAAACAGCAGTAGAGTCGCCTCAGCCTAAACAAGCCAGTGCAAGCCTTTCTGACGAGGAGTTAGCGCAGCTAAAAGCCTCGTCTCAGCAGTGGCAAGCAGCCAAAGCGGGGGTTGAGCGTCTATTAGTGATTGAACAAGACTTAAAGCTATTAATAAGCCAATTAAATGCGGTGGCAAATCAAGACACCGCATCAACAAATACGCCTGTAGTACCAACAGCTAAAGCTTCAGCTGAAACGTTATCACCAAAAGTAGCACAAAAAGCTCAAGTGGCAACGAATGCAGCAGCTGATGAAAAACAAGCCGTTAAAGCGCTGTTTGCCCTCCAAGTTGCAGCCGTTACCGACAAAGACCGACTTAGCCAAAGTTTAAATGAAATAAAAGCCAGCGCATCTTCATTATTTCAGGGTGAATTTGTGGCGAATGTAGAAACTATTAATGTAAGTGGGGTTACTTACTACCGTTTAAAGCTTGGGGCTTATCAGGAACAAGCGAATGCGGCTGCTGATTGCGATAAACTTAAACAGCGCCAAATCAACTGCATTGTGAGTCATTACATCCAGCAGCCTTTAAAATAAATATGTGACAAGGGTATTCGGCATAATAATTGCTTTGTTGTTATTATGTTTTTAGAGGATGGCAACTATGCGCCTTTTGTTACCCTTACTATTATTAAATTTAGCGGGCTGTAGTTTAACACCTCAGCCAAAGCCGAGTATAAGCACTGATGCGCCTAAAGCGGTTATGGCACCTTATACGGTGAACCAGTACGTAAGTAGCTTAAGTGCCCAGCTTAGCCATATTAAAGAGCCTTTTAAAAGCACCGCTTCAATTGCGGTCAGTAGCTTTTATTTAGCAGATGCCCTAGATTCACAAATTGCTCAAGGGCAAGGGGCAGGGCTTAGCCAGCAAATTCAGGAAAGCTTAATAACCCAATTTACCCAATTAGGTTATAACACGGTTGAATATCGGCTTGAAAACCAACTTAACTTATCAGCGAATGCAGACTCAGTACTAAGTCGCAATACTGGCAACTTAAAGCAGCGTCAGATTATTGACTTTGTCATCACCGGTACTTTATCCCGCCAAGAGCATGCTTATATTGTTAATGCACGAATGGTAAATATGCAAACCAACCAAGTTGTATCTGCCGGCAGTACTGAAATTCCCATCAATGTGATGTGGAGCAATGAAAAAATACAGCAGCGCGGTGATTTCATTTACCGCAGTGAATATTAATTAGGAGCACACATGAAACGCCTACTATTAACTTTATGTTTGCCACTAGGCTTTGGTTGTTCACAAATGACAAACCATAGTGACACACAAATCACCGACGATGCGCCTATGTTTTTTGAGCAACGCCCTGTAGCCGCACCTACACAAAGCGACTCGCTGTATCAAAATAAAACAGCAGTGATGAATAAAAACAAACAAGTTAACACGCCAACACGCAAAAATATTAATCACTATGTGCGTGGGATCATGCAAGACATGGCTGAAAATTTACAGTACGTAAATACTAAAACGCCATTGGCGGTATCGAGCTTTGTTTTTTTAGATCGTGACTACAACAATGCCAACTTAGTGGGCAATCAAATAGCCGAGAGCTTTATGCATGAGCTGCATAATTTTGGTGTGCCGGTAATCGATTTTAAAACCACCGATTATATGCGCGTAACACCGGGTGGCGATTTTGTGTTTAGCCGCGACTACTTAGAGCTTAATCAAGAACAGAACTTTAGTTACGTATTAGCCGGCACGCTAGTAAACCACCAAGGCGGCATACTAGTAAACGCACGTATTGTTGGTTTAGCGAGCAAAGCCGTTGTAGGCTCTGCACAGGGCTTTATTCCGCAATCAGTGATAGACGCGTTAAATAGCAGTAACAGTGCTGATGGCGTTATGCTAAAACAAGCGAGTAAGTGAGGTTTATCATGGCTAACTTAGCTAAGCGCTCAGCTTTAATTAGCATAAGTGCATTATCATTATTACTTTCAGGCTGTAATTTAATGGGCGAGTCGACCGCGACCGAGCCCGCCAAATCTGAGCCAGAGCAAACAGTGGTAAGTGATCTTGATTTTAACCAAATCATGGCGCAAATGCAGCGCAATGACGAGCAAGAGCAATATGCTGATACAACGCAATTTAACCCAAACAAGCACCACAAAAGCTTAGTTAATTACGTTGAGCAAATGGCACTTGATTTAACCGACACCATGCAAGTAGCCCCGCAAGATGCAGCGATTGCGGTGACTTCGTTCGTTGATTTAGACGCAAGTTTAACTACAGCAAGCCAGTTAGGTAATCAGTTATCAGAAACCTTTATACATCAGCTACAAAAGTTTGGTTATAGCGCCGTTGATTTTAAAACAGCCAATTTAATTACCGTAAATAAGCAAGGCGACTTTGCCTTTACACGAAACACTCGCAAACTTGCTGGTACCAGTATAGCCAGCCATGTATTGTCAGGCACCCTTATTTATAGAGAGGACGGCGTAGAAATAAACGCACGCGTTATTGATATTCAAAGCAAACGCTTAGCAGCCAGCAGCCGAACATTTATACCGCTTTACGTATTAAATAAAGAAGATATATATTTATCAAGCAATTAACTTAATTTGATGCTTGATATAAAAAACCAGATGCCGTTATAATTTTTGTAAGCTGTAAGCTGTAAGCTGTAAGCTGTAAGCTGTAAGCTGTAAGCTCGATGTGGCCTCTTAGTTAAATGGATATAACGGCCCCCTCCTAAGGGGCAGTTACAGGTTCGATTCCTGTAGGGGCTACCAATAAAATCAATGAGTTACGGTTGTTTTGGCTTTTTTATACTTCCTGTGTAGCACATATGTAGCATCTTGTAATATCACCAGGCTAGCTTGTCTAAATTTTGGGTGCAATTAACGTTAAGCTTAGAGTAAGAACGTTCATAGCTACAATTTTATTTAATTCTATCTTTACTTTGCTATTTGTTAATAATTTACTTCCCTGATTTATTTGGAACAATTTTTTTTGCTGTTTTTTCAACTTCTTGTTTAAACTTTTCTGTATTAAGCTTTTTGGCAGCATCATTTGAAGATTCATCCAAAACGAATTTAATTTTTATATTCACTTTTTCTTGTGTATTTTTCCCTTGGTTCATGCGGCTTTTTCCTTCATAAGTAACAAGCTATGTTCCATTGCTATACGAACGGCGAAGTGATTTATTATCCATGAGTATAATTCTTTATATTTATCTTTTAGGCTATCTTCACGATTTGCAGCAATAGTAATAACGTATTCAACCTCACCAGTAGCTGGATGAATTATGGGATAAGATAATTGCGAGCCATTTTCATTATCTTGTATGTTCCCCTTCATGAACCTTCGGTCACTTTTGGCCTTTTTTTCTAATTCTTTCTGAATATTCTCAATTACAACTATTGATTTTGATTTTATTGCATGACTTACTGTACTTGATGGCGCTGATAATTTATTTGCAGGTGTTCGTGGTGGAAGTGAAGCAGGGTCAAATGAAAACCATTCATCAGGTTTTTTGTTAATCACACGAATTAGACCAACTCTGAAAGTCGCTTGTTGTTCATCCATGTATTCGAAAACACTCCTTAAACCAGCAATCAACAAAGGGATTTGTTGATCTGGTCTAGTTATTTGATTAAATGTAGTCTTAGAACAAGCATTAGTCATATTAATTATTTTTTTTGCTTCATTTCCCATTCTTTTTGTTTTGTCACCAACTACGATATCTATAGCTTTTATCAGAGCAATTAAATCATCGGCTTCTAACTCTTTCTCAGGCATAGAGTAGTTTTTAATTGCAGCAAATATTGCTTTTAATATAACAACATAAAGATATGCACCAATTATTATTACGAGTGCAGAATTATTTAAAAAAGTACCAACAAATTGCCCAAATAAATCTATAATATCTTGCTGTATTCCTTTCCTTGTAACAGAAAATGTCAGTAGTATCGGGGGGAATAAGAAAAATATTGGTCTAAAAATATACTTAACAAACCAGCTTTCAGCTATCTCTACAAACTTGCGACACGATTTCTTCCCTCGACTGCCCTCAATGACAGGTTTTATCATTAACTACTTCCTTATTTTAAAATATGTAAATAATTTGTTTTGTATTTTTGACAGCTTATACCATTAGCTTATATTAATCCCGAGTTTAACTTCGAAGTGCTACACACTCTAATATAAAGCGGTCATTGCTAATTCTTTAAAGGTAATGCGAGAGAGATTTATGAGCTAAAAATTATCACTAAGATGAAATTGTATTACTAGTTGAAATAATAGTTCCATGTTTTTTGAACTATATTGATATCGGTGATTTAATCATTACCGAATTTCAGCCAAATGACCTAGTCTCTTTTTAGATAATCAATTGACTATGAATGAATTCAAAATGCTTATGCTCTATCGTTTTTTTAGAGATACAGCACTTTTTAAATTTAATATTACTACCACAAAAACACAATGTATTGCGTGGCAAATCTATATAATCTGGGTTGTTTTTTTTATAACTTATGGTTTCAATATTCTTAAACCCAAATGGGAGCAACTTACCTTTATCAATGTATTTAGACATATTCTTTTGGACTCTAAACAGTTCAGAATTGTCCTCTATAGGTATGGCACAACGTTTATCCAACGGGTTCTCTACTAATGCTAAATGATCAAAATGTAATATTTTATTCGCAATCCCGTATGCAATATCTCCATTGTATAGCTCACCTTTTAAGTGAAGACATTCAAATGAATCTATATCTAATCCGCAAACACTGCAGTTATAATGGTCGACAACTATTCCTACACTCGAAAATAGTCGGTAAGGATAAGACGATTCCAAAGCAATGAATTGTTCTTCAAGGAAGCTAACTGTTAAATTATTTTCTTTATGGAACTTTTTAATAGATCTCAAGTAGTCCAAAATATCCTGTAAAACCAACCAAGAATCAGAAAATTTTTGTTCTGTTATAGCTAACCAATATTTGGCAACATATAAAAGTAATTTAATAAATTGCTCGGAAATGAAAATATCATTTTTCACTTTTTCTACTTTAGAATTGGCTTTAAGGTAGCTTAGTTTGCTTAAAAAGGCATTAGCTTGCTCTATCGCCTCACTAAAGTCGCATTCATTAATAAATGTTAATATTTTAATTGAGATACATTCACTATCAGGATAGTGAAATGAGTTTGTTTTAAGAAAATACAAATTACTCGTCCATAAACTTGTTTATATCGAAATTTTCAACACTTTTACTTAAGGCTGATTCACTGCCTTTAAATGAAAACCTTTTTGTAATTCCTTTATTCTTATCTTCGTAATCTACTTGAATATTAATTTCATTTTTCTCACCTTTTAATGAACCTGCAAATCTGTATTTTGCGTACTCTAGAACAAGGGCTAAATAATTTGGAATATTTTGAGCATAAGCTAAGTTAACTATCGGCATAATTAAAGAGTAATCATGCAATTCAACTTTATTTTTGTCTGTAGGTAGCTCAATATCAATTTCAGGGTGCTGAAGCTTCACCCATTTAGCAAATGAGCCAGTTTCAGATGCTATTGAATTATCATAAAAAGAATCTTCCATAAATACGATTTTCATTACAACTCCTGTTTTTTCATCTAGTTTTAGGGTCTATTTAAGTGGCGAGAATGGTTGTCTATCAGCTTATTGAAGATTACTTCTGAGGTGAAAGTATAACAACCTAAAACAGCGTATATTGCATAGTAAGATAGCTCAATAAAAAATATAGCAATATTTATGACTATGAGGCTGAACATTACCTTATATTAACGCCTATTTATAATTGCCTACAAAAGTGAGGATGATTATTATTTTATTCAGTACAGTTATTTACAAAACTCCAAGTAAGAGCCTTTTTGCCATTCTGGCAAATGGTAAGTTATAGGTAATTTTTGGCTTTGTACTGGTGTTTGATATGACCTAAAGCTCAGTTAAGCGCTTTAGCTATTTGAAATATTGTATTTAACTGCAATTTTATTTAAGAGTGATAGCTTTAGCTTTTATTGGATAATGAGGAGCTTTACCTAATACGTTCTAGCTTTAGGTTATGCCTTTTCTACTTTCCATGAATAATGCCTTGTGCGAATACACTGTAAAAAACGGCTTTAACAGCGAACCACAAGCCTTTTATTTTTAGTATGAGCTCACCATCGTAATAGCTTTGTGAACATTTAGCCCTGCCTCTAAGAGGAGTAACCTTCCTCCTTATTTAAGTTTATACAGTTGTTTTTTTTAACACTAAAAGTGTTATAATTCCAAATATTATAAACCAAGAGTTTGCTAAAATAGTAATATTCATACTTTAGGTATAAAAATGTCATCTAAAATAAACTGGTTGGTTGCTCATACATATCCAGGAGCCCTTGTTCTACAGCAATGGCTGACTGAGAACGGAATTAGTTACTCCTTAGCTCAAAAATATGCGCAGAGTGGTTGGCTGAGAAAATTATCTTCAGGCGTTTATTATCGCCCAAGCGCAAATGATGATGTTAAGCCTGATTGGGGAGGAGTTTTACAAGCAATGAACATACAGTTAAACCATCCTGTTCATCTGGCAGGGTTAAGCAGCTTGACTCATCAAGGTCTGGGCCACTATTTACAGCTAAGCAAAGAACAAGTTTGGATTGGGGTGAAGAACAAACAATCATTACCTAAGTGGTTTCGTGAATTTCCCAATCAAAATTGGTTTTATAGTGGTAACCATAAGCTTGAAGTTGTCCCTGAAAAAGACCTAAAAATGATTACGGTTAAAGGAAAAGAGCTAAAAGCGAGTTGTCCTGAGCTTGCAGCTTACGAAGTTGTTGATGCAATCGGGAAGCAAATTTCGTTTGAGCATGCAGCAGAGCTTTTTCAAGGGCTTGTAAATCTGAGTCCTAGAAAAGTGCAATCTCTTCTTGAACGTAGTAGCTCGGTTCAAACCAATAGAGTGTTTTTGTTTTTGAGTCATTATCATGGCCATCAATGGATTCAGCGCATTGATGAAATAAAGATTGCATTAGGTTCAGGAAAGCGTCAGGTGGTAGAGCAAGGGCGATTTGATGAGCGTTATCAAATCACTGTGCCAGAAATATTAAGTGTAAAACAACAAGAGCCAAACAATGGATAGAGAGAGCCCTTACTACAAGCAAGTTTCATTGCTGATCAGAATGTTACCAGTAGTTGCGACAGAGCCTTCATTTGCACTTAAAGGCGGTACAGCTATCAATTTATTTGTAAGAGACTTTCCACGCCTGTCCGTGGACATTGACCTTGCTTATCTTCCTCTGGAGCCTAGAGATGAAGCGCTAGCAAATGTAAAAGCTGCGCTGCAACGCATTACCGATTTAATTAATACTCAACCAGATACGAGTGCTGTGTTACAGGATCAAAAAGTAGATGAGCTGCGTATAGTTGTTACCAGTTCTAACGCAACAATTAAAATCGAGGTCTCTCCGGTCGCAAGAGGTACGTTGCATAAGCCGGATAGCTTACCTGTGCAAGAATCAGTCGAAGAAGAGTTTGGTTATGCCGAGGTTCCAGTCGTTAGTCTGCCCGATCTCTATGGGGGGAAACTATGTGCAGCAATGGATCGCCAGCACCCTCGAGATCTGTTTGATGTTCGTATGCTACTTGCGGAGGAAGGTATTTCTCGAGATATATTTGTTGGATTTATTACTTATGTACTAAGCCACCCAAGACCTATCAATGAGGTTATGGCTCCTAACTGGCAACCTCTTGATGTGAAGTTTCGAGCTGAGTTTGATGGCATGACCTTTAAACCCGTTGAGTTAAAAGACTTAACTTCTATAAGGCCTGCAATGGTAGCTGCATTACAAGCTCATTTCACAGAAAGAGATCACTCATTTTTGTTGTCATTCAAACAAGGGGATCCTGATTGGACAAAGTTTGACTATCCTGATGCAGCAGAACTGCCAGCTATACGCTGGAAACTACAAAACATAGCTAAGTTAGCTAAGAATCAAGAGAAACATACAGAGCAATTAGCTAAATTAGAGACTGTACTTGATAAATGGCTTAAACAAAGTAATGAAGTAAAGTGGTGAAGAAAAAAAGGATTATCAAATCAGGGCTTCAGACATTAAAATTTTTAATTGTTCGCTTTTGCTCAAAGTAACCTACCATTAAATTCTGCATAATAAAAAAGCGAGCTATCAATTAGCCCGCTTTATAAAATACTTTGCCGAACCCCGAACCCCGAACCCCGAACCCCGAACCCCGAACCCCGAACCCCGAACCCC
>NZ_FPAR01000015.1:0-64533 GCF_900116475.1 Pseudoalteromonas sp. DSM 26666 | reverse complement strand
TGTTACCGCTCGACTTGCATGTGTTAGGCCTGCCGCCAGCGTTCAATCTGAGCCATGATCAAACTCTTCAATTAAAAAGTTTTATGTCTTTCGACAGCTCAATGAATTCTGAATTTATTTAATATCTTTCGATATTGAATTGACTGTGCTGAATAATTACTAAAAGTAACTATTCTGTTGGTCACTCAGTTTCAATTGAGACTCTAAATTTGTTTGCCTCACTACCTAAGTAGCTTGGCTGTTAGAACTCAATCTGTACGAGTGCCCACACAGATGATTGCTTTATATTGTTAAAGAACGTTGCGATTAAAGCGTTTAACTTTATCTCGCTAGGGCTGCGCATACTACGCTTTCCTATTTTTTTGTCAACACTTAATTTTTAGTTTCTTTTAAAAGATTTAAAAGCTAAGTTTTACTCGACTCACTTACCGTTTGTTCAGCGCTTTTCATTGCTGCCTGCCGGGTCAGTGGATGCGCATTATAGGGATATTCTGGAGAGGGTCAATGCTTTATTTCAGTTTTATTAAATTAATTTCAATTTAGTACAATAACCATACAAACAAAGGGCTGCAGGGCTGTTTTTGATTAAAAAGCATTCAGAAAAGGCATAGTTATTAAGATACGAGAAAGTAAAAGCGATTTATAGAAAACCGCTACATCGCTTTTACTTAAAACTTTACTAATTACTGAGTTGTTATTTCCCATACGGCAATTGAGCCTGAGATTTCATTACCGATTATAAGCAGTGCTTCGTTTGTTGCACTTTGCGCTGCAGGAACAAATGTCATTCCTTCAGGAGCAAGATCGCCACTTATATCTGCACTTGGTTCTAAACCACGATTATAAAAGTAGTCTTGAAATTTCACATCGTAAGGGTTGGTTATATCAAACACCATTATTGTGCCCATACGCTCTAAGCCAACAAAAGCAAATAACCTATCGCCAACCTCACCTAATGTTAGCGCTTCGGGTTCTGCCCCTTTATCATCTGAGCGTGTATCGCCTTTGTTTTCATCTTCGTTATTATTAAACGCGTTGCCATGAACAGAAGCGGTCACCCGTGCAATTTGATCGCCTGAGTCAAACACCACCAGCCCATTGCTATCCCAAATGGTAAATGAGCGTGCGCCATAGGCATAAAGCGATTCGTATTGGCCGTCGTTATTTATATCACCTTTTACTGTTGTAACTTTTAAACGACCAATGTCGTTATCATCGTTATTTAAGTAATCGAAATTAGCTGCGAGAGCTAGATCTTCTACGCGGCTTTCATCTATATATGCCAAACACCCATCTTTAGCGTCATAATCAAGGCCGCCCTTGGCTATACAATCAGCTTCATCGCTGGCATCAAAAAAGTATTCGCGTGCATCACCCTCATTGGCAGATACAATAAAGTTGGCTCCTTTCCAACTAAAACTTGCAATTGTATCTGGCTGATACATGCCATATAAACCAGGGTATGATTTAAAGTTAACACCGCCGTCTTTGTCTGAAGCGTCAAATTGTAAGTTTGACCAATCTTTAAAACCGAGCCCTTTTAGCTCAAGGGAATTATCTTCAAGGTTGATGATAGCTAGGCCGTTATTTTCTTGAATAGAGACATAGGCGTATTTATTATCCTTGGAAATACTCACATACTCTGGCTCTAAATCCATAGCGACGGTGGTATTTATTAAATTACCATTAATAGTACGTCCAGTAGGATTGGCAAACACTAAGCCCTGCGCTTCTAATTCTGCTTGCTTATTATTGTAAGCTTGAAAGTTTATGCTCAAAGCGGTATCGGCAATAGTGCCGTTATTGATATCGATAATGCTAATTGTGCCTTCGGGGTCGATACTGTAGTCGCCATTAGGTTCACCTTCATTAGCAACCACTACTTTTGCACCATCATGGCTAAATGTCACCATGTCGGGTAGGGCACCTACAGTTACATTTTTAATAAATACTGGTGTATCTCCGCCAATATTGTAAAACGCTATTTGGCCAGCTTCGCCCACGTTTGTAGCAGCCATTGCTACCGCTAATAATTGGTTATTTGCATCGATAGCTATGCTGTTTGCATCACCAGGCGTATTTTCATTTAGTGAGAGCGTAATGGCAGAGGCTAAGTTGGTCGCGGTTACAATACCTTCGTTATCTTTTACTAATGCTGCAGTGTCGAACGTATCGGCAGGAATGATATTCACAACTGCCTCATCGCCAGAGCTATTAATTGCATAAATCCACTTTTTAGAGGCTTGGTAGGCGACTATTTCAGCTGCACCCTCTGGGCTTTGTGCATTGAGTACTGCGCGGCCAATAAGATTGATATTTAAAGCTGAATTTGCATTAGTGCCGTTTTCACCATTACTACCCGCTGTACCTTGTACACCCTGTGCGCCATTTTGGCCGTCATCACCATCTAGTGAGCAACCAGTTAATAGTGATAGCAAAGAAAGGGCTATTATTGATTTGTTTAACATTATTGTTTTCCTTAGTGTTGTATTAGTTAAATATCAACACACAGGGATGACAACAGTATGGCATTTTTATTTATAGAATATTTAGACAATAAAAAAGCGAGTTATAAAACTCGCTTTAAATAGGGCTTGGCCTGTTACTCATTTAAATGGACTGGCTGCTACATATTATTTATATAATCATCGCGCATTTTTCGAGTTATTTTTATAAACTCTTTTAACTCATCAACGGAAGGTTCAATACCTTGTTGGTTTTTCTGTTCAAACCAATCGGTAACATCACTGATTATGACGGAACCACCCTGTAGGCATAATTCATCATTTTTTAGCCAAACATCGGGATCTCTTAATGATGGACTGGTATACCAATTACAAAAGCTATATCCCTCGAGTGTTAATTTAGACTCAATATAAAAACTATTAGCAATAGATAAAATTATATATAAAGGTATTGCGCGCAGCATAAGCTTTACCATTAACCTTATTGTTTTTTCATTGCGGAAGTTCAATACTTTTTGTAAACCTGCAATTGTCATTAAAACAGGAAATGGAGCCATTACTATTATCGGAGCCAACAAGCCGCTTTCTCGAATATAATAAAGCGACTCATCAAAATAAACATTTTCAACAAACCCATAATAAGAGAAGTAAAATAAAGCAATTGTAAATAATATAAAAGCAAACAGGCCTATCACAACAGTTAATTTATGCTCGAAGCTTTGTTCTGTAAAACGTTCCTCGGATTTTTCCCATTCTAAAATAGACATTGTTTATAGCTCATTTTTATTACTATTTAGATTTATAGATGGCAACCCAAATAAAGAATTAAAAAAGGCATAGGGATCTTCAGAAAAACCCTGTTTCAGCTTTTTATTTATGTTAATTATTCCAGAGCTAATATCGCTTTCAATTTTTCTCAGCTTAAATGCGATAGCATCTACGATTGGGTCTGTTGAAAAAACCATTGTGAGAACAGTAAAAGCGAGCCCTACACTAACAACAATAATAAGGGGTATTACAGCACTGGTAACAATAACAGCCCCAGCAAAGGCCGTTGCAATATGCGTTACAGCCACTGTCGTAGCTATAGCTGCTCCAACCACGGCCATATCTACAGCTATACCAGCAACTAAGTCATGCCATGTTTTTTGGTCATTTAAAGCTTGGTCGATTGCATGAAATGTCACTGAAATAATTAAACTAATAACGAAGCCGGTTTTCATCGCTTTGGCTGCTTCGAGCTTACCCACACCTATAGTGAATAGCTTAGGGTTACTAGCCAAATAACGGGTACCTGTAAGGTGAGCGCGTATTCCAGGATAAGAGTCAATTATGACTGTGGGTAGCCATTGCAAAATTCTGGCTGTAGACATCTCGAACATATAGCCGAATTATTAGGTCTGCTTTATTTTATCTACCAAGTTCCATTCTTGTCTTTTTAATAAAAGACTCTAATTCATTTAGAGTCGGTTCAGTTCCTTGCTCATTATGCATTTCAAACCAATCATAAATATCACTAGTGATTACAGAGCCATCTTGTAAGCATAACTCATCGTTTTTCAACCAAACATCAGGATCACGAACTGAAGCACCAGTGTACCAATTACAATAAATGTAGCCTTTGCTCTTTAAATTAGCTTCTATAACTATGTTAGTCGGGATTGATAGAATTAATAAAACAATTAAACCTACAACAGCACTTTTAAATGCATTAACTAAAGTTAACTCTATATCAAATCCCAAAAAACGCTGTAGGGTCGATAAAAAAATTAAAAATAAGCAAGGCAATAATAAAAAAGATAAAAGTATAGTAGCTTGCTCTTTTATAAAAAATCGAGGTTGACTAACTAAAAATATAGTTTCCACTTCGGAAAAAAAGTTTAAGGCTATTTTATAGCACAGTCCTCCACTAACAATTAATAAGAAAAAAATAGATGCTATTTCTTTCATATTTGTAAGAGATAACTTTTTATCTGCTTTTTTCCATTCTAAAAATTTCACAAGTTATAAGACCTAGCTTTATTAAAAATAGGAACTCCAAAAATTTTATGTAAAAATTCATTTGGACTTTCTTTGTATTCGTTATTGATTTTCTGCGCTCCAGCCCTAATTTTAAATACACCACTTTGTATATTACTTTCGATGTTTCTTAATTCTTCAGAAAGTACTTTTACATAATCACTTGTATCCGAAAATGCAATTGAGAAAGCAACCCCAACAATTACAACGACCAACAAAGGAACTAAAACTGAACCTGCAATTATTGTTGCTAAACCTGCTGATGCAGCTCCCGCAGCACCTAATATTGTACTAGTAGTTAAAATAGCAGCTCCAACCACTGCCATATCAACAGCAATTCCAGCAACTAAGTCATGCCATGTTTTTTGGTCATTTAAAACCTGGTCGATTGCATGAAATGTCACTGAAATAATTAAACTAACAACGAAGCCGGTTTTCATCGCTTTGGCTGCTTCGAGCTTACCCACTCCTATAGTGAATAGCTTAGGGTTACTCGCCAAATAACGGGTACCCGTAAGGTGAGTACGTATTCCAGGATAAGAACTGATAATAATAGCAGGAGAGCCATTGTAAATTTTTATTTTAAACTTACCGAAAGCATTACCTTGGCGCTGCATTGCAACAGCTATAATGGCTAATGCCTTCATATCATCAAATAGAGGATAAAGGCCTGCGCCTGTCTTTAGAGGATCTTTTATTCGCTCCCAAATACTCGATGCTGAGTTATGCTGTGCTAATACACCATCAATCCAGTCAACCGCTTCAGAACGAGATTTACCTTGTTTCATTTTTACAGAAATAATGTAATCAACAAACTCTGCTGAATTCATTAGTAATAGAGTATGGTTGTTACCGGCAAGAAGCGTTTTTATTTGGAGTTGGCGTTGTCTTTGTGCAATTGCACGACGAGCATGAGCAGACATAGTAAATCCTTATTGTCTATTGTTAATCCATTAACTTAGCATTGTAAGTATTTTATGGACAAAGGCAATAAGAGCGAGCAAAAAAAGCTCGCTTTTAGGTACTTATAAAATCACTTTTTAACTGGGCGTTTCCAACCATCTAAATTGCGTTGCTTGCCACGTGCCACGGCTAGCTGCTCATCCGCTACGGCATTGGTAATAACAGAGCCTGCGCCAACAGTTGCTGTAGCACCAATATTTACAGGAGCAACCAGTGATGAGTTAGAGCCAATAAAGGCATTATCGCCAATAATTGTTTTGGCTTTATTCACGCCATCGTAGTTACAGGTAATAGTGCCTGCGCCAATATTCACTTTTTCGCCAATTTCAGCATCACCTAAGTAACTTAAGTGGTTTGCTTTAGAGCCTTTGCCTAAACGGGTTTTTTTCATTTCGACAAAGTTACCAATGTGCGAGTCTTCTTCCATTACTGCACCAGGGCGAAGGCGGGCGTATGGACCGAGTGTACATTGAGCTGCAACTGATGCATCTTCAATTAGTGTATTAGCTTTAATAATAACGTTATCGCCGATGCTACAGTTTTTAAGTACGCAGTTAGGGCCAATTTGTACGTTATTACCTAAGGTTACTGTACCTTCAAAAATAACGTTGATATCGATAAGGACGTCTTCACCTGTTTTAACGTCGCCACGTACGTCAATACGTGCAGGGTCAGCAAGGGTGGCCCCATTTAGCATGAGTTCTTCTGCTTGCCATGCTTGGTAAGCACGCTCTAAACCTGCAAGTTGTACGCGGTTATTTGCACCTTCAACTTCCATTGGGTGATCTGGCTGTGCTGATGTAATTTCCACCCCTTCACTATGCGCCATAGCGACTATATCTGTTAGGTAGTATTCGCCTTGAGCATTATTGTTAGATAAATTACCTAACCATGTTTTTAAAAGCTTGCCATTAACCGCCATAATACCGGTGTTTACTTCGTTAATAAGTAACTGCTCTGCATTGGCATCTTTTTGTTCAACAATACCCACTAGCTTGCCATCAACACGTAGCATACGCCCGTAACCATTTGGGTTTGCTAGATTAACGGTTAACACTGCTAAGCCATTTTTAGGTGTCGCTGCTAATAAACGTTCAAGTGTAGATTGCTTAGTTAAAGGTACGTCACCGTATAAAACCAGTACAGTGTCGTCGTCATTAATATGAGGGTTTGCTTGTGCCACTGCGTGGCCTGTACCTAGCTGTTCAGCTTGCAGCACCCAGTTTACGTTATTATCGGCTAATTGTTGTTGTAATAGTTCGCCGCCATGACCATAAACTAAGTTAGTCGATGTAGCACCTAGCGCATTGGCATTATCGATAACGTGTTGCACCATAGGTTTACCTGCCACTTTATGCAGTACCTTAGGCAGAGCAGAGCGCATACGAGTACCTTTACCCGCTGCAAGAATTACTGTTGTTAGAGCCATTAAAACAATTTCCTTTTTCCGTTGTTTTAGCTTGATAGAATAAGTGTGCTGCAAAGTAGATTACGTAAGTCACATCATGTGCAAATACTCAGTAGGCTAAGCAATGACTACTGAATCTTAACTTAAGCAAAATAACACCTAATAGAATAGGGTTATTGTAACGAGGATCTTGCGTAGATATAAGTAATAATGAAGAGATATTAGCCATAACGATTAATTTATTTACAAATAGCCACGGGATTTATCATCAAGCACAAAAAAGCCCACATAAAGTGGGCTTTTAAAAACCAGATAGGCTTACTTTTTACGTAATTGCTGAATAATGCGTAGCTGAGCAATTGCTTCAGCTAGTTGCATTGCTGCTTGATTGTAATCAAGTTCAGCAGATGCGCCTTTTGCCATTTGGGCTTCAGCGTCACGCTTAGCTTGCTCTGCAGCTTTTTCGTCTAGGTCTTCACCACGAACAGCTGTATCAGCAAGTACGGTCACTATGTTCGGTTGAACTTCTAGTGTACCGCCAGCAATATAGATGAGTTCTTCTTCACCAAATTGCTTAACTAAACGTACCATACCAGGTTTAAGGGCAGTTAGTAGTGGGGCGTGACCGGCGTTAACACCTAACTCACCTTCACTACCAGATACTTGAATAGATTCTACTAAACCAGAAAATAATTTCTCTTCAGCACTTACTACATCAAGATGTACAGTCATAGCTGCCATACTACCCTCCTAATTACATGCTTTTGGCTTTTTCTTGAGCTTCTTCGATAGAGCCAACCATGTAGAACGCTTGCTCTGGCATATCATCAAACTCACCGTTTAAGATACCTTTGAAGCCTGCAATTGTGTCTTTAAGTGAAACGTATTTACCTGGCGCACCTGTAAATACCTCTGCCACGAAGAATGGCTGAGATAGGAAACGCTGGATTTTACGTGCACGAGATACAAGTTGCTTATCTTCGTCAGAAAGCTCGTCCATACCTAGAATCGCGATGATGTCTTTAAGCTCTTTGTAACGCTGAAGAACTGTTTGAACGCCGCGCGCTATACCGTAGTGCTCTTCACCGATTACTTGTGGATCAAGCTGACGTGAAGATGAATCAAGAGGGTCTACCGCTGGGTAGATACCTAGTGATGCGATATCACGTGAAAGTACCACTGTTGCATCTAAGTGAGCAAACGTTGTTGCTGGAGATGGATCCGTTAAATCATCCGCAGGTACATATACCGCTTGGATTGAAGTAATTGAACCTGTCTTAGTAGATGCGATACGCTCTTGAAGTACACCCATTTCTTCAGCAAGTGTAGGCTGGTAACCTACCGCTGATGGCATACGACCAAGAAGTGCTGATACTTCTGTACCCGCAAGTGTGTAACGGTAGATGTTATCTACGAAGAAAAGTACGTCGCGACCTTCGTCACGGAACTTCTCAGCCATAGTAAGACCTGTTAACGCTACGCGTAAACGGTTACCCGGTGGCTCGTTCATCTGACCGTATACAAGCGATACTTTATCAAGTACGTTTGAATCGTTCATCTCATGGTAGAAATCGTTACCCTCACGAGTACGCTCACCAACACCTGCGAATACTGAGTAGCCGCTGTGCTCGATTGCGATGTTACGGATAAGTTCCATCATGTTTACGGTTTTACCAACACCGGCACCACCGAATAAACCAACTTTACCACCTTTAGCGAATGGACATACAAGGTCGATTACCTTGATACCCGTTTCTAAAAGTTCAACTGAGCTTGATTGCTCTTCGTAAGTAGGTGCTGCACGGTGGATAGACATACGCTCGTCTTCACCGATTGGACCTGCTTCATCAATTGGCTCACCAAGTACGTTCATGATACGACCTAGGGTCTTAGTACCAACTGGAACTTGAATTGCTTCGCCTGTGTTTGCTACTGCAGCACCACGACGTAAACCGTCTGTAGTACCTAGTGCGATAGTACGTACCACACCGCCACCTAGCTGCTGTTGAACTTCTAAAGTCAAACCAGCTAAATCGCCATCTGTTACTTTTAGCGCGTCATATACGGCTGGCACGCTGTCTTGTGGAAATTCGATATCCACAACGGCGCCGATAATTTGGACGACCTTACCTAAACTCATGTCTATTCCTCTCGTTAATCTTTGCCTGAAGCATTAAACTGCTGCTGAACCAGAACAAATCTCACTAATTTCTTGTGTGATTGCTGCTTGGCGAGCTTTGTTATATACAAGCTGTAACTCATCCATAAGGTCACCGGCATTATCAGTTGCAGCTTTCATTGCAACCATGCGGGCAGCCTGTTCAGAGGCAGCGTTTTCAACTACACCTTGGTATACTTGAGACTCAATGAAACGTACTAACAAAGACTCTAAAATAGCCTCTGGGTTTGGTTCATATAAGTAATCCCACGCATGTGTAGATACTTCTTCTTCAGCTTTTGGCAAAGGGAGTAACTGATCTACTATTGGCTCTTGCTTCATGGTATTAACAAAATTGTTATATACCAGGAATAAACGGTCAATTTTACCTTCAGAGAATGCATCTAGCATTATTTTTACTGGACCAATTACGTCCTGTACTGAAGGCTTATCTCCAAGACCTGCTTTTTTAGCAAGTACTTGACCACCAAAACGTTGAAAGAAGCCAGCTGCTTTACTACCTAAAGTAGCAAAATCAGCATCTACGCCTTTTTCTTTCCACGCTTTAATCTCTAATGCGACTTTTTTAAACTCGTTTGAGTTTAAACCGCCACACAGACCACGGTCAGTAGAGATAACAATATAACCAACTCGTTTTACTTCACGTTCTTCTAAGAACGGGTGAGTAAAATCAAGATTTGCTTGAGCAACACGACCAATCACTTTACGTAATTTTTCAGCGTATGGACGGCTTGAAGCCACTCGTTCTTGCGCCTTTTTCATTTTAGACGCAGCAACCATTTCCATTGCGCTAGTGATCTTTTGAGTATTTTTAATACTGCCGATCTTGCTTTTAATCTCTTTTCCGCTGGCCATGACTCTCTCTCCGAATCAAGGTGTGCTTTAAGATATAAAGCACACCATTAATAACTAAATTACCAAGTTTGCGTAGACTTGAACTTCTCTAGAAGTTCTTTAAGCTGCGCTTCGATCTCGGCGTTGTAGTTACCAGTTTCATTGATTTGAGCCATAAGCTCTGCGTATGTGCTATTTGCGTAAGAAAGTAAAGCCGCTTCGAAATCCATAATTTTAGCGATTTCGATGTCTTTTAAGTAACCTTTCTCAGCTGCGAATAACGACAAAGACATTTCAGCAACAGACATTGGCGCGTACTGTTTCTGCTTCATTAGCTCTGTTACACGCTCACCATGCTCAAGTTGAGCACGAGTAGCATCATCAAGGTCAGACGCGAACTGCGAGAACGCAGCTAATTCACGGTACTGAGCTAGGGCTAGACGGATACCGCCACCTAGTTTCTTAACGATTTTAGTTTGTGCAGCACCACCAACACGCGATACCGAGATACCAGCATTTACTGCCGGACGGATACCTGAGTTGAATAAGTCAGTTTCTAAGAAGATCTGACCATCGGTGATAGAGATAACGTTTGTCGGTACGAACGCAGAAACGTCGCCGCCTTGAGTTTCAATGATAGGCAATGCCGTCAATGAACCTGTTTTACCTTTCACTTCACCGTTAGTGAATTTTTCAACGTAATCAGTGTTTACACGTGATGCACGCTCTAAAAGACGCGAGTGAAGGTAGAATACGTCACCTGGGTATGCTTCACGGCCTGGTGGACGCTTAAGTAGCAATGAGATTTGACGGTAAGCAACAGCTTGCTTAGATAAATCATCATATACGATTAATGCGTTTTCACCACGGTCACGGAAGTATTCACCCATAGTACAGCCCGAGAACGGTGCTAAGTACTGAAGTGCCGCAGATTCAGAAGCAGATGCTACAACTACGATAGTATTTGCAAGTGCACCGTGCTCTTCTAATTTACGTACTACGTTAGCAATAGTAGATGCTTTTTGACCAACCGCTACGTACACACACTTAACGCCTGTGTCTTTTTGGTTGATGATTGCATCGATTGCTAGTGCAGTTTTACCTGTTTGGCGGTCACCGATAACAAGCTCACGTTGACCACGACCAACTGGAATCATTGCATCGATAGATTTGTAACCAGTTTGCACTGGCTCATCTACTGATTGACGCTCGATTACACCTGGTGCAATTTTTTCTACAGGTTCAAAACCGTCGTTATCTAAAGCGCCTTTACCATCGATAGGAGCACCTAGTGTGTTAACAACACGACCAAGTAGACCCGCACCAACAGGCACTTCTAAGATACGACCAGTTGTGTATACTTTTACGCCTTCTGTAAGGTCAGCGTAAGGACCCATTACTACTGCACCAATTGAGTCGCGCTCAAGGTTTAGTGCGATAGCATAACGGTTGCCAGGAAGCTCAATCATCTCACCTTGCATACAGTCAGCTAGACCGTGGATGCGAATGATACCGTCAGTAACAGATACAATTGTACCTTCGTTACGAGCTTCACTTACAACTTCGAACTTCTCAATACGTTGTTTGATCAGATCTGAAATTTCAGTGGAATTAAGTTGCATGCTCTTTTTCCCAATTACGATTGTAGTGTTGTGGCTAAGCGATTTAATTTACCGCGTAAAGAGCCGTCAATTACAGTGTCGCCTGCCTTGATAATAAGACCGCCAACAACTGTAGCGTCTTCACTACAATTCAGCTTAACTTTGCGTGCGAAACGTTTTTCAAGTGCCGCTACCAATGATTCTTGCTGCGCTGCAGCAAGAGGCGTTGCCGAAATCACGTCAATATCGATTTCTTTGTCATAGTCTGCTTTTAAAGCAGAAAATAAATGAGCAACTTCAGGTAGTGCAATCAAACGTCCATTTTCAGCCATCACCTTAACTAGGTTCTGACCTTGTTCGTTGAGCTGCTCACCACATAAGTTAATAAATAACTCAGCTTGTGCAGTAGCAGTAGGCAATCCAGCTAAAATGGTTGATGCCTGTTCATTGCTGGCAACGTGGCCAGCAAAGAACAACATGTCATTCCAACTTTCAATGGTGCCTTTTTCAACGGCAAGTTCAAAAGCCGCTTTAGCGTATGGGCGAGCGATAGTAGTCAATTCAGACATGCTCATACCCTCCTAATTACAGCTCAGCGACAAGTTTTTCAACGATGTCACTATGTGCGGCTTGATTGATTTCGCGCTCTAAAATTCTTTCTGCGCCAACCACAGCCAGAGTTGCTACTTTCTTACGTAGCTCTTCTGTCACACGGTTACGCTCTGATTCAATTTCAGAGTGCCCTTGAGCAATAATTTTTTCACGCTCTTGCTGACCACGAACAGTTTCTTCGTCAACAATTAGCACGGCACGCTTTTTAGCTTGTTCAATGATATCAGCCGCTTGAGCCTTTGCATCTTTAAGCTGTTCTGCAGCTTTGTGTTGCGCAAGTTCTAAGTCTTTTTCGGCTCTATCAGAGGCAGCTAAACCATCTTCGATTTTCTTCTGGCGAGCTTCAATTGCACCGTTTAGTGGTGGCCATACGTATTTCATACAAAATAATACGAACACCGTAAACGCAATTAATTCACCGATAAGAGTGGCGTTTAAGTTCACAACCGCTCCTCCTTAAATAGTAAGCTGTTCAAAAAATAAAATTAAAGTACGAACAACAATACCATCGCGATACCAACACCAATCATTGCTACAGCATCGATTAGACCAGCAAGGATAAACATTTTAACTTGTAGCGATGGTGCAAGCTCAGGTTGACGCGCACATGCTTCAAGGAATTTACCGCCCATGTTACCAAAACCGATTGCTGTACCGATTGCACCGAAGCCGATAAGTAAAGCTACTGCGATGTACTTAAGACCTAATACTAGTTCCATTTTTTTCTCCAAAGTTTCAATTGTAATTAAAAGTAAAAATTAAAAGTTATAAATTAGTGATTATCCGAACTTGCCATGCTTAGGTATACGATTGTAAGCATCATGAATACGAATGCTTGCAATACAATTACCAAGATATGGAATACAGCCCATACAAAGTGCAACGGTAGTTGCATTAAACCTATTGCACCGATAAGGATGAAGATTAACTCACCTGCATATAAGTTACCGAACAAACGCAGTGCCAGTGAAAACGGCTTAGAAACCAATGCGATAAGCTCTAGTAATAGGTTAAATGGGATTAAAAGAATCTGCATAGCTGTATTGTTTGAACTAAACGGATGAAGTGTTAGTTCTTTAATAAAACCGCCGATACCCTTTATTTTTATTGAGTAACCAATCATTAGAATGAACACGCCCAGCGCAAGTGCTGCTGTCATGTTGATATCTGTAGTTGGTACAATTTTCATGTATACGTCGTGTGAATCCATACCAAACGCAGTTTCGCCAACAAATCCGGCAAATGCTGGTAGGAAGTCAACGGGGATTAAATCCATTAAGTTCATTAAGAATATCCACACGAATATTGTTAATGCTAATGGTGCAATTAGCTTACTTTTACCGTGGAAAGTATCGCGTACGTTGTCGCCAACGAACTCAACAACCATTTCAATGAAACACTGAAATTTCCCAGGTACACCCAGAGTTGATTTTTTTGCGGCACTACGGAAGATCCATAAAAATATTAGACCTAGTCCGATAGACCATGCGAGGGTATCTACATGCCATGTCCAGAAGCCACTATCCGTACATGCTTTATTGAAGGCAAGACCAGCGTCGGTCGAGCACATCTTAGCATTGGTTAAGTGGTGCTGAATATGGCTAGATAGAGTAACTTCTTCTGCAGCCATGTTATATCCCAAAAGTTAATGTTTAAAAAAAACGGGTGTAAACAATCCTGTAAACAACACCAACACATAAGCACAAAAGAAAGGTAATAAAACTACCGGATAAAGCTTTAGCATTAGTGCAAACAAAACGATTGTTAGCATAAATTTTAATCCGTTGCCGCGTTTCAACGAGGCATACGCTTGATTTGCTCGACTTGCACCCATATATCTGAATGCATAAAGCGCAAATACAAAGTTAGGAAGTACTGCGACAGCGCCACCAGCTAATGCTGAAAGTGCGGCATTGGTTTCCCAACCTATAAAAATTATTAGTGCAGCTAAAAGGGCTACAAATCCCTGAAGGCAAATTAATTTTAATGCGGCAAGCCTATACGGGCCTGCTAACTTATTAGTCACTTTTAATTAACCTTTATGACGCTCTAATTGTCAGGGTATGAAAACTGGCGAAATTATACTTAATCCTGCCAGTTTTGCAACTTGAGTAGGTGCTTTGTAACACAAAATCGCTGTAAATGTCCCTTTTTAGACATCCAATGAATTAATGGTGGGAATAGTCTTGATTGATACGGTTTAAAATACCGTCTAACTCGTCAAGATTAGTGTAAGAAATAACCAACTTCCCTTTGCCTTTTTTGTTGTAATTTATTTCTACTTTTGCCCCTAGGTTATCAGCAAGTTGTTGCTCTAACTGTTTAACATCTGGGTCTTTTTCTATTACTTCTTTTGCTGGAGCAGGCTCTAAAATAGAGCGCACTAGCTTTTCAGTTTCGCGAACGGTCAATGCTTTCGCAACAGCTAAACGGGCTGCATCTGATTGCACTTCACCTTCAAGTGCTAATAAGCAACGAGCGTGACCCATTTCAATGTCACCATGCTCTAACAATATCTTTACATCGTTATTAAGATTATTTAAGCGTAATAAGTTAGTCACGGTCGTACGCGATTTACCAACTGCATCCGCCACTTGTTGATGCGTTAACTCAAACTCATTAAGCAAGCGATTAAGCGCTATCGCTTCTTCCATGGCGTTTAAGTCTTCACGCTGAATATTTTCAATTAAGGCAATGGCAACGGCCGCTTCATCGGGTACATCTTTAATAATACACGGTACAAACTCAAGCTTGGCAATTTGAGCAGCGCGCCAACGACGTTCACCGGCAATAATTTCATAACTGTTATGCGCAACTGGGCGCACAACAATCGGTTGAATTATCCCTTGTGAACGAATTGAACTGGCGAGTTCTTCAAGTGCCTCTTCAGACATGTCTTTACGAGGTTGGTATTTCCCTGAGTGTAAAAACTCGATGGGTAGTTTTTGTAATTCACTGTTGCTAGGCTGTGCCGCATTTTCAACTGCGTTTGTTACATTGGCGCTGTCGTGTTCCTTGCTTTCGCTTGGTGCAGGTTTAGATGAACTTAAAAGTGCATCGAGTCCTCGGCCTAAACCTCGTTTTTTAGCAGACATGTTATTTTTTTACCTCAAAGTTAGGCGACAACGGGAGTTGTTTTTTCTTTTCTGCGTAGCATTTCACCCGCGAGAGCTAAATACGCTTTCGCACCACTTGATGCTCGATCGTAGTACATTGCCGGTGCGCCAAAACTTGGGGCTTCTGCAAGTCGAACATTACGTGGGATCACCGTACGGTATACTTTATCGCCAAAATGTTGTTTTAATTGTTCTGATACATCATTTGCTAATCGATTACGCGGATCGTACATAGTACGAAGTATGCCTTCAATCTGTAAGTTAGGATTAACTAACTTAGCAAGTTGCGTAATCGTATCCATTAATGCAGTTAATCCTTCCAATGCATAATATTCACATTGCATAGGTACTAAAATAGAATCGGCAGCGGCCATGGCATTAACGGTTAACATATTTAAAGAAGGTGGGCAGTCTATAAAAATAAACTCGTACTGATCCTGAATTTTTTCAAGTGCATTGCGTAAGCGTACTTCGCGAGCAAATAATTCCATCAATTTAACTTCTGCAGCGGTCACATCGCCGTTTGCAGCAATCATATGATACTCGCCTGAGGTTTCTTTAATAATCACCTCATCAATAGGCTTATCTTCTATGAGTAAATCATAGATAGTAGGGACGTCACCATATTTGTCGACGCCACTGCCCATGGTCGCATTGCCTTGCGGATCGAGATCTATTAACAGCACTTTACGTTTCGTTGCAGCCATAGATGCAGCGAGATTAACGGCAGTGGTCGTTTTACCTACTCCGCCTTTTTGATTTGCTAATGCGATGACTTTTGCCACAGTGTCTCTGATCCCTAGTCTTTAGAAAGAATTATTAAATGTCGTTGTGCATCTAAATCGGGTACTTCTAATGCAATTTTTTGCTCAAACTTAACACCAGCAGGGAGTGAGTCTAATTCCTCACTTGGAAATACCCCTTTAAGTGCAATGAACTTACCTGAATGATCGATTAAGTGCGAACACCAGTCAATCATATCTTGTAACGATGCAAATGCACGACTTAGTACGCCATCTAATTTAACACTTGGTTGATATTCTTCAACTCTTGACTGCACAGGGGTCACATTATCAAGGCCAAGCTCATGTTTAACATGCATTAAAAAACGTACACGTTTACCTAAACTATCTAATAATACAAACTGCGTATCGGGTAAGGCAATAGCTAACACTATGCCCGGTAAACCAGGACCTGTGCCAACATCAATATAATGATGACCGGTCAAGTGAGGCGCAACAACTAAGCTATCCATTATATGTTTAACCATCATTTCTTGAGGTAAACGTACTGAGGTTAAATTATAGGCTTTATTCCACTTATCGAGTAATTCGACATAGCGAACAAGCTGTTGCTGTTGTTTTTGTGTTAGCGCAATATCAGTTTGCGCTAACAAAGTTGTTAATTGTTGCTGTAACACAATGTACCTTTACCGTTACGCAGTTTTGCGCAACAAGCCTTGCTTCTTCAGATACACTAATAATAGCGAAATCGCCGCTGGGGTGATACCAGAAATACGCGAAGCTTGACCAATAGTGTCTGGACGAGCATCAATTAGCTTAGCAACAACTTCATTTGATAAACCAGAGACGGTTTTATAATCAAACTCTTTTGGTAAAATTGTTTCTTCATGACGAAGCTGCTTATTGATCTCATCTTGCTGGCGTGCAATGTAACCTGCGTACTTAGTATGAATTTCAACCTGCTCTAAGGCGGCCTTATTGGTAAACTCAGATCCGAGTCCTTCAATGGCCATCAAGTCGTTATAACGCACTTCAGGTCGGCGTAATAATTCTTCTAAGCTGGCTTCACGCACAAGTGGCGTTTTTAGTAATTCATTTACTTGATCAACAACCGCATGATCTTTATGGATCCAGGTATCTTTAATACGCTGTTTCTCTTTAGCGATCACTTCCATTTTTTCGTTGAATGCTTGCCAACGTTCATCGTTAACTAAACCTAATTCACGGCCTTTTTCAGTTAAACGTATATCAGCGTTGTCTTCACGTAGTAACAAACGGTATTCAGCACGGCTAGTAAACATGCGGTACGGTTCTTTTGTACCCAGTGTTGCTAGGTCGTCAATTAGTACGCCAACATAGGCTTCATCACGACGTGGCGTCCACGACTCTTTGCCTTGCACTTGTAATGCCGCGTTCATACCTGCGATCAGACCTTGTGCGCCCGCTTCTTCGTAACCGGTCGTACCATTAATCTGACCAGCAAAAAATAAACCATCAATAAATTTAGTTTCTAATGATTGTTTTAAGTCGCGCGGATCAAAAAAGTCATATTCAATAGCGTAGCCAGGACGACAAATATGTGCATTTTCAAATCCGGTGATCGATTGCACAATTTCTAACTGCACATCGAACGGTAAGCTGGTTGAAATACCGTTAGGATATAACTCGTATGACGTTAAGCCTTCTGGCTCTACAAATATCTGGTGCTTATCTTTATCAGCAAAACGGACAATTTTATCTTCAATAGACGGACAGTAACGTGGGCCTATTCCTTCGATAACACCTGAGTACATAGGTGAGCGATGTAAGTTTTTGCGAATAACATCATGTGTTTTTTCATTGGTGTAAGTGATGTAACACGGAATTTGTTGTGGGTGATCACTTTGTTTACCCATAAATGAGAATACCGGTGTTGGTGCATCACCTGGTTGTTCTTGCATTTTAGAAAAATCAACAGTGCGTGCATCAATACGTGGTGGTGTGCCTGTTTTTAAACGATCCACTCTAAATGGAAGTTCGCGTAAACGATTAGCCAATGCAATTGAAGGTGGATCGCCTGCACGGCCACCTTTAAAGTTTTCAAGACCGATATGAATTTGGCCACCTAAGAATGTGCCTACGGTTAGTACTACACTAGGAGCACTGAAACGCAGACCCATTTGGGTAACGACACCTGTTACACGGTTGTTTTCAACGATAAGATCATCACATGATTGTTGAAAAATCTTTAAGTTTTCTTGGTTTTGAAGTGTGTTCTGAATAGCCGCTTTGTACAAAGCACGATCCGCTTGAGCACGAGTAGCTCGTACAGCAGGGCCTTTAGAAGAATTAAGCGTACGGAATTGGATCCCGCCTTTGTCAATAGCCTGAGCCATTGCGCCACCAAGGGCATCAATTTCTTTAACTAAGTGGCCTTTGCCAATGCCACCAATCGCTGGGTTACAAGACATTTGACCAAGGGTATCCATATTGTGAGTCAGCAGCAGGGTATTCATCCCCATACGGGCAGCTGCCAATGCGGCTTCAGTGCCAGCATGTCCACCACCTACTACGATAACGTCAAAATTTTCGTGAAAAATCATTAATGGGATCCTACTTAAATCAAACCAGTAAACTTCAAAAGGGAGCGTATTCTACCTAGAAATTAGCAGAAGATAAATGATTAAACAGTGCTCAAGATCTAAGTAAGTGATCTCTAATAATATAAAGGATCTTTTAAAGAGATCTTTTAATACTATTACTACTACTGATCAGCTTTTCTGTTGATAAGCTTTAGATCATGATTAAAAACATATAATTAGATCGGATCTAAAGGTGTTAATATGATCGGATCTTCAGGCAAATAAGCTCTGATCAAAACAGGCTGTTATGCACAGGCCGATCAAGTCTCGATCTTATCCCATGGATAAGCATGGTTAAAAAAGCAGTTTAATCAGTGTTTATCCACAAAATCTTTTAAATTATTAGTAAATTGTGGGTAACTTTATTTATAACTTTTTACTTGATCTTTCTATTTTAGACCTGTTTTTGCTATCCACGAGTCTAACCAAGCTAAGGCCGTATCTTCTGGAAGTGCTTCATCAAGAATATTCAGTTCTAACCGCGGTGCTAACTGTATCGCGCCTTTTTGGCTTAAAAGCGTATCTATATTACGCCCTGCAAGGTTATACGTGTCATAACTGGTATCACCTAAAGCAATGACCGTGTACTTTAAGTGCGATAAATCATCAACTTGAGATAACTCATCAACAAAGTTAATAAGGTTTTCTGGGTAATCACCCGCACCATAGGTTGATGTACAAATTAACCAAATGGTATTTTGCTGATCTATTTCACTAAATTCAGGTTGATCATGTAGTTGGGTATTAATACCTTGGCTATTAAGCGCATCGCTTAGTTGCTCGGCAACGTATTCTGCGGATCCCATTTGACTACCAACGATAAGATTTACTGAACTCATGAATATTTGTGATCACTATTAGTTTTAATTGCCGCCTATGATAGCCCAGTGAGTATAACAGTAAAGTTAAGAGTGCCATTTTGTATAACTATTTTTGTACTTATTTAAGCCTTCACTTAAATGTACTGCTTAACTACCTGATAATTAAAGGTTTAACAAAATATCTTTAAATGTAATCTTCTGATCAAGTTGTTGATAAGGTTGGGGAAAGCTCTGCTTAACTATCAATTAAAGTTGCAATTTTATTGCTAACTCATTGATTTTATATTTAGTATTTGCCACCAGCGATTGAAAATAAACGTATAGATGCTTGTTGATCTTAATGTGGATATAAAGCTTGTTGATAACCTTAAATTGGGATCGAAAATAATTTTAAAAAATGATCTATTTAGTCAGATCAGGCTAAATAACCATTATTATTTTTTATAAACAGCCCTTTTTTAATTAAATACAGCTTATTTCCCCATTTTAAAGACGTTTAATTCCTCGCTGAAGCAAAAAAACACGCAATTGTGGATAACTGATCTGCAAAAAAAATAAATTTGAGTGATCTAAAGTGAATATTTAACTGAATTTTGCTGGTGATGTAGACGAACAAAACGTATTTTTTAGCTACGTTTTGTTTTTATGACTTGATCATTCCCCCTATTCAAACATGGATAACCAATGCTATAGCTTCACTTTTAGAGTGTTTAATAGGCATAACTACGGCTATTTTTTCTATAAATTAAGGCTTTCTAGCCGCTATTTGCTGTGATTATTAGCGTTGTTACATCTTTTATGTACATTATTAAAGGCAATTGAGGCTGATATAAGTGCAGCTTAAACTGTATTTGTAGTCTGTTTGGTTTTTAAAGTGGATTATTAAAGCACAGCTTGGTGAGTTGTTATTGTAAGATTAGGCATTAAAAAGGGCGCCTAAGCACCCTTAATAAATTATATCGTTACTTATTAATTCGACTATTTGCCGATACAGAACGAGCTAAATATTTTGCCAAGTAGATCATCTGAGGTAAATTCACCAGTTATTTCGTTAAGATACTGCTGCGTTAAACGCAGTTCTTCAGCCAAAATTTCACCGGCCACATGCATTTCTAATTGTGTTTTACCGGTATCTAAGTGGTAGGCTGCATGCTCAAGGGCATCTAAGTGACGACGACGCGCCATAAATCCACCCTCTGTGGCCCCATCAAAACCAATACAGGCTTTTAAGTGCTCACGCACTAGTTCTATGCCGTCAGCATTTTTAGCACTTAAACTGATGACCGGATATTGTTGCTCTTGATCCATACCGACTACATCACCTGATAAATCGGCTTTGTTTCTGATCACGGTCACGCCCATACCTTGGGGTAACTTAGCCATAAATTCTGGCCAAATAGCATGAGGGTCGGTATCGGCTGTATCTGTACCATCAAGCATAAATAACACGCGATCGGCTTGGTTTATTTCATCCCATGCACGCTCAATACCTATTTGTTCAACGCGATCTGGGCTTTCACGCAGGCCTGCGGTGTCGATTATATGTAGTGGCATACCATCTATATGTATGTGCTCACGAAGTACATCGCGGGTGGTGCCGGCTATTTCTGTTACGATTGCCGCTTCTCGTCCTGCTAATGCATTAAGTAAGCTTGATTTACCTGCATTAGGACGACCTGCAATAACGACACGCATACCTTCGCGCATTATGCTGCCTTGTTTGGCTTGATTAGTAACCGCATTGAGTTGCTCAATAATGGCATTCAAATCCCCGCCGACTTTTCCGTCTGATAAAAAATCGATTTCTTCGTCAGGAAAATCAATAGCTGCTTCCACATACATACGTAAGTGAATGACTTTTTCTACTAGGGTTTCTATGTGCTTAGAGAATTGTCCTTGAAGTGACTGTAGGGCGCTTTTAGCCGCTTGCTCACTGGTTGCATTAATTAAATCTGCAATAGCTTCAGCTTGAGTTAAATCAAGCTTGTCGTTCATGAACGCACGCTCAGAGAATTCACCAGGCTTTGCTAAACGTACACCGTCTATTTTACTTATTTCTTTAAGTAGCATATCAAGGACAACAGGGCCACCATGGCCTTGAAGTTCGAGTACGTCTTCACCGGTAAATGAGTGTGGGCCGGCAAAGTAAATTGCAATACCTTGGTCAAGCTGATCCCCTGCAAGGTTATTAAAAGGCACGTAGTCAGCAAAGCGAACTTTAGGTATTTTGCCTACTATTTTCTCAGCGACTTGCTTTGCTAGGCTGCCTGAAACACGAATAATACCAACCCCACCACGTCCTGGTGCGGTTGCTTGTGCTGCGATAGTGTCTTGATTAATCATGCGTTTGAAATTGCCAATATGAAAGTGAATGCTGGTTTGTATTGTAACCTATGGCTTTATTTCATGCGAATAGCTGTATGTAAAAATGCGTCAGCAGATACATTTTAAGCATTTCATTATTTAGTTTTAATTAATAATCAGTTATTGAAAATGATAACTATATTCATTAGCATATGCGTATTATTTTTCTACGTACTGAAACTTTATGCGCTATTCTCCAGTTTTATTGGCTGTTCTAGTCAGTTTTTCAGGTTCTTCACTAGCTGAAAATCAAAATATTGAAAATGAAATAGAAACTATTGATGTTGTTGGCCGTGCTTTTTCTTTATACAGACCAACAGAATCCAGTTTTGGGACTCGCACAAATACCCCAATTGAGAAAATCCCGCAGTCCATTCAAATTCTTCCCCAAGCGTTAATTAACGATCAGGCTGCACGTCAAATTACCGATTTATATAGCAATATTGCAGGGGTTAACGCATTTAGTTATTCCGGGGTGACGTTTCGTGGTTTTCGCCAAGATGAGATCTTATACGATGGTGTAAAAGGCGACCCATTTAATGGTTTTGCTGTCCCACAGTTATTTAATATTGAACAAGTTGCCGTATTAAAAGGCCCTGCGGGCGCTATTTATGGTAGCGGAAACCCTGGCGGCATTATTAATTATGTAACTAAAAAGCCAAAGTTTACCGATGAGCACAGCATTGAAGTTGAAGTAGGCAATGATGACTTTTTCAGTGGGGCAATACAAAGTACTGGTACGCTAAGTGAATCGCTCGATAACCATGCTTACCGTGTTGGTTTATATCGTGATTCAGAAAATCCCTTTCGTACTAATACCAGTAGCGATAACACCATTGTTGATCTTGGTTATACTTGGTTAATTAATAGTGCGACAGAGCTGACTACGCAATACACTTTTATTGAGCAAGAGTTAGGTGGTGCACGTTTACGCGGTGTACCCGCTGATGATAATGGCCAATTTATTACAGATATTAGCTGGAATCATAATGAAGCGACTGACTTTCAAAATGTTGAAGCTCATGTTTATCAAGCTACTTTAAAGCACGATATTAATGATATTTGGCGAACGGATATTACGGCTCGTTATTTCGATAATAAAGAAGTGCAAAACTATCATGAACCGAAAGGACTCGATGATACAGATGGCGATGGTGTGCTTGATTGGAGTGATCGAGAGTTTCGTGATCAAGTTCGTGAGAATGAAGGTTTTAGTTTAACGGCTAATGCGGTTGCGGAGTTTGTATTGGCTGATATGCAACATCAAGTATTACTGGGTAGTGATTGGTATGAGCATAGCTTTGAAAGTGTTTATCGTACGGCAAAGCAACAGAGTCAAGGTGGGCCTGTACCCGGGCTTGATCTTTACAACCCTGAGTATGGTCTTACAGCGGCTGATGATTATAATTTAGATAGCATTACACCACGGTTAGGTCGAACGAATAGCACTCGTTTTGGTGCTTATGTTCAAGATCAGCTCGATATTACCACTAATTGGAGTATCACCGCAGGGTTAAGATATGATCGCTTTGAAGATAAAGACGAGTTAAATCAAACTGAGTTTTCAGATAGTGATGTGACTTATCGTGTGGGTACAACTTACAACATTAACGATACTTTCTACCCCTATGCTTTATACGGTACGGGCTTTGTTCCACAAAGTGCAAGTGATCAAGAAACGGCTAAGGGTGGGCCATTTTCTCCAGAAACAAGCCGTATCAATGAAGTTGGTTTAAAAAGTAAACTGCTTGATGATAGCTTGGCAGTTAATTTGTCCGCTTACAATATTGTTCGTGAAAATATCCTCCAAGCAAGCTTATTAGGTGATGTGGCTGGCGATGGTGTTGACGATCTGGTGGCTGTAGGTGAAGTAGAAAGTAAAGGATTTGAAATTGAAGTGGTTGGTGATATTACCGAGCGCTGGGTTGTGACTGCTAACTATGCCTATAATGATACCCGTATCACTAAAGCGAATGAAAGCATTCGTAATCAAATCCCTGATAGTGATAAGTTTGCTAATGCCCCACAAAATACAGTGGGCATTTGGACACGCTACGAGCTTCCTCGCTTATCTTCCTCTATTTCTGCCGGTTTAGACTATGTTGACGAACAGCTAAGCTTAGGTGGTCAACAAGTTAAGCCTTACACTATTTATAATATGGCATGGCAAACCACAGTAGATAATTGGCAGTGGCAATTGTCGGTTAAAAATTTGTTTGATAAAGAATATGCTAGTAGTGGCTTTATTGAACGTACAGGGCACTTCCCAGGTGAACCTCGCCGTATTTATCTTAGTGCTAAATACAGCTTTTAAAGGTGGCGTGTGAACGCTAAACAATGGTTTAATCTGCATTCATGGGCAGGGCTCTTTGTTGGTGTCCTGCTTTTTGTTGTTTGTTTATCTGGTACACTTGCGACGTTAAGTCATGAAATTGAATACCTGACAGACAGTAAGTATCGTGCGTTAACGTCCTCTTCAATCACCAACTATCAAGCCATTGAAAATACCCTCAACAAGCATTATTCAGGTGCACAAGTGTTGTATCTTCAGCGCCATAAGCAAGAGTACTTTGCTTTGGAAGTTGCACTAAAAATAGATGACGCATTTCGGTTTATTTATTTAGATGCAGCCACAGGGCATGTGTTAGGTGAGGGTGAATGGGCACGTGCTTCACGGTTTTTACGTAACTGGCACATGTATTTATCCATGGGCTGGATAGGTAAGCTAATTGTTACAAGCTTAAGTATTTTATTGGTTATTCTGCTGGTTTCGAGTTTTTATGTGTATCGTCGCTGGTGGCAGGGCTTTTTTAAAAAGCCTGCCCAGCTGGTTTTAGATAAACGTAATGGCTGGTCTGATTGGCATAAGTTTCTTGGGTTATGGAGTATGTGGTTTATGGCTATCATAGCCATAACAGGTCTGTGGTACCTTATTGAACATGGTTTGCAAACAGCGAAAATAAAGCATTATATTGCACCACCAGTCGCTGTTAGTGAATTTAAAAAACAAACACCCACTGTTAATGCAAAACCAATAAGCTTAACTCAGGCTTATAACGCTGCTCAGCAGGCATTTCCGACGCTTGATATTCGCTATATACGTTATGGTAATAAAAAGAATCAACCTATTGAAGTACGTGGTTATAACGATGATATTTTACTTCGCTTACGCGCTAATCGCGTGTATTTAAAGCCAACGACAGGCACAGTATTAGCAGTACAAAAAGGAGAGGATTTACCGCTTATTCCTCGTATTAAAGATACTGCCGATCCTTTGCATTTTGGTAACTTTGCAGGCCTCGGCACTAAACTTATTTGGGCGCTATTCGGCAGTTTTATGAGTTTTGTTAGTGCTGTTGGCATATATATGAGTTGGCTCAGAGTGAGGCGTAAAAAAACTGTTTTTGAGTGGTTAGGCATATCAGGTTACGTGGCGATAGGTTTAGCTATTTTCTCTCTGACAATAACGGGTGTGAACTTTAGTGAGCGCAGTGTACCAAAGTCGCTTTATTCGCCTATTCTTAGTGAGTAAATTTCAGATATTAAAAAAGGCGACCTAGGTCGCCTTTTTTGTAGGTAAGGGGAGTTAGCCCCTTACTTTAATACCTTTCTTTTCCATGCCACGGTAGATGATTAACATCTGGACAATAGAGATAAGGTTAGACACTAACCAGTAAAGTACTAAACCAGATGGGAACCATAAGAAGAACACAGAGAAGATAACCGGCATAAAGGTCATCATTTTTTGCTGCATTGGATCGGTAACCGTCATAGGTTGTAGTTTTTGCGTTATAAACATACTCGCACCAAATAAGATTGGTAATACGTAGTATGGGTCTTTCGCAGAAAGGTCAGTTAGCCAAAGTACAAATTCAGCATGACGTAGTTCTGTTGATTCTAAGAATACATAGAACAAGGCTAAAAAGATTGGCATTTGCAGTAAAATAGGGAAACAGCCACCCATAGGGTTTACTTTTTCTTTACGGTACATTTCCATGGTCGCTTGGCCGAATTTTTGACGATCATCGCCATACTTTTCTTTTAGCGCTTTCATCTTAGGCTGTAATGCACGCATTTTAGCCATTGAGGTGTACTGTGCTTTAGTCAGTGGATACATTAATGTTTTAACGATAATAGTGATAGCAATAATTGCTACACCCCAGTTACCTAAAATGCTGTGTAACCATTTTAATAGTACAAATAACGGCTGAGAGATAAACCATAACCAACCGTAATCAACGGTTAAGTCTAGGTCAGTGTGAATCGCTTCAAGTTTATCTGACTCTTTAGGGCCCATGTAATAAGTTGCAGTAAGTACTTGCTCACTACCAGCTTGAACATTTACCGCTTCGTCTTTAACACCAATAATAGCTGCGTTACTTTTAGTGATTAAACTATAAAGTGTATTCGCTTGATCTTGCATTGGTACCCAAGCACTTACAAAGTAATGCTGAATAAAGGCAACGTAACCACCTTGGGTATTAATGTTTAGGTTTTTATCGGCCATATCTGAAAAACTATACTTTTCGTATGGTTCCTCATCTGTACCGTATGCAGCCCCTAAATAGTTTTGATCAACCATGCTGCCTTTTTCTTGTACGGTACGCTTTATTTGTGTGTAAAGCTGTACTTGTACAGGCGCGCTGGTGGTGTTGTTAACTTTATATTCTAAGCCAACATCATACTGACCCTTTTTGAATACATAAGTCTTAGTAAAGCTTACACCGTTGCTGTCGGTAAATTGCAGTGGAACGCGAAGCTCATCACCTGTTAAGGTGTAAGAGGTTTGCTCTGATTGGTAAGTAGGACGACCATTTGCAGATGCATCTGGGCCATTTAAACCTATTAAACCACTTTGTGAAAAGTATTGTTTACCATCAAACTCACCAAGTAGCATGTAAGGAACATCACTGCCTTTGGTTTCTTTATAATTAATTAAGTCTGTTTCAACAATGTCACCGCCTTTGGTGTCAATTTTAACTTTGAACACGTCAGTTGTAATATCAATGACTGAGCGTTTAGCTAAAGTAGTTGAAGCAGGTAAACCAGAGTCTGATGAAGCTGGAACATAATCATCTGATTCCGGTGAGTTTGCTTTTAGTGTTTGTGTAGTGGCACTAGGATCGGCTTTTGGTGTGTTGTAGTCATTATTCCACTCTTGAAATAATAAAAACGACACTAGCATTAGGCCGATGAATAAAAACGTGCGTTGCGATTCCATAACAGCTCTTATTTCTCGTGTTGGTGGTTAATACGGGTTAATTTTTCAGGTACGGGGTCGTCTCCGCCTGAATGTAAAGGATGGCATTTTAATATGCGTTTAACTGCTAACCAACTCCCTTTTACCGATCCATGCAAATTAATTGCTTGAATAGCGTAACTAGAGCATGTTGGATTAAAACGACAATGCGGACCTAATAGCGGGCTAATCCACTTTTGATAACCGCGGATAAATAAAACTAAACAACGTGTTGGTAACGCAGCAAGTGGTTTAAGTAACCTCATGTTGTACATGCCCCTACGTTATGTTTAGTGAATAGATACCATGTATTTAAAGACTCACTATGAGATTTTAAACGCATGATTAAAAGGTGAGCTAAAGATACCTTAATTAACCCTGTAATTCTATTGCTATTGGGTTTGTTTAGTCGATTTAGCTGATTTGTTTGGGCGTTTTTTAAATGGTGGCGGTTTAGGGGCACCAGGTTTGCAGCGTTCATTAATCTTACGCCACAGCTTTGTAAGTTGTTTGGTTAATTCTTCATTAGACTGTTCATCAATGCCACTTTTTACCATCAACACAATATCTATATTATCGAGAGTATGTTGGTTTAAACGAAAACTTTCGCGAGCAAGACGTTTAATACGGTTTCGTTGACATGCCTTTTTTACACGTTTTTTAGCAACAGTAAGGCCTAACCTAGGTTTTGACTGGTCACTTGGTTTTGCTAATAAAGTAAAGAAAGGAGTTGCAGCCCGAGCGGGTTCATTAAATATGCGAGAGTAATGCGAGGGAGTTAACAGACGTAACTCCCTGCCAAAGCTAAAGTCTTCCACTTATAAATTAAGCAGAAAGAACTTTGCGGCCTTTAGCACGGCGACGAGCTAATACTTTACGGCCATTTACAGTTGCCATACGAGCACGGAAACCGTGTGTACGTTTGCGTTTTAAAACGCTAGGTTGAAAAGTTCTTTTCATAACAATCTCATCCGATCGGTTAAAGTTAAAACATCCTATGCAGGTCGCGATCCTGGCACAGGTGCCATTGCGAGCGCGAGATATTATAGATGAAGTGACGAAAAGTCAATCATAATAGAGCGCGTAAAGCATGTTTATTTGTGATCAATTTTCATGATCCGATAGGATCATCATAAATAAGAAGTTTTCCACAGCCCCTGTATAAAAAGTGAATAAAAGCATGGGAAAAGTAAATTAGATCATAAATTATAGTCGCGATCTGCTGCCAGTTTTGTTATGATCTCTAATCAGGCTTTAAAATAAAAAGCTATTTAAATCAGTCTGTTATTATATTTATACATCGATATCAACAATTTTATAAAAATCAATCTTTTACTTGTGGATAAAGTGCATTCATAATAGTCGGTCTTGGGCTGCTTATTGAGCCATTTAAACGCAATACAGGTGTGATTTTTGAATCATTATTGATGTGCGGGAATAAAAATTATATCTCTGGGAGTTTTACTGTGTATCTGTCGGTTTGGCAAAGTTGTTTATATGTATTGCAAGATGAATTGCCTTCGCAGCAATTTAGTATGTGGGTCAGACCACTTCAAGCAGAAAGTACCGAAGATACCTTGACGATTTATGCGCCTAATCGTTTTGTACTTGATTGGGTAAGAGAAAAATACCTAAATAGAATAAATGAGTTACTGGTTGAAATTTGTGGTGTAGAAGCCCCTGAATTACGCTTTGATGTAGGCAGCAAGCCGCTATTAAATGCACAAGCTGCGCCGGTAGTTGAAACACAATCAGCACCAAGTACGCAAGCAACGGCAAAACAACAACCACGAGAACAAAAACCAGTTGTTGAGCCCGCTCCTAAATCGGGTTATAAATCAAACATTAAAGAAAACTATACCTTTGATAGTTTTGTTGAGGGTAAATCTAACCAATTAGCAAAAGCGGCTGCCACTCAGGTAGCAGATAATCCTGGCTCTGCATTTAATCCTGTTTTTATTTACGGTGGTACGGGCTTAGGTAAAACGCATTTATTACATGCGGTAGGCAACGGTATTATGGCCAATAAGCCAGATGCTAAAATTGTCTACATGCATTCAGAACGCTTTGTGCAAGACATGGTTAAAGCACTGCAAAATAATGCGATTGAAGAATTTAAGCGTTATTACCGCAGTGTTGATGCACTCATGATTGATGACATTCAATTTTTTGCTAATAAAGAACGTTCACAAGAAGAGTTCTTTCATACCTTTAATGCATTATTAGAAGGTAACCAGCAAATTATTTTAACCTCTGACCGTTATCCTAAAGAGATAGAAGGGGTTGAAGATCGCCTTAAATCTCGTTTTGGTTGGGGATTAACTATCGCGATTGAGCCGCCAGAGCTAGAAACACGCGTTGCCATTTTGATGAAAAAAGCCCAGCAAAGTAAAATTAATTTACCGCATGAAGTGGCATTTTTTATCGCTAAAAAATTACGTTCAAACGTACGTGAACTTGAAGGGGCTTTAAACCGTGTAATTGCTAATGCAAACTTTACCGGCCGCCCAATTTCTATCGACTTTGTAAAAGAAGCACTGCGTGATTTACTCGCACTGCAAGATAAGCTAGTCACCATAGACAATATTCAACGTACGGTAGCAGAATACTATAGAATACGTGTGTCTGATTTACTGTCTAAGCGCCGCAGCCGCTCTATAGCAAGGCCGCGCCAAGTTGCCATGGCATTATCTAAAGAACTCACTAATCACAGCTTACCTGAGATTGGGGATGCCTTTGGTGGGCGTGACCATACAACAGTACTGCACGCGTGTCGCAAAGTTAAATCATTACGTGACGAAAGCCACGAGATTAAAGAAGATTACCAAAATTTAATAAGAACATTGTCATCTTAGGGCTGACTTTATTATGCAAATAACAATATCAAGAGAACAATTTTTAAAACCATTGGTGCAAGTATCGGGTGCCATAGAGCGTAAGCATACGTTACCCATTTTATCTAACGTATTACTCGTGGTAGAAAATGGCCAGCTTTCAATGACAGGGACCGACCTTGAAATTGAATTAGTGGCGAGCGTGTTTGTAGGTGATGATGTTGCCGATACCAAGCTCACATTACCGGCTAAAAAATTACTCGATATTTGTAAAAGTTTACCGGATGGTTCTGATCTTACTTTAAGCTTGCAAGACCATCAGCTACTTTTAACCAGTGGTAAAAGTCGTTTTTCATTGACCACATTAGCGGCTGAAGATTTTCCTAATTTAGAGCAGTGGGATGGTGAAGTTGAATTTCAACTAACGCGTTTAGAGTTACGTAAATTACTTGAAAGCACGCACTTTTCAATGGCAAACCAAGATGTGCGTTATTACTTAAACGGCATGTCGTTTGAAGTTGATAACAGCGATATAAAAACAGTCGCCACTGATGGGCACCGTTTAGCGATTGCACAAAAGCAACTAGGTCAGTCATTAAATACACAGCGCCAATTAATTATACCGCGCAAAGGCGTGCAAGAAATTATGCGCCTAATGGTTGCCGACCAAGAGTTAGTGACTATTCAGTTTGGTGCTAACCACATCCGTATTATTGATATTGAGTTTACTTTTACGAGTAAATTAGTTGATGGCCGTTTCCCTGATTACCGTCGTGTTTTACCACGCGGTGGCGATAAAGTTATTACAGCAAACAGAGAATGGTTACGTAATGCATTTCAACGCGTATCGATTTTATCGAACGAAAAATTTCGTGGTGTACGTTTAAATTTATCAAACGGTTTATTAAAAATTACGGCTAACAACCCAGAGCAAGAACAAGCGGAAGAAGTAGTTGAAGTAATGTACGAGGGCGATGACCTAGAAATAGGGTTTAATGTGTCTTACGTGCTTGATGTATTAAATACATTAAAAACTGAAGATGTGTTATTTACACTTGCCGATTCAAATAGCAGTGCACTAATAGAAGGTGCAGGCGATGAAGAAGCGATGTACGTCGTTATGCCTATGCGTTTATAAGATTATAAATACATAATGAGCTTAAGTCATTTGAGCCTCAAATATTTTCGTAATATTGAGGCGCTGACGCTAGAACCAGTTAATGGCGTTAATATAATTTATGGTGAAAACGGCAGCGGAAAAACCAGCCTTTTAGAGGCTATATATTACCTTTCTCACGGCAAATCTTTTCGAACTTCTAAACATAAAAGTATTATTGCACACCAGCAAGATCAGTTTGTTATTCATGGCCGCAAAGCGTTATACGATTTATCTATCCCTATTGGTATTAGTAAAACCCAAGCGGGTGAAACCAATTTAAAAATCCAGGGTAAGGCGAGTCGGAAAGTATCTGAACTTGCCCAGTTAATGCCGGTACAAATAATAACACCAGAAAGCTATTCACTATTTTTTGGCGGTCCTAAGGAGCGCAGAAAGTTTTTAGACTTAGGTTTGTTCCACGTGGAACATGAGTTTTTTTTCTTATGGCAATCGTTTAATAAAGTGCTTAAACAACGCAACGCCTTATTAAAATCTAAGCCTAAGAATTATTTTGACCAAATCAAGTTTTGGGACAAAGAATTTGTTAGACTGGCAGAACAAATAAATAAATTAAGAATCGCGTATATAACTAGGTTTAAGCAGCAATTTTTTGATAAAATGTGTGCAGAATTAACGCTAATACGCGATTTAGAAATTAGCTTCAATGCGGGCTGGAAAGAGAGTGAATCTCTTTGTGATGCGTTAGAGCAAAGTTTTGAGCGAGATGCTCGCCAAGGCTTTACAAGTAAAGGCCCTCATAAGGCTGATTTTAGTTTTAGTGTCGCTGGCAGCAGTGTTGAGAATGTATTCTCACGCGGGCAATTAAAGTTATTGTTGTATGCGTTAAAAGTAACGCAAAATAGCTTAATTGAGTCAGAGACAGATAAGCAATCTATATTGCTAATAGATGATCTACCTTCAGAACTAAGCGAAGATACAAAAGAGAAAGTGGGCCAGTTATTGACTCACTGTAGTTCTCAAATATTTATTTCTTCAATTTTATCTGAAAGTATTTCTGCTGTGGTGGAACCCATGCAACGAGAACTAAAAATGTTCCACGTGAAACATGGCAACCTAATAACAAGATAAGTGGGATTAACCATGTCTGAGAATTATGATTCGTCGAGTATTAAAGTACTTAAAGGATTAGATGCAGTAAGAAAGCGTCCTGGTATGTATATAGGGGACACCGATGATGGTACGGGCTTACACCACATGGTGTTTGAGGTCGTTGATAACTCTATCGATGAGGCCTTAGCGGGTCACTGTGATGATATTTATGTCACTATTCACTTAGACGGTTCGGTATCTGTAAGAGATAACGGCCGTGGTATTCCTACTTCTATACATGAAGAAGAAGGTGTATCTGCAGCTGAAGTAATTATGACGGTGCTACACGCCGGTGGTAAGTTTGATGATAACTCTTATAAAGTATCAGGTGGCTTACACGGTGTTGGTGTATCGGTAGTAAATGCATTATCAGAAAAATTAAAACTAACCATTCGTCGTGAAGGTAAACTTCATGAGCAGTTTTACACTATGGGTGTACCTGATGCACCACTAGCTGTAATTGGTGATTCTGAAACAAATGGTACTGAAATTCGTTTTTGGCCAAGTGGCGAAACGTTCACTAACCTTGATTTTCATTACGATATTTTAGCAAAGCGTTTACGCGAGCTGTCGTTTTTGAATTCAGGTGTAAGTATCATATTAAGCGATGAGCGCGAAGAAAATAAAAGCGACCACTTTAAGTACGAAGGCGGTATCAGAGCATTCGTTGAATACCTAAACCGCAATAAAACACCAGTGCATAAAGGGGTATTCCATTTTACTCACGAACGTGAAGAAGATGGTATTAGTGTAGAAGTATCAATGCAGTGGAATGATGCATTCCAAGAAAACATTTACTGTTTTACTAATAACATTCCACAACGTGATGGTGGTACTCACTTAGCTGGTTTTAGATCTGCGCTAACACGTACGCTTAATAACTACATGGAAAAAGAAGGCTTTAACAAAAAGGCTAAAACAACAAGTAACGCAACGGGCGATGATGCTCGTGAAGGCTTAACGGCTGTTGTTAGTGTTAAAGTTCCTGATCCTAAATTCTCATCACAGACAAAAGACAAGCTAGTATCTAGTGAAGTTAAGTCTGCTGTAGAGCAAGCAATGGCTGAAAAATTCACTGAGTTTTTATTAGAAAACCCAATGGATGCAAAAATTGTTGTTGGCAAAATTATTGATGCAGCACGCGCGCGTGAAGCCGCTCGTAAAGCACGTGAAATGACCCGCCGTAAAGGTGCTATGGATTTAGCTGGTTTACCGGGTAAACTAGCGGATTGCCAAGAAAAAGATCCAGCCCAATCTGAACTATATATAGTGGAGGGTGACTCAGCTGGCGGTTCAGCCAAGCAGGGTCGTAACCGTAAGAATCAAGCGATTCTTCCGCTTAAAGGTAAAATCTTAAACGTAGAAAAAGCACGTTTTGATAAAATGCTTTCTTCACAAGAAGTGGCAACGCTAATTACTGCACTAGGTTGTGGTATTGGCCGTGACGAATATAACCCTGAGAAATTACGTTATCACCGTATCATAATCATGACCGATGCCGACGTGGATGGTTCTCACATTCGTACTTTGCTACTAACATTCTTCTATCGTCAAATGCCGGAAATTGTTGAACGTGGTTATATTTATATTGCTCAGCCTCCACTTTATAAAGTGAAAAAAGGCAAGCAAGAGCGTTATATTAAAGATGATCCAGCATTAGTTGATTACCTTACATCTTTAGCGCTAAGCAATGCAGCACTGTACACTAGTGATAGTGCTGAAGCGGTTGATGGTGAAGCATTAGAGTCAATTGTTCACGATTATCAAAACACGGTTAAAGTTATCGAGCGCTTAAAGCGTAAGTATCCGAACACAGTTATGAACCGTTTGATTTACCAAAGTGAGCTGAAAAAAGAAGACCTTTCAGACGAAGCTAAGGTAATTGCTTGGACTAAAGAGCTGGTTGATGACTTAATTGAACGTGATGAAGATGCAACTATTTTCCATGCGGGAACTGAGCACGATACAGAGCGTAACTTGTATTATCCAGTTGTGAATATTCGTCAGCATGGTGTGGATAAAGCACACGTACTTCATTATGACTTTATTACATCAAGAGACTACCAACGCATTGCTGTAACAGGTAAAAACATTGCTAATATCATCACAGAGGGTGCATATATCCAACGTGGTGAGAAAACAAAACCTGTTGATAACTTTGTGGATGCATTGGAATGGTTGATCGCAGAGTCTAAGCGCGGGATCTACATTCAACGCTATAAAGGACTGGGTGAAATGAATCCAAATCAGCTTTGGGAAACCACCATGGATCCTAGCGCACGCCGTATGTTGCAAGTAACAATTGAAGATGCTGTTGCAGCGGATCAATTATTTGCCACTTTAATGGGCGATCAAGTTGAGCCGCGTCGTGAGTTTATTGAAACGAACGCACTGCGTGTGGTTAACTTAGACGTATAAAACATTATCGTAATCACAAAAAAGGAGCCTTAGGCTCCTTTTTTATTTTTTCAAACGCACAAACTGCTTAAAACCTGAGTGTGCACAAGGTATACTGAGGGTAATTTTCACGCTACTTCTCAGATAGTAAAAAGCCAAATATGCAAAAATATGACGTTAAAACCTTTCAAGGTTTGATCCTGGCTTTACAGGATTATTGGGCACAGCAAGGCTGTGTCATTATTCAACCACTTGACATGGAAGTGGGCGCAGGGACATTTCACCCGCAAACATTTTTAAAATCAATTGGCCCAGAGCCAATGTCGAGCGCATACGTTCAACCGTGTCGTCGTCCTACCGATGGTCGTTACGGGGAAAACCCAAACCGCTTACAACATTACTACCAATTCCAAGTTGTGTTAAAACCATCACCAGACAATATTCAAGAGCTTTACTTAGGTTCTTTAGCTGCTGTAGGTATTGATACCCTCACTGACGAAGTTCGCTTTGTGGAAGATAACTGGGAATCACCTACATTAGGTGCGTGGGGCCTAGGTTGGGAAATTTGGTTAAATGGCATGGAGGTAACGCAGTTTACCTACTTCCAGCAAGTGGGCGGTTTAGAATGCTCACCGGTAACGGGTGAGATTACTTACGGCCTAGAGCGTTTAGCAATGTACATTCAAGGCGTAGATAGCATTTACGACCTAGTATGGGCAGACGGCCCATTTGGGCGCGTAACTTACGGTGATGTGTTTCATCAAAATGAAGTTGAGCAATCAACCTATAACTTTGAACATGCAAACGTAGCCGACTTATTTGAACAGTTTGATAAATGTGAAGCTGAGAGCCAAAAGCTAATTGAAGCAAGCCTACCATTGCCAGCCTACGAGCAAGTAATGAAAGCATCGCACGCATTTAACTTATTAGACGCACGTCATGCTATTTCAGTAACTGAGCGTCAACGTTATATTTTACGCGTTCGTGCGTTATCAAAAGCGTGTGCACAAAGTTATTACGATGCACGTGAAGCACTTGGTTTCCCGCTGTGTAAGGATAAGTAAGCATGTCAGCAGAAAATTTATTAGTAGAAATTGGCACCGAAGAGTTGCCACCAAAAGCACTTCGTAAATTAGCCGAAGCCTTTGCTGCAAACTTAACAGCAGAACTTGAAAGCTTAGAACTTGCTCACCAAGGTGTGAGCTGGTATGCATCGCCTCGTCGTTTAGGTTTACAAGTAAAAGCGCTAGACGCTAAACAACAAGACAAAGAAGTTGAAAAACGCGGCCCTGCAACTAAAGCGGCATTTGACGCTGAGGGCAACCCAACCAAAGCAGCCATGGGTTGGGCTCGTGGTTGTGGAATTGAAGTAAAAGATGCGCAAACACTCGAAACCGATAAAGGCGCATGGTTATTACATATTGCTAAAGTAGCAGGGCAAGAAACCAAAACGTTAATGACCGACGCTATAAGCAAAGCACTCGCTAAGTTACCTATCCCTAAACCAATGCGTTGGGGTGCGAATAAAACACAATTTATTCGCCCTGTGCATACCGTGACTATTTTATTCGGTAGTGAACTTGTTGAAGGTGAAATTCTTGGTAAGCAAGTGAGTAATCAACTGCAAGGTCATCGTTTTCATCATCCAGAAAAAATTAGCATTGATCATGCTGATGAGGTGTTTGAGGTACTTAAATCAGCTTACGTTATTGCTGACTACGAACAGCGTAAAGCACAGATTCGCGCGCAAATAGAAGACGCAGCCAAAGCAGTTAATGCCGTTGTTGCTATGGATGAAGACTTACTTGAAGAAGTTACTTCATTGGTAGAATGGCCAGTAACGCTAACAGCCACATTTGAAGAAGCATTTTTAGATGTACCTGCTGAAGCGCTTATTTACACCATGAAAGACGATCAGAAATACTTTCCGTTATTAGATCAAGACGGCAAACTTTTAAATAAGTTTTTGTTTGTCTCTAACATCGAAAGTAAAGATCCTAGTGTAGTTATTTCTGGTAACGAAAAAGTAGTGCGCCCGCGTTTAGCCGATGCACAATTCTTCTTTGAAACCGATAAAAAGAAAACATTAGAAAGCCGTTTAGAATCTCTTGATAGCGTATTGTTCCAAAAACAACTTGGTACGCTTAAAGATAAGTCACAGCGTATTAGTGAACTGGCAGGTTACATTGCAGAGCAACTTGGTGCCGACAAAGCACTGGCAGCTCGCGCTGGCTTATTAAGTAAAACTGACTTAATGACCGAAATGGTAATGGAATTTACCGACGTACAAGGTGTAATGGGAATGCATTACGCGCGTCACGATGGTGAAGCAGAAGAAGTCGCAGTGGCACAAAACGAGCAATACATGCCACGTTTTGCCGGTGACAACTTACCAACTAATGTGATCAGCTGTGCAGTCGCCATTGCCGATAAGTTTGATACGCTGGTGGGTATTTTTGGTATAGGCCAAGCACCAAAAGGTGATAAAGACCCATTTGCACTTCGTCGTGCTGCTATTGGTGCATTACGTATCATGGTAGAAAAACAGCTACCGCTTGATATTTTAGACCTGGTTGCTAAATCACAAACTCTGTTTGGTGAAAAGCTGACTAACCTAAATGTATCAACGGATGTGTTTGACTTTATGCTAGGGCGCTTCCGTGCTTGGTATCAAGATGAAGGCATTGAGGTAGATGTAATTCAAGCGGTACTTGCGCGCCGTCCAACGAAGCCTGTTGATTTTGATCGCCGAGTTAAAGCCGTAAGCCATTTCCGCACTCTAGACGCCGCAGAATCGCTTGCAGCCGCTAATAAGCGTGTAAGTAATATTCTGGCTAAAAACAACATTACAACGCAAGGTGATGTTGAACAGAGCTTACTAAGTGACGACGCAGAAAAAGTACTGGCTTCTCAAGTTGCAAAATTTGCTACCGACTTAGCGCCACTATACAGCGATGGAAACTACCAAGAGGCATTAAGCCAATTAGCTGGCATTCGTGACAGTGTTGATAACTTTTTTGACAATGTCATGGTAATGGCCGACGATGAAGCGGTTAAGCAAAACCGCCTTGCGCTTTTAAGTCAGTTAAGTGGGTTATTTTTAGAAATTGCAGATATTTCTGTATTACAAAAATAACAGCTAACAGCTATTAAAAAAGCCAGCATAATGCTGGCTTTTTAGTGTTTTATTTATATTAGTTAATAGAGGATTCACCATGAAGCTCCCAATGAAACGCATTTTCACGTTAGCCTTAGTGGGCTTATTGAGTGCTTGTACCAGCCAAATTTCAATTAACGACGTGTTGCCGCAGCAAGAATTGGATCGTAGTATTTATTTAAGAGGGGACTTCACATTATGGGATGCCGAACCTCAATATCAATTTAAACAAGTTGGCCCTGCGCTTTATCAAGCTCAAGTTAAATTTTCGACCCCTGGCAAAGTGTACGAATTTAAAATAGCCGATGCGGATTTTAGTGAAGGTTTTAACTGTGGCTACAGCGATTCACAGCCATCAGGGCAAAGCCTAACACTCGGCCAATCAACACGCGCCGACTGTAATACCATTTATAATTACTTTAGCTACACACCAGCGATTAAAGGCTCCTACATAGTCAGCATTGATTTTAGTGACTACGATGAGCCGCAAGTGACGATAACGAAGAAGTAAAAGCTGTAAGCCATCAGCCGTCAGTCGTTAGTTTAAAGATAAAATAAAAAACCGTGCTTGATTTAACAAACACGGTTTTTTTAATTTTGAGCTGATAGCTGATAGCTGATAGCTGATAGCTGATAGCTGATAGCTGATAGCTGATAGCTGATAGCTGATAGCTGATAGCTTTACAACCCTTTCTTCACCACATACCTATACGGTGATTCTTCAACATCTTTAGCCACTAGCGTGTGATCCATAAAGGTACAAAAGCTGGGGATGTCGCGGGTGGTTGAAGGGTCGTCGGCAATAATAAGCAGTGTTTCGCCGTCGCTCATTTTGCGAATTGCAGCGCGTATCATCATCACAGGTTCTGGGCAGCGCAGGCCGATGGCATCTAATTGGTGATCGGGGTTATCAAAACTCATAAAAATTACCTGTAATATAGTCGCTGCTTAAGTTAGGTCGGATAGTTTAGCGTAATTCAGCCGGTTGGTTAACTGTTTTGCTGAGTGTAAATCAGTCGGCCTTATTAAAAATAATTTACTACACCCGATCACACAATATAAATAACCTGAACTCCGGATAATAAATCCATCTCAAGCAGCTATTTTCAGCGCTAACTGCGTTGAATTTACTTGTAATAGGCGAGCTATTGACGCGTAATTTCGCCTTGTTTTCACTAAAAATCTCTAGCTAGAGATAAATAAGCACAAATATCTTTCATTGATTCAATGTGTTAGTAAATCTCTTAACCAGAGTTCAGGTTAAATAGCAAAAATCCCCACTGCTGGTGGCATAAAAAAGGCGAACTAACTTGCGCTAGTTCGCCTTTTTAATCACCAAGCTGGTTTTACATATTCAACACTAATTAGTCTTGAACACGTTCAAATACAGTTGCTATGCCTTGGCCTAAACCAATACACATAGTCGCTAATCCGTATTTTGCGTTTTTGTCTTCCATTAAGTGAATAAGTGAGGTGCTAATACGCGAACCCGAACAACCCAGCGGGTGACCCAGTGCGATAGCGCCGCCATTTAAATTCACTTTTTCGTCAACCACATCCGCTAAACCTAAGTCTTTAAGTACGGGTAATGATTGTGCTGCGAATGCTTCGTTAAGTTCAGCAACATCGATGTCATCAATAGTAATACCAGCTTGTGCCAATGCTTTTTTACTTGCTGGTACTGGGCCGTAACCCATGATTGATGGATCGCAACCGGCAACGGCCATCGCGCGAATATATGCACGAATTGGTAAGCCAAGTTCTTTTGCTTTTTCTTCGCTCATCACTAACATAGCTGATGCGCCATCAGAAAGTGCTGAAGACGTACCCGCAGTAACAGAACCCGAAGCAGGGTTGAACACTGGGCGAAGTTGCGATAAGCCTTCAACGGTTGTTTCAGGGCGAATTACTTCATCATCTTCAACAAGGATAAGTGAACCGTCAGCATCGTGACCTTCCATTGCTAAAATTTCGCGGCGGAAACGCCCTTCAACTGTTGCTGCATGTGCACGTTGATGCGAGCGGTAAGCAAACTCATCTTGTTGCTCACGGCTAATACCGTGAATAGTAGCAAGGTACTCAGCAGTTAAACCCATAGAGCCAGATGCTTGTGCAATTGATGTAGCTAGGCCAGGGTGAAAGTCGTTACCGTGAGTCATAGGTACGTGGCCCATGTGTTCAACACCACCAATTAGGTAAGTATCACCAGCGCCAGTCATAATAGCGCGAGCAGCGTCATGCAATGCTTGCATTGATGAGCCACATAAACGGTTAACTGTGGTTGCTGGCACTGAATGTGGAATGCCTGCAAGTAGAGATGCGTTACGTGCAACGTTAAAGCCTTGCTCTAAAGTTTGCTGTACACAACCCCAATAAATATCGTCAATTGACGCAGGGTCAACTGCTGGATTACGTTCTAATAAGCCTTTCATTAAATGAGCGCTTAAGTCTTCTGCACGTTTGTTTTTAAATACGCCGCCTTTTGAGCGACCCATTGGTGTGCGGATACAATCTACAATTACTGGATTATTCATGATATTAACCTTCCACCTTATAGAAAACACGGCCTTCTTCAGCCCACTTGCGAGTTTGCTCTGATACTTGGTAAATCGCACCTAGGTGAGCGTATTTGTCTGCTGCTGCAACAAAATTAGCTAAACCTGTTTGATCTAAGTAACGGAACGCGCCGCCTCTAAATGGAGGGAAACCAACACCGTATACAAGTGCCATATCAGCTTCTTGAGGAGAAGCAACAATGCCTTCTTGTAAGCAAAGTAGCACTTCGTTGATCATTGGGATCATACAACGGTCAATGATTTCTTGTTTATCAAATTCTTTTGGTGCGTCTGTAATTGGTGCAAGTAGTTCAATCGCTGTTTGGTCATGCGATTTCTTAAGACGACCGCGACGGTCTGTTTCATACTTGTAAAAACCTGCTTTGTTCTTTTGACCAAAACGTTTTTCGTTAGCAAAAACAGTCACTGGATCTTTCTCTGCACGTGCCATACGCTCAGGGAAGCCGTCTGCCATTACGCCAGTACAATGGAAAGCAGTATCAATACCGACTACATCAAGTAGGTAAGCCGGACCCATAGGCCAGCCAAATACGTTTTCCATGACTTTATCTACTTTTGCAAAGTTAGCGCCTTCAACCACTAATTTGCTAAAGCCTGCAAAGTAAGGGAATAAAACACGGTTTACAAAAAAGCCTGGGCAATCGTTAACAACAATCGGCGATTTACCTAGTTTAAGTGCGTAATCAACTACGGCATTAATGGTTTTATCTGAGGTTTTTGCACCACGGATAATTTCTACTAATGGCATTTTTGGTACTGGGTTGAAAAAGTGCATACCACAGAAGTTTTCTGGTTTTTCAAGTGCTTCTGCAAGTAGGTCAATACAAATAGTCGATGTATTTGACGTAAGCACAGTGCCTTCTGGCATATTCTTTTCAAGATCAGCAAGTACGGCTTGCTTCACTTTAGGGTTCTCTACTACCGCTTCAACAATAATGTTGGCGTTTTGTAGGTCTGCATCGTTAAGCGTTGGTTTGATTTTGCTAAGCGTTGCTAGCATTTTTTCCATCGGCATATGGCCGCGCTTAACTTTTGCACCTAATAGCTTAGACGCTTCACCCATACCTAAATCAAGTGCATCCTGTTGGATGTCTTTCATTATGATTGGTGTACCTTTATAAGCAGATTGGTATGCAATACCGCCGCCCATAATACCTGCGCCTAATACAGCAGCTTGTTTAATTTCTACATCGCTGTGCTTAGCAAATTTACGTGCTTTACCTTTAATGTATTGGTCTGCTAAAAAGATACCTGTTTGCGCGGCTGCTTCGTTGGTACGAGCAAGCTTTGCAAAGTTGGCATTTTCAATTGCCATTGCTTCGGCGCGTGAGCAGTTTGCTGCCGCTTTAATAGTGCGAACGGCCATAACTGGAGCAGGATAGTGGCCTTTGGTTTTACCCATTACCATACCTTCTGCCATTGCAAAGCTCATGCCTTGCTCAACACGGTTTAATTTAAGCGGTTGTAATTTTACAGCGCGTTTTGCTTGCCAATCTAGCTTGCCAGCAATCGCTAATTCTAATGTTGCTATACTTGACTCTTGTAGTTTGTTGGCACTAACTACTGCGTCAAACGCACCTACTTTAAGGGCATCAGCTGCGCGATTTTCGTTACCTGTGGTGATCCACATCATCGCGTTATCGGCGCCAATAATGCGCGGAAGGCGCACTGTGCCGCCAAATCCAGGCATTATGCCTAATTTAACTTCTGGTAAACCCATTTTTGCTGAGTCACTTGCAACACGATAATCGGTAGCAAGTGCCCACTCACAGCCGCCGCCAAGCGCCAAGCCGTTTATAACACTTAGTGTTGGAAATGGTAAATCTTCAATTGCATCAAAAACGTCAGTTGCATCTTTGATCCACGTTACTAATTCTGCTTCAGGTTTAGTAAAAGTAGGTAAAAATTCGAAGATATCTGCACCAATAATAAAGTGGTCTTTATCACTGGTAAAAATCATGCCTTTAATATCAGCGTTAGCGGCTAATTCTTTTAATGCTGCCGCGCAATCTGAAAGAGTTTGTTGAGATAATGTGTTTACAGAACCTGTAGCACAAAACTTAAACTCGGCGATGTTTTCCTTCACGAAGCTAACTTCAAAGGAATCGCTTTTATATAACATTATTATTCTCCCTAGTTGATGAACTAAGACTGGTACGATGAGTTCATATTCAGACCAGTGTGCTTGCTTTAAATTAAAAATGCAACGAAAAATTTATCTTGGTTACAAACGTCTGGTTAAAATATAGCTGGTTTGGTGCTAAGGTGGGTTTGAAAGTTTTCTTTATTCATTTTATTGCGCTGTCTTAGTGTTCATAGCTTGGGTTTTATTAGAATAAATAGTACAGCTGTGTATGTGCTGTTGTTTACTTACTCTTCGCCACACTTCGTCAGCCTTGAAGGTTACTATGCCCTAAAGGACATTATGAAAAAATACTTATTAAGCGTAGCGGCAGCGACTCTATTTTTCTCTTTCCCCTCTGCCAACGCGAAAACTGATATTGATGCATTTTTAGACGCTGAAAAACAGGCGCGCTATGGCAATTATCAAAATTTTAAAGAAGCGGTGGATTCATTGTCTCATCCGCTTAAACCGTATGTTGAAAAAGCCTATTGGGAACGTTACCCAAGCTTAGCCCACCAAACAGAGATAGAAAATTTTCTCACTGTTTATGAACATACGCCATTAGAGTGGCCAGTGCGTAAAGCATGGTTAAACTATTTAAAACGCAGAAATCAAAAAGCAGCGTTTATTAAAAACTACCGTGAAACCTCTGACAGTGAGCTTACTTGTACCCACCTTACTTTTCAGCTTGATCTTGGTGCGCCTAAAAAAGCAATACTCAATCAGGTAACCGACTTATGGACAGTGGGCGAGTCGCAGCCAAGTGAATGCGATGGCCTTTTTAAACGCTGGCGTCAAAATGGTTATTTAACGCCCGATGTTGTTTGGCAACGTGTCACTTTAGCGGCACAAGGTGGGTCTTATCGTTTACTGCCTTATTTAAAAACATTGTTGCCAGCCAATGAGCGCTACTTAGCCGATTTATACTCAAAAGTAAGACGTGACCCAAGTGCAGCGGCGGGGTTATACCGTTATAAGCGCAAAACAGTGAAAGAGGGTGAAATAGCGCTTTACGGTATTAAGCGTTTAATTTGGCGTGATAAAGAGTTGGCATTAAAGGCATGGCAAAAAATTGAGGGGTTATTTGATTACACTGATGATGAAAAAGCGGATGTATATTATACCTTTGCGCTTTCATTGGCGTCGAGCGGCCATAGCCAAGCTAGCTTCTATTTAAATAAAGTACCCAAAGAGCGCCAAGATCGTAAATTAATGCAATGGCAGTTAGCTAATCTACTCAAAACCCAAGATTGGGAGGGAATTGCGGCATTTTTTACAGGTAAAGAAAATCTTAGCTTAGGGCAACAGTATTGGCTTGCTTATAGTTATGACAAACGCGCAGATCATGAAAAAGCCAAGGCAATTTGGACTAAAGTGGCCGCTAATCGTGATTATTACGGCTTTTTAGCCGCTGCACGTTTGGGCATACCGGTTGATTTAAATGAGTTGCCCGTTAATGTAAATCAAGCTTTAGTAACAAGAGTGAGTAACGCACCGGGCTTTAAGCGTGCCAAAGCCTTGTATGAGTTAGAGCGCTTTACTGCTGCTCGACGCGAGTGGAATTATTTAACTGATACCTCAGCTGATGATGAAAAATTAGCTGCGTCGGTACTTGCAGCCGAGCTGGATTGGTTTGATAGTACTATATTCACCCTAGCAAAAATAAAAGCATGGGATTATGTGGATTTGCGTTTCCCTTTTGCATTTCAAGAAATGTTTGAGCGTTACAGCAAGCGAAGCAAAATTGACCTAACTTGGAGTATTGCTATTGCACGTCGCGAAAGCTCATTTGCACCTGATGCGCGCTCCCATGCAAATGCACGCGGGTTAATGCAGCTATTACCGAGTACGGCAAAGTATATTAATAAAGGCACGGTTTCTAATCGTCGTTTGTATCAACCAAAAACCAACATTCGTCTTGGGACTCGTTATTTACAGTATTTAAAAAAGAAAAACCACGGCAATGAGGTGTTAGCTACAGCATCTTATAACGCTGGGTATCATCGTATTAAGCGTTGGTTACCAGAAGAAGCAATGCCGGCTGAGCTATGGGTTGAACTTATTCCTTACAGAGAAACCCGAGATTATGTAAAAAATGTATTTGCTTATCGGCAGGTTTATCATACTCGCCTTGGTCGGGAGGGAAACCTTCTAGCCCCCATATTAGAAATGACGATGGGCGGATAGTAAAAATAAATCTACAACCACAGAGGGATATTTACACAGTAAGTATCCCTCTTTTTTGAGCGCTTTGTGTATAAGTGGTAGACTCAAAGCAAGTTAAATTTAACAGATGGGTTTATTATGGAAAAATTAGCCGTTTTATACGCCGAACATATTGCAACATTGCAGCAGCGTACACGTACTATTTGTGAGCAAGAAGGGTTAGAAGGATTAGTCATTCATTCAGGCCAAGCTAAGCGCCAATTTTTAGATGATATGTATTACCCGTTTAAAGTTAACCCCCATTTTAAAGCGTGGCTACCGGTTATTGATAATCCACATTGCTGGATAGTGGTAAATGGTAGCGATAAGCCAAAACTTATTTTTTATCGTCCAATTGATTTTTGGCATAAAGTACCTGATGAGCCAAGAGATTTTTGGGCAGAATACTTCGATATTGAATTGTTATTACAACCTGATCAGGTTGAAAAGCTACTACCTTACGATAAAGCTAAATTTGCCTACATTGGTGAATACCTCGAAGTAGCACAAGCACTTGGCTTTAGTATTATGAACCCTGAGCCAGTACTTAACTATATTCATTACCACCGTGCTTATAAAACGCAATATGAACTTGAGTGTTTACGTAATGCGAACCGTATTGCGGTTGATGGCCATAAAGCAGCGCGTGATGCGTTTTTTAATGGTGGTAGCGAGTTTGATATTCAGCAAGCTTACTTAATGGCAACGCGTCAAAGTGAAAACGAAATGCCATATGGCAACATTGTGGCCCTTAACGAAAACTGCGCTATTTTGCACTACACCCATTTTGAGCCAAAAGCACCACAAACGCATAATTCATTTTTAATTGATGCGGGCGCTAATTTTAATGGTTACGCTGCGGATATTACCCGTACCTACGACTTTAAAAAGCAGGGTGAGTTTGCTGACTTAGTTAACGCTATGACAGCGCATCAAATTGAGTTAGGAAAAAGCTTAAAGCCAGGTTTACTGTATGGCGATCTGCATATTGATTGTCATAACCGTATTGCTCAGCTATTAAGTGATTTTGATATTGTTAAACTACCTGCAGCTGAAATTGTTGAGCGTCAAATTACCTCAACTTTCTTCCCGCATGGACTCGGGCATCATTTAGGTGCACAGGTTCACGATGTGGGTGGTTTTATGCGTGATGAAACAGGGGCACATCAAGCGCCACCAGAGGGTCATCCATTCTTGCGCTGTACTCGCTTAATTGAGAAAAACCAAGTGTTTACTATTGAGCCAGGTTTGTACTTTATTGACTCTTTATTGGGTGATTTAGCACAAACAGACAATAAGCAATTTATTAACTGGGAAAAGGTCGAAGCGTTTAAACCTTTTGGCGGTATTCGTATCGAGGACAATATTATTGTTCACGAAGATAGCCTAGAAAATATGACGCGTAATTTATTACTCGACTAAATCCTTATAAAGACGAGTTAGCCAATACGCGCTAAAATAAACGGATACAAAGGGGCCTTTTGGCCCCATTTTTTTAATTAAAGCCTAAGTAAGTGCTATGTCTGAATATAAATACCCAGCCGAAGCTGTATTTCATCAAGAAGAAATTAAAAAAAGTACCTTTATCGTTCATATAGGTCACACGCCAGATCTAAATGCTGCGAAAGCCTTTATTAAAAATATTGAAGAAAAATATAGTGATGCACGCCACAATTGCTGGGCACATGTTGCAGGTAACCCAGGGGGCAGCCATGTTTATGGCTTTTCTGATGACGGAGAGCCCAATGGCACCGCCGGTAAACCCATGCTCAATGTGCTAGTGGGCTCAGGCTTAGGTGAAGTGACCGCTGTGGTAACACGTTACTTTGGAGGTATAAAGCTCGGTACGGGTGGGCTGGTGCGTGCTTATGGTGGTTCACTCAATAATGCCTTAGCAAAACTACAAACCGTGGTGAAAGTGCCGAGCGCTGAGCTGGTGGGCTTTAGTGAATACAGTATGCAAGGGGCGATAGAGCAACATTTAAAAACGAACTTTCAGGTACTTAATATTGAAAAGCAGTTTACTGCAAATATTGAGTGGACTATTACCATTGATAGTCGCCAAGCGCAGCAAGCCATCAAAGATATTTTTGATTTAAGCCACGGCGCAGTTGAGTTAACAATCAAAGAGTAATAGTCTTACATTCATCCCATTTAATGATTAAACATTAAATTTCGAGTCATACAGTAGTTATTTTAATTTACTAATAAAAAAGCGATACGCTCAATGCAATTTCGTACCATCATAAAAATTCTTGGCCAATTGGTTGCGCTATTCAGTATTACTATGGTGCCACCAGCGCTAGTGTCTTTAATTTATAAAGATGGTGGAGGGGTGCCGTTTGTTTTAGCCTTTATATTCAGTGTTGTTATTGGCTTAATGGCTTATTACCCAAATAGGCATGAGCATGGCGATTTAAAAGCCCGCGAAGGCTTTTTAATCGTGGTTTTGTTTTGGCTGGTACTAGGCGCGTTTGCCTCCTTACCGCTGGTATTTTTACAAGAACCCAATCTCTCTTTGGCCGATGCCGTGTTTGAAGCCTTTTCTGGCTTAACCACTACAGGAGCTACCGTACTGACCGGTATAGAGTATCTGCCTAAATCGGTATTGTTTTATCGCCAACAATTACAGTGGTTTGGTGGTATGGGGATCATTGTATTAGCGGTAGCAATCCTGCCAATGCTTGGCGTAGGTGGTATGCAGTTGTATCGGGCTGAGATTCCAGGCCCCGTAAAAGATTCCAAAATGACCCCGCGTATAGCCGACACCGCTAAACACCTTTGGTATATTTATGTGTCTATTACCCTTGCATGTACTTTGGCGTATTGGAGCGCTGGCATGAATTGGTTTGATGCAATTTGCCATGCTTTTTCTACGGTGGCTATTGGTGGTTTTTCTACTTATGACGCTTCAATGGGGCATTTTGATAGCCCAGTAATTAACTTTATTTGTGTGTTCTTTTTAATTATCGCAGCCATTAACTTTTCTCTGCATTATGCTGCTGTAGCGAGTCGTAATATTAGTGTCTACATTCGTGACCCTGAATTCAAAGTGTTTCTATGTATTCAGCTCGCGCTGGTGGTGATTTGTTTCACGGTACTTTCATCTCACGATGTTTATGCCAATGGCGATGAAACCCTCGATCAGGCATTGTTTCAAGCTGTATCTATAAGCAGCACCGCAGGATTTGCCACAGATAACTTTTCTGCTTGGCCTTTGTTTTTACCTATTTTATTAATATTCTCTAGTTTTATTGGTGGCTGTGCTGGTTCAACTGGCGGCGGTATGAAAGTAGTGCGCGTGTTTTTACTTTATCTACAAGGGGTGCGAGAGCTAAACCGCTTAGTGCATCCTCGAGCTATATACTCTATAAAGTTAGGACGAAAGGCGCTACCAGATAAAGTAGTTGAAGCAGTATGGGGTTTTTTCTCGGCTTATGCACTAGTCTTTATTATTATTATGTTAGCGTTAATGGGCACCGGGTTAGACAATATAACGGCATTCTCAGCAACGGCAGCGTGTTTAAATAACCTTGGGCCTGGTTTAGGTGATGTTGCTTCTCATTATGGCGCTATTACCGATACTGCAAAATGGATATTAACCGTGGCAATGGTATTTGGTCGTTTAGAGATATTTACCTTACTTGTGCTATTTACCCCAACATTTTGGCGTGGATAACGTTATAAATATCAGGAAGGAAATATGCGAAAAACCAATTTGGAAAAGTTAAACCAAATCGTCACGGGTGGCATAGTTGATTTAGAAATTCTCACCCCCACGAGTAGCCGACGCGTAAAAACAGAGTTTATAGGCTTATTAGAAAATAAGTTTATTATTTTAAATTACCCCAATGCAAAACGGCTCCCCATGGCAAGTGATTATTTACGCGATGGTGTGATGGTGGTGGTAAGAGCGCTTATAGAGGGCAGTGGTGGGCATGTTTTAGCGTTTCGTCAGCAGCTTATGTCTGTAGCATCTCACCCGGCTAAGTTATTGTTTATCGACTATCCTTCACAAGTACAGCTATTTGAACTGCGCTCGCAAGCGCGTATACCGACGCTGTTTCCAGCCAAGTTAAAATTATCGGATGATCGCCCTTCTTTTGAAGGCGTTATAAAAGATATTTCGTTAACGGGTGTTATGTTTGATATTAAAACAACCCAAGAAATCGACGACATTAAAGATATGCGTTGCATCGTAGTGTTTGATGAAGATACAAAGCACGAAGGGCAAATATGCAGTGTGAAAAAACATGCTAAGGGCATATATTGCGGAATTCGATTATTTGCCAGTGAAGAGCAAATGAAAGCCCTGATGGGGGATCACTTCATTGACCCTAGTGCACTTGAAGTTGAAATTGTATAAGGCCTGTTATCTGTCGACGCTGAACATTTTACAATTCTAAAATATCAACAAGCTCTAACATTTTCGCTCTTTTGCAACAAATAGCCATGTGTTGTTGTTATTTTTAAAAGCCATTTCAAATTTATTTTATAAATTCATTAAAAACAATTAGTTAAATATGTTTTTTATTCTAATTTTTTTGTTTATAACAAAATTAAACTCAACTCACCTTCCTTTTTGTTTATTTAATCCTCTTTTTTAGTGGTTGCTCACCGACTGTGTGGGGTTTTCCTTAAACTCAACTCTTTGATTTTTATTGTTTTAATTTTATTGCCTTATCTACTGTTGCTAAAAAGCAACAAAATAACGAGTTAAATAGCACCATTTTCAGCTAGTTGCTGGTTAATTTATTGAAAATTATGGTTTTTATATTTTTGGCATCGAAGTTGTAATAGTCAGGCTGTATAGAACGAAACGTGATTTAAAGTAAAACACTTAATCGCATAAAACATAAACTTTGAAGGAAGATTGATTATGAAAAGCATTAATAAAACTTTAGCACTTATCGCATTAGCTTCATCATCAGCCGCTTTTGCAGCAAGCGACTTTGACACGCTAGACGTTGACGGCAACGGCGCAATCAGTCAAAGCGAAGCATCGGTTGATGCAAAATTAATGAGCATGTTTGCAGAGCTTGATACTGACCAAAACGGTGAGTTATCAAAACAAGAGTTCTCTAAAGCATAACCCTAAGCTATTAAAGTTTTGGGAGTTAAAAGCTCCCCCATTATTTAAACGATTTTAAGGAATACTCATTATGAAAACATTACACAAAACATTTGCACTTATCGCTCTTGCTTCTTCATCAGCTGCCTTTGCAGCGAGCGACTTTGACACACTAGATACCGACGGTAACGGCGCTATTAGCCAAAGCGAAGCATCGGTTGATGCAAAATTAATGAGCATGTTCTCAGAGCTTGATACTGACCAAAACGGTGAGCTATCAAAAGAAGAATTTTCGAAAGCATAAGACAAGGCTAAGTATATTCTGAGTTGCCAAAGACAGCCTAAATAGGCAAGGAAGCCTATGAAAGAGAATAACAAGGACCGTGATAGCCAGACACAATTTTTTGATAGACCATTGCATTACATTTTGAAGGATTAAATTATGAAAACATTACATAAAACATTTGCACTTATCGCGCTAGCTTCTTCATCAGCTGCTTTTGCAGCAAGCGACTTTGACATGCTTGATACTGATGGTAGCGGTGCTATTAGTCAAAGCGAAGCCGCTGTAAACGCTGATTTAACAGCCGAATTTACTGAGCTTGATACTGACGGTAATGGTGAGCTTTCTAAAGCTGAGTTTGCAAACTTTTAATTTTTGACTTTTTTCATTGCACAGGGATCTCAGAAAAGGATTTCCCTCTTATAGGAGACTTATTATGAAAGCATTAAACACAACACTTGCGATTTTAGTATTAGCGTCATCATCAGCAGCTTATGCAGCGGTAGATTTTGCCTCTTTTGATAGTAATGGCGATGGTGTAATTAGCCAGCAGGAAGCCGCCGCTAATAAACAACTAATGAACATTTTTGATGACTTAGATACTGACGGAAATGGTGAACTTTCTAAAGAAGAATTTGCAAGAGTACAATAAGTATTACCCCATCATACTCCACTAAAGCCGCTTAATAGTCAGCGGCTTTTTTGTGTTTGTTGATTACTTAACTCAAGCAGTTTAATTATAGAAAAATAGCGCTAACTTGGAATAACTTTTCAACCACGTTAATGTGCTTTTTATCAATTAAGAACATGATTACATGATCGCCTGACAAAATAATTGTATCGTCATGGGCAATCAGTACATCGTCATTTCGCACAATTGCACCTATTGTGGTACCTGCAGGCAATTTAATATCGGCAATTGCGCGACCTACCACTTTAGAGGTATTTTCATCACCATGGGCAACCGCTTCTATGGCTTCTGCAGCCCCTTTACGCAACGAGTACACGTTTACAATATCACCACGGCGCACGTGAGTCAGCAATGCAGAAATAGTCGCTTGTTGTGGTGAAATCGCAATATCAATTTCGCCGCCCTGTACTAAATCAACGTAAGCGCCTCGTTGAATAAGTACCATGGTTTTTTGTGCCCCCATGCGTTTTGCGAGCATAGCCGACATTATATTTACTTCATCGTCGTTGGTAACGGCAATGAAAACATCAACCTGTTCAATGTGTTCTTCAGAGAGCAGCTCCTGATCGGATGCATCACCACAAAATACCACGGTGTTGTCGAGCATTTCAGAAAGCTGTTCGGCACGCTCTTTACTTCGCTCTAGTAACTTAACGCTGTGGTTTCTTTCCAGTGAACGGGCTAGACCTGCACCAATATTACCGCCACCGGCAATCATGATTTTTTTATACGAGCGTTCCAGCTTTTGTAGCTCGTTCATTACCGCACGAATGTGTTTGGTTGCGGCAATAAAAAATACTTCATCGTCGGCTTCTATTACGGTGGTGCCTAAGGGTTTTATCGCTTTACCTTGGCGGTAAATAGCGGCTACCCGAGTTTCAACATTAGGAATATGCTGCTTAAGTGTAGATAGGGCATAGCCTACCAATAAGCCGCCATAGTAGGCTTTTACAGCCACTAAAGAGAGCATGCCATCGGCAAATTGCAGTACTTGTAATGCGCCAGGGTAGTCTATTAGGCGGCGAATATACTTAGTAACGAGTGCTTCTGGGGCTATGTAATGATCGACAGGTAAGTCATCATTATGAAAGAGTTTTTCGCGGTATTTTAAATACTGCTCAGAGCGAATACGGGCTATTTTAGTCGGTGTATTAAAAATACTGTAGGCAACTTGGCATGCCACCATGTTAACTTCATCTGAGCTGGTCACCGCAATAATCATATCGGCATCTTCAGCCCCTGCGCGACTTAACACGTCGGGGTGGGCGCCGTGGCCTGCAACACCTTGTAAATCGTACTTATCTTGCAGTTCGCGCAAGCGGTTACCGTCGATATCAACTACGGTTATTTCGTTTTGTTCACCCACTAGGTTTTCTGCGAGTGTGCCGCCAACTTGCCCAGCACCGAGTATGATTATTTTCATTATGTACCCGTATTATTAATACTAATTACATCAAAGTATTAGCTACCTCTAAACTGAAGTAGCTAAATGTGTTGCCTAGGCTTTTTTAACTAATTTAGCGTAGTAAAAACCGTCACTTTCGCCTGGTAATAACTGCAAGCCTGGTGTGGTTTTAGTGTCTTCGCTGTGCAAAGGAATATGCTCTGCGTCTTCATTATTAGCTAAAAACTTAGCAACTTGTTGTTGGTTTTCTTGTGGAAGCACCGAACAGGTTGCATACACCAATGTACCGCCTGGCTTTAACAATGGCCAAATGCTGTCGAGTATATCGCCTTGGAGGGTCGATAAATCGTTAATGTCGGATGCGCGACGTAACCATTTAATATCTGGGTGACGACGAATTACGCCAGTTGCAGAGCAGGGTACATCTAACAAAATACGATCAAACTGTTCTTCATCCCACCAAGTGTGAGGTTGCGATGCATCACCACATTGTAAGTCGGCGCCCAAACCTATGCGTTCTAGGTTTTGTTTAACACGTTCTAGGCGTGTGGCATCGCTATCAAGCGCAAGCACATCTGCGTCGGCAAGCTCTAAAATATGGCAGGTTTTACCACCAGGTGCTGCACAGGCATCAAGTATTGCATCACCATTTTGTGGGTCTAGATAGCGTGCAGCAAGCTGCGCTGCCGCATCTTGTACTGAACAGGCACCGGTATCAAACTCAGGAAGTGAAAACACATCGCGTGGTTTGCTTAGTTTAATGCCATCAATAAAATCAGGATTTAGAGTATGTTCAATATCGTTAGCGGTTAGCATTTCGCTATATTCTTGGGTGCTAAACTGCGATTGATTCACTCGAAGCCACATTGGCGCTTGTTGCTGATTAGCTTCTAGAATGTCTTCCCAGCTATCTGGGTAGGCTTCTTTTACTTGCTTTATAAACCAGTTTGGATGGTTGTATAAACACACCGGAATTTGTTTGGCTTTTTCTTCAAGCTCAGCTTGTTGGCGCTGAAAGCTTCGTAAAATGGCGTTAATAAGCCCTTTTAAGCCAAGAGCGCGTAATTGTTGTAACGCATTAACTGTTTCGCTAATTGCTGCATGCGGCGGTACACGCATGTGTTGTAGTTGGTAAATACCCACATACAACAAAAACTGGAAAATACGGCGTTTGCCTTTAAGCGGTTGTTCTACTAAATGCTGGCAATAATTTTCTAGGCTAGGTAAGTAACGTAATACTCCATAGCAAATTTGCTGCAGTAAGGCTTTATCTTTAGGAGATAGGCCTTGGCTAGCGAAAGGGAGTTCTTGATTAAGCGATGCGCCTTTATCAACCACGTTATATAAAGTTTCAGCGGCTAGCGCTCTGACATTGCTTACATTACTCATTATTTTCGCCTAATACGGTGCCGGGTGTGACCCAGTCGCTACGACCGTTTAAAAAATCATTAATTGCCATTGGCTTTTTGCCTTGTGGTTGTAATTCGCCAATAGATAAAGCGTGTTTACCACAAGCCACAACGATACCGTTTTTATCACTTGTTAATACAGTGCCAGCTGCGCCTGATTGTTCAACCACGTTTGCTTGGTATATTTTTACCGTATTACCACGCATTTGGGTAAAGCATACTGGCCATGGGTTAAAGGCACGAATATTACGCTCGATTTGCTCGGCATCCATAGACCAATCAATGTTGGCTTCGTCTTTTGAGAGCTTTTTAGCGTAATTGGCATCGGCGTCGTTCTGTGGTTCAGGCGTTATGTCCCCGTTAGCTAAACGATTTATGGTGTCGATTAATGCATCAGGTCCCAGTTCAGCAAGCTTAGTGTATAAGCTTGCACTGGTTTCAGTACTATCAATAGGGCAGCGGCTAATATGCAGCATATCGCCGGTATCTAGCCCTTCATCCATTTGCATTATGGTTACACCGGTTTGCTGATCGCCTGCCCAAATAGCGCGTTGAATAGGTGCGGCGCCACGCCAGCGCGGTAAAATAGAACCATGTACATTTAAACACCCTAAACGTGGGGCATCTAAAATGGCTTTAGGTAAAATTAAACCGTAGGCAACGACAATCATGATATCGGCATTGAGGCTGCTTAGCTCTTCAAGTGCGTCGTCTGTTTTGAGTGATTGCGGTTGAAAAACGGGTAGGTCATGTTCTAATGCAAGCGCTTTTACTTCACTGGCTTTTAGTTTTTTTCCGCGACCCGCTGGACGATCTGGTTGACTGTAAACGCCCACTATTTGGTGTTCACTATTTATGAGTGCTTGCAGATGGCGTGCAGCAAAGTCCGGCGTACCGGCAAATATAATGCGTAATGGTTGTGTCACTGAGTTTCCTAATTATTTACTAAGGTGCTTATTACTGCGCTGCAAACTTCGCTTCTTTTTCAAGCTTTTTACGAATGCGTTGGCGCTTTAATGGAGATAAATAATCAATAAATAATTTACCTTGAAGGTGATCAAGTTCATGCTGAATACAAATCGCTAATAATTCGTCAGCATCAAGAATAAATTCTTTACCTTCTTCGTTCAGTGCAGCTACGGTAACGGTTTCTGCACGGTCAACTTTTGCATACGAATGAGGAACTGATAAACAGCCTTCTTCGCTCACGGTTGAGCCATCTTTTTTGATAATTTGCGGATTGATAAGCACGAGTGGTTCATTGCGCTCTTCTGATACGTCGATCACCACAATACGCTGGTGAATATCAACCTGTGTAGCAGCAAGCCCAATACCATTTTCATCGTACATAGTTTCTAGCATATCTTTGACAATTTCACGCACTTGATCGTCAACAACAGTTACTTCTTTTGCGATTGTACGTAAACGTTCATCTGGAAATCTTAAAACTTCTAACCTAGCCATAGTTACCTTTTACACTTATGCTTAAATTTAGGGTATTGTATGTTCTTATTTTAGCCATTCACGTTCCCCTTTAACAGGTTTTGGTTAATAATAATGAAAAAACACTATGAGGAAGCTCAATGAAATCTCCATTAATTGCAATTATACTTGCATTAGGTGCAACTTTTCCTGTGCTGGCAGATGTACTAACTATAAAAAAAGATGCACCTAAACAGTATGTTGTGAAAAAAGGTGACACGCTTTGGGACATCTCAGCTATATATCTAAACGAACCTTGGTTATGGCCTGAACTATGGCAAATGAACCCACAAATAGACAACCCTCACCTTATTTATCCGGGAGATGCGTTAGCATTAATTTACGATACAGACGGTAATCCGCGTTTAGTGATTAATAAAGCGTATCGAAAGCTATCACCTATGGGACGTATTACGCCAAAAGGGAAAGATGCGATAACAACTTTACCTCTTGCGTTGATTAAACCGTATTTGTCGTTTGAGCAAGCTATTAACAGCGATTCGATAAAAGAAAAGCCCTATATTTTGGGCGCCAACGAAAATACCAAAACCCAAACTATTGACCATATTTTATATGTAAAAGGTAACTTAAAACGTCATCAGGCATATGCTATTTATCATAAAGGTGCGCCTTATACTGACCCTAATACCGGTGAAGAGTTAGCGAGTAGAGCATCTTATGTTGGTATGGCTCGTGCATTTAGAACAGGTGATGCGGCCAATGGCGAACCTGCCTCAGTAAGAGTTGAATCAGTAAAACGTGAGATCAAACAGGGTGACTTTTTATTACCTGCAATGGAAGGGCAGATGCTGCCAGTATATTTTGAGATGCATCGTCCTGAACAGCCAATGCAGGGTCAAGTGATTGCCTCTCCGCGCGAGGTGAGAGAATTTAGCACGATGGATGTAGTGGTGCTAAACTTAGGTTCAGAGCAACAAGTTAAAGTAGGTCATGTACTGGATATTGAACGTCAGTCACCTAAGGTGATTGATAGTGCCAGAGGCCCGCGTTATACCGAAGATTCAAGTCGTTTAGAAAAATTGGTATCGGCTACTAGCGAATTATTTGGCTCAGAAACCGATGAAGATAGCGTTACTTGGAAAATGCCAGCAGAGAAAGTTGGTGAAATGATTATTTTTAAAGTGTATGACAAAGTTAGTTATGCGCTGATCACTAAAAATCAGCACCCAATTCGCATTGGAGATTTGGCAGTAATTCATTAAGTAGCGAGTCGGTGTTCTAGGAGGGAACATGGAGCAATCGTTTGGCAAGCTAAGCCATTGGCTTGCCTTTTACTTATGCAAAGGGCTTGGAATAAAAACGCTATTAGCCCTCTCTAAGCAGCACAGTTTAGAGTCGCTGTTTTCCTTATCGCATTCCCAGCTGGTTATGTTGGGCTTAACAGCGAGCCAAGCAAGCAATTTACGTAATACAAATTGGCAGCAAGTTGCGCATTATGAACAGCTTATTAGCCAGCAACATATTATTGTTATTAGTATTTTTGATACCACCTACCCAGAACACCTAAAACAAATAGCCAGTGCGCCATTATTACTTTTTTGTAAAGGCGATATCAGCTTACTGTCTTCTCCACAAATTGCGATTGTTGGCAGTCGAAATGCAACCACCACAGGACTTGAAATTGCTGCAGAATTTGCACATCAGCTAACGCTTGCTGGCATAACAGTAACCTCTGGTATGGCGCGTGGCATTGATGGTGCTGCCCATAAAGGAGCGCTGGCAGGAAATGGTAAAACCATTGCCGTACTAGGGACTGGTGTTGATGTTTATTACCCTAAACGCCATAAGTTACTTACAGAGCAAGTATTAACACAGGGTTTATTGGTAAGTGAGTTTTTACCGGGCACCGCGGCCAACGCGCATAACTTTCCACGGCGTAATCGTATTATTTCAGGACTCTCTTTAGGCGTTTTAATTGTTGAAGCCGAAATTAAAAGTGGCTCACTGATCACCGTACGTTATGCGCTTGAACAAAATAAAGACGTTTTTGCGGTGCCAGGCTCAATTAAAAACCCGCTGGCACAAGCAAGTCATTTTTTAATTAAGCAAGGTGCTAAGCTGGTAGAAAACGTCGCCGATATTCTTGATGAGATGAACTTTTCATACCCTTCTGGTCTAAACTATAAAGAGTTAACTGATGCTGTAACCTCAGATTGCGAGGTGCTTAACAGTATTGGTTTTGAGGTGACCAGTGTGGACGATATTATGCGTCGAGTACAGTGGCCAATTGATAAAGTACAAGCGCGATTGCTTGATTTAGAGTTAGACGATCAAATTGAACGTGTATTAGACGGCTATATTAAATTAAGCGCTGGAGGATAATATGTTTGATATTCTCATGTATTTATTTGAAAACTATGTTCACAGCGAAAGTGATGTATTTGTTGAGCAAAGCACACTTACCGATGAGTTACTCCGCGCTGGGTTTAACAAACCCGAAATTAACAAAGCCATTGACTGGTTAGATCAACTTGCCGCATTACAATACAGCAATGAATCGCCTTATTTATTAGCCACTCCACAACATGCAGTGCGTATTTTTACCGACAGTGAGTGCCAAGTTCTCGACACCGAGTGTCGCGGCTTTTTAATGTTTGTTGAACAAACGGGCGTTATTAATAGCACCACTCGTGAAATGGTGATGGACCGTTTAGCGGCGCTTGATAATTCAGCTATTACTTTGGAAGATTTAAAATGGTTAATTCTTATGGTGTTATTTAACGCCCCTGATTCTCAGCAGGCGTATGAGCAAATGGAAGATCTTATTTTTGATGAGCCCAGTGAAGTGTTACATTAATCATTATTGCGTGTTTTATTATTTTCAGCGTTAACAAACCGACTGCCATAGCTTGTATCTTTAAGGGTTTTGGGTATATTAGGCGAAAATTCACCAACCACTAGGATTTACATGAGTAAAATCGATCATTCACTTTTCTCGGCTAATAAACACGCCTTAGAAAAAGAATATGAGATATGCCCGCAATGTGGTTCAGAACTTGTTATTCGTAATAGTAAATCTGGGCCTTTTTTAGGCTGCGCTAGTTACCCTAAGTGCGATTTTATTCGCCCGCTTGCACATCATGATAGCAATGAAATCAAAATACTTGAGGACAGCGAGTGTCCAGAGTGTAGCAAGCCGCTGGTGGTGAAAAATGGCCGCTACGGTATGTTTATTGGCTGTACCGGTTACCCTGAATGTCATTATATTGCCAGTGAGCATGACGATACGCCAAGTGAAGAGCCTGTGATTAGTTGCCCTAAATGTAAAAAAGGCCACTTGGTTTCACGCAGCAATAAATTTGGGAAAGTGTTTTATTCTTGCGACTGTTATCCAAGCTGTAAATATACGCTTAATCATAAACCTGTAGCTCAAGCGTGTCCTGTATGTGACTGGCCAGTTGTTACTGAGAAAAAAACCGCGAGTGGTGTTGTGTTACAATGCCCACAAAAAAGCTGTATGCATAAGTTTGCTGCCACTGAATAACGTAAATATCTCTGGAGACAATTTTGTCTGACCTTTCTTCTTTATCTGCTGCAATAACTAGCTTAGAACAAGGCGATGTTATTTTATACCCAACCGAAGCTGTTTATGGCCTTGGTTGCGATCCTGACAATCAACAGGCTGTGGAACGTTTACTTGATATTAAACAACGCCCCGTTGAAAAAGGGCTTATTTTAATTGCTGACAATTACGGGCAATTATTAAAATACGTCGATGACGCTAAGCTGCCTATGGATAAACGTGCCGATATTTTTTCAAGTTGGCCAGGCGCACTCACTTGGGTGATGCCTGCAGCTAAGTCTACCCCAAAGTGGTTAACAGGGCAGTTTGATACTATTGCAGTAAGAGTAACTAACCACCCTACAGTTAAACGTTTATGCCAACAGTTTGGTAAACCACTGGTATCAACAAGTGCAAATTTAACCGGCCAAGCAACGGTAACAAGTATTGTTGAAGCTCAGCAGCAGTTTGGCGAGCAGGTTAGTTTTTATGTTGATGAACCATTAGGTGGTAATACGCAACCAAGTACCATTAAAGATGCCATGACAGGCAATGTATTCAGAGGTTAACGATGCAAAGCGAATTATTAAAACAAGTAAAAGCGTACTTTATGGCTTTGCAAGATACCATTTGCCAAGGCTTAGAAGCAGCAGACGGGAAAGCACAGTTTGTTGAAGACAGCTGGCAGCGAGAAGAGGGCGGCGGTGGTCGTACTCGCGTTATCACCAATGGTAATGTGATAGAGCAAGGGGGAGTTAATTACTCTCATGTATTTGGTGCCTCTATGCCGGGCTCTGCCACTGCACATAGACCTGAGCTTGCCGGGCGCAGTTTTCATGCGTGTGGTGTATCGTTAGTGATCCACCCTAAAAACCCACATATACCAACAAGCCATGCCAATGTGCGCTTTTTTATTGCCGAGAAAGAAGGTGAAGAACCGATTTGGTGGTTTGGTGGTGGTTTTGATTTAACCCCGTTTTACCCTGTACTTGAAGATGTAGTGCATTGGCACCAAGTTGCGCACGATGTGTGTCAGCCGTTTGGCGATGATGTATATCCAAAATATAAAAAATGGTGTGACGAATACTTTTATTTAAAACATCGTGATGAAACTCGCGGCGTAGGCGGCTTATTTTTTGACGATTTGAATGAGTTAGGTTTTGAGCAAAGTTTTGCATTTATGCAATCGGTGGGTAATGGCTTTTTAGATGCTTACGTTCCTATTATTGAGCGTCGCAAAAACGATAAGTACACCGAACAACAGCGCGATTTTCAATTATATCGCCGTGGTCGTTATGTTGAGTTTAATTTAGTCTGGGACCGCGGCACATTATTTGGCTTACAAAGCGGTGGCCGAACTGAATCTATTTTAATGTCGATGCCACCTTTAGCACGTTGGGAATATAACTATACCCCAGCCGAAGACAGTGCAGAGGCATTACTATATAAAGATTTCTTAAAGCCACGTGATTGGTTAGCTCTAGGCTAGAAATTGTCCGCCAGTCAATAAACTACTTATTGACTGGCTTTTAAAATTATTGTTTTAGTTTAAAGCTTCGTACCTGCTCATCTAACGAGCGAGCTAAATTGAGTAACTCTTCACTGACTTTTTGATTTTCATCCGCATCCACTAACGATTGCTCTGCATTATCACTGATACCAACAACGCTTCTGTTTATTTCTTCGGCGGCTAGATTTTGCTGCTCTGCTGCATCGGCTATTTGTATATTTAGCTCATTTATTTCATTCATTTGGCTAGAAATATCTTTTAAAGCCTGTGCAACTTGTTGTACTTGTTGCGCTCTTTCGTCTGCCTCCGCACAGGACTCACCCATGGTTTTAACTGTTTGCGCTGCTTCTGATTGCAACTTATCTATAGTACGGCGTATTTCATCGGTAGAGGCATGAGTTCGGGTTGCTAAAGTTCGTACTTCATCAGCAACAACGGCAAACCCTCGGCCTGCTTCACCTGCACGGGCAGCTTCAATGGCTGCATTAAGTGCTAATAAATTTGTTTGCTCGGCGATACTGCTGATCACCTCAAGCACTTTACCCACTTCAAGCGTTTGCTCTTGCAGTTGTCTCACTTGATCTGCCGCTTGGCGTACATCTTCAGCTAGTTGATTTATACTGAGTTCGGTTTGCTCTGCAACCTGCATGCTTTGCTGTGCTAGCTCATTACTGTTCTCAGATTTTTCTTGAGCAAAATGAGTGGTGTTTCTTACTCCATTGGATGAGCTTTCTAGCTCATTAATTGCTGCAGCTACCGAGTCGGTACTTTTCTTTTGTTCTAAAATAGCGCGCTCAGTAGTATCGGCAGAAGTATAAATTTTCTCTGCTGAATGAATAAGCACTTTTGAAGAGTGAGATACCTGAGCAATGTTATCTTTAAACGTAGCAATCATTTGGTTAAAACTAGTGGCAAGCCAGCCGAGTTCATCTTCGGCGTTATCTTCAATGCGTAAGGTTAAATCTTTATTAGTAGTGGCTAAGTGCATTGCATGGCCGAGCTTTTTAAGGCGTAGTATAAATATTTTTCTAAACACTATACCTAGCAGCACAAAGGCAATAATAAAAATAGTAGAAAGCAGGCTGGTGGTTATTAATGTGTTGTAGGTCACCTCGCTATCAATATCGGCTAAGGAGTAACTAATTTTTACCACGCCCAGTACATCGCCTTCTTGCGCTTGGTGGCAGCCTAAACAGTTAGTACCTTTATAATCAGAGCTAGCATACATAGGGCGTAGGTAGGTCATACTGCGGCTATCAGTGTTTTGCTCTATAAATAAGCTTTCTTTACCCTTTAGTGCTTCGCGTTCGTTGTTATTACTTGCTGTTTGGTTTTTATTTCCGGCCCCATACAGTTTATTAACTATGTCAGAGCGAATAATGTGGGCGTCTTCAATATTAGGATGTTTACGCAGCTTTTGGCTCAATAATTCTCGATTAGCCATAGTACCGGTTAGCATCATGGTGTTTATTGAGTCAAAATAATTATCGGCAAGCAGTTTAATGTTTTCTGCCACCGTATCTTGGGCGAGCGTGCGCTGTTGGCTAGCACTACTAAAAATACTAGCTATTAATACAATAACGCCAGTTAGAGCTAATAAAGCATAAATTTTATGTTGGATTGATTTCACACGCGCCACGCTTTTCTAATTATTTGATAGGGTATTATCTCTATTTTAGAAAAGCGGATTTTGACTTAGCGCAAATAATCCCCAATTAAAGAACTAGGTAGGTTAATGCTGGTTAATCATATGGCTGGCAAGCTGAGCCAGTGATTGACGTAAGCCTTCGCGTAACACAGGATTATCTATTTCTATATCTAAGGTTTTATTCATGCAATACATCCACTGATCACGTAAATCTTGATCAATAGGAAATGGCATATGGCGTTTGCGCAGCATTGGATGGCCATGTTTTTCTACAAATAAGTCTGGGCCACCAAGCCAACCCGATAAAAACTCAAAAAATACTTGGCGAATTCTATCTAATGGTTGAGGATGCATATCATATAACGGTTTAGCGTATTCATCGCTGGCCATTATGTCGTAGAATCTATTGGCAATTGCACGCGTGGGCGCTTCTCCGCCGATGATTTCATACGGGGTTTTCTCTGGCGTAGGCGCTTGAGTGGTTGTAGACGGCTTTGATCTTGAAAAGAGTCTTTTAATCATAGTTTTATCATCGTTAATAGGCAGTACTAAAACTGCAAAGAGGTTGTTTAAAATGGACAAATATGCGGTTTTTGGAAATCCAATCAAACATTCAAAATCTCCCAGCATACATCAGCAGTTTGCTAAGTCATTGGGAGAGCAAATCGACTATAGCGCAATCTTAGCACCTATCGATGAGTTTGAAAAAACAGTCGCGACTTTTTTTGAGCAAGGGGGCAAAGGCGCAAATGTCACTGTTCCTTTTAAAGAGCAGGCCTTTGCTTTAGCCGATGAACTCACTCCAGTTGCTAAACTTGCAGGCGCAGTAAACACCCTTAAAAAGCGCGATGATGGCAGTTTACTCGGTGATAACACCGACGGCATAGGTTTTGTGAACGATTTACTAGTGAATAAAATAACAATAACAGGTAAACGCCTGTTGATCATTGGTGCGGGTGGCGCTGCCCGTGGTGTTATTTTACCTTTACTTGAGCAGCAGCCTAAAGAAATCACTATTGTTAATCGCACGGCACACAAAGCCCAAACATTGGCAAAACTCTTTACCGAGCACGGCAATGTTTCGGGGTATGGTTTTGACGACCTTCCTTCTGCCGATTATCATTTAGTTATTAATTCAACCTCAAGTAGCATGAATAGCGAATTACCTGCGTTAAGCGAAAAGCACTTAAGCGCATGTGAAATGGCTTATGATATGTTTTATGCGACGCAAAATACGCTATTTATGAATTGGGTGAGCGAACACAATAAAGCGGCTAAGCTATTAGATGGCAGTGGCATGTTAGTAGGGCAAGCTGCACAAGCTTATTATGTATGGCGAAATAAAATGCCGGACATTGTTCCCGTTGTTATTGCACTAAAGCAGGGAGTACTTAAATGAATCAAGCAATACAGTTTATAGACCGACTCGAATTTAGAGAGCCAACTCATCAATTAGTTTTTTTTGCACAAGTAAGCGGAATGCTAGTTGAGTGTGTGATTGCTGTAAGTAGTTTAAATTTAGCCGATGAGAGTCATGCAACGCGTTATTTTGAACAATATCGATTTGATTATGAAGAGCGTGCCGAGCAGCTAATCGAAGACGAAAGCTATAACTCGGCAGGGCAAATAGAAGTGAGTTTACTTAATTAAGCAAAAAGTTGTGGTTATTTCGCGTCTTCAGCTAAGTATTCATCTTTAAGCTGCACGTAATTATCGGCAGACACTTTTAAAAAGCTCAGCTCTTGCTCTGTTAAAGGGCGGGCTTGTTTCGCTGGGCTACCTACATACAAATAGCCAGACTCTAAACGCTTATTAGGAGGTACTAAAGCACCACCACCAATAATCACCTCGTCTTCTACAATCACGTTATCCATAATAATAGCGCCCATGCCCACGAGTATGCGGTTACCTAGAACGCAGCCATGCAGCATTACCTTATGACCCACGGTAACATCATCACCAATAATAAGTGGGTAACCCTCAGAATTGCTTTTAGTCGCTCTTGATAAATGTAAAACACTGCCATCTTGTATATTAGTACGCTTACCGATACGAATATGATTAACATCACCACGGGCAGCAACTAGTGGCCATACACTACTATCATCACCTAGGGTGATATCACCGACTAATACAGACGACTCGTCTATATAAACAGAATCATTAAACGCAGGAGTTATTCCTTTATAAGAACGTATTGCCATATATGCACCTTTAAATTAAACAATATGAATAGTATCAGTGTAACAGTAGCGCTTATTTAAGTACCAGCAAAGCCTGATTTGATTATAAAACTAGCTGTTTCATCTGTTTTAGCTCAGATACTGACCGAACAGTGTGTTTTTTTAGTTTTTCTTTAAAAAAGTACTTGCGTAAAAATCTGTTCTCCCTATAATGCGACCCCACTGAGACGGGGAACGCCAACGCATAGCGAGGAATGAGCTACTCAGAGAGTTAAGTAAAACTTAAGTTTAAATCATCGAAAGAAAGTTTAAAATTAAGTGTTGACTCGAAAAATAAAGGATGTATTATACGCATCCCTAGCGACAATGTCGCAACGTTCTTTAACAATATAAAGCAATCATCTGTGTGGGCACTCGTACAGATTGAGTTCTAACAGCCAAGCTACTTCGCTCTTTATTGAGCAAGTAACGAGGCAAACAAATTTAGAGTCTCAATTGAAACTGAGTGACCAACAGAATAGTTACTTCGGTAATTATTCAGCACAGTCAATTCAATATCGAAAGATATTAAATAAATTCAGAATTCATTGAGCTGTCGAAAGACATAAAACTTTTTAATTGAAGAGTTTGATCATGGCTCAGATTGAACGCTGGCGGCAGGCCTAACACATGCAAGTCGAGCGGTAACAGAGATAGCTTGCTATCTGCTGACGAGCGGCGGACGGGTGAGTAATGCTTGGGAACATGCCTTGAGGTGGGGGACAACAGTTGGAAACGACT
>NZ_FPAR01000017.1:0-25682 GCF_900116475.1 Pseudoalteromonas sp. DSM 26666 | reverse complement strand
CTTTCCTCCTGACTGAAAGTGCTTTACAACCCGAAGGCCTTCTTCACACACGCGGCATGGCTGCATCAGGCTTGCGCCCATTGTGCAATATTCCCCACTGCTGCCTCCCGTAGGAGTCTGGGCCGTGTCTCAGTCCCAGTGTGGCTGATCATCCTCTCAAACCAGCTAGGGATCGTCGCCTTGGTGAGCCATTACCTCACCAACTAGCTAATCCCACTTGGGCCAATCTAAAGGCGAGAGCCGAAGCCCCCTTTGGTCCGTAGACATTATGCGGTATTAGCAGTCGTTTCCAACTGTTGTCCCCCACCTCAAGGCATGTTCCCAAGCATTACTCACCCGTCCGCCGCTCGTCATCTTCTAGCAAGCTAGAAATGTTACCGCTCGACTTGCATGTGTTAGGCCTGCCGCCAGCGTTCAATCTGAGCCATGATCAAACTCTTCAATTAAAAAGTTTTATGTCTTTCGACAGCTCAATGAATTCTGAATTTATTTAATATCTTTCGATATTGAATTGACTGTGCTGAATAATTACCTAAGTAACTATTCTGTTGGTCACTCAGCTTCTCTTTCGAGAAATCACATTGAGACTCTAAATTTGTTTGCCTCGTTACTTGCTCAATAAAGAACGAAGTAGCTTGGCTGTTAGAACTCAATCTGTACGAGTGCCCACACAGATGATTGCTTTATATTGTTAAAGAACGTTGCGACGTTGTCGCTAGGGATGCGTATAATACATCCTTTATTTTTCGAGTCAACACTTAATTTTAAACTTTCTTGCGATGATTTAAACTTAAGTTTTACTTAACTCTCTGAGCAGCTCATGCCTCGCTATGCGTTGGCGTTCCCCGTCTCAGTGGGGTCGCATTATAGGGAGATCCGAAAACAGATCAACCTTTTTTTTAGATCTTTTTACCGTTTGCTCAAGTTTCAAACAAACGAGGCTAAAATAGTAAAGAAACGCCTTACTATCGGTTGTTTTTTACACTCTTATTAACTATTTGCTATAAATTTCATTGCTATGTTCAATTAAGACGTTAAGATAGCAAGTTCACAATGTTAAATTAATGTTTATTTCCTGTTTATTGGTAGATCAAAAATGAAATTACCCGATCAAAAATCTTTTATCTTCGCAGTTATTCTTGCTGTTGTTGGTTTTGTTATCGTTAAGTTTGCGCTTGCAAGCCTAGCATTAGACCCTGCACTTCTATTCGGTGCCGGTTTATTAATTGGTGGACTTGTTATTGCTGCAATGTCATCAGTAAGTACAGAAGAAGCCGAAGTAAAAACAAAAACACTTTATGTTGGCAATCTTCCTTATCGCGCAAATGAAGGTGTAGTTCGTACTTTATTTGAAGAGCAAGGCAAAGTATTTAACGTTCGTTTGTTAAAAGATAAAAATACTGGCAAGCGTCGCGGTTTTGGCTTTGTTGAAATGGCACAAGCAGATGCTGATAATGCAATTGCTAAGCTAAACGATAGTGAGTTCCAACAACGTACTTTGAAAGTACGTGAAGCAAAACAAAAACAAGAAGATGATTCTAACTCTTATCGTTCAGAGTCGGATCAAACAGTGTAACTTGCTTAACCGCTAGTTTATCACTACATACATCAGCCGTTGCATAATAGTGCAGCGGCTTTTTTATGCCTGCTTGATTATCACTTAATTTGAGTAAAGAACTAACTCGCTTAGCAATGGCCGCACCAGAGTCTAATAACTGTACTTGCGTATTAAAGTAATCACTGATTGGTTTAGCTAAAATAGGAAAGTGAGTACAGCCTAATACCAGTACATCGATATCTTTATTAATATTTAATCGGTCTAACTCAGTGTGCAACTTATCGATATCTAAGTGCTGGGTAAAAAAGAGAGTCTCTGCCAAAGTGACCAGTTCAACACTACTATATAAACTTGTGGTTATCGATGAGGCATGTTCTTTTATAAGTGCATCAGTATAGGGGCTTGATACCGTTGCGGGAGTTGCCAATAAACCTATATGCTTTGATTGCGTTAATTGCGCTGCGGGTTTAATTGCAGGTACAACCCCAACAATAGGAATATCGGTAATTTGGCGCACCGCACTTAACGCTGATGTTGAGGCGGTATTACAGGCTATAACAATTAAGTCGACATTAAGTGACTCATCTTTAATAAATTGGATCAATCCGCATAGGCGATGAATGATGGTTTGTTGCGATTGCGCACCATATGGCAATAATGCGTTATCCATAAAGTAGCTGTATTGAGCATGAGGAATGCTTTGCTGAATATGCTCAAGCACGGTGGTTCCACCTATACCTGAATCAAATACCATGATGTGCGCTGACAAACTACCATTCCTACTCTTTACTAAGAACGGCAGTTTGCCATGTGGCTTTTATAAAAGAAAGTAGTTTTACTCAGTGCCTAGCATCGCAGTAGCGGCGTTTAGTTTATCTAAGTTTTCAAACATGGTGTTAGTGTAATCAACCAGTTTATCTATTTCTTGTTGATCTTGATTTAGCCATTGAATGATACCTGATAGCTGACTTTCTAATCCTAGGGTTTGCGCTTTAGAGTAAGCCGATTTTAGATCATCATTAAAAGGGGCAACTGTTTCGGCAATGGCTTTTTCTGATGTTGGCTTAATTTGTTCATACTCTTTAATGGCAGCAACGGTTTTGCTTTGACGTAAGTCCATTGAGAATGCCACCAGCTGTTCATTACCTAAACTGAGTTCTTGGGCTTGTTCAAATGCTTTATCTAAATCGCCACTGAAAAAGGTTTTACTGACATCTTGTAACTCTGCCATTAAATCATTTATGGCTTGCTGCTCGTCTTCATTAAGCTCACCGTTTACTGACATCGAGAAAGAGAGCTCACGGGATTCAGAAAATTGCGTACTAAATGATTGTGAATCATCTGTTTTTTGATAGCGACTAGATGATTGCGATTGGTAAGCATCTGCAAAGCTAATACTCACCTCATCACCTTCTGCTGTGGTAAATGTATAATCAGCACTATTGCTTAAACTTACATATTGCGCCTGACTAACAGTTACGCTTGCAGGTTGTGGGTTAAATAAGTTCTGCTCAAATTTATCGAGGCCACTAAAGATACCCTCTTTAGACTTATCAATACCCTCTTCAAGTTCTTGATTAAATACGCCCATGCCTTTTAATTCATCCACAGCCTCATCAACACCCGTCTGCACTCCTTTACGTGCCTGATTTAGCATATCTTGTAGTTTCTCATCATTAGCACCATTGGCTTTGGCTTTATTTACCGAGCTTGTTACAAAGTCTAAAACATTTTTAACGACTTCATTAAAATCAAACAGTGGTTTGTCTTTTTTGGTTTCAGCGACCGGCAAACCTAGTCCTTTTGCCATTTTGTCACCTAATACGGCAGCAGCCAGTTCTTTTCCTCGTTGCTGATAACTAGTTGGTGGCGAGTCTATTTTAGGCTGTGGCATTGCTTGTTTAGTATTGTATTTATTAGCATTACTGTTTGGAACAAAACTAAAGTTACCTATTTTCATGAGAAGACTCCTATTTAGACTTACTCTTATATCGGCCAAGTAAGCCTATACTGTAGTAAAATGCTCAAAAAAAGCTCACTATATTTGATCAAAACTAGACAAATACGCTTCGCTCCCTACAATAGCGCCGATAAACAGATCTCAACGATAAGGTTATACCGTTAATGGCAGTTATAAATATAGATACCACGCAGTACGATGCACAATTAAATGAAAAAGAGCAGCGTATTACAGAGCAATTTCAACGTTTTGGTGTAAAACAGTTAGAAGTATTTAGCTCTGAGCCCATTAACTACCGCCAACGTGCAGAATTTAGAGTATGGCACGATGGTGACGATCTGTTTCATATTATGTTTGATCAACAAACAAAAGATAAAATACGTGTTGATACCTTTGACCCTGCAGCTCCTTTAGTAGGTGAAATTATGCAGGTGATGATTGATAATTTAAAAGGCTGCGAAGTACTACGTCGTAAATTATTTCAAATAGATTATTTATCAACCCTCAGTGGTGAAATTTTAGTGAGCTTGCTATATCACAAGCCACTTGATGAACACTGGTTAACTGAGATCAATGCCTTAAAGGAAAAGCTAAGTAGCCAGTACAAAATTGACTTTATTGGCCGTGCACGTAAGCAAAAAGAAAAATTGGGCGATGACTTTGTTACTGAGCGCTTAATGGTGAATGGCCAAGAGCTAATCTATCAACAGGTAGAAAATAGCTTTACTCAGCCTAATGCGAAGGTGAATATTAAAATGTTAGAGTGGGCACAAGAGTTATGTAAACCACTAAACAATGATTTACTAGAGCTGTATTGTGGTAATGGAAACTTTTCTATTGCACTTGCTGGTTCATTTAATAAAGTGCTGGCGACGGAAATATCAAAATCGTCGGTGCATTCAGCGCAATATAATATTGCTCAAAACCAAGTAACTAACTTAGATATTATTCGCATGTCGAGCGAAGAGTTTACTCAGGCAATGAAAGGCGAGCGTACTTTCTCTCGCTTAGATGGCATTGACTTGAGTAGTTACAACTGCCAAACCATCTTAGTCGACCCGCCTAGAGCAGGCATGGACACGCTTACGTGTGACTTAGTGGCTAATTATGAAAATATTATTTATATCTCATGTAACCCAGACACATTAGAGCGTGACCTTGAACACTTAACGCAAACCCACGAGGTTAAGCGCTTTGCAATATTTGATCAGTTCCCTTATACACACCACATTGAATCTGGTGTGTTTTTACAACGTAAATAAAAAAAGCATTAAACAGCGCACGTTGTAAGAATAAAAAAAGCTCCTTAAGGAGCTTTTTTATTTAACCAAACTACTTATTTATTTGCTAAGTAATTAATGAGTGCGCTTACATCTTCTGGCGATGAAATGCCTGACTCGCCACCTAAGTTAAGCTTATATTTACCATTAACAATAAATGTAGGAACGCCACGCAGTGCCCCTTTACCTTTAAAGTAATCTTGGTCACGTTTCATTTTAGAGCTAAGTGTACGTACCGAGAAGCTTTCAAATAATTTATCAAACTTGTCGCCATCTACGCCTTGAGCTAAAAATACATCTTTTACATCTGCAAGCTCATTAAAACGAGCGCGCTTTGCATGGATATGATCAAACATCGCTGAAATAATTTTATCTTTTTGAGGTAGTACTTCAGCTGTAGCTAATGCTTGGCTGATCATGGTTTGATGTTCTGGGTCACGTACACCCACAAAATCTACATGGCTTTTCTTAAACTTTACGTTTTTATCTAGCTTAGGTTTGATCTCGGCCAGCAGTGGTTCCATGTTATTACATGCAGGACAGTAAAAAGAGAAAAACTCTTTTACTTCTGGTTTTCTGGTTGCACGATCAGAGACGACATCGTAATGCACGCCCTCTTCGTAAGTGGCAGCAAAACTGGTTGCAGCTAAAGGGAGTAATACAGCAAGTAACCCTGCTTTAACTAATTTGATCATTATTGTGGTGCTCCAAAAATTATAGTTTTAGTAAAAAGCTAATTAACTCATCAAGTTCTTGTTGGCTCTTGATTGTATTAATATTGATTTTGTATTTGTCATTTACGATAAATGTAGGAACGCCAGTTAATGCACCAAGTTCAGAATATTTATTCTGCTTATCTTGCATGGCACGTTCAGCTGCTATGATAGGCAAACTAGCGATGTCGTTATCAAATGTCGCGTTATCAATTGCATTAAGCTCTAATAACTTTTTAACGTCTTTAATTTCAGTTAATGGCGCACGTTGTATATGAATGCTTTTAAAAATTTGCGCTGTTACCGCTTCAGCTTGACCGTGTTTCTTTGCGATTAAGTAAGCAAAGCTTAAATTACTTTGCGCTTGTGGTGAAACGCCTCCCAAAAAGTTGACATGATTTTTTACAAATTCAGCCCCTTCAGGTAAGTTTTCTGCAATCCCTTTGGCTACCGGCTCAAATTTAAAACAATGTGGGCAATAGAAAGAGAAAAACTCGGTTACATTCGGGGTTTTACTTTTTTCAACATCAATTACAGTGTATTGATTACCCGCTTCAAAGTTAGCAGCTAATGCTGCAAAAGGTAAACATAGGATCAGTAAACTTAGTTTTAATTTTTTAAGCATGAATATCTCGTTATACTTCTTTTTAAATAAAAATATTATGGCAATAATTTTAACGGGGCTTCTTGCAAAGCTGCAAACTGCTCTTTAAGCGCTAAAATTTGTTGCTCCCAGTATTTGTCATCTGCAAACCATGAAAAGTTCCGTACAAAAGCAGGATCACTCCAACGTTTTGCAACCCACCCCATGTAATGAATCATACGCATAGCCCGAAGCGGTTCGATCAGCTTAAGTTGTGAGTGATCAAAATCGCAAAACTCTTCATATGCATTCACTAAAGTGTCTAACTGTAACAGCTGTGTTTGTCGATCGCCACTGAGCATCATCCATAAATCTTGAATTGCAGGACCTTGACGGCTATCGTCTAAGTCAACAAACATTAATGCATCTCCTGCCCATAGGATATTACCAGCATGGCAGTCACCATGTAAGCGAATGCCTTCTACATTTTTATATTGCTGTTGAGTTTGAGCAATGACTAAATCTAAAATAGTGTAAAAGGAAGTCTCTAATCCCATAGGGACTAACTTACTTTTTTGTAAATGAACTTTAGCTGTATCTAAATATTCATCACAGGTAACGGTCGGTCTTTGGGTAAAGGGTTTCGTTTTGGCTACTTGATGCATACGACCGATTAAACGCCCGAGCACATCGAGTTGATCTAAATTGTCCACCTCAAATAAACGCCCGCCTACACTTGGGAACAAAGTAAACAAATACCCTTGATGTTCAAACAAGCTTTGCCCATTGTGTTTTATTGGCGCCACCACCGGTACTTCAGCGGCGGCTAGTTCAAAAGCAAAGTCATGCTCTTCTTGAATTTGCGCTTTGCTCCAGCGCTCAGGGCGATAAAACTTAACGACGTAACGCTTTGCACCCTCGGCTACAAATTGATACACCCGATTCTCGTAGCTATTTAGCGCTAACAACCCTGACTCAGCATAAATATCCACGCTTTCTATGGCATCCAAAATAAGATCTGGGGTTAAGTCAATAAAGCTAAATTTACTCATATACTTCTTATATAAAAGAAAAGCGGGAATATCCCGCCTTTTTGTTAATAACAGTGCTCGTTTGCCTTTAATAAAGCGACTTATCGTGCCTTAAAAAAGTTGCTTGGCTGCGATATTTTATTATCGGGCTCGTTTATTGGCGACAACACAAAGTTAAACTCGGTCATTGGCGCTTTTAAATCATAAGGATCCATTACCAGTGATAGCGGTACATTATGCGATTCACCAGCGTTTACTGTAAAGGTAGTATCACCTAAGTATTTATAATTATCTAACCCTGTTACATCAATAGAGAATGTTTGCTCGTATTGTGCTTTGTTAATTACTTTTAAGGTGTAGGTGTTTTCAACTAAACCATTAAAATCGACACGATACAACTGATTGCGGTCGCGAATAATATCAAAGTCCATGGTTTTACGCATGGCGATATTAGCAACCAGCGCACCGGTAAGTAAGATTAAAATAACACTGTAACCAATCAGCTTTGGACGCAGCGGATGGGTTTTATACTCCGGTGTTTCTAAATTACGCTCGGTGGTGTAAGAGATAAGGCCTCGAGGGTAATTCATTTTATCCATTACGCCGTCACAGGCATCAATACAAGCGCCACAGTTTATGCACTCATATTGCAAACCATTACGAATATCAATCCCGGTTGGGCAAACCTGCACACACAAGTTACAGTCAATACAGTCACCTAAACCTAACTCTTTAGGGTCTTGTTTACGAGAACGTGGCCCTCGGTTTTCACCACGAGTTTCATCATAGCTTACAGTAAAGGTGTCTTTATCAAACATTGCTGACTGAAAACGTGAATACGGGCATATATGTAAACACATAATTTCTCGCATCCACCCAGCGTTACCATAAGTACAAATAGTAAATACAATGATACTAACTAAGGCATAACCGCCTACATTAAAGGTAACAAATTCAGGCAGTAGTTCGCGAATAGGCGTGAAGTAACCAACAAACGTTAACGCAGTATATAAAGAAAATAATACCCAACTAGTGTGCTTAGCCGTTTTACGCCAGAACTTGTCAAAATCCATCGGCCGTTGATCTAACTTTTTACGTTGGTTTGCGCTGCCCTCAAACTTTTCTTCAAACCAAATAAAAATGAAGGTCCATACTGTTTGCGGACATGTATAGCCACACCACACTCGACCATAAAAAGTGGTAACCAGAAATAAGGCAAACGCTGCTAGCATAAATATAAATGCAAGAATGGTGAAATCTTGTGGCCACAGGGTTAAGCCAAAAATATTAAATTTTTGCTCCATTAGCTCAAATAAAACAGCTTGTTGACCGTTAAAGTTGATCCATGGCAATAACATAAACGCCAGCATGCCTAAAAAGCCAATACGTTGTCTTAGTAATTGATGGAGTCCTGAAACAGCACGCACATAAATACGGTTGCGTGGGTTAAATCTATCTTCTTGACGGCTCAGATCGGGTTTTTGGATCTTAACCTCTGTTGGTATGTTTTTTACTTTAATTTGCTTATCCATTGAAGTTCCTCAACGCCGCTAGGAAATAAAAATTCAGCAATCTTTTTGTACTTTTCGCCTAAGTGTAGCAACTTACATGCTAAACATAATACGCTTTAGGTCGCACTTGTATACTTTCAGATATTTCAGAAATATCTAATTACTCCTCTTATTATACGCATATTGGCTAAAATTACTGACTAGATTGCTAATAATTTATTCAACTTGTGACTTGCTTTTAAGGTGTATTTTATTACACTTGCCGGCTACTAACGTGTTGTTTGGATCAAGGTTTGTGTATTTATGAAGAAATTTTTTATACTAGTGGTTGTGATCCTAGCATTTTTTACCATTGATCACCCCTTGGTAAAAGAGCCTCGTGAGCGCTTACTCGGTGATGGTATAGGCTTGTTAAGCAGCACAACTAAAGTCGATCGTTTTCCTGTCGCAACCATGACAAGAAACAAAATCAATAAACAGTTAGCACTTTCAAGATCCGAAGAAGACTATATTGATAAAACCTTTACCAATGATGAGTCAGTAAAGTTGTTTGAACTACGCTATTGTCGTCAAGGCGATCTAAACCTTTACTTTTATTCAGAACGTTTAACAACGGTATGTCGCATTATCAAAGAGTCATTAGCGCAAGCGAGAGTGAAATAATGGATTTTTCTGGATTAAATAAAAAAGCAAGTAACTCATTTCACAAGCACCGCACTATGCTTAAGCAGTTGGCACAAGGTAAAACACTTAAATGTGAGCATTGCCAGGGTGTATTAACGTTAAATTTAGCCACCAGCGAACCTGGTAAGGGAGTAATACAGTGCAAACAAGGTTGCACTGATATTGAATTAGAGATTGGCGCTTAAGGCTTTACCTACTTATTCATCCCACCCTTCATCGGTATACAAACCACTATTAAGCGCGACAATTTCTATAAGTTCAGCAAAACCTAACGCAAAGTCGCCCATTAATTCATACTGCTGCGCACACAAATGTAATTCATCGATATTATTTTGCTGTGCAATCTGTGCAATCGTTGGTTTATCTAATGCAAAAAAGCTAAGAGTCGCCTGTGCACTTTCAAGCGCTTGCTTGTATTGAATATCTAGTTGCTCACTCTGGAGTAACTTATGAGTATACGTTTGGCTTGCAGTTAAAAAACCTGCAGACCACTGCTGACAAAACTCAAGGTCAAACTCAGCGGGTAACTTATAACCAAGTTCAAATACTTGTTCACTTACTTGGTGATGTAATGCCATAAACAAAAACAACATGTCTTCATCAAGGTCATTGGCGGTATTAGGTAGAATTTGCTCTAACCATTGATGTACTTCTAATGGCTCAGGTGAACAAATAGTGCCAAATAAATAACCTTGGCTTTGAATAAGGCTCATAGCGCCAGGCTGGGTAGTTAAAAACTCGCTGAGCAGTTTGGCGTGCTGCTCAGTAAACTGAGGTATTTGCATTAAAACTCTTTTTTATAAAATATTAAAATTTAAGTGGATACCGACCTTGGTTATCTGGTCTACCTAAAAACTTCACCGCGTCATGAACTTCTTTCGGTAAAGTGAGATCAGGTTTAACATATCCCGCTACTTTAAAATCAAAATTGGCTTTTAGTGTAGCATCAGCCTCTAACCCTAATCTATTATTTGGCTCGATAAGTATGGCTACATCGCCCGACTTACAACTTAACTTACCGCTTAAATCGCCTATATTAAACCAGCCAGTTAGCCCTTGCACATCAATATCAGGGCTGGCTATTTCACCTTGTAATGACTGGCAATAAGGAGCGCCTGAAACGTACTCATCGAGCTCTAAAATAACGCGTCCTTTAGCAGTAACCGGTAACGGTAAATCAATGCGCTGCATAGCACGCTCAACCGTTGATCGGACTACTGTGTCGGTTATTTTAAGTTCGTCATTTGTGAGAGAATAGCTAATATCTGCATACCCAGAAATGTCATCACGTTCGCGAGGATTACCAAAATGTAAGTTAGTATTTACTTGAGCTTTAAAGATTGACCAGCCTGATATATCCCAACGTACATTATTTAACTGTTCACCTTGAAAGCGAAGCTGCATTATTTGACCTTGCCATAGCGTACCAAAAGTTTGCCCTACCTCTAACTGCGCAGGTAAGTAAGGTTTAGCAAAATTTAAAGCCACTGCAGCGGGCAATTTAATAACGCTAAAAACAAGAAAGCTAATTACAAAAACGATGGATAAAATTATTATTTTTTTCATTAACTACTTCTCTAATACTAAACGACTAACGCGTACATAACCGGATTTATCATCTTGGCTTAAATCTAAATTTTCTACGCTTAAACCATGCTGATTAACCAGCTCGTCAATCCATTGGATTAATTGATTAAACTCCACTGAGTCGAGTGTTAAACGAAGTGAATTATCATTTGGCTGCATTTTACTAATATTAATGCTGTAACGACCGCGCGTATTATTCACTATTTGGCTGAGATTTTGATTGCTCACCGTTTGCGCTTTACCGGCTGCTTTAAGTTTAACGATACTGTCGTCTACCCATGCTAGCAATTCTTGTTGTTTTATTTGTGATTGTTGCGCATTTTCTATTGCCGTATTTAAGGGTCTAAATATACCCATTACCAAAACAAAAATAATAAATACACCACCCGCAACCATTATTAAGTGCTGCTCTTGTTCTTTTAATGAACCCCAATATTTCATGAACTGCTGTTTCATTGTGCACCTCGCAGTCTAATTTCGCCGACGATATAATCACCATCATTATTTAACGACCCCTGCTCAACAGTCACACCTTGCTGCTCAAGAATGGCTTTAACCTTACCAAAGGTTTGAAAGTCTTTTGCACGAGCACGAATACGTAATTCATTACGGCGCTTATCAAAACGTAAGGTTTGCGGTGTAAATTCGCTCACTTGTGAAAATACACTCACCAGCTTGCTGGTTAAATCTAAAAAGCCAGCATCGCTCGTACCTTGTACTTTATCCAGTGCTCCCTGTATTTGATTTTTAATTAAGTGAGGGCGCACCCGCGTGCCTGGAAAGGCTTTTTGAAATCGCTCTACTACTTGTGATTTAGCTACCTCAAGCTGCGAATTGAGCTGATGTAATTCAACCGCTTTAATAGCCACACTCGATAGCAAAGCAATAACACTAATTATGGTGGCACTTTTCCAGTAACCCCACCATAAAGCCGTTTTCTTTTTAATCGTGTAAGGCCCTTGACGCAAATTAAATTTAAGCTGATCTAACTGCTTAGCAAATAATGCTAACGGCAGCTCATAGTCACTGGTTTGCGGATGCAAGGTAAGCGTTTCGGGAAATTGCTCTGCAGGGCTGTAATGTTTTATATCAGGGTTACCTAAAGCCGTTAGATATTCCTTTAACCAGCTGCTTTCAACCGCACCGATATGCCAGTCACCTTTTTTAAATAGCCATTGCTTGTTGAGCTCAATTGCCGCTACACAAGGCTCTTCTGCACTGGGCAATAACAAGCCATCCGGCACTATTTTATGAGCAGTGAGCTGGTGGTGCTCAAACACCTCTAACCAGTGCTCAAACCAATCGCGATTCATTAGCGCAACCCTAATTGCATGCTGCGCTTCAACCATTGTCGGCTCCCCAAGCGCTATATAGATATCGTCTATATCACAGGCAATATCCTCTTCGAGCATATAAGGCAGTGCTTGCTCTAGCTTACGGTTCCATTTAGTTGGCAGTATCACCGTTTTTAATTGCACTTGATCGCATGGTAAAAGTACCACGAGCTCTCGGGTTGATGCTTTTTCAGTTAACTCACTTAACTGGCTGGCATTTTGTAACTCGCCACTGGCTATTATTTCTTGTTCTTGTGGTGAGTATATTAACCAGTTAAGTAAGTCTTGTTCGGTTTGACCCGTGCGGATCAACAGTATCTCTGTCACTGTACGCCTCCAAATTTTCGCGCCAGTATCGTTACCTCGCCATTGCTGGCATACAGTAATGTGGTCATCGAAAAACGCAAATCAACAAATTTTGCCTGCGTTTGTAATTTAAAATATTCACTTTTCACACTAAAAAGTTTTTCTACTGCTTTGATGTTTTTACCACCTTGTTGTAATACAGATTCAAAAAACTCTTCAATATTATCAAAACCATTTTCAGGACGCGCTGCAATTACCGCTTGAGCGCCTGAAACACTAAGTTCATCTATTAAGCCACTGAGTAATAATGCTTGCTCTTCAGTGATTGTATTAACATTAATTGAAAGTAATGTGCTGCCTGGGATCACACAGACAAAAGGCAACACTTTTTCCATAACCAAAGGATTAAACCCTTTAATTAAACGCAGTTCAGACACCGATGCAAATAAGCTATTAGCCGTCATATATGGAAACTGACGAGATAAATACTCCCCCTCTTCGGCACCAGAGCGATAGGTTATACTGTTCTCATCAAGCCAATCAAACACACTGTCGGCCATCCCTTCTTCTGATTCATCACTGGGTAAATCATCTATATTTTCTAAAATAGCAAACAACGCTTTATGTGCTGGGTTAGTTTTATTACCGCTATTTGGGTCTGGCTCAACCCCAAGCGCGTTTAAATTTAAACACGCTTGTAAATCAGTCAACTGGCCGCTTAAAGTGCCGTTCTCAACAGGGTACTTTACATCGCCTTGCTTTGCCCAGGGCTGCGCTAATGTGGTTTTTTCAGGATCGTCTTTTTTACTTTGAATTAAACCTTTAATTGCTAGCTCTTCAGCACCATAGGCATACCATTTCGCTTGTTGCTGACTTTGTAAATTGGTACTTCTTTGTACTTGCACCATTAAATTAGCACTCATTTCAACGGCTAAAATAGCTGCAAGCGCGACAATAAATAACACAATAACCAAAGCCGCGCCGCGCGAAGATTGTTGGTTCATCAAGGCGTACCTCGGCCATTAGGTTGCGACGGGTTAGTCCCCTCAGTTACTGGTTTAGGTAGCTCTTTACCGAGTCCTGGCACTAAAAACACACGCCTGATAGGCTCCGCATCCATTTGCTTTATAGTTACCGCAACGGCTTTAGGTAATGCCTTAATTTGCCAGTCTTCTTGCCACTTACCGCTACCATCTAAAAACTCAAATTTAAGCTCTTCGACTGCGGCTAAAATAACTTGGCTACGAGGCTCCATATTATCGAGTTGATCGACATAAATGCGATATACGCGTTCTAACTTGTCATCAATGACGCGATAACCAACAGCTTGTAACTCTGAGCGAGGGAGTAAGTTAATGGGATTCATCCAACCATCACGTACAAAGGCAATACCATCAAGCTGGCTTTCTAAAATGTAGCGTCCAGCAAGTAAGTATCCCTCTTGAAAATCTCCAGCTTCATTACGTACTTGGCGTTTAGTCATTTGGCTAAAGTCTTGATCCATCAATCTAAATGCAGTTTGTAAGCCATTTAGTTCAGCAATTTTTTCATCTGATGCTTGTTTAGCTCGCGTTGTGGTATCAAGTATTTGGTGGGTGGCCATAATCACAAACGCCAACACACCTAGTGCCACCATCACTTCTAATAATGTAAAACCGCGCTGCTTCACTTAAAGCTTACCTTTATTTAAGTAAGTGCTTAACTCATAAATTGAATTTTCGTACTTATCATCCGTAAACACATTAATAGTGACTTTTACAAAGCTCTTGTCGGCAGTGGGCACAACATCTTGGCGCCAAAACCATTCAATACCCGCCATCATCTCACTGCCGCGGGTACCATTTTTACCTTGCCATTTTTCGCCTTTCGTTCGTTGTTCTACCAATACATTCTCAGCGACCCATGAGCCATACGTTTGTTCTTCAATACTTGATAAGTGATGAATATGCTCACCGGTTGCTTGCATTGCCGCAATACCCGCCATGGCACAAATACTCAGTGCAACTAAGACTTCTAATAATGTAAACCCGTGGTATTTTTTCATTATTGGGGCTCTCGACGAAAATCGACTGGGGCTGCAAATTTACCTTCAATAAAGTACACCGGCTCTGACTGATCTTTTAATTCAAGCATGAGCTGAAACGCACTTACATCGGCAGAGGATAAAATAAGCACTTGCGGTACTTTTAACTTTTTAAGCTCTAATAAACTGTCTTCATTGTTACCACTCATTAGCTCACGCCAATTTGACTGCTCTAGTAAGTTATCTTGTGCCCAAGGTAGGTCTTCAAGATTAAGTGTTAATTTAAATTGGGGTTCGATCTCAATTGGCTTAAATAAAGCTTCACGATCAAAGCTAATCCATTTTTCGCCATCAAAAACTAAAAATTCAAGCGTATTTTGCTCAACTAAAAGGCCTAATTCTATTTGATTAAGCACCGCAAATTCCGATGCGGCATTAATGGTGGTATGCAGCCTATTTGCTTGCTTGTCTAACGCTTCTTCAGCGCCGCCATCTAAGCTGTATACCACCATTTTGGTGGCAAAGGCGATGATCACCAATACCACTAAAATTTCTATTAAACTAAAACCATAATACTTTGCACTCAGGTGCTTAGGGCTTACCTGCATGGCAAGCCCCAATGTATTATGTTTAAGTGCATGGTAAAGTTATTGGTCATTACTGCTTATCTTCATCCCAATTACCAATGTCATCTTCGGTGGCTGGTTCGCCATCTGGACCCATCGAAAAGATGTCAAATTTACCTATTTCTCCAGGGCTGATTAATTGATAATTATTACCCCATGGATCTTCTGGTAACTTGCTAATAAAGCCACCATCAGGAAAACGCTTTGGAATGGGCTCAATACTGGTTTTAGTAACTAATGCCTCTAAACCTTGCTCTGTACTTGGATAGCTTTTATTTTTAAGCTTGTACAAACTCATAGCATCTTCTAACTGCTGAATATCTAAATGCGCTTTATCAATAGCCGCTTCTTCTTGCTGGCCCATAATATTAGGTGCCACAATCGACATGATCATACCGATGATAACCAGTACCACCATGACTTCTAATAAAGAAAAACCTGATTGTTTATTCACGTTATTACCTCGTTATTCTAAAAACACTAAGCAAAAATGATTTGTTTAAATCATTAATATAAAAAATACTTAAAGACCTACGGCCTTGTTCATTGCCATAATTGGCTGCAAAATTGCCATTACTATGAAAAGCACAATCACTGCCATAGAGGCAATCATTGCCGGTTCCAATAATTTTAATGACACATTAACCATACTTTCAAACTCGCGATCTTGATTGTTAGCAGCACGCTCTAACATTTGCTCAAGTTCACCGGACTTTTCACCACTGGCTATCATATGTAGCATCATTGGTGGAAACAACTTAGTTTGCTGTAGTGAAGCACGAAGACTCGCCCCTTCACTGACTCTTTCTGCGGCATCTGCCACTGCTTGCTTTATTTTTTCGTTAACCAACACCCCGCCTGAAATACGCATTCCTTCAAGTAGCGGCACTGAGCTTGACGATAAAATACTTAATGTACGGGCAAAGCGCGCCGTGTTAATCCCTCTGGCAACCTTACCTATGCCTGGCATATTTAATACTTTTGCATCCCACCAAAACCGTACTTTAGGTTTTTTAAGTGCGTATTTAATTCCAATAGCAATCGCCGTGATCGCTAATAAACTAACAAACCAATAATTTTGTACAAAATGACTACCCGCCATGACCCATTCGGTTGTCCAAGGTAATACTTGTTTGGTTTTTTCAAACGTTTTTAGTATTTTAGGCACCACAGTACCTAATAATACTGAAACAATACCAATAGCGAACACGACCAAAATAATGGGATACACCATCGCTTGCGTAATTTGGCTACGCATATGTTGGCGTTGCTCGGTGTAATCAGCCAATCTGTTAAGTACTTGATCTAAGTGACCTGACTTTTCACCTGCGGCCACCATTGCACGGTATAAATCGTCAAATACATGCGGAAATTCACTCATCCCATCAGCAAGCGTATACCCTTCCACCACTTTAGAGCGCACAGACATTAACATACGTTTTAGCCGTGGTTTTTCACACTGCTCAGCAACCGCCATCACGGCACCCTCAACGGGTAAGGCTGACTGAATTAGGGTCGCAAGTTGACGTGTAATCAAAGCAAGATCTGACGTTGATATTGTCGGCTTAAATAAAGAGCCTAATAATGGCGCTTTTTGACCTCGAACTTGTTTATCATCTTGAGCAGCTGGCACGACCTCGAGGGGGGTTAGCTTTTGATCGCGTAAAAGTTGGCGAACTTGCTTTGCTGTATCCGCTTCTAAAATTCCTTTTTTTTCTTTTCCCCGGCCATCTAATGCACGGTATTCAAACGCCGCCATTGTTAGCCTTCCTCACGGGTTACGCGTAATACTTCTTCAAGCGTTGTTTTACCCGCAAGTACGCGGCTGCAGCCATCTTGACGAATACTTGGGCTGCGTTTACGAATATATTTCTCTACGCTTTGCTCACCTTTACCGCTGTGGATCATTTCACGAATAGTTTCATCAACGACTAATAATTCGTGAATACCTGTACGACCACGATAACCGTTAAAGTTACACTCTTCACACCCTACCGCGCGGTAAATCGTCGGAGCATTATCAAACGGTACGCCGAGTAATTCACATTCACGCTCATCTGCAATATGCCCTTCTTTACAGCTATTGCATAAGGTACGTACTAAGCGCTGTGACAATACGCCGAGTAATGATGACGATAATAAGAATGGCTCAACACCCATATCTTCCATACGGGTAATTGCACCTGAGGCGGTATTAGTATGCAATGTAGACATAACTAAGTGACCAGTCAGCGATGCTTGTACACCAATTTGAGCGGTTTCTAAGTCACGTATTTCACCAACCATAACCACATCAGGATCTTGACGTAAAATAGCGCGTAGGCCACGGGCAAAAGTCATATCAACCTTGGTATTAACCTGTGTTTGGCCAATACCTGGGATTTCATACTCAATGGGATCTTCAACCGTTAAAATATTGCGATCCCGCGAGTTAATTTGGCTCATACCGGCATATAAAGTAGTACTTTTACCAGAGCCTGTAGGGCCTGTAACTAAGATTATACCGTGAGGCTTACTAATTAAATCAGCAAATAGCTCTCGGTTTTTCGCGGTCATGCCTAAATCTTCAAGGTTTAAACGCGCATTGTTTTTATCAAGCAAACGCAATACGACTCGCTCACCAAAGCTCGATGGCATAGTCGATACACGCACATCTACTGCACGCCCTGCAATACGTAAACTAATACGGCCATCTTGCGGTATGCGTTTTTCTGCAATATCGAGTTTGGCCATTACTTTAATACGCGATACCAGCAAAGAGGCTAATTTACGATTAGGTTTTAAAACTTCTTTGAGTACGCCATCCACTCGAAAACGAATAACCAGTTCTTGTTCAAACGTTTCAATGTGGATATCAGATGCGCCTTCCTTAATGGCCTCACTCAACATGGCATTAATGAGTTTGATAATAGGCGCGTCGTCATCACCAGCAAGTAAATCTTCAGTTTGAGGAAGCTCATCAGCCAGCGAGAATAAATCAACCTCGTTACCAATATCTTCCATCATTTGCTGAGTTTCTGAGCTGTCACGTTGATACGATGCTTCTAGTAATAACTCAAATTTATCATCTTCTAGTTGCTCTAGTGTGAAGCCATGTCCTGCAATGCGGCGCACTTCTAGCAATACATCAATATCCAACTCGCCACGGTAGTAAACAACTCGGTTATCCTTATGTTTACTAAGTAACGCACCCACCCGCCTTGCATATGAAAACGGCAAACGCTTTGCAGGCAGCTCAATTAAATCCTCTTGTTCAAGCATTTCATCGTTGTTATGTGCAGCTGGATGAATAACGTCTTGATTAATATCTTCTATCGCATTAGTCATTGTTACGCTCTTGTGCATTTTGTTTGCGTAAATGCTCTTCGTACGTAGGTGGTAACACTAATTCGTCATTCCACTCAGGTAAAATAGGCGTATCAGACATTGGCATCAAGTTAATGCCATCTTCACGCTTTTTAAATTGCTCACCGCGAATAAAGTTATATTTACTAAAGCTGAGCTTATTCATACTAACGCCATCGCGAATAATGGTCGGTCTAATAAACACGATTAGATTACGTTTTCGCTTTGTTGTATTAGTTGACTTAAACAAGTGGCCTAAAATAGGAATGTCGCCTAATAGTGGCACTTTTGAAACACTCTCTTGTACATCTTCATCAATCAAGCCGCCCAATACCACCATACCGCCATCATCGGCCATTACAGTAGTTTTAATTGCGCGCTTGTTCACCGAAATATCGACTGCTGTTGCGCCACTAACACTTGAAACTTCTTGCTCTATAGTCAACTGCACCGCTGAACCATCATTAATTTGAGGGGTTACTTTAAGTTTAATACCCACCTCTTGGCGCTCAACCGTTTGAAATGGATTTTCGTTGTTACTACCTGTTTGCGAACCAGTAATGATTGGCACTTCTTGACCAACTAAAATAGATGCTTCTTCGTTATCCATTGTAGTAATAGATGGAGTCGCTAGAATATTCGAATTAGTGTCGGTTGAAACCGCTTGAACAATTGCGCCCCAGTCATTTTTAATTACCCCCATGGCCAAACCATTGATGCCACCAAGTAATGATGCAAGCGGGCCGTAGTCACCTTCAGTTGTTTCATCATATTTGGTGACAGTACCTGATTCAGTACCAATGATATTTTTAGTCACCGTTTTATCACGGGCTTGTTCTGCCGCTACGGCTAACGAACCAACAGGTACTGTTGTACCATTATTAAATTGTAGCATCCCACCTTGCTCTGAAATCCATTGCAGGCCAAAGTTAACGCCATCACCTTCCATTACTTCAATAATAATGGCTTCTACTAATACTTGTGCGCGGCGAATATCTAAACGCTCAATAACCGATTCAAGTGAACGCATCGTATCTGGCTGAGCGGTAATGACGAGTGAGTTAGAATCAGGATGTGCTTCAATACTCGTGTCATTTCTATTACTACTACGCGCATTGTTGGTTGCTCCGCCTTTTGAATCCTCTGCCAGCGATTTACTCACACCTTGAAGTACTTTGACTAAATCTTCTGCCTTTGCGTAGTTTAGGTAAAATACTTTGGTATTACCTTGGCTTTCAAGTTCGCCGTCTAAACGTTTAATGAGTTCAATGGCGCGAGTACGAGCTTGACCTTCACCACTCACAATCACGCTATTAGTTCGGCCATCAGCTACTACTTTAGGAATTAAAAACTCAGGAACGCTGCCCTTGCCACTGTCTTTATAAATATTATCAACTACCGATACCACATCATCAGCTGTTGCATATTTAAGTTTTACAATATCAACGCGCTTATCACCCGCTTGGTCAACAGAGCGAATAATTTCTACCAAACGATTAACTGAGGCTGCGTGTCCTGTTAGCATCATCACGTTAGCGGCATTAAAGTTAGCAACATGACCGCCATCTTTTTGGTCACTAAACTGGCGAACCAAAGGGCCTAACTCTTGTACGCTGACATTTTTAACTCGCACAACCCGAGTGATCATCATATCGCCAGCTGCATCGCTGTCCGTTGTAATTAACGGTACATTGGATTTTTTAGCATCTGAACTTTTTTCTATTTTTATAATGTTGTTATCCATTTCAACAGCTGAATAGCCGTAAACTTCTAATACATTTAAAAAGAATTGATAATAAAGTGCCTCATCCATTAACTCATAACTGCGCACATTAACTTTGCCACGCACGTTAGGATCAATAATGATGGTTTTATTAAGGTTTTTGCCCACAATATTAATAAACTCATTAATATCTGTGCCCTTAAAGTTAGCAGCATATTCAACAGCAGCAACCGACATAGAGAGACTTGCCGCTAAAAAAAGTGCTGCATACTTAGCTAACCCTTTTTTAATTTTTTTGAGGTGTAGCACCTGAACCATTATGTTAAAACTCCAAAGCTAAGTTATTGCAGACTAAAAAGCACATCGATTTGCTCACCATCACGCTCTATGGTGATAGTTGCATCGGTACTATTTCGCAGCTCATTCATTGCTGCCATAGCCTGTTTTAAATCAGTTAATTGATAGCCGTTAATTGCCACGGCCAAATCGTTATTTTGTAATCCCATTTGTTTAAATAATTCAGGCTCTTTACCTGGACTCAAACGGTAACCTATAAGTTCCCCATCATTCATAGCTTGGGCAACACGTATGTAATCAAATAATTTACCAGGCTCTTCTAAAAGCTCTTCGCGGGTTTCTATTAATGCTTCTTTTACTTCAAGGTTGGCAGTCGCATCTATCTGCTCTTCACTTTGCGATGAAGGTGCTAACGGCCCCATCTCAGGCTCATCTCGCGCGGCTAGTACCGGCATAGACACCGTTTTGGTAAAGTCGAGCCCATCAAGCATTAAGGTTTCAAAGCGGCCGCTTACATCTAAAATGACGCGGTCTGGGAGTATTTGCGATACCTTTGCACGTGTCCCTTGAATAACATCTTCAACTAAGTAACTCGCCTGACGACCTTGCGATTCAATAATGGCCATCCCCGCTTTATCATCATTACTCACAGCAACAATACCGGTTAAATTTATACTTAAGCGCGTTTCAGGGGCATTATTAATAACTTTGGCTTGGGGGGCAGTATTGGTGTTTTTTGTTACATTTACTTTACCAAATAAAAATTGCCCAATAATCGAATCGACAGACTGGTTATTGCCGCCCGTGACTTGACTAGAGTAGCTACTGGGAGCAAGAGGAGTTGTTACTGGGTGCGGCCATAAAAGCCAAACGAGCTTTGATGACAAAAATGCAATATAAACAATAACTAAAACCATAACTAACACGCTTAATTTAGCGTGTGGCAAACGGTTTAATAGCAGTTTAAATTGTTGAACGTGCTGTTCCATAAGTAGTGTTCTTATTTTAATTTATAGCGAAATCACCCAGCCATAGTACCTTTTCATTTTTCATTCAACAAGCACGCTAATATTAAACTTTGTAAACAGATTAATTTATCTTCCTCATTAGTTACAGAATCAAGCTATAACTTCATGGCATACCTATTTCATGGTAATTTAGCTAATAACCAAATTTACTAGAGATGTTCCATGACAAAGAAAGCTAAACTCAACGACAACTCAGAAAACTCGAGCGAACTTAAAGTCAGGTTAGATAAATGGTTATGGGCTGCTCGATTTTATAAGACGCGAGCAATAGCACGCGAAATGGTACAAGGCGGCAAAGTACATTATAATGGTCAACGTAGTAAGGCCAGCAAAATTGTAGAAATTGGCGCAGTTATAAAGCTAGCCCAAGGCGTTGATGAAAAAACTGTCACAGTATTAAATATACTTGAAAAGCGCCAAAGCGCCCCCATTGCACAGACCTTGTATCAAGAATCTGATGCAAGTATTGCTAAGCGTGAAGAAAATACTATCGCACGCAAAAATAACAGCTTCTTTGCACCTCATCCGGTTAAAAAGCCTGATAAAAAGCAAAGACGCGAACTTTTAAAAATGAAATCAAGTTAGGTATAGCCGCTCATGCAACAAGATTTACTTCATCGCTATTTATTCGACAATCTCGATGTTCGTGGCGAACTCGTACAAATAGACAACGCTTACAATGAAATGATTGCTAAACACAATTACCCAGAACCCGTTAAAGCATTACTAGGTGAGCTGCTTGTTGCAACCTGTTTATTAACAGCAACATTAAAGTTTGAAGGCGAAATTGCCGTTCAACTACAAGGTGATGGGCCGGTAAAATATGCCGTTATTAATGGTGACGACCAACAAAATATGCGTGGCATAGCACGACTTCAAAGTGAAGTGACTGGGTCAACAGTTAGAGAGCTTATAGGCCAAGGTTACATGGTTATCACTATTACTCCAACGCAAGGGGAGCGTTACCAAGGTATAGTGCCTTTAGAGCATGATACCTTAAGTGAATGTATAGAAAGCTATTTTGAGCAATCTGAACAATTAAAAACGCGCCTTTGGTTTGCAACCGACACCACAGAGGGAAGCGCCAAAGCATGTGGGCTATTTTTACAAGTGCTACCTGTTGATAAACAAAAGTCGATTGAAGATTTTGCTCACTTAGAAGCACTCAGCAATACCATTAAAGATGAAGAGCTATTAGAGCTCGATGCCAATACTATTTTAACGCGTCTTTATCATGAAGATAATCCGCGAGTATTTGATCCTCAACCAATTCAATTTAAATGTGGCTGTAACCGCGAAAAAACGATGACGGCTTTAGTTAATGTTGGCCAACAAGCGCTTTTGGACGATGTTGAAAAAAATGGTGAGATTAAAATTAGCTGCCATTACTGTTTAAAAGATTATGTGTTTAACGAGCAAGATATAAAAAGTATATTTAACTAATCTACTTTTATAAAACACAGCACAAAATAGCCATAATTTTTTATGGCTTTTTTGTGCCTAAAAAATGACACCGGTATCACAAGCTGAGCATTTTTCATGACACCGGTATCATTGAAATTATTCATGTTTTTTCCTTAATTTATATGTTTTTACGGCGTTTATAAGCTCGAATATCCTTAATCCATCTGTTACTATAATTGCAGCTTAAAGGTTACTAAGACCCAGAGCTATCCCGTTCAATCTCACACAATTTAGGTATAAACATGACTTCAAGCGCTACCCGTTTTGTCGATCTAACTGCAGCTGAACTTGTCGAACACGCTATCAGCCGTGGCGAAGGGACTTTAGCCGCCAATGGTGCTTTTGTAGCTAACACTGGTCGTCGTACCGGTCGTTCTCCAAAAGATCGTTTTATTGTTCAAGAATCAAGTACTGAAAATGAAATCCAATGGGGTAATGTAAATCGCCCATTCGATGCAGATAAGTTTGACGCGTTATGGGCACGTGTAGAAGCACATGTGCAAAGCAATGACCACTTTATCTCTCACCTTGAAGTTGGCGCTGATCCAGAGCACTATCTTCCAGTGGTTGTAACAACAGAAACTGCTTGGCACCATATCTTCGCTAAAAACATGTTCATCCAACCAGAATCATACAACAAAGCAGACTTCCCTCAGTGGCAAGTAATGAATGTACCTTCGTTTGTATGTGATCCAGAACGCGATGGTACCAATAGCGATGGCACAGTTATTATTAACTTTGCACAACGTAAGGTGTTACTTGCTGGCATGCGCTACGCGGGTGAAATGAAAAAATCGATGTTCTCTGTGCAAAACTTCCTACTACCAGCGAAAGGTGTATTACCAATGCACTGTTCTGCTAACGTAGGCGAAGCAGGCGATACTGCGTTATTCTTTGGTTTATCTGGTACAGGTAAAACAACGTTATCAGCCGATCCAACTCGCTTCTTAATCGGTGATGACGAGCATGGTTGGGCACCTGGTAGCGTATTTAATATCGAAGGTGGTTGTTACGCTAAATGTATCGACCTTTCACAAAAGAACGAACCCGTTATTTGGGATGCTATCCGTTTTGGAACCATCTTAGAAAATGTCGTACTTGATGAAAATCGCGTTCCTGATTTTAATGATACCAGCCTAACTCAAAATAGCCGTGCAGCTTATCCACTGGAGCATGTTGAAAAACGCAAAGTTGAAAACCGTGCAGGCGAGCCTAAAGCGGTTGTATTCTTAACATGTGATGTAAGTGGTGTCCTTCCTCCAGTATCTGTACTAACCGAAGAAGCTGCAGCATTCCACTTCTTAAGTGGTTACACTGCAAAAGTAGGCTCTACAGAAATTGGCTCTACCAGTGATATCGAATCTACATTTTCAACCTGTTTTGGCGCACCTTTCTTCCCACGTCCTGCAGGTGTCTACGCAGAACTTCTAATGAAGCGTGTACGCGAGTTCGGCGCTAAAGTTTACCTAGTTAATACAGGCTGGACAGGGGGTCCTTACGGTATTGGTAAGCGTTTCGATATTCCAACAACACGTGCTGTTGTTGACGCAATCGTATCTGGAAAATTAGCTGGTGTTGAAACTCAACACATTGACGTGCTAAATCTAGACGTACCAGTTGCAGTACCAGGCGTAGATAGTAAGCTACTTAACCCAATCAATACATGGGAAGACAAAGCAAAGTATGCTGAATATGCAGCTAAACTAGCCGCTGATTTCACAGAAAACTTCGCAAAATACGACGTATCTGAAGAAATTAAAAATGCAGGCCCTAAAGTTTAATAATCACCTTTAGCCTCATAATTAAAACGCCAACCTTGAGTTGGCGTTTTTGATCCTACTTGTTTTTACTCAATAAATATCATTTCTTTAATATATTCTGCAAAATCATCTAATAGCTAAAATAAAAACCATAGTCACTTTTCAGCCCAGCTTAAATAAGTTTTTCTATATGCATACAGCGATCTTATAAGGCCTTAAAAAAGCCGTAGCTGATTCGTTTAAACATTATATATTTAAGCTAGCAATATATGCGTACATTAGACTTGATAGCGATATGAAAGACACGCTTCCCCTTCTATATTCAGGCTCACACACGACTATGACTTCACCAGCAAAGTAGATTAGTATTGTACACAGTCCTAAGTAATCACGTTGGGCTTAATCGCTGAACTCCCTTAGCATTTTACATAATACCAATCCGCAATAATACTCAATCATTTTGCGGGGCTAAACTTGCCGCTACCTGTGTTAAAAAATTCTCATTTAGAGCAACTAAATAGCGAATTTTTTGCCTAGCTATCAACCCGTTTTTACTACCTCAAAATAGACCGCTTAATTAAGCGAATTGGTATAACATCTATCACCACAGGCCTTTAGTGTGTCATTCCTGCGTACGTAAAAAGCCCGACTATTTCTAGTCGGGCTTTCTCAATTTGGAGCCTGGTAGTGTCGTAGTGCCCACAGCGGTAGAGTATGTATTAGGCTCTAAGGTGCTCGTCGCATTCTTTTACCCATAGGTTTCGAGATACTCAACCCATGATATAGTGGTCAAGTTAACGCTGTGCAGCTGATAGCTGACGGCTGATAGCTAATATTTTCACTTTCCTACAGACGTAAAAAAGCCCGAC
>NZ_FPAR01000018.1:0-1546 GCF_900116475.1 Pseudoalteromonas sp. DSM 26666 | reverse complement strand
CTAGCCTACACACTTTCACATGGACTACCATCGCCATGCTTGCTTAGCCTGCTCCGTCCCCCCATCGCAATTATACCAAGTACGGAAATATTAATCCGTTTCCCATCGACTACGCCTTTCGGCCTCGCCTTAGGGGTCGACTTACCCTACCCTGATTAACATGGGATAGGAACCCTTGGTCTTCCGGCGTGCGGGTTTTTCACCCGCATTATCGTTACTCATGTCAGCATTCGCACTTCTGATACGTCCAGCATACCTCCCGGTACACCTTCAACCGCTTACAGAACGCTCCCCTACCACTCAAAATAAATTTTGAATCCGCAGCTTCGGTGCATAGTTTAGCCCCGTTACATCTTCCGCGCAGACCGACTCGACCAGTGAGCTATTACGCTTTCTTTAAAGGATGGCTGCTTCTAAGCCAACCTCCTGGCTGTCTGGGCCTTTCCACATCGTTTCCCACTTAACTATGACTTTGGGACCTTAGCTGGCGGTCTGGGTTGTTTCCCTCTTCACGACGGACGTTAGCACCCGCCGTGTGTCTCCCGGATATTACTTTACGGTATTCGGAGTTTGCAAAGGGTTGGTAAGTCGGGATGACCCCCTAGCCTTAACAGTGCTCTACCCCCGTAAGTATTCGTCCGAGGCTCTACCTAAATAGATTTCGGGGAGAACCAGCTATCTCCCGGTTTGATTAGCCTTTCACTCCTAACCACAGGTCATCCCCTAACTTTTCAACGTTAGTGGGTTCGGTCCTCCAGTTGATGTTACTCAACCTTCAACCTGCCCATGGCTAGATCACCGGGTTTCGGGTCTATACCTTGCAACTATTCGCCCAGTTAAGACTCGGTTTCCCTACGGCTACCCTAATCGGTTAACCTCGCTACAAAATATAAGTCGCTGACCCATTATACAAAAGGTACGCAGTCACCCAACAAGTGGGCTCCTACTGCTTGTACGTACACGGTTTCAGGTTCTATTTCACTCCCCTCACAGGGGTTCTTTTCGCCTTTCCCTCACGGTACTGGTTCACTATCGGTCAGTTGGGAGTATTTAGCCTTAGATGATGGTCCACCTATATTCAGTCAAAGTTTCACGTGCTCCGACCTACTCGATTTCACTTAAAATGCGTTTTCATGTACGGGACTATCACCCTGTATCGTGGCACTTTCCAGAGCCTTCCATTAACACATAATAAGCTTAAGGGCTGTTCCGATTTCGCTCGCCGCTACTATCGGAATCTCGGTTGATTTCTTTTCCTACGGGTACTTAGATGTTTCAGTTCTCCGCGTTCGCCTCGTTAACCTATGTATTCAGTTAACGATACCTGCAAGCAGGTGGGTTTCCCCATTCGGAAATCCTAGTCTCAAGTGCTTTTTACTAGCTTGACTAGGCTTATCGCAAGTTAATACGTCCTTCATCGCCTCCAACTGCCAAGGCATCCACCGTGTACGCTTAGTCACTTAACCATACAACCCAAACGGGTCTTTGTTTTGTGACAGTTTAACTTCGCCAGAAGTTAATATTGAATACTAAAGTAGATACCAAT
>NZ_FPAR01000019.1:0-1409 GCF_900116475.1 Pseudoalteromonas sp. DSM 26666 | reverse complement strand
TCACCAAGGTGATGAAGTTGCTGATGCCATACTTCCAGGAAAAGCCTCTAAGCTTCAGATTATACCGAATCGTACCCCAAACCGACACAGGTGGTCAGGTAGAGAATACTAAGGCGCTTGAGAGAACTCGGGTGAAGGAACTAGGCAAAATCGTACCGTAACTTCGGGAGAAGGTACGCTCCGATTGGTGATGGGACTTGCTCCCTAAGCTGATTGGAGCCGCAGTGACCAGGTGGCTGGGACTGTTTATTAAAAACACAGCACTGTGCAAAATCGCAAGATGACGTATACGGTGTGACACCTGCCCGGTGCCGGAAGGTTAATTGATGGGGTTATCTTCGGAGAAGCTCTTGATCGAAGCCCCGGTAAACGGCGGCCGTAACTATAACGGTCCTAAGGTAGCGAAATTCCTTGTCGGGTAAGTTCCGACCTGCACGAATGGTGTAACCATGGCCACGCTGTCTCCACCCGAGACTCAGTGAAATTGAAATCGCAGTGAAGATGCTGTGTACCCGCGGCTAGACGGAAAGACCCCGTGAACCTTTACTACAGCTTGGCACTGAACATTGAACCTACATGTGTAGGATAGGTGGGAGACTTAGAAGCAGAGACGCTAGTTTTTGTGGAGTCGTCCTTGAAATACCACCCTTGTAGTTTTGATGTTCTAACGTTGGCCCCTGAATCGGGGTTACGGACAGTGCCTGGTGGGTAGTTTGACTGGGGCGGTCTCCTCCCAAAGAGTAACGGAGGAGCACGAAGGTTGGCTAAGTACGGTCGGACATCGTACGGTTAGTGTAATGGTAGAAGCCAGCTTAACTGCGAGACAGACACGTCGAGCAGGTACGAAAGTAGGTCATAGTGATCCGGTGGTTCTGAATGGAAGGGCCATCGCTCAACGGATAAAAGGTACTCCGGGGATAACAGGCTGATACCGCCCAAGAGTTCATATCGACGGCGGTGTTTGGCACCTCGATGTCGGCTCATCACATCCTGGGGCTGAAGTCGGTCCCAAGGGTATGGCTGTTCGCCATTTAAAGTGGTACGCGAGCTGGGTTTAGAACGTCGTGAGACAGTTCGGTCCCTATCTGCCGTGGGCGTTTGAGAATTGAGAGGGGTTGCTCCTAGTACGAGAGGACCGGAGTGAACGAACCGCTGGTGTTCGGGTTGTCATGCCAATGGCATTGCCCGGTAGCTACGTTCGGAACTGATAAGCGCTGAAAGCATCTAAGCGCGAAGCAGGCCTCGAGATGAGTTCTCACTAGACTTTTAAAGTCTCTGAAGGGCCGTTGAAGACTACAACGTTGATAGGCAAGATGTGGAAGTGGTGTGAGCCATTAAGCTAACTTGTACTAATTACCCGTGAGGCTTAACCATACAACGCCAAACGCGTTTTATGTGATAGTTTAAGC